>NZ_LZJC01000158.1 GCF_001666755.1 Mycobacterium sp. E1214 | reverse complement strand
GCCCCAGGGGCACGCCCCGTTTCCCGCCCAAAACCCCAGTTCACGTGACCGTGCCCCCGTGCCCCCCCGTATAGGTACGGGGGCACGGGGCGGGCACGGGGATTGGGTCGTGCCCACCATCACCTTCTCCGTGCCAGGAAAACCAGCCCCGCAGGGATCGAAACGTCACGTCGGTCACGGCGTGATGATCGAGTCCTCGAAAGAGGTCGGCCCGTGGCGCGAACGCGTCGCCCTAGCCGCGCACAACGAGATGGTCCGCCAGAACCGCAGCATCCTCACCGGCGTCCCAGTGCGCATCAAGATCGCGTTCGTCATGCCGCGGCCAGCCAGCGCACCGAAGCGATCCACACCACCAGCGATCAAACGCCCCGACATCGACAAACTCACGCGCGCTTGTCTCGACGCCCTCAGCCGCGTGATTTACAGCGACGACAGCCAAGTAGTGGATCTGCGCGTCACCAAACGGCTCGCCGAGCTGGGGGAGACACCCGGCGCGGAAATCACCGTCGCCGAGATTACCGCTGGCAGCCAGCGCAGCCTGCCCGACACCACCAAGGAGCTGACCCTGCTATGACCACCATCGTCCAGTTACGGCCACCGGCACCCAACAGCCAGTGGACCGACGAAGCCCTCCAGCAAGCCGCAGAACTGGTCGAGTTCCAACGCGAACGCGTCACCCAGGTCGGTGACAACGAAACCTCGCTGATGGCACTCGCGTTCGGGGTCGAGCACCTCATTAGCGACGGCACCGAGCGTCAAATCGAGTACCTCGCCGGTGCACTCGCAATCGCCGTGCGGAAGCTGGCCGTCCGATGCACCCGATGACCACCGCTTTGAAAGTCAAGATGCCCTCATGGGTCGATGACGCCATCTGCGCGCAAATCGACCCCGAGGTGTTCTTCCCCGAAACCGGTCAGCACACCACCCATCGTGCTGCCAAACGCATCTGCCGCGGCTGCCCCGTCAAACAAGACTGCCTCGACTGGGCGCTCACCAACGGCGAGCTGTATGGCATCTGGGGCGGCCACTCCCAAGACGAGCGTAAGCGCCTGAAAACCCGGAGGCGCGCGTGAGGATCCGCTGGTCTGACGACCCGCGCCGCGAATGCCGCACTGAGCACCACACCCAGCGCGGCACCCACCTCTGCATCAAAACCGACACCCACCTCACCGACCCGAGAAACGACGACCACCAGTGCTGCTGCGGCACAACCTGGGAGGACCAATGACCCGCGTGCAATGTCAAAAATGCCACGCCAGATCTCACGCCAACCTGTGCGGACGATGCACCAACGACCTGCGTGACATGCTCGTCTCGCTGGCCCACGGCCCGGTCACCGCCAACGGCCAGCACGCAGCCGGATGGCTCGAGCATTTGGCGGAAGCCGCACTCGGCCTCACCCGGCTCGGTGAAATCGCGCGGCGCAACAGAAACGAAGTCAGCGCCATGCGCCTCGACCCGCGCTGCAGCGAGCTGCTCGACTACGTCCGCAGCGTCCTCACCGAGTGGACCAAAGACATCTGCAAGACCCACAAGCTCGACATCCCTTCAGTGCAAACCACATCCGGGATCGCGCTCTGGCTCGCCGAGCACGTCACCGCCCTCGCCGCCGACGAAGGCGCCGGCGTCGCCTTCCGTGAGATCGCGGAGATTATCAAAGACATCGAGAAGCTCGTCGACCGGCCAGCAGGCCGCCGCTTCTGTGGACCGTGCCCCAGCGTCCTCGATGACCACGACACCATGCACACCCACGGCCGGCGTTGCGGCACAGCGCTGCTCGCCAGCCGTGACGCCACCGAAGTCACCTGCCCCACCTGCAAAGCGACCCACGGAATCGACGCCCTGATGGCGCAACTGCGGGCAGACCTCGACTCGTGGGCCTTCACCTGGTCCGAAATGATGAACCTCGTGCTGCCGATGTTCGGCGAGCGCATCCCCACCAGAACGTTCCGCTCGTGGATCGCCACAGGCAAGCTGCAAGCCACCGGCTACCGGCGATCGGATGGCACCTTCGTGTTCGTTCGGCTGGCCTCCACCGACAAGCCCGCCTACAGGTTGGGTGACGTGCGGCGCCTCCGTGAAGCCAAGCCACAAAAGTCCAAGACCGGCGCCGCAGCGAGGAGTGCCTGATGCCCAATGTTCGATTCACCCTTCCACCAGCCGCATTACCGCGGCTCGGCGCGACACTGCGCCGTCTACGCAAAGACGCCGGGCTAAACCAGCACGCCATGGCCAAACGGCTCGACACCACCCAAACCGGCGTCAGCTCGTGGGAGACCGGGCGTCACATGCCGACGCTTGTCGTACTGCACCGATACGCTGAAATCTTCGGCCTCACAGTCTCCGAATTGCTCAAAGATGTTCTCTAGATATTCAATTCGTGATGTAAGTACGTGACAAAGCTGTCCGACACTTGCACCCTGAAGTGGGCAGCACAACTATGCCCAAGATCCAAAACCAGCCGCCGTAGCACCCATCGGGTCCGGCGGCTTGTCGTATCAAGTGCCGTGCGGATCGGGGTCGGAATGACCACTGTGACACCACCACGCTTCCCTGCGACACTCGTCAACGACCTCAACGCCACACTCGCTCGCCTACGCCGAGCCCGCACTGAGAACGACACCGAAGCGGTACTAGTCGCGGAAGCGAGGCTAAATTGGTTGCTCGAGACCAAGATCCAACGCCCTACTCCCGCGGCGGCCTGATCACCGTCCATCCAGACGCCGATCCCGACGAGTTCCTGGCCCACCTCAGGTCTATGCCCTGCGGCCCGTTCATCCCCGCGAGCATCGCCAAGCAATTCGGAGCCAGCTTCCTCCAGCAGCTCAACGACAACACCTATCAGCGTTATTCACAGACCCGAGACCACGTTTGGGAAGGCGACTGATGCCCCGCGACGACGCCGCCAAGCTCATCGGCAACAACCTCGGTGACCTTCCCACACCGGACGGCAAGCGCATCCGCTTCATGCACCACAGCCAGTTCAACCTCGGCCAAACCGACGACGTCAAAGCGAAGATGGCCAAGCGCGGCGAGCAGGTCGGCAAGGCGATCATCCACCTACTCGAGAGCGACGGCTACCGCATCACCCACGTGGCCGACCCGAAACCCGCCGAGCAGACCGGCCGCAAAGTCGCCAAAGCGTTCTGCGCCCACTGCGCAGCACAGCTAGTCAACATCGCAGTCGATGACAACCTCGAAGCCCACCTGAGCGCCCAGGCCGTCCGAATGCTCACCCAACTCGACCCCGACTGCCCGCACCGGTGAGCATCGCCATCCAATGGATCCTGCTCGCCGTCGCTGGCATCGCCGCCATCGGTAGCTGGTACGAAGCCGAACGCGCCGAAAAAGCCGCACACCGAGCACAACAAGCCGCCGACCGAGCACAGCGGGCACTCCACCGGATTCAGGGGAACAAGTGAACCAACCGAAGTTCGGTCCGCGCGGCAAGCCACCAATCCCGCCATTGCCACCGGTGCTGTCGCAGATATTTCCGAAGACCAGTGCGACGATGCGGAAACTCACGCCGTCGCAGGCAATCGGGTTCATCGAACTGCTCATGCGTCAGTTGAACAAAGACGAACGACTCCCGGTCCACTGCACGATCACCAAGCGCAGCCCCTTCAAGCTGACCATCGACATCGACGTCATCGCACCAGCACTCGAAGCCCCGGCCAAGGAAAACTGATGACCGACACCATCACCGGCGCAGCCACCCCAAGCAGCGGCGACGGCAAGCCCCGCGGCATCTTCCTCGACGTCCACCCACGCCTCGACGACGAATTCGCCGCCACCGTCGCCCAAGCAGTAAGCACCGCCGTAGAACAAGCACTCCGCAACGTCCTCTTCGGCATCAACCTCACCGAAGACGAACGCCTGGCAGTCGAAATGCACCGAGCGCAACGCGAAGCCAACACCATCCAACAAGAAATTAACCGCCGCGGCGCACACCACACCATCCGTGAGTCACTGCACGCACGCGACGCCGGTTAACCGCGCCGGACCTCGCCCATCGCCACAGCACGTGCCAACAAAGCCGCCCACTCCCTGCACCCGCTGCGGTGCTCCGTCCGTCAAAGGTGGCCGCTGCGCCACCCACTCGCGACAAGCTGACCGCGCGAGAGGCACCAGCTACGAACGCGGCTACCGGACCGACGAACACGAAACCTTCCGCGACCAAGTGCTCGAGCGGGATGGACGCCGCTGCCAATGGCCCGATGGATGCGACCAACCCGCAACGGTTGCCGATCATCACCCCATCACGCGACGGGCACTAGTGGCACGAGGCCTTGATCCCAACGATCCGAGTCGAGGCAGAGCGTTGTGCAAACGGCACCATGACATGCACACCGCCGCCACCTCCATCGCCCGACGCGAGCGGTAGCCCCTCCCAGCAAACCCCATGGGGGGTCGAAATCCCTGACCGCGCGTGCCGCCGACCGTTTGCCCGGCGACCTCGCGTCTTGACAAGTTTTGCGCGAAATGTGGAATCCGCCTGACCGGCGCAAATCCGTTAGCGATGGCAAAGATCCTCCGCGCGCCGTCATTCAGCCCGCATAGCCGGTCGGTGATCGCAAACGCCAGCAAACGCTCTGCTAATCGATGAAAGGGGTCTGACGTGGGTAAACGTGGCCCCGCGCCGAAGCCGACCCATCTGAAGGTGCTGTCCGGTACCCGTGAGGACCGTCTGAACCGCGAGGAGCCAACTCCCGGTGAAGGCGTGATCGCCCCTCCGGTGCCGCTGCCGGAGGACGCGATGGCGGTGTGGAACCGCTTGGCGCCTGACCTGATTCGCAAGCGGGTGTTGACCGCTTGGGACGTGGATGCGTTCGCCGAGTTCTGCCGGACGGTGGCCATCTATAACCGCGCGGCCCTCGAGGTTGAGTCGCTGCCGTTGACGGCGCAGGGGTCTGCGGGCGGTGTGACGGTTCAGCCAGCTTTCCGTGTCATGCAGGCGACTGCGCAGATGATGCGGTCCACCGGCCAGCGGTTCGGTCTGACGCCGGGGGATCGGGCGGCGTTGAAGGTGTCCTCTGACGAGGCGCCGAAGGGCGGCGGGGAGCGCCTTCTGGGCTGATGGCTGCGCGGCAGAAACGGTGCGGCTACACCCTCGATGGGCTTGAGTGCAAAAAGGTCGGTAAGCACTTCTGCGTTCCTCGTGCCAATCACGCTCAAGCGTTTTTCGAGGAGCTGCTGCAGCACACCAAGGGTGAGCACGCGCGGCAGCCGTTCATTCCCGAGGACTGGCAGCGCGAGGACATCATCCGGCCTCTGTTCGGTCATGTCATCTGGTCGGATGAGTCGCAGAGTTACCGGCGGCAGTTCCGTATTGCGTGGATTGAGCTGAGCCGCAAGAACGGTAAGTCGGAGCTGCAGGCCGGGATTGCGCTCTATCTGCTTGTCGCTGACGGTGAGGAGTCCGCCGAAATCTTCGGTGTTGCTCGCAACCGCGAGCAGGCGTCGGTGGTGTTCGACGTTGCGGCGCAGATGGTTCGGTTTTCGCCGGTGCTGGCGAAGCGGTTGAAGATCACCCCGCACCGCAAGCGGATTTATGACCAGCGGACTAACAGCTTCTACCAGGTGATTGCCGCCGACGCGCCGGGACTGTTGGGTTCCAACCCTTCTGGTGTGATCGCGGACGAGATTTTGGCGTGGCGGGACAAAGACGTGTGGGACTCCCTGCGCACCGGTATGGGTACCCGCCGGCAGCCGCTGATGGTGGCCGCCACGACCGCCGGGAACGATTCGGAGTCGTTCGCCGGCCTGATGCACAAGGAAATGCAGGCGGTCGCGGACGAACCGTCCCGGTCACCGCACATCTTCACCTATCTGCGGAACACCCCGGTGGATGCCGACCCGTGGGACGAACGGAACTGGTATCACTCCAACCCGGCGCTGGGCTCGTTTCTGAAGATCGAGTCGCTGCGTGAGGAAGCACTTGAGGCGCAGAACAACCCGATCGCGGAGATGGCGTTCCGCCAGTACCGGCTCAACCAGTGGCAGAACTCCGCAGTGCGGTGGATGCGGATGCACCTGTGGGACAAGTGCGCCGGAACGATCCACCGGAACGCCAAGGCCACGCTCGAGGCGTTCACGGACCGGGAGTGCTGGTTCGGTCTGGACCTCGCTGCCCGCCAGGACTTGACGGCTATCTGCTACCTGTTTCCGTCCGACGACGGCGTGGACCTGGTGTGGCGGATGTGGGCGCCGGAATCTGCGGTCGCTCGTTTGGATCAGCTCAACAACGGTCGGTTCACCGAGTTCGCCAAGGACGGGTGGCTGACGATCACCCAGGGTGACGTTCTGGACTACGAGAAGGTCTACGCCGACATCGAGTCCGATGCCGCGCGTTTCACCATCCTCGGTGGCGACGCCGACAAGTGGTCTTCAGACCCCGTTATCCAGGAAATCGAGTCCCGGACCTACATCAACGGGATCTTCGCCTATACCAACGACTTCACACACATGTCGGACGGGATGCACCGGATCTTCGACATGGTGACCGAAGGCAAGTTCCGGCACCACGGAAATCCGCTGGCGCGCTTCTGCTTCGAAGCCTGCGAGGCCCGTGTCGCCAAGTACGACCCAGACCTCATCCGGCCCGACAAACCGAACCGTACCACCGCATCGAAACGGATCGACGCGGTGCCGGCGGCGGTGATGGCCGTCAACGCCTGGCACACCCGTGGCGGTGACACCTACTCGGTCTACAGCGAGCAGGACGTCCTCATCCTCTGACAGAAAGGTCCGCGAATGCGCCCAAATCGCCTCATAAAGCGGGCCATTCGCCGGCGTTTCGCCGTCACTTTGACCGGCAGCGAAGGCTCTTTCAACGGCGTTCTGGTCGACAGTGACGACGTCACTTGGGTCTTCGATGACTGCGCGACGGTGCCGTTGACGCCGGACGCGACGCCCGATCCCATCGTTGGACGGGTCTACGTCGACCGGGTGAACGTCGCCTACCTTCAGGAACTCCCGACGTGATCCTCGCCAATGGCGGATTCTCGCCGATTGCCCCGCAGGCATTCGCCGAGACCGCGCCGATGTTCTACAGCTCGTACTTCGTTCCACGGACGGGCCTTGAGTTAGAGACCCGGTTCGCCACGTACGGCGAGATGTACCGGGTCCAACCGATGATCAACGCGGTCGTCAACAAGCTGGCCAACAACATCGCCCGGCTGAACATGTTCGTCTGGGACGAGGCTTCGCCCACCGGCAAGGTGCTCGATCAGGACAGTCCCTACGCGAAGTTGATCGCCAACCCGTGTCCGACAATGGACACCTACAGCTTCCTGCGCTGGACATGGGCTACACGCCTGATTTACGGCGAGGCGTACTGGATCAAGCTGCGTGAGGGTCGCGGCAACCAGATCACCGGGTTCGTTCCGATGCATCCGGCGATGACTCAGATCCACCGCGAGTCCGACGGGTCGCTGCGGTATCGCTTCATGGGGCAGCCGAACGAGGAAATCCGCGAAGAGGACGTCGTCCCGTTCCGGGAGTACAACCCCGACGACACGATGCGGGGCCTGTCGCGACTTGAGGCGTTGCGTTCGACGCTGATGAACGAGGATTCGTCGCGTCGCGCCACCGCGTCGTGGTGGAAACGCATGGGGCGCCCGTCTTTTGCTCTCAAACTCGACGGGAAGCTCGACCCCAAGGGCAAAGAGCGGCTGCGGCAACAGTTTGAGCAGCAGTACAGCGGTTCGACGAACGTCGGCGGCGTCATGGTGCTCGAAAACGGCACCGAGGTCACGCCTTTGCAGTTGACCGCCGAGGAAATGCAGTACATCGAGTCGCGGCGCTTCAACCGCGAAGAGGTCTGCACGGTTTTCGACATGCCGCCGGCGGCGTTGCAGATCATGGATCACGCCACGTTCTCCAACATCACCGAGAACATGCGCTCGGTGTACCGCGACACGATGGCGCCGCACATCGAGGAGTTCGAGTCGGCCCTGGACACGCATGTGGGGTCGGAGTTCAACGGCGACAAGTACGCCCGGTTCGCTGTGGATTCCGTTCTGCGGGGCGATTTCGAGAAGCGCGCCCTCGCTCACGCCCAATTGGTCATGGCGGGCATCGAGAAGCCAGCCGAGGCCCGGCCTTCGTTCGACCTCGACGACGCAGGACCAATCGCGGACAAGCTCTACGCCAACAGCGCAATTCAGCCTCTCGGCCACCCGGCCATGGCGGAGCGCCTCACCATCGCAGGTCAGATCGGTCAGCCCACCCCAGCGGACCAGTACCCGATTGTCGTGCCGCCAGCCACCCCAGGCGGCTCGGCGACCCCGGTACCGAGGTTGGTCCCTGGACTTCCGGCGTCGGAGCCAAGTCCGAAGGCGCTGAAGTACATCCGCGACATCGGTGGACACATCGGTGGCGGCAAGTCGATCCAAGAGGCAGTCCGAGTGCTGCTCGACAAGTACCCCGCCGACGAGGAAGCGATTCGCGAGGCGTGCGGACTGATCATCGAAAGGACCGTCTAGTGCCCGAGAAGTTGTTCACCAGCGGCGCTACGCAAGAGCTAGGTGTTCGCCCCTCATTGGTGACTAAAGACGCCACGGCGCAGGTCATTCCAGCCGAAGACGAAGCACCTAACGGTTCGTTCGACGTCATTTTGTCCACCGACGCCCTCGACCGGGACGGCGACCGGCTCCATGCCGACGAGTGGAAAACCCCTCTGCCCGAGCACATCACGTTCGATTCCGATCACGGCATGAGCGTGGCCACCACGGTCGGATCAGGCAAGCCGTTCATCAACGAGAAGGGGCAACTGCAGGTCCGCGGCACGTTCGCCTCGACGCCGCATGCCCAGACGGTTCGGACGCTGGTCAACGAGGGTCACATCAAGACCGTCTCGGTTGCCTTCTCAGAGCAGCGGCACCGCAAGGACGCCAAGCCTGTCCGGGAACTGCTCAACGCAGCATTCGTGGCTGTCCCCGCCAACCCGGAGGCGGTTGTGCTCTCGTCCAAGTCTGACAAAAAGCCATACGGGGACGTGCCTTACGCCGACCCCGGCTACCAGCAGGACGGCAAGGCCCGCTACCCGATCGACACCGCGGACCACGTCAGAAGTGCTTGGTCGTACGTCAACCAGCAGCGCAACGCCTCGCAGTACACCGCCGAGCAGCTTTCCACGATCAAGCAGAGGATCCGGTCAGCAGCCCGCCGGTTCGGGATCGAAATCGCAGGCGACGACAAGGCGTTCACCATCGGCGCCTACCTCAAGTGGGTCACTGAGCAGAAGGCCGCTGACGGGATCAGCGACGCCCAAGGCGGCGACCGGGCCAATCCGACCATGCAGGAACTCATTCAGGCCATCCACGACGCCGCCTACCACCTCGGCGCCATGTGCAGCACCGGTGAGATCACCGACTTCGACACCGGGGCCAGCTCTGGCGCCAACAAGTCCGCCAGCGGAGTAGTGACCAAGGACGCCCGCAAGGTGCTGGCCGGCCTCGACGCCACCCTCGATGAGGCCACCAAACTCTCCGCCAGCGTTGACCGCTCAACGCTCCCCGGACCTGTGGGCCAGGCGCTGGATTTGCTTGTCGCAGCGCAGGAATCCGCGGGCCGCCTCATGGCCCTGATGGGCGTCTACGACCCCGACAACCCCACCAATGCTTCCGGCGATTCTGCCGGTTCGCCGCAGGGATCAACCGACGACTCGACCGCCGCGACCGCCGCCAAGGCCGCCGCCGCCGCCGACGACTCCGCTGAGCGCGCGGCGCTGCGAGCCCGATCGCTCGCATTCCTGATCAAAGCCAACACGAAGGACTGAAATGCCCAATAAAGAATCCCTTCGCCAAGAGGCGAAGGAACTCGAAGCTGCCGTCAAGGAGAAGAGCGCGGCGTTCGACAACGGTGACATCACCGTCGCCGAGTTCTCGCAGTACATGGAGAACGCTGAGAAGCGCAACGAGGAAATCAGCACCGCCATCAAGAGTTACGACCGGGCCAAGGCTTTCCGCTCGGCCGCCGACTCCGGTGCTGACCAACCGCAGGACGACCCTGCCGCCCCGCCGGTGGGTCAGCACCTCAAGCAGATCAACGACACCTTCGCCCAGTTGAAGGCTCACGCGGCCAACCGGCAGCGTGGCTCGTTCAGCCTCGAGTTCGGCTACAAGTCGTTCCTCGACGACGCCGGACTCAAGACGCAGGGCGTCACCGGGCTGTCGGGTGAGGCCGCCAGTGGCACCACGGCTCCGTCTGAGCTGTCGGGTTACTTCCTCGGAGGTACGGCTGGTCCCGCGATCGCCCCGGAATTCATCCCCGGCATCGTGGAACTGCGTTTCTACCCCAACGTGATCGCACAGCTCTTCCCGGAGATGCCGGTGTCGAGCCCCGTGGTCACGTACGTGCGGGAGGCGTCGTGGACCAACAACGCCGCAGCGGTCAACGAAGGTGCGACGAAGCCGACTTCGACGCACAGCTTCAACCGCTACACCGAGCAGGTCGGCAAGATCGCCAACCTCGCCCGCGTCACCGACGAGTTGATTCAGGACGCCCCGTACGTGTGGGCGTTGATTCAGCGTCGTCTGGCTCAGGGTGTGCAGCGTCGTGAAGAGGTGGAGTTGCTCGCCGGCTCGGGCTACCCCGGCGCCAACGGCCTGCTGAACCGCAGCACGGGCTTCACACAGTCCGCGGCACAGACGGCGGTGACCAACCTGGTCGTCCCGGCCGCCAACACCCCTGGTGCTGGCGTCGGTTCGGACACGGTCGCCTCGGTGACTCCGGGTCGCGCGATCACCGGCGACAGCGGTGTCGCCCCGACCGGCCCGCAGATCGCGGTGGGGATCTTGGAGATGCTGACCGACATTCGCGTCAAGCAACTCTTCGAGCCCGACGCCGTGGTGATGAACCCGATGGATTGGGTCACCGTGCGGCTGTCGACCGACAACAACGGCCAGTTCATGGGTGGGTCGTTCTTCGGTCGAGACTACGGCTACCCCAACAACGCTGGCGGCAACGGCACCGGTGCCGTCGAGCAGTTCACCCTGTGGGGCAAGAAGACCGCAACCACTCCGGCGTGGCCGGCGGGCTACGTCCTGGTCGGTGACTTCGCCGACGCTGGCGCGGTCATCCGCAACGGCGGTCTGCGAGTCGACATCGCCAACCAGAACGGCACGGATTTCGAGCAGAACCTGTGGACCGCGCGCGCGGAGGAAAGGGTCGGTCTGCTGATCGAGCGCCCGGAACTCTTCGAGCTGGCTGTCCTCAAGAACGGCTCGTAAGCCTGATTCACCGAAGCCGCAGCAGCACCCCAGTCGCGCTACGCCTCTGGGGTGCTGCTCGTGGTGCCCACCCGAGGAGGGATCTGGATGGTTTACACCGCCCGCATCAACGAGTACGTCCACAACGCCGCGACCACCCAAGGCCCGCTGACCGAGGGCGTCGAGGCCGACAAGCCCAAGCGCGACGACGTGGCGACGAAAGTCGTTCAGAGTCCACGCAAGTCCGACCCCAAGAAGAACCAGGACGTCGAGACCAAGTGATCGCTGAACGGGACGAGTCGCCTCGCGACGACCCGGAGGTTGAGGGCGTCGACTACGTGATCCGGCCAGTGATGACACGGCTGCCCGACGGCAACTACGGCCCGGTCGACATGAAGGTCCGCCTGAGCACATGAGCCTCGTAACCGCGTCCCAGGTGCCGGCGTTCATCGCCGCCAACTACGACGACGACAGCCTCAACGCCGCCTTGTCGTGGGCGTCGAGCAGCGTGGAAGCGTACTGCGAGCGGCACTTTGCTCAGGTCGTGGACGACACCGCGATCGTCGATCCCTACTGGCCGGGACGTACGGCTCTGCTGCCCGACCCGCCAGTCACAGCCGTGTCCTCGGTGCAGGCGTGGCTGCCGCAGTCGGGGCAGATGACGTGGGTGTCTCTGACCAACTACAACTGGCAGCCCGACGGCCTGATCTGGGACACCACAGGCGAAGTCGGTATCCCGCAACTCGGCCCGCACTGGCCCCGGTTGCGCCAGTCGCTGAGGGTCACCTACACCCACGGGTTCATCACTGAAGGTGATGACGCAAATCTTCCGCAGCCCATCATCGATGCCGTCATCAAAGCTGCGGCCGGCTATCTGGCGAACCCGTACAACCTGACTGAGCGCAAAGCCGGCGACGCCACCTACCGCTGGTCGGACCGCGAGAAGACGACACTGCTCGATGACTCGCTGCTCGGGGCGTACCGGCTGGTGTCGCTGTGATGAGCATGGGCCCTCACACGGTGACGTTCGTGACCATCACCGAGGGCGAACCTGGCCGCGTCGGACCCACCGAGGTCAAGACGCAAACCGATGTGACCGGGTGCTTCATGCAGCCGCTGAGCGCCTCCGAAGTCATCACCGAAACCGACGTCCAGACCGAATTGTGGCGCTGCCTGGCCCCACCCGTAGACGCCGTCACTGCCGCGAACCCGAACGGCGAGTTGATCTTCAACGGCGACACCTACGAAATCACCGGTGTGAAGCCGTTCTACGACTTCGCCGGCCTGGATCACGTCACGATCGACTGCGAACTGCAACGGGGATAGCGATGAGCATCGAAAGCGAGATCCTGGCGCAGATGTTGACCGATGCCGGCGTCGACGTTGAGGTTGACAAGCTGGCGCACCAGATCGCTGGCGAAATCAAAGAGCTGTCACCGGTCTTCGGGGAGACCGGTCACGATGAGAAGCGCAGCGCGCCGCCCCACGGCTCACCCGGCGACTACCGGGACGCCACCAAGGTCATCCTGCACCCCACGAAACCCCATGCCCGCCGCGTCATCAACGACGACTACAAGGCCGTGTGGATCGAGTTAGGCAGCCGGCACATGCCTGAGTACGCGCCGTTCGCGAAAGCGGCAGCACTACATGGCGGTACCGGTCCCGACTTCGCTGAAGGCGTCGAGCGCGCTCAGCAGAACCTGCGCGGCGAGGTCGAGAAGCTCACCAAGCTGATGGCCGAAGGCGCAGCGGCCCACGAGATCACCGCTCAAAGGGGCCGTGTCAACCAAGCGCGGCAAGCCCGGTCGGCGGCGTTCAACGCCGCAAGACCACGGCGAAGGGGCCGGCGACGATGACCACACCGGTATTTCCCTTGGCGCCACCCAGTGTGAGTGAAGTCGTCGTGACGTGGCTGCGACCCCTCGGCGACCCGAATGGCGTCGGGACCGACCGCCCTTCAGGCGCTGTGCTGCCTTATCGGATGGTCACCCCCGTAGCGGGCACCGATCAGTACAAGGTGATGCAGCGTGCAATCGTCTCGGTCCACACATTCCACAACAACATGGACGACGCCGAATCGGAAGCACAACTCACCCACCAGCGGATGCTCCTCCTCGGTCCGCCATTCTCGGCGCCACAGCAGGTGACGATCAGCAATAACCGTGTCGTGACACCGATTTCCTGCGACACGGTGCAGATCCCCACATGGGTTGACTACCAAGACAACACCATTCGCCGCTTCGTAGCCCGCTACGAGGTCGCGCTGCACTTCATGGCGACCTAAACGCCGTCCCACCCACATTCTCGGCCTGTCGAACCGGCAGGCCGCCAGACGTCATGCACGCCTTGCGAATCCAGGCCAAGGCGCCGTCTCCCATCGAAAGGAAAACTGATTATGACGCTGCCTGACTCCGGCGCGAACTGGGCAACCGCCCTCGAGCCGAGCCTGAACCCGCTGGCAGTTCGCTACTGGCAGATCACCGACGTGCTGATCCGCGACTACTTGAAGGCGGACGGCACGGTGTTCAACCTGACCGACCCCGCCGTTGGTCTCGGCTCCGCTGGATTGTTCACCCCGTTCGCTGCGGACGGCACGATCCGTGAGGATCTGCTGATCACTGCGTCCGGTGACAACCAGGGCTTCTACCACATCGGTGAACTCAAAGAGGACACCACGTCGATCACCCCGGACGAGACCGTGCAGGAAACCCCTACGGCACAGTCGGTTCGGACCGTGCGCAACGTGCTGACGAAGTTGGGCGACAAGATCGCCTTCACGCCGGTCGAGGCGACCCCGCTCGTCGACTACCTGCGTTACGAGTTGCCGCTGCAGAACGTCCCGGATGTCGGTACCGCCGGCTACCAGGTGTCGCGGCCTCCGTTCGACATGCTGCAGGAGCGGATCATCGTGCTGCTCGGTGTGGACACCGACGGTCAGCTCCGCGCTGAGGTCTTCCCACGCGTCGTCACCGACCGGAAGGGCAAGACCGATCTGCAGCGCAAGAACCCGGAGTCGCTGGAACTCACCTACTCGGCGCTGGTCGACCCGTACAGCCAGGCTGTGTCGTGGATCTGCCGTGAAGGCATCGCGTGGCGTGCGCTCGGCGGTGCTCCGACGTTCTCGACGACCGCTCCGGTCGCGACCGCAGTGGCGGGTGGGAAGGCTACGGTCAGCGTGGCCGAGCCGACCGGCTTCGACGTCACCGACGCGCAGTACACGGTGGCGCAGCAGGAAGGCGGCTCTGGCTCGTACACCGCCGCGACGCTGGCTTCGGGTACCAACCCGACCGGTCGTGGCACCGGCACGCTGACCTTCACCGTGCAAGGGCTGACCGCGGCGGACACGTACAAGTTCCAGGTCACCGCGACGGGATCGAACGACGCGACTTCGACTACGCAGCCGTCGAACTCGATCACCGCTCTCTCGTAACCCGATCACTCACCGGGGCGTCTGTTACTGCATGGCCAGGCGCCTCGGTGAGCTTCCACATGCAGGCAGCCATGCAGAGAAACGAGATTCAAGCCATGCAGATCAACCCCGTCAGTCTGGAAGAGGCCCGCGAGCAGGCAGCGGAGTCCTTGGGCCTGATGAAGTCCGTCTACGTCAAGGCCGCGAACAGTGACGAGCAGTTCGAAATTCCGAACCCGTCGATGCTCGACGACGAGCAGCAAGCCCGTTACGACCAGATGCAGTTGGACATCGAAAACCTCGACCGGGCACCGGACGTCACCGACAACGACGGCAACGTCATCCGCCGGGGCGACATCCTCGAGCCGTACCGCAAGGACGGCAAGCTCGTCGACAGCCACGGAGTCATGTTGGCAAAGGCCATCTTCGGCGACGCCGGATACAAGAAGTTCAAGGCAGCCGGCGGGCGTTCCTCCGACGTGACCCTGGTCTGGTGGCAGATGAACGCCGCCCTGGCCAAGAAGCGTCGGGAAGACCCCAAAAGTAACGAAGGCGATAGCTAGATGGCGGCCCTTCGCGGCCAAGATCGAAGCTGACTTCCGCGAGTTCTACCACGGCGTGACCGTGGCGCAGTGGCATCGCGGCGATATGAGCAGCCGCGAGTTCCTGGCGCTGCTCGACGGTTTGCCAGCCAAGTCGAGGTACAAGGGCGCGCTGAGAGGCGTGCCCTTCGGCCTCGACTACGAGTGGGCACCTGAGGAATACCGGGCCGCGGCTCTGGCGCGGCAGCTCGCGCCGCTGAACGCCGAAGGCGACATGGAGGTCAGCCGAATGCTTTACGAGTCGTACTTCTCACCCGTGGAGCGGTGGGCGATGGACGCCAAGCAGAAGGCTGCGCAAGAAAACAGCCAGGGCGCTAAGAGCGCGTACCGCTCTGCCCTCTACGCACGAGTACCTGAAAGGCGGTGACTCACAACAATGCCAGTGTTTTTGGACGTTGAGTCACGCCTGGACCGCGCCTCGGCTGCTGCCGCTGCCCGCGAGATCACCTCGGTCTTCGATGATGTCGGGCGAGGCATCAATAGGGGGCTCGGTGCCGCTCTCACCGACGCTTTCAAATCGTTCAGGACCGACCGCACTCGCGCCGAAATCGACGCGCTGAAGGCGAAGCTCACCGAAGCCGCTCAGGCTGAGGACTTCCTGGCGCAGAAGGCGGAAGCCGCGTCTCTGCGGTCGGTGGCCGCATGGCGGTCCGCCGAGGAGGCGGTGGACAAATACACCGCGTCCAGTGCTAGAGCCATGAGGGCCACCGCGGCGGCGACCGATGCCAGCGCCGCAGCCGCGGTGGCGACCAGTAGGCACGCCAAGTCGGTGGAGGACACCAAAGCCGCCCACGACAACCTCACGACTGCTGTCGCGGGGTCCACTGGGGCGCTCAGCCGTTTCCACGGAGCGGCCACGATCGCGTCTGCGGGCATCGTGGGCGGATTCGTCGCTGCCGCAGTCGATGCCACCAAGGCCGCCGGCGACTTTCAGGTGCAGTTGACCCGGCTTAGCACGGTCGGTGGTGAGCTTCCCAAGAACATGAAGGTCGTTCACGACGGCCTGATGGAACTGGCCAGCCAAACTGGATGGAATCCCACCGAATTGGCCACCGGGATGCTGAAGGTTGAGCAGGCTGGCTACCGGGGCGCCGAGGCCCTCAACGTCATGAAGGCCGCCGCTCAAGGCGCTGCCGAGGAAGGCATTGGTCTGGATGAGGCCGCCAACGCGGTCACCACCACCCTGCATGACTACCACCTCGGCGCCGACCAGGCCGCCAACGTTACGTCCAAGCTGATCGAGGCAGTCCGACTGGGCAAGACCACCTTTGCCGACTTCACGGGCGCGCTGCATAGTGTGGAGCCCACTGCGGCTGCTGTCGGTGAGAGCCTCCAGGATCTGCTGGCCACCCTGTCGATGCTGACGCGGTCGGGTATGGGCGCCGACCAGGCCGGGCAGAACCTGAACTTCGCCCTGAACGCGCTGCAAAGGATCGGCCCGAAGCAGGCCGAGGGGATGGCCGCGATCGGGGTCGACCCCCGCGAGGTTCCGCAGATGCTGCGCAGTCGGGGATACATCCCGACCGTCCAGGCGATCCGCAGTGCTGTCGATCAGCGTTTGGGGCCAAACGGTGAGGTCATCCTCGGAGCCTGGGAGAACAACCCGGCGTCGCAGGGTCTGGAGAGGCGCCAGTACGAGGGTCTGTCTCCCGCGGAGCGGGCTGTGGCCGATCGGATCACTAGCGGCCAGCTTTCGCAGGCGGACTTCCGCAGAAGCCGCGGGGGACTCGGGGTTACCGAGGCCCGGATCGTTGACCAGTGGATGCAGACCCACGAGCGCAACCAGGGATTCAACCGCGTCCTGTCAGGTCTGCACACCGACCAGTTGAGTGAGCTTCAGGCGCTCAGCAACGCCCTCGGCGGCGACGTTGCCACTCGTACCGCCTTGCAGGTGACCGACAGGAACAACGGCGAAGCCATGCGGGACCGGCAGGACATCGCCAACGCCCAGGCGGATCCGAGCGGGAACGTCATGGAGTTCCAGCGGTCTCAGCAGAACTTCAACGCGCAGTGGAAAGACTTCAAGGCGTCGGTAGATGCCCTCAAGATCGAGTTCGGCGAGGACTTCCTGCCGATGGCGACCAACTGGGTGAAGTCCCTTGAGACCGGCGTGCATTGGATGCAGCAGCACAAGGCGCTGGTCAAGGATCTCATCGAGGACGCCACCATCTTGGCTGGCCTGTTCCTGGGCATGAGGCTGGCGACCGGGCTGGTGAACAGCGTCAAGAGCTTCCGGGAAGCATTCGGCCTGACTAAGAAGGCTGTTGACGAGACCAATACCTCGCTGCGTGAATCCGGCACGGCGGCTCAGGCCGGTGCCACCGGCGTCAACGCTGCCGCCACTGAAGAATCCAACGCCCAACAGCGCGTCAAAGCCGCTGTGTACCAGGCCAATCAAGAGCTGCGCAGCAGCGGTAACGCTGCCCAGGCTGGTGCCTCGGGTGTCAACGCCGCCGCCGACGAGGAGATCTCGGCGGAGAACAGGCTCGAGACCGCTGCCGCCGAGGCCAATGCGCAGATGCGTGGTGCTGGTGCCGCAGCCGAGGCCGGCGCGGCAGGTGTTGTGGCTGCAGCAAACACTGAGGTTGGCGCCATGGGCAGGGTGATGGCGGCGGCGAACAGGGCCAGGGCTGCACTTGCGGTTGCGGGCGGCATGGCGCTGTCGATGGGCGGAGATGCCCTGCAAGCCAATACAAGGCCGGGAACCGCACCGAACAAATGGGGTGTTGTCGGTTCGGATGCGGGAACGGGAGCCACGGTTCTCGGCGGAATCGGGATGCTCTTCGGGCCGGAGGTCGGCGTCCCCGCTGCGATTGTCGGTGGGATAGGCGGTGCTGCTTGGGGGGCCTGGGATCAGTTCCTCAGTGGTGACCACGACGGTCCTTCGGCTCCCGAAACCCCTGACAGCGGACCGGTGCCGACACCGCCGGACCAGCCCACGCCGGACACCAGTCAGCCCAATGCGGACCTGACGGCACCTGTGCCGGATACGTCGCAGCCCGAGGCGCGGGACACTCCGTATGCCGGTGGTGGCGGCGGAGGTGGCGGCGGCAAGAAGGCCAAGGACGAAGATCCGCTAGACCAAGACCTCAAGAGGATTGAGCGTCTGCAGACGGAAGCGAACGAGATCCAGGCGCGTATTGCCGACGATAGGAACTCGAGCGACCCGGCCCGCCGCGGCGAAATCCCTTGGCTTCAAAAGAAGCTAGATGAGATCAACCGAGAGCTTTCCGGGATTAGAGGGGAAGGCCGCGGCGGCAGCGGAAGCGGCTCGCCGTTCATGCCCGTCAAACTCGATGACAACTGGCTACAGGGCGGTCTGCCGGGTCTGGTTCGCAACGCCATTGGCTTTGTGGAAGACCTGGTGCTTGGGCCGATGGAAGTTGCCGCCTTCCACGGTATCCCGGACTTCGAAGGCGCGAGTGTCGACGGCGGTAGGCGCTCCCGTCGCGGCAGGCGTCGTGAGGAAGGTGTGGGAGCAGAGTCTGGCACGGAAGGCTCCGGTGGTCTGCTCGGTGGAATCCCTGGCGCGCTCCCCGGTACCAGTGGTGCTGGGCAGGGAGTGGTCCCGGTCTTTGTCACCAACTGGGGATCTGGTGGTCCCGGTGGTGGTGGCCTTGGCGGTGCGGGATTGGCTGCCGGAAGCGCCTCGGGCGCTGGTGGTTTCGGGGGCGGTGGCCCTGCGTCGGCGTCCGGCACTGGCGGTGTCAGTGGGGGTGAAGGCGGCGGTGGCCCAGCCGGTGTCGGTGGTCCTGTCGGTGCACCCGCTGGCCCTGGCGCTGGGGCACCTGACGCTGTTTCGCCGCCAGCCGCGCCGTCTGTTCCGACCGCGGCTGGCCCGCTGCCGCAACTGAACGGAGCCGATCCCGGCGGTTACATCCCCGGCGGATGGGGAGTGAACAGTCCTCGCACCGCCCAGGACCGCAACCTGCGGGACTACATCATCGCGAAAGGCAAGTCCCTCGGGCTGCCCGACAACGTCATCGTCGCCGCACTGGAGGCGTGGGGCGGCGAGTCCGGCTTCAGGGCGAACCCGCCTCTGGGTGACAGCGGGCTCGCGCATGGCCCCTTCCAGATCCATCCGGGACAGCAATCGACATTCGGGATCTCCGACGCGGACCTCAACGATCCAATAAAGAACGCCGACGCTTGGTATTATGCCTACACCCACGGGCGGCACACCAATCCCAACGCCGCGCCGAATGCCATCGCGCAGGGAGTCGAGCTGTCCGGCGCAGGCCAATACGACCAGGGCGGTAACTACCGTGTCCACGCGCAAGAAGCACGGGGGATGCTGGACGACTACAACAGGCGTCATCCGGCACCGCCACCGGGACAGGCCCCCGTCTTGCCGGGCGCTCCGCAGTCCAGTGATGCCCGCGGCGCGTTCCTGCCTCTGCTCGGACGCCACATCGGTGACTTGTCGAACGATGAGCAACGAGCCCTGTTGAAGAACGCTTTCACAGCGCCACCGGCGATCCCGCGGATGACCCATGGGATACCGGGCGTTCCGATCGGGCCTGCCCACGCCTACGCCTTCGGCGGCCTGGTCAAGTACTTCGCCACGGGCGGTCCGTCCGGCACGGACACGATCCCGGCGTGGTTGAGCCCAGGCGAGTTCGTGATGAACTCCAAGGCGACTCAGCAGTGGTTGCCGTACCTGCAGTTCATGAACAGCGGCGTGGGCCACTACGCCCCCGGCACCGGCGATCCGGTGCAGCCTGGCGCACCCGCGCCGCCGCCTGGTCCGGTGGCGCAGCCTCCCGCGGCGCCCAACATCAAGAATCAGCAGCAACAGTCGCCGTTGAAGATCGGGCAGCCCAGCCTGAAAGCAGCGGAGGCGGCTCAGCCGGGCCAGCCACCAGCGGGTGGCGCGCCGGGGGCTGCCGACCAGCCGCAGGGTGCCCTCGGTAGCGACATCCACAACTTGCCCGGCCTAGCGCAGCCCGGTGGGCAAGACCCGAACCAGCAGCCCGGCCAAGGGCTGCCCGCGTCGCAGGGAATCGGTTTCGGTGGCGGCATTCTCGGCTCGGTCGAGGGCGCGGCTGAGAGCGCCGCGTCGATGGCCGCGAACGCTTTCGCTCCGGGATCGGGTTCTGCCGCGAGCAGCGTCATGTCGATCGCCTTCCAAGAGATTAACCGCGCCGCCTCCTACGGCGCGCAACTCGGCGGCATTGCCGCGGAGGGGTTGCTTGAGGCACTCGTGCCGAGCGGTGGAGGCAGCGGCGGTGACTGGATGAAGACCATTCCCGGCCGGCTGCTCGCTGGTGTCGCTGGCGTTCGACCAACTGGACAGAACACCGCCGGAAACACCAAAGGCACAAACGATCCGGCCCAACCGCCGGGCTCGGATCAACCCAACGTCGGACAGGCGTTCTACGGCGACGTACACGTCCACGCCCAGAACCCGAACGAATTTGAGCACTGGGGCAACAGGCAAGGCGAAATGGCCCAAAACACCTACACGAGTTCACAAGGCCGATGAGCACCTACCCATCGGGGCCACTGACGCCCCTTGGCGCGAGCCTGCTCGCGGAAGGCACCGACTACCACCTGTGGGCCAGCTCCCAGGACGGCAGCTCGCAGTTCTACCTCAACGGCGCTCTGGCGCCGATCGCTCCCGGTGTCCCCGGACAGGACGGCATGATCGTGACCGGCGAAAGAGGGCTCGGCTCTCCACCGTTCAAGCACATCGACTTGCAGGCCGCCCTGCAGGACGGTGTGACGTGGACCAACACGGTCTATGAGCCCGGCCAGATCGACTTGGACCTCGAGGCCCACGCGCGGACACCGCAGGCGTTGCAGGCGCTGATCGACGAGTGGAAGGGCATGTGGAACCCACGCACGCTGGTGCGGCTGGAACACATCACCCTTGACGGCGGCTACTGGTACTGCGACGCGCGGTTGCTGCCCAAGTCGTGGGGCGATCAGAACAAGATCGAGGCTCGCCGGCTGCGGATGTTGAAGATGACGCACTCGTGCCGCATCGACAACACCTTCTGGTTGGGGATGGACTCGACGTGCAGCTTCTCCCCGTCGTACGAGTCGTTCGGCGACAAGTTCACCACCCCAACCGATTCCGGGCTGGGGGATGACTGGGCGGTCACCTACTCAGAGGGTCACACCGGGCACGTCTATGTCGCTGAGTCGGGTGGGGTCTATTGGGCTGACAGCGGCAACAGCACCCAGTCGGTGGTGTGCATTTACAACACCCCGACCGACACCGACGACCAGATCATCACCGTAAACATGGGTGGCTCGTTCGACGGTGTCACGATCCTCAACGAGGCGTTCAACGACATCTGGGGTCGGGCGGATAGCACCGGAGCTAACGGGATCCGTGTTCGCATCGCGTGGACCGGTGTCATCATCGAACGCTTCAACGACGGTGTCCCGACGCTGCTGTGGTTCCAGCCGCTGCTGATCCCGCCGCTGCCGAACGAGCCGTGGACTCTGGTCTGCGGCAGTAAGGCCGGATCACCGCGGTCGTTCGCGTTGCAGCGCTCCGGGATTCAGATCCTGTCGTTCACCGAGTCGAACGACGGCAGCGCGTTGGGTGCCGACTACCGCTACGCCGGATTCGGTGGGCAGACCGCTGGCGGTTTCGATGGCGCTCCGATGGCCAGCTTCATCCCCGTGGCGGGGTTCGCCGCCGCCGACAACGAAGCGGTGGCAACGGTTTCGGGCTTCATCCAACTGACCAACGTTGGTGACCAGGACGGCTGGCCCCGCTACTTGGTGTACGGGCCGGGCACGTTCAGTTTCGCTGATGGGCCGAACAGCGACACGATGATCAGCTTCGGCCCGCTCGAGGACGGTCAGGTCGCATTGATCACGACGCTGCCGCGGTTGCGGTCGGTGGTCGACCTGACGCCGGGCACCACGTCCCCGGCCACCGCTAGCGCCGCGCAGAAGGGCCTGCTGCAAAGCCTGCTGAGCTATGTCACCAACGGCATCGTCGGTGCGCTCGACCAATTGGAGTCGCTGTTCGGTGTGCTGCCGCCGCAGACCACCACTAGCGCAGCGGGCCTCTATTCGCTGCTCAACGGAAGGTTCAGCAACCCCATCCCCGGTGTGGAGACACCATCGCAGGCTCAGCCGGTGCTGATCCCCGTCACTATCCAAGGCGGCAACGCTTCCTCGAAAGTGATCGCTGCCCTGACTCCGATGCGGACATGCCCCGCCTGAACATCGCTGATCCGGCTTTCGTTCAGCAAGCACTGCAAGGCGCATGGGGCGCCTCGATGGCGATGGAAGTCGCTACCTCGGTGGCCGCGCTCGAGCAGAACCCGCCGCAGTCCGCGGTGCGGCGCATGTTCGACCCGTACTACAACCTGGTCGGCGAGATCAACGACCACATCGAGTTGCAACTCAAGGACGGGCGGCAGATCCTGCCCGCCGGCCACCTGAGCCTCAAAGCATCTGACCCGCTGGCGGACACCGCCATCACATGCGAATCCACCGTCGTCCCAGTCATTTACGACAAGGGCGGCTACCGATGGTCGGGCCGCGTCGATGTCGCGCACGACCAGTTCAAAGAGGGCAAGCGGACCGTCGAGTGCGAGCTGATCGGCGACAAGCACTGGCTCGACCGCATTTTGGCGTGGCCGAACCCGTTCCTGCCTATCTGGGTGCAAGACCCGTCCGAGTGGTTCGGGATGGGTCCGGGCCTCACTGTGATCTCCACCCTGCTGCAAGAGCAGGCGTGGCGCGTCCAGTCAGGCTGGATGGAAATCATCAACGACATCGGCTCGCTGGACCTGAACCTGCAGGGCTGGTTCCAAGAGCTGCAGGCCGACCTCGCGAGCGTGGGTCAGGGCCTCACCCTGAGCGATGTCCTGCAGGCGGTCTACACCCCGATCTGCGTGATCCCGGTCAACCCGGCCACCGACACGTCGGCGTGGATCGAAATCAACGGCAGGATGGACACCTGCTGGAAGCTGATTCAGCAGCAGTTGCTGGACAACGGATTCGACATCACCGCGGTGATGTGGCTGCCCGGCGAGCCGCAGCCTGAAGGCGTCATCTTCCCGCTGACAAAGCCGACAGTCGTGGTGCGGGTGGTGGACCGCTCCGGTTTCACCGGCCCGTGGGGGCCGTTCGAGGGCGTCCTGGTCGACGCCACCCAGCTCGAGGGCGCGATGGAGGGCAACGCCCTGGCGCCGCTGCTGGACCCGAACGACAACCAGCCCTACGTCGCAACCGACCTTGGTGAGTACCTCGCGCCCACTGTCGGAGTGGACTTCGTAACCCCGTGGGTCATCCTGGATCTCGATGTCGATAAGAGCGGCATCATCGAGTACAGCGTTGACCATCACCATCCACTTGCTTGGCAAGTGGTGACAGGTGGGCAGAGCCCCAAGGTTCACGCCCTCTCGGGAAACTGAGGGGGCGTGGACCTTTGGACCCTAAAAGTGGGTTAACGACTTAATCAACGCCACCCTCGAGTGGCTGATCGACTCCCTGATGATCGTCATCGGAGTCACCGGACTGCCCGACAACGTGCTGGACGGCGTCTTCGACAACGTGCTGTTCGCGTTCAGCCTGATCGAGAACTTCCAGACCAAAACGGCGTCGCCGTTCATGTTCCCGGAGAAGTTCTTCCCTTCGGGCGCAGGCTCGTTGACGCTGGACACCCTGTTCGCCGAAGCGGCCGGACTGTGGAATGTGCGCGGATACCCAGCCGCGCAAATCAGTTTCATCGACGGCTACCCCTACGAGCTTGGCCGCGACATCTTCCCGTCCCAACTCGTCCTGTACTCGCGACGCAAGACCCTGTTTATCGACTACGTCGAAGAAATCGAAATCGTCGATAACAGAACGCAATACAACAAAGTCAAGCTCCAGGTCGGCGACGGCAAGTCCGAAGAAGCCCCGATGACGAAGTTCCAACGAAAGATCGTCGGCTTCGAAACCGTCCTCAACATTATTCTCAGCGGAGGTAACCCGTCGTCATGACGTCAACGTGGACCCAAAACGCCGACGGCTCAGTCGACTTCAACGGCACTGTACGGTTCCCCGCGGGAACCAATCTCGCGTCGGGCGTCGGTATCGTCATCTTCGGCCCGGACGGCGGCATCGCGAACTTCGAGGGCATCGCCAAGGGCGACCCTGGTGTCTCACCGACGATGACCTTCCAGACGGTGCAGGTCGCTGCTGGGACCACGCTGCCGTCGCCGAACCCCGCGGTGGTGTTCACCCCAGCGTCCGGTGACACACCGCCCAACTACGCGGTGACGATGTACGTCAACGCGGGCGCGACCGGTGCGGCTGGCGGCACAGAGATTCTGACGGCTACCGACCTTGAGGGGACCGCCGCAGCGGGCTACCTGATCGGCTACAGCGCCGCTGACTCCAAGGCGAAGTGGCTGCCGATCCCGGTAGGCGGTTGGTATCTCGCCGAGTCGATCGCCGCGACCGCCAGCAACACCAACGCGCTCAAGAACATGTCGTCGATCGCGATCGGCGCGCAGCCGTTCGACTGGTGGCCTGAGGTTTTCGCGCAGGCACAGGTGATCGGGGCGACCGACACCCGCGTCGACTTGGTGGCCCGGATCAACTCGACCACCGGCGACATCTGCGGCTACGGCTACGGCGCGGCTGGCGCAGCACCGCCTCCGGTGATCGCGCTGCCGTCGGGCCTTGTGGCGGGCAGCGACAACATCATCCCTGCGGGTGAAGCGGCGACCATCTTCCTCAACGCCGAGAACCAGACCGACAGCGACAACCCCTGGAACACGACCACCTCGGCCAGCTTCCAGGTGAAGGTGAACCCGGTCCCGGCATGACGTCTACTGCCGGCAACGCGAACGTCACGCCGGACCCGTCGATCCACAACGTTCCTCCGCTGGACAGTGGCACTCCGACGCCGCCGTCCGCGCAGCAGCTCGAGGCGTGGGGCAAGCAGCTACTCACCGGCGTCGCGGATTCCATCGTCGAGGCATTGCTTAACGTCAACGTCCTCGGCGTTGATCCATTCACCGCGCTGCAAGAGTTCGGGGAAGACCCGGCCAGCATCATCTCGACGATCACCACCGCGTTAGGTGGGATCGGCGGCGGGCTCGCCGGTTTGGAGTCAGCGCTCGAAAACATCCCGCTGATCGGACCGCTGATCGAAGCGCTGGGCGGCGACGGCAGCGGCCTCTCCGGTTTGGTGTCGGCGATTGAGGCACTGCCGCAAGACATCATCCGTACCCTCACGTCATTTCTCAGTGGCGGGGTGACGGCCAGTGTCGACCTGAGCGACCTCGCGTCCTTGCTGGACAACATCCCGCTGATCGGTCCGCTGATCGAGGAACTGACCGGTGCGGGCGGCGATTCTGGTGGCGGAAGCGGTGTCTCGGCAATCGTTTCGGCGATCACGTCGCTTCCCGTCGACGCAGAGAACCTGTACAACCAGATCAACTCGCGGTTGCTCGGCCTGCTGCCATCCTCACACATCGGCAACGTCAACCCGAACCTGCTGACCAACCCCGGTTTCGACAGTGCGGCGTCGCTGGCATCCAACCCAGACTTCACATGGGACGGCACGGTCGGACACACCACGGTCGGCTCAGCCAAGGCTGTCGCGGACGGCACAGCCAAGACGCTGGTGTCCAACACCGTCGCGGTAACCCAGAACCAAGTGCTGGCAGCCAGTGCGTGGGTGAAGTTCTCTGGCGTCACGTCGACCGGCAGCCCCATTAGCTTGGCGATCAGCGGCTACGACGCGAACAACAGCTTCGTGGCCACCACCGTGCTGCAATCGATCGCCGCGGCGGGCACGTCGAGCGGCTGGACGCAACTGTCGGGCAACTACACCGTGCCAGCCACCGTCGCCTATGTCGTTGTGCAGCTTCAGGTTGCGGCGACAGCCACGGTGGGAACGGTCTGGTTCGATGACGCATCGCTGACCAAGACGGGGCCGATCCCGGCCAGTGCGCTGCCGATCATCACCGCCACCATGACCGAAGGTCTGGCCACGATCGACACGATCATGAACGCGCTGGGTTTCAGCGGTTCAGGCTTTAGCCTCGCTGATCTCGCGGACGCGCTGCTCGCGATCCCGTCCGGCAACATTTCCGGGCTGAGCGCGATCGCTACCCAAGCGGCCACTGCCGCAGCCGATGTCCAAGGCGTCATCGACAACATGGTCAACGTCGTCACCGGCGGCAGCAGCACCGGCAACCCCGTCACCGCCGTCGAAACCACGATCGGCGGAATCCTCGGCGGCATCGTCAGCCAACTCACCGGCAAGCCGGCGACCACGGCGACACAGTCGCAGGCGAACGCGGCGTTGGCAGCTCAAGCCGCCGCGCTGGCCGCCACGACAGCGTCCTTGCAGGCGTTGCAGAACCAGAACACCCAAGCCGCCAACGGCGGCGTGAACGTCAACCTGAATTTCTCGACGTTCGCCAACGCGACGTCGATCGCAGGTCTTGACCAGTCGTACTCGCCCACCGGCGACGGCACGCTCGGAATCACCAGTGGGGCGGCGACGATGCAGCCCAGCGGGTCCGGCAGCTACCTCGCGCTTGCCATGCACCCCACGGCGACGATGACCGACTTCCAGCAGGTTTCGTGCGTCTTCGCCAGCGCCCCAGCCCAAAGCTACGGCTTCTACGTCGAGCACGCCTACAACACCCTGATCGCTCGCGCCGACAGCCCGACCAACCCAACAACGTACGTGTACGCGCTGTTGCAGCCCAACAGCGTTGAACTGCACTTCGTCAACGCGGGCAGCGACACGATGGTTGCCTCCGAATCAATCACTGGCTTCGTGGCTGGCACCGGGTTCCAACTGATCGCCGGGTTCAGCGGGACGACCCCGATCTATGAGATTTACTCGGGCAACAACCTGCTGTTGAACTACACCGACAGCAGCGGCCAGTCTCACTCTGGCAGCGGCTACCGCTACTGCGGTTTCGGGATGTACTACAACGACGACCACAGCCTGAATCTGAGCCCAGGCGCACTCGCGTCGTTCAGCTTCGTGGACAACGGCCCGGTCGCTGTCATCGGCTCTAACTTCCGCCAGTACCGCGCCAGCGCGACGACGGCCACTCTCACTGACAACGCCGTATCTCTGTTCCCCGCCAGCTTCTTTGACACGAACTCATACCAGACGGCTGACTACACCTACGTGCCGGGATCGAACAAGCTGACAGTGAGCACGACCGGCCTATACCTGGTGAAGCTCAACGTCTTGATTGCGCCGCTGGCCAATTCCGCGCAATGGGCTGGCCCCACGCCGGTGATCTACAAGAACGGTTCAGTGAACAAATATGGGCGCAGCTCCTACTTCTACGCCGCTTCTTCAGGGGTCACACTACCCACCACCCAACCGTTCTGGTTCGGCGACACCTTCCTGATGTATTTGAACGCAGGCGATTACATCCAGCCCGGCTATTTCAACGGCACCAGCAGCACGGGTGTTGCATCCACCATCGCAGGCGAGGGCACCGGCACTCAGACCTACTTTGAGTGCAACTTTGTCGGACCGCAGGCTGTGGCCGCCTGATGTCGTGGGGCAACGCGCCGGTATTCCCGTCCCAGAAGACCGGCACCGGGTGGTTCGGCGACGAGACCGCTCCGACACCGGAATACGTTCAAGGCTGGTGGGCGCTGCTCACGCTCCTCGCTTCGGCCAATGTGTCGCCGCCGACACAGGCGTCGGAATTGGTCGCGATCTATCAAGTCGTTGCGGCGCAACAAATCACCCCGGCCGCGGCATCCGCTTTCCGATTGATCGGGAAACTTCAAGCCGCCGAAACCATCACACCAGCCGAGACCGCGACCATCGGTCTGCGCGGATTCATCAACGCCGCAGCGACGGCCACCCCGACAGACAGCGTGTCCATCGGGCTGTTGAAGCTGTTGGCGGCCAGCGCGTCTCTGACCCCGACATCGGCGGCGGCCTTGGCGAAGATGCTGGTCTTGTCGGCCAGCGGCGGCATCACCCCCGCCGAAGCGGCAGCACTGACACGGATCGCACTGCTGTCGGCCAGCCCAGTGCTCACTCCCGCCGCATCAGCAGGTCTTCTTGCCATCCGGCCGATCGCCAGCGTCGCCACCGAGCTGCCCTCCGCAACAGCCTCTTTGAGTTGGCCGACGATGTCACCGGTTCCGGCCTCATTCAGCACCGCGGGGGCCTACACCTACAACATTCCGTACTGGGCCAACAAGATCGACGTGATCCTGCTGGGCGGCGGATCGGGTGGTAACGCCGGTGGCGCTGGCTTCGTCAACGGATCAGGCGGCGCGGCAGGCACCTGGGCCACCCTGACCACGTTGGTTCGCGGCACCGACATTCCAATAAGCACCACGCAGATCACTGGCACTGTCGGCGCCGGAGGAACGCGGGGCGTCTACGGCGGCGCCGCCCCTGGGAGCGGCGGTGCAACCACGGCGACGGCGACTGGCTGGGCAGGGCTCAGCGCCGCTGGCGGTGTGTACGCCAACTACGGCAGCGCTGTCGGTCGGGCACCGTCGCCGACCAGCCAGACCTACAACGGCCAGACCTACGCCGGTGGTGCTGCCCAAAACACCGGGGGCGCTGCAGGGAACGCGCCTGGCGGTGCTGGCGCTGGCGGCCCCGGTAGCGCGTTCAGCGGCAGCAGCGGCGGTGCTGGCGCTCCCGGCGAGGCGTGGTTCTACGCATACCAATGATGATCGGAGCAGTTAAGTGAGCGGTTGGCCCTCAACCTATCTGGTGAATACATGGCTCAACGCCATCTTCGGGGACGCGCCATGGACTCCGCCGTCTGCGGTCTACGTGCAGTTCCACACCGGCGACCCCGGTGCGTCGGGCACAGCGAACCAGTCAGCCACGAACACCCGCGTGGCGGCCACCTTCGGGTCGGCGTCGGCCGGCTCGATCGCGATGTCGAACACACCGCAGGTCACCCTCGTCTCGAACGAAACGATCAGTTGGGTGTCGTTCTGGGACAACGCCACAGTGGGTAGCGGCAACTTCCTCGGTTCCGTCCAAGCAACGACAGCTCAGTCGGGCGGCGCTGGCGACATCGTCCAATTCGCCAGTGACTCGATGTCGATCAGCGTCTTCTCGACCGCGTGGCCGTCGACCTATCTCGTGGACGCGCTGCTCAACGCCACGTTCAACGGGGCCGCATGGTCATCCCCGTCGGGCATCTATGTCCAGTTCCACACCGGCAGCCCCGGAACCGCGGGCACGTCGAACCAGTCGGCCACCAACGTCCGTGAGCACGCGACCTTCGGGTCGGCGTCGGCCGGCTCGATCGCGATGTCCAATCAGCCACAGGTCACCCTCGTGTCCTCGGAGACGATCTCGTGGGTGTCGTTCTGGGACAACGCCACAGTGGGCAGCGGCAACTTCCTCGGCGCGGTCCAGCCGAGCGCCTCCAAGTCCGGCGTCAGCGGCAACATCGTCGTGCTGTCCAGCCAAACCCTCTCGATGCCGACAGCAGCATGACCCATGTCCACCGAAGCCATGCTGACCGCCGTGGTGTACGCCGCCCTGATCGCCATCGGCGCGGTGCTGCACTACTGCGCCGAATCAATCGGCATGTGGCACCACCACAAACACAAAGCCACCCGCCACTCGGCGGCTGAAAGGAGAATCCCATGACTGACACCACCGAGATCGTGGTCCGCGTGCCCGGCTACGCCCAGGCCCAACTGGACCGCGGCGACTCGCTACACACGATCCCCGGATTCCACCGCATCGTCGACACCCGACACATGCAACTCGTGGGCCGCGCGAGCGACAACCGGCTGCACGTGATCGACGAAGACGGGCGCCTGATCCAGATGGACGAAGCCTTCTACGCGGCGTTCGCCACCCCCGTCCCGGTCACCCACGTCCATCCCGATGGACGAGACCTGCTGGACGAGCCGCAGGCAGACGACGCCCCGGAACTCGAGCAGGTCGAGGAGACGATCGGCGAGGGGCCGTACGACCACCCCCAGTTCATCCCGACGCAGTCGGAGAACGCACCGGAGGTCGCCGAGGCCAAGCCCGCACGACGTCGCAAGGGAGACAAAGCCCCTGACGCCGAGCAGCCAGCAGAAGAAACGCCCGCATGATCCGCCGCATCCCGCCCGTCAGCCGATCGCTGATCAAACGGTTCTTCGTCGCCGTCGACAGCGAAGGCGTCGCCCTGTTCCAGTGGCTGTTCTACGTCCTGTTCATCATGGTGGGCGTCTACGGCCTAGTCATCGCGAACTCGCAACCACCGCTGTCGGTGAAATATGCAGGCCCAATGGCCGCGATGAACATCACCCTCTGGTACTGGCTGCACATCGCCGGTCCGGGCACGTGCCTGATCGGAAAGCTGTTGACTCGCACCAAGTCCGCTTACGCAGGTATGTGGCTGCAACTCGGTGGCGACCTCGGCCTGGCCCTCGCGCTGGCGGCTTACAACACCGCGACCTACCACAGCGAATCGTGGGGCCGCGGCATGTACGGCGCCTTCCCGCTCGGGACCGCCACGTTCCTGTCGGTGGTCATCCTCACGGTGCGTGACGTCCGCCGAATGCGGGTGGTGGAAAGGTTGAAATGAACCTCGCGAACCTGATGACCAACGGAGGCACCGGCTTCCTTGGTGCCGGGATCCTGGTCGCAGTGATCGAGGGCCTGTTCCACCGCGGTGGCCGGCGCGCCGAAGCGGCCGCGCAACTAGCCGAAGCTGCGGGACGAAAGGCTGACACCGTCATCGCCGACCACGAGCTGTGGCGCGAGGAGGCCAAGGAAGCCTACGACAACGCGAAAGCCGAGTGCGCCGCCTGCAAAAAGGAACTCAAAGAGGCCAAGGATGAGCACGAGGCCGAACTCAGCAAGCTGCAACGCGAGATGGCCGAAATCCGTGACGCCCTGAACAAGCGCCTGGACGCCATCGACGAGATGCTGCCCTACGTCCAGGGGATGCCCGAAGACAAGATGGCCGAAATCCGCGCGGCGAACCGGGCGGCGCGATTGGCCGTGTGGCGAGGATAGAAGCGATAGGCTCCGGTCATGTCGCGTGTTACGAAGGTCGTCGCCGCCGCGATCATCGCTTGCAGCGCCGTGGTGACGTCAGGGTGCACGTCTTGCACCACAGACGCTTTGGGTTACAACGCGTGCTGGTAATGCACGCCTAACGCAACGAAGAAGCCCCCGGTTGCCCGTAATGGGTTACCGGGGGCTTCTCGTCGTTCGTATCCGGCAGCCCGCTTTTTCAGTTTAGTCCTCGTCGTCGTCGGAAGCCATGGCTTCCAGCCGTTTTACCCGGCGGGTGAGGGTGACGACCTGCCAGTACAGGATGATGATCGCGACGGGGAAGACCACGATCAGCAAGGTGTTCTCGAACTCGGTCACGGTTTCCCTTTCGGCTAGTTGGTCGCGTCAGACTAAGGCAGTTCATCCGTGTGGTCAGGGCATAACGTGATCACTGCGACGTGGAGAAAGATGTCCCTGTCCGAGTGGGGAACAGCCGGGGCGATGTCCGTTGCCCACTGTCCCAGCGTCATCCCGTGGTCTAGGTCCACACATGTCGCCGCGCCGTTGGCGATGGCGGCGGAGTCGGAGTAGTCCAGACCGGATGCCCGCAGGCGCTGGAGGAACTCGCTTTCCCGCTCATGGGTGAACGTCCGAGTTGGCGTGGGCGGTGTCGCAGAAACCGCGGATGTCATCGCCGTTGTCGAGTTGTCGGTGTGCCCCGCGATCAGGATGATCGCGGCCATGACTGCGCTGCACAGCAAGACTAAGACAGCGATCCCACGCACGCGCCGCCACTCCCGCTTGCGCCGCCACGCCTCATCGTCATTAGGTTCGTCATCATCCGCACCCTGGGGCCAGCTTTGGGTGTCGCCGTAGCCGTTCTCCGCAGACCACGCGAAGCCAGGCTCTGGCTGGGTGACCGGTGGAACGATCTCCGTCGCCGCACCGCCTGAGCCATCGGCGGACCACATCGCGGTGCCGGTAGCGGCCTGCACGGCTTCCGCGAACTCGGCCAGGTCGTCGGTGACGACTCGCTTAGGCATCGTCGTCACCCGATTCGTTACGGGCTTCCTGGCGGCGCCGCTCGTCTTCCACGGCCTGGCGGGCTTGCTCCACGATCAAGCGCATGTCGTTGGACTCAAAGTCCTCGGACGGTTGTTTGTGGTCGGGCATGACCTGCTCCCTTTGTCTCGTTTGTCATTGACAAAGGCGGGGCAGGTTTTCCCAGGTTGTTTCGTGTCGATTCGTGTCGCTTACCCAAGTTACGCTGATGCGTTTCCGCAGGTAAACGGCGGTTTCGTGCGAGTTTAGTAGTGGTTCGAGTCCCCTTAGCTCCACTCAACACTCAACCCGGGTCCGTACAGCTATCGGATCGGGTTCCTTCCTTCTGCTAGGTCCGCGTGTTCTGATGTTCGGTCCTGTCGCTGGGAGACGGCGGACCTGAGTCCAGCCCGGGGGGCGGGGCGAGGTCGGTACATGCCGGAACCAGGGTCCAAGTCGCGCCGACAAGTGCTCAGATACCGAGGTTCGTTAACGACGCCGAAGGCGTTTATGAGTTTCGTGGACAGGGCGGCTGCGCGAGTGTGAGGTCCGGTAGAGGGTCGAACTCGGGTTAACCGACGGTCGGCACCGCAGCAAACACCCCTGACCGCTCATCGGGGGAGTGCGCGGTGAAAAGCGAAGATGTGATTATGGCCTGTTTGGCGCCATCGACACTTGTTGCGCGGCAACGTAACCACCCCACAACCGGCTGGCGCTCGCCGCGCTGAGGAACGACGCGGCCATGCGCGGCGACGCCGGCGCTGGGACAACCAGCCGGTAAGGCCCGCCACCGGCAGGGGCGAAACCGGGGAAGGCCTCACGAGGTGTTTCGGTAGGAGGAAGTGCGACCCACGTGGTTTCGGTTTTCGCCGGTCAGCTGTTGCGCAATCAGAACAAACCCGCAACACTGCACTGCGATACATGGACCTCAAAGCGCTTGGTTCGGGGCCGACAGCTGGCCTATCTCGACGCGGCATGGAGAAGCAATGGTGACGCCAGAAGGCCGTGTGCGCCAGCGTGTTTGGGACACGCGTCGCAGCGCGAAAGCGGAGCGTCTGGCGGCTGCTGGGCAGTTCGTCGACGGCAAAGTGATCAAGGCAGCCGAGCTGGGCGCGCTGCTCGAGGCGGTCATCCGGCCCGGCGACAAGGTTGCGTTGGAGGGCGACAACCAGAAGCAGGCGGACTTTCTGTCCCGCACGCTGGCCGGCTGCGACCCGGGAAAGCTGCACGATCTGCACATGCTGATCGGGTCGGTGTCCCGCGTCGAGCACCTCGATCTGTTTGAGCTCGGTATCGCCTCCCGCCTCGATTTCGCGTACGCCGGTCCGCAGAGCGTGCGGATCGCGCAGCTGGTCGCCGATGGCACGGTTGCGATCGGGGCGGTGCACACCTATGTCGAGCTCTACGCCCGCATGGTGGTCGATCTTCGACCCGACGTGGCGCTGTTGTGCGCCGCCGCCGCCGACACCCGCGGCAACCTGTACACCGGGCCCAACACCGAAGACACCCCGACCATTGCCGAGGCCGCGGCGTTTCACGACGGCGTGGTGATCGTGCAAGCCGACGAGATCGTCGAGGCCGACAAGTTGCCCCGTGTCGACATTCCCGGCGACTGGGTGGATCTGGTGGTCCAGGCTGATCGGCCGTTCGCGTTGGAGCCGCTGTTTACCCGAGACCCCAAACACATTGGCCCGGTGGAGATCCGGCAGGCGATGATCGCCCTGCGCGGGGTCTATGAGCGCCATCAGGTGGTGTCGCTGAACCACGGTGTCGGGTTCAGCACCGCCGCTATCGAGCTGATCCTGCCCACCTACGGCGAGCAGCTGGGTCTTCGCGGCAAGATTGCCCGCAACTGGACTCTCAACCCGCACCCGACGTTGATTCCGGCGATCGAATCGGGCTGGGTGGAGACGATCCACAGCTTCGGTGGCGAATCGGGCATGGACAAGTATGTGGCCGCTCGCCCGGACGTCTTCTTCACCGGCGCCGACGGCTCGTTGCGCTCCAACCGAGTGTTGTGCCAGCTCGCGGGCCAATACGCGATCGACATGTTCATCGGGTCCACGTTGCAAATGGACGCCGACGCCAACTCCTCGACCGTGACCGAAAGCCGGCTCAGCGGGTTCGGCGGGGCGCCCAACATGGGACACGACCCGCACGGCCGACGCCACTCGACCCCGGCGTGGCTGGACCTGCACTACGGCGAGGGCGCGGCGATGCGTGGGCGCAAACTCGTCGTGCAGATCGTGCAAACCTTCCAGTCCGGCGGCATCCCCACCTTCGTCGAGTCGCTCGACGCCATCGAGTTCGGCAAGAAGGCCGGCATGGCGCTGCCACCGGTCATGATCTACGGGGACGACGTCAGCCACGTGGTCACCGAAGAGGGCGTGGCCTACCTGTACAAGGCCAGCTCGTTGGAGGATCGACGTGCCGCGCTGGCCGCGATCGCCGGAGTCACCCCGCTGGGGCGCGGTGCGGACGCCGCCCGGCTGGAGGGGCTGCGCCGCGACGGGCTGGTCGCGTTGCCCGAAGACCTCAAGATCGACGCGAACCTGGCGAACCGGTCGCTGCTGGCCGCCCGCAGCATCGGTGATCTTGTCGCTTGGTCGGGCGGTTTGTACGAGCCGCCGGCCCGATTCCGGGATTGGTGAAACATGCTCGTGATGCCGGACACCACTGAAAACCCGTGCGGCGCAGCGCCGTTGGCTGTCGCTGTGAGCCCGGACAGGCTCGGGCGGCTGGCCGCGCGAGCCCTGCGCGAGGAGGCCATCCTCACACCCAAGCCCGGGCTGGTCGACCTGCGCGGTGGTAATGCCCACCACGACATGGACGTCGAGACCCTCGTCGCCTCCGCGGATGCGCTGGCCGACCCGATCACTCGTTGCGCCGAAGCGGCTCTCTCCGCGCCGCTGGGGCCGCGGCTCCGCGCGCGCATCGGGGCGATCGGCCGCGCCGGTGAGCGCCGCATGCTTGACGCCACCGGCGGGGTCAACACCCACCGCGGCGCACTGTGGACGCTGGGGCTGCTCGCCGCGGGTTTGGCCGCACATCCCCATCCTGCGTCGGCCGCCGCCTTCGCGGCGCGACTGGCCAGCATCCCTGACCCGGCCCTACCGGTACGGCAGCTTTCGCACGGCGCGGTCGCCCGCCGCCGCTACGGCGCTGCCGGGGCGGTCGGCGAGGCGTGCGCCGGATTTCCCCACACCATGCAGGTGGCCCTGCCGGCGCTGCGCGCCGCGCGCACCGCGGGCTGCGACGAGGACACCGCGCGGCTGGCCGCCCTGTTGAGTTGTATGGCACGCCTGGAAGACACCTGCACACTTCACCGCGCAGGCCGCGAGGGTCTGGCCATCGTCCGCGACGGCGCCGAAGCGATCCTGCGAGCCGGCGGTTGGGCCACCGCCCGCGGGCGCGAGCTGTTGGGTGAGCTGGACCTGGTCACCCGCCGCCTCCGCCTGTCCACAGGCGGCAGCGGCGATGTGCTGGCGGCTGCCCTTTTCGTTGACAGCACTGAAAAGCTCTGGCGCGCAGCCGAAAAGGACTAACACGATGCGGACCTTGCAGTACCAGTTCGAAGCGTCTCAACGGCCGGCCCGGCGCGTGCACATCGGCGTCGTGGCCTCCGGTGATCTTGAGATTCTGCTGGAGCCCCGCGACGACGAACCGGACGCCGGCACTTTCGCGCGGGTGCGCGTCCGGACCAGCGTCGACGGGTTCGACCAGGTGTGGCAGGCGACTCTGCAACGCTTCTTCGCCCGGACACCCATGCTGGGGCGATGGGAGCTCAACGACGCCGGTGCGACCCCGGCGATCGTGACGCTGCGGCTTCAGCAAGCCGCTCAGGAAGCCCAGGCCGCCGAAACTGACGCGACGCCAACAGGTGATTCCGCGTGACGCCGACCGCGGGTGGGTTCCCCGGCGGGGCGGCAGCGGCGCTGGGAGCCGTGGCCGATGACGGGAGCCTCGACTGGCAGCGGGTGCTGGCGCGACGGAGCTTCCTCGAACTCGATGCTTTCGCCCGTGCCGCAACGCTTCTCGACGACGGCTCGATGCGGGTGTTGTGCGGACCGTTCGATCGCCTCGAATCGCCGTGGCTGGAGCCACAGGGCGTCACCCCGCAATCGGATGACGGCGTAGTGATCGCCCGCGGCACCCTCGACGGCACGCAGGTCGTGGTCGCCTCGATCGAACAAGGATTTCAGGGCGGCGGCATCGGTGAGGTGTCCGGCGCCAAGATCACCCAAGCGCTGCGGCTCGCCGCCGCCGACAGCCGCCGCGGCGTTGCGGTCCCCGCTGTCCTGCTGCTGGAAACCGGTGGAGTTCGGTTGCAGGAAGCCAACCTCGGCCTCAATGCCGTCGCCGAAGTCTGTGCTGCCCTGCTTGAACTGCGCCCGCTCGCGCCCGTGGTGGGGGTGGTCGCAGGCTCGGTCGGGTCGTTCGGCGGAATGAGCATCGCCACCGCGTTGTGCACCCACATCGTCGTCACCCCCGAAGCGCGCATCGGGCTCAACGGGGCGGCCGTGATCGAGCAGGAGGCCGGCGTCGAGGAGTTCGACTCGTCGGACCGTGGGCTCACCTGGGCCATCGTCGGCGGGGAGCAACGCCGCCGAACCGGCTTGGCCGATACCCTCGTCGTCGACGACACCGCCGCCGTGCGGGAAGCGGTCGGCGCCGCCATCGCCACCGGTGCCGGCCCGGCGGGCTCGCACCGCAGCGAGAAGCTCGACGTTCTCGACGAGCGGTTGGCGACCATCAACCCGGCAGACCCGCCCGCGCCGCTTGAGCTGCGAAACATGTGGGGCGACAGCTACGACAAGCCACCGGCGAGCCATGCCCCCCACCCGCAACGCGGCGAACCGCACGAAGGCGCCGAGCGGTCTTCGGTGGAACCCAGCCAGCGGGGCAGGAATTGGATCACGGCGCTCGCCGGCGACGCGAAACCTGAACCGGTGGTCGGCTCGGTCCTGCGCGCGGACGCAGACGGCCGCACCTATCTGGCCGTCGTCCCAGACCCGGCGAACCCGTTCTACCGCGCCCGCCAGGGACAAGTCGGACTCACCGAGTGCGCCGCGCTGGCCCGATCGGTCCGCGACATCACAGCCGCCGACGCCACTGCCGAGCACCGCCGTGCGATCGTTGCCATCGTCGACCTGCCCAGCCAGGCCTACGGGCGCATCGAGGAAATGGTGGGGCTGCACCAGGCCATCGCCGCGGCCGTCGACGCCTACGCCGCCGCCCGCGTGGCCGGGCACCCGATCGTCGCGCTGGTTGTCGGGCACGCGCTATCCGGGGGCTTTCTGACCCACGGCCTGCAGGCGTCGCAAATCCTTGCCCTCGACGACCCAGGCGTGGAGGTGCACGCCATGCACAAACCGGCCGCCGCGCGCATCACCCTGCGCACCGTCGAGCAGCTCGACGAACTCGCGAAGACGATCCCGCCGCTGAGCTATAACGTGCGCGACTGGGCCACCCTGGGTTTCTGCGACGAACTGCTCACCGTCCGTGACGCGGAATCACCGACCCCGCACGACGTGGACGTCGTAAGCCGCGCCCTCGGTGAGGCCGTGCGGCGAGCCCGGGAAGGCCCGCGTGATCTGTCCAACCGGCTCGAGTCGGCGTCTGCGCACACCAACCGCAGGGCGTCCCGCGCCGTACGGGAATCCATTGCGAAGCAGTGGAACTCACCACCCGTGACATGACTTCCGCTCGGGCACACGACCTCATCCGGCTCGAAGACCCGGCGGCTCAGCTGACCGGCGACGAGCCCCCGTGGATCCGCGCCGCGCTCACCCAGACGCCATGGGTGGTCGTGCGCCGCGCTGTCGCGGCTCCCGGTCACCTCGCCGTCGGCGTCCGGGGAACCTACCGCCATCAACGGCACGCCATGGAGGTCTCGGAGACCGCAGTGCTGGAGGTGCTGCGCCCCGAGGACCTGCGCCCTTCGCCGCGTGGTTCAGCATCTGACACTGCCGCGATCAGCTCCTTGCGCGCCGCAATGTCCCTGCTCGACGATTCCGGTTATCCATGGGGTCCGACTGGCAGTGCCGGCTTCGAGTTGGCCACCGGTCATCCCACCACCACACCGTCCAGCGATCTCGACCTGGTCATTCGGCTTCTCGAACGCCCGACGGCCCGAGAAATCGAAGCCCTGGCAGCGCAATTGTCAGCGCTGCCAGCACGTGTCGACTGTCAGCTGGACACCGACGGGGGCGCGGTCAACCTGACCGAACTCGCCGGAGGTCTCGACCGGATCCTGCTGCGCACGCTCACCGGTGCGCGTCTGGTCGCGCTCGAGGAGATTGTGACGCAATGACCTGCCGCGTAACCGTTTTCGGCGGCCGATGAGCACCGCGCTGCTTTTTCCGGGGCAGGGGTCGCAGCGCCCGGCCATGCTGCAATCGCTGCCCCAAACCCCCGCCGCGGCGCGATCCTGGGCCGAGGCCCAGCATTGCCTGGCGGATCTGGATGGCCTTCCGGAGCAACTCGACACGGCCGAGGCGCTGCAATCCACCACCAACGCCCAACTGTGCCTGCTCATCACCGGCGTCGCGTACGCCCGCGCGCTCATCGAAGACCACGGTCTGCAAGCAGAATTCGTGGCCGGCCACTCGGTCGGAGCCTTCGCCGCCGCTGTGGTGGCCGGCGTTCTCAACCTCACCGATGCCATCCGGGTCGTGCGCGTCCGCGGCGACATGATGCAACGCGCATGCGCCGCCCGGCAGTGGGGGATGGCTGCCATCAGCGGGCTGAGCCTGTCCGCCGTGCAATCGCTGGTCAGTTCGCATGGCACCGTGCAGGATCCGCTGTGGGTGGCCAACATCAACGCGGCCGATCAGACCGTGGTCAGCGGTACGGCCGCCGCGCTGGAAAATCTCCGCGGCCCCGCCGAGCGCGCCGGAGCGCGCAATTTGACCGCCCTCGACGTGCGGATCGCCTCACACTGCCCGCTGCAGGCAAGTACCGCCCACGCGGTAGCCGCTGAGCTGCGCAACGTTTCACCCGGTCGCCAACAACGCGCCTACCTGGCCAACCGCACCGGCCGCAGGCTTCACCACAACCCGGCCGGTGTCGTCGAGGACCTCGCCCAAGCGGTGCAACACCCCGTGCAGTGGTTCGACTGCATGCGGCTGATCGGCGAACTCGGCGTCACCACCACCATCGAAATGCCGCCCGGCCACGTCCTTACCTCACTCGCACTGTCCAGCCTGCCCGACGTGAGAGTCGCCGCCCTCGATGAAGTTGCCATCGACACGGTGTTGCGTCGAGCCCGGTCGGCTTACCCCTAAATCCGGTCCCGGGTGCTCACGTCACTGTGCCTGGTGGCTGGGCGGATGCGCTGTTGGGGTTGAGCGCCGACGTGGTGGCGAACGCAAGGGTGTGTATCTATCAGTGCCGCAATCGATGTGGTGAGCCACCGCGGCGTTCTCCGGCCCGACGCCATGAGATCGCTGCGGTCGACCATGCCTCGGTCCGTGCGCAGGCAACGGGCCAAAGCGTCATCGGTACAGCGGCCCGCAATCGCCGACCTTGACCGGGGGGCGGCACGGTCCACTCCCGGCCGCTCGGCGCGACGCGCCCGGGTGGGCCGGCGCGCGCAGTTTCGCACGGTGAGGTACAGTCCCCAATCGACGCGGAACCCGAGTTCCGTCTCGTTGGGGAAGGGCAGGGCGCGGTGAGCACGAGTACGGGGGCACGACCGTGTTTCGAGTGCTGAAAAAAGTCTGGCTGCCGCTGCTTCTCGCCGTCGTGGTCGCGCTCGGCGCCTACGCGGTCGTCCGCATCCGCGATACGTTCGGCTCCACCGGGCAGGTGGCGAGCGGCGAGGGCAACGGCGGCGACACCAAACCGTTCCATCCCAAGCGCATCACCTACGAGATGTCCGGATCGCCGAGCGGAACCGTCAACGTCGACTACCTCGACGAGAACGGGCAACCCCACCTCGTGGAGGCGGCCCCATTGCCATGGTCGTTCACGATCGTGACCACGCTGCCCTCGATGTCGGCCAACATCGTCGCCCAAGCCAGTGCCGGGGTGGACGCGCTGCGGTGCCGCGTCGTCGTCGACGGCCAGGTCCGCGACGATCGCAAAACCGATGACTACCAACCGTTTATTTACTGCTTGGTGAAATCCGTATGAGCAACCTGCACGCGGCGCCCCGCCCTGCGCTGATTCCTCGACTCATCCGCATCCTCGCGGTGCCGATCGTCTTGGGGTGGGCGTTCATCGCCGTGGCCCTGGGCGTCCTGTCACCGCCCCTGGATACGGTCGCCGATCAGCACTCGGTGCCGATGACCCCGCAGGACGCCCCGGCGTTCAAGTCGATGATGCACATCGGTGAAAAGTTCAAGGAGTTCAATACCGACTCGTCGGCGATGGTGGTGCTCGAGGGCAAGGACAAACTCGGCGACAGCGCGCACGACTTCTACAACCACATCGTCAGCAAGCTCAAAAACGACCGTGAGCATGTGCAGAACGTCCAGGACTTCTGGGGTGACCCGCTGACCGCCGCCGGCTCGCAGAGCCCCGACGGCAAGGCGGCGTACGTCCAGGTCTTCCTCAACGGTGCGCAGGGCACCACCCCCAGCCACGAATCCGTCGCCGCGGTGCGCACAATCGTCGCCCAGACACCGGCGCCGCCGGGAGTGAGGGCCTATGTGGCCGGCAATACCGTGCTCAACGCCGACACCAGCCTCGTCGGCCACAAAAGCATGGCGACGATGGCGTTGGTCTCCATCATCGTCATCTTGGTGATGCTGCTGCTGGTTTACCGGTCGATCGTGACCACGGTGCTGTGCCTGCTCGTGATCGGCATCGAATTGTTTGCGGCGCAGGGGATCACGGGAACGGCGGGTAACCTCAACATCATCGGCCTGACCCCGTACGCCGTCAGCATGGTCACCATGCTCAGCATCGCCGCGGGGACCGACTACGTCATCTTCCTGCTGGGCCGCTACCACGAGGCGCGGTCGCTCGGCCAGGATCGCGAGCAGGCGTTCTACACGGCCTATCACGGCGTCTCGCACGTCATCCTGGGCTCGGGCCTGACGATCGCGGGCGCCTGTCTGTGCCTGACGGCGTGCCGGCTGCCGTACTTCCAGACCATGGGCCTGCCGTGCGCCATCGCGCTGTTGGTCATCGTCTTCGCCGCGCTAACGCTGGCGCCGGCGGTGCTGGCGATCGGCTCGCGCTTCGGCCTTTTCGATCCCAAGCGTCCCATCGATGTCCGCGGTTGGCGCAAAGTCGGGACGGCCGTGGTGCGCTGGCCCAAGCCGATCATCGTGGTAACCGCGGCGATCGCCGTCATCGGCTTCATCAGCCTGTTGACCTACGTGCCGAACTACGACGACCAGAAGTTCACGCCCGACAACATGGCCGCCAACGTCGCGATGACGGCGGCCGAACGGCACTTCTCGCAGGCACGGATGAACCCGGAGCTGCTGATGGTCGAATCCGACCACGACCTGCGCGACCCGGCCGACATGTTGGTCATCGACCGCATCGCCAAGAGCGTCTTTCACCTTCGCGGTATCGAACGCGTGCAGACCATCACCAGACCACTGGGTGCGCCTATCGAGCACAGCTCCATCCCGTTTCAGATCGCGATGCAGAATTCGGGCACGCTGCAAACGGCCAAGTTCATGAATGACACCATGGCCAACATGCTCGAGCAGGCCGACGAGCTGGGTAAGACCATCGCCACCATGGAACACATGTACGGCGTCATGAAAGATCTGACGGCGACGACGCACAGCATGGTCGGCAGGACGCATCAAATGGTGGATACGACCAACGAACTGCGGGACCACATCTCCGATTTCGACGATTTCTTCCGGCCCATCAGAAGCTACTTCTATTGGGAGAAGCACTGTTTCGACATCCCGGTGTGCTGGTCGTTGCGCTCGATATTCGACACGCTCGACGGTATCGACGAGCTTGCCGACCAGATCTCCGGGCTCACCGTCGATCTCGACCATTTGGATCGGTTGATGCCCCAGCTGCTGGCCGATCTCCCGAAAACGATCGACTCGATGAAGACCATGCGCAACTTCATGCTGTCGACCCACAGCACGATGGCGGGTATCCAGGCGCACCAGCAGGAGGGGGCGCAGGGCTCAACTTTGATGGGGCAGTACTTCGACGAAGCCAAGAACGATGACTCGTTCTACCTGCCACCGGAAGTCTTCAAAAACCCCGACTTCGAACGCGGCTTGAAAATGTTCGTGTCGCCCGACGGCACGGCCGTCCGGTTCATCATCACCCACCAAGGCGATCCGGCCTCGGTGGAGGGCATCAAACACGTGGCGGGCATCAGGGACGCGGTCGCCGACGCCATCAAGGGCACTCCGCTGGAGAGCTCGAAGGTCTACCTGGCCGGCACCGCCTCGATGTACAGCGACATGCAGAAGGGCGTCATCATCGACCTACTGGTGGCGGGCATCTCGTGCATGATCCTCATCTTCGCGATCATGCTGGTCATCACCCGCAGTGTCGTCGCGGCGCTGGTCATCGTCGGCACTGTGGCCGCCTCGCTCGGCACGGCGTGCGGCCTGTCGGTGCTGTTATGGCAGGACATCGTCGGCCTTGGCCTGCAATGGATTGTCCTGCCGCTGTCGGTGATCATCTTGCTCGCGGTGGGTTCGGACTACAACCTGCTCCTCGTCTCGCGGCTCAAGGAGGAGATTCACGCCGGCCTCCACACCGGCATCATCCGTGGCATGGGCGCCTCGGGCCGGGTCGTCACCGCCGCCGGGCTGGTGTTCGCCTTCACCATGATGTCCATGATCGTCAGCCAGCTGCGCGTGATCGGTGAACTGGGAACCACCATCGGACTGGGCCTGTTGGTGGACACGCTCATCGTGCGGTCCTTCATGACGCCGTCGATCGCGGCGGCGCTGGGGCACTGGTTCTGGTGGCCGATCAATACGATCCGCCTGACCCGCAAGGCGTCCACCGCCGGTGACGCGCACACCGCGCCCATCCCACAGCTCGCGGCAACGTGAATCTGGCCCGCTGTTCTGCCAAGCTGTCGACAGCAGTGTTGGCAGTCGACGGGCCTGGGGGCATGGCGGAACCGGAATCGAAGCTTCGGCAGCGCACCGACGGGCGGCTGGACCGCTCGCGCGACCCCGCGATATTGGACGCCGCGCTGGCGGCCCTGGCCGAGCATGGTTACGACGCCGCCAACATGAACGACATCGCCGCGCGGGCGGGTGTGGGCAAGGCGGCGATCTACCGACGGTGGTCCTCGAAGGCCGCGCTGATGACCGACGCGCTCGTGTACTGGCGGCCCGACCTGTTGAGCAACGACGCCCCCGACACGGGCAGCCTGACCGGGGACCTCGACGTCATCGTCGAGCGCGCCAAACGCAACGACGATTCGCTGATCACGAACGACCTCGTTCTACGGGTCGCGATGGAAGCCGCTCACGACCCTCAACTCGCCTCGGCCCTCGGGGACCTGCTGCTGTTCAAGGGACGGCGAATCCTGTCCGTGGTCCTCACCCAGGCCGGTGACCGTGGCGAGATCTCCGCGTCGCGCGATTGGTCGCTGGTTGGCGACGTGCTGACCGCGATGGCGTTGATGCGCGTCATCACCGGTCAACCGGTTGACGCGCACTTCGTGCGGCAGGTCATCGACACCCTGATCCTGCCCGCGGTGCGAGCACCGACTGCCGCGGCCGCCCGAAAGAAGCGTTGAGAGCGTCGATCTGAGCCCTAACCGGCCGCCAGCGTGCCGTTCGGCGGTACGAGCGGAATGTCCGCTGCCGGCAGTGGATGACACAACAAATTTCCCTGCACGGCATCGCAGCCGTAGTCGCGCAGCCGTTGCACCGTGGCGTGATCCTCGACGCCTTCCGCCACGCTGGTGATGCCGAAGGCGCGTGCCAACTCGATGACGGACCGTGCGATGGTGGCGGCGCGGTGGTCGCGCAAGATCGGCGCAACGAACGCCCGATCGAGTTTGACGTCGTCGATGGGGAGCTCCCGCAGATACGTCAGGCTGCCGTAACCACTGCCGAAGTCGTCGATGGCCACGCGTATCCCGGCGGCGCGCAGGCGGTCGAGCACCTGGCGCGCCTTCGTGAGATCGGCCACCAACAAATCTTCGGTGATCTCGATGGTGAGAGAACTCGGCGATAGCTTGTTGGCGGTGAGTAACGACATGATCTGGTCGGGCAGCGCGTCGCTGTTGAGCGACGGTGCTCCGAGGTTGATGGCGACCGGGATCGCCGCGTCTAGGGCGTGCCAACCGGCGGCGTCCGAGATCGCCGTCGCCAGAACAAGATCGGTGAGCGCGTGCATCAACCCGTGCTCGCGCACCAAGGGCAGGAAGCGGGCTGGCTCGAGCATCCCAAAATTCGGGTGGTGCCAACGCACCAGGGCCTCCGCCCCGGTAACGAGCCCGGTCCTCAGGTCGAACTTGGGCTGGTAAAGGATGCTCAGCGAAGCACTTTCGATGGCGCGGCGCAATTCGCCGAGCAATTGCAGGCGGGCGAACGCGGTATCGTGAGCCGGCGGCTGGCCGGACGCGTCGCTCATCCCCGCGGTGAACATGCGCATGTTGGTCGTGCCGGCCAGCTGGGCGTAGGACCGCGCGGTGTCGGCCTCTTTGAGGATCTCGCCGGGCACGCGGCAGGCGACCGAGTCGGACCCTGCCGACGCCACGCCGATGCTCAGCCGCACGTCCAAACGGTGATCGTCGACGGCGATCGGGTCGTCGAAGGCGCGTGCCAGATCGTCGGCGATCTGGCACGCCACCTCCGGGCGGTCCTGCACCAGAATGGCGAAGTCGTCACCGCCCATGCGGGCAACGGTATGTGTGTGGTCGACGGCCGCCTCGATCCGCTGGCCGACGCTGCGCAGCAACTCGTCACCCACGGCATAACCGAGCGTGTTGTTGACCAGCTTGAAATCGTCGATGCTCACTGCGAGCAGGCTGACCGGCACGCCGTAGCGGGCGTGTTGGCGCAGCGCGTGGGTCAGGCGGTCGTGGAGCAGCCGACGGTTCGCCAGCCCGGTGAGCGGGTCGTGCAGTGCCGCTTCGGACACCGACACGAGCAGGCGTTGCTTGCGGTCGAGCAGGAAGATCTGACGTACGAGTGTGATCAAGAACAGTGACACGCACACCGCGAATACGAAAGCTTCCCGCCAGTACGACGGCCAAAAATGCGCCGCACCAACGACAATGGCGAGCAGGACCGGCAAGTAGGGCAGCCACAGCGCTGCCTTCGAGGAGGGTTGGGAGATGCCCAGGTCGAGGTCGGGGCCCGGCCGGGAAGCGGTGGCGGACAACGCGATGAAGTAGACACCGACGGTCCAGCCCAACATCACCAGCCCGTCGGGGGTGTTGCCCGGGTCGTCATCGCACCAGACATGCAGCGTTCCGGCCGCACCGATGCTCGCCCATCCGACCATGATGAGCGTCGGCGAAAGTTGGCGGCTGGGCTCGGATTTGCGCACCACGATGTAGGTGGTCACCGCCAGGCCCCAATAGCTGGCGGTGGCGGTGGCGATAAGCTGGCCCACTCGACCCAGCGCCATGATGTCCAGGATGACCAAGAACGACGCCGCGATCAGGATGCCGTCGATCAGCAGCCCGGCGCCAAAACAGGAGTCATCCCTGCTGGGGATGGCGGCCGCGGTTGCCAGCCCCAGCAGGGGCAGAACCACGTATCCGAAGTTGGCCGCGGATAGGCCCGCAGCCGGATGGCCGCCGGTGACAGTGGCCCAGCAGTAGGCCGTCTGGCCCGCGGTCCAGCCGAGCAGCCCGACTGCCATCAAGGCCCAGGCGAGGCGTTGGCGACCGCGTGACCGCTGCGCCGCCAGCGCCGAAGCGGCGGTGGCGAACATGCTGGCGATCACGCAACTGATCGAGCCGATGACCGCGTGACCCCCATCGCTCGCGCCGAACGGAGCCAGTGCGACCGCGAGCAACCCCAAAGACGCCCACACGACCACTGGGGATCTTCGCCGTGTCAGCGACAAGCTTCCTCCCGATCCGTCAGGCGCGACCATCGCTCGGAAGCAGAATATTGCACACAGTAAAAATAGGCCGCCTAATTTGCTGGCGCATGTCGAGAGGCTGATCGCGAGCTGCGGTGCTGCCGCCGGGAAGCCGAGCATGCTGTGCGGTGGCGGTCCGGGTTCACCGCCGACGGCGCAGCCTCGGGCCAAACCAGCGGGGTGGCGCGGCCGCCGTCACCTGCGATTGCGGGCAGCTTCCAGCGCCACGGCCACTTGAGCCAGCCAAAAGGTGTCGGTCAATGGTCGACGGGTGAGTTCGGCGAACCGCCGCAGCCGATAGTTGACGGTGTTGCGATGACAATGCATTTCATCTGCCGTGGCCGCGACGGATTGGCCCAGTCGCAACCAGGTACGGACAGTGGCGATGAGTGGCTCGGCTCTCTCAGGTGCGAGCTCGAGCACCGGTCCCAGGGTGGCCGCCACGACGGCCGCGGCGGCGTCGGGCGAGCTGGCGAGCAGCACGGGTAACACGTCGCGGTCGTAGCGCGTGGTTGGTCGGCCGTCGGACGAGGCCGCCATCGCGACCTGCGCTTGGGCGCGGGCCTTCGAGCACTCGGCGACTGTGCTGAACGAGCTGCTGAGACCGATCAACACCGGAATTTTTGAGCAGATGCTGTCAGCGATGCTGTCCAGCGCATCGGCGCGATTCCGTCGAAGCGACACGACGCCGATCTGCGAACTGGTCGTAAGGCGAAACCACGCGTCCTGGACGGCGGCGTGTGAAGAGATCAGCGTCTCGATGTCGGGAGGCGGGTCCCCGATCGACGTGTTCTCGGCGCTGGTCGCCGAGATGACTGTCAGCTGGCCGGTCCGGGGGAGGCCCAGGGCGGCGACCGCGTCCCAGAACTGCGCGCCGATGCTGGATTCGTTGAACAACACCGTATCGAGCAGGGCCGCTCGGACCTGCTCGTTGCGCCGAGCGTCGCGGATCTCGATCTCGCGGAAAACGGCGTGCGCGCGAAGCGAATTGGTGTTCATCCAGGCGAAGATCGATGGTGTCGCCGCGATCAACGCTTCCTTGTCGATTTCGTCGGTCTCCGCCAGTCGGGCGAGCTCGTCCCAGATGGTGGCGGCACCAAGGCGGTAGGCGTGCAGCAAGCTGGACAACGACAGACCTTGGCTGGCGCGGTGACGAATCGCGGCGTCGAAGCTGGAGTGGCCAGGTTCGGCGCCACGATCGATCCAGTCGAGCATTTCGTCGAGGTAGTCGGCGATGTTGTCGTGCACGGTTTCACCGCTGTCGACGTCGTCCGGGAGGTAGTCCGGAACTTCGCTCCGGAGGCGGGTGAGGACCTTCGACACGATCGCGGGCGACTGCTGACGGACGCGGTCGGACAACACTGTCAGCGGTCGCTGTTGCAACATGTATCGGATCGTAAAGCGCCACGCCGCCCTGTGCCCTGGCACAGGGTTCGCGATGGCGAATTTGGGCTGCCGTTCATTGTGCTGGCCACACCGAGCGGCGACGCTTCTTGTCATGAACACCGCCTCGGATCGGACCATCGTCTTGGTGCACGGCCTGTGGATGACGCCGCTGGCGTGGGAGGACTGGGTCGCGCGTTACCGCGCCCGGGGATTCACCGTCTTGACGCCGGGCTACCCGGGTGTTGCTCCCGGCCCGGCCGGAGTCACCGCGTTGCGTAACGATGCCGCACCGCTGGCCGATCTCGGGGTGCGGGATGTCTTCGATCACCTCGCCGAGCTCATCGAAGAACTCACCGAACCGCCGATCCTGATGGGACATTCGTTCGGCGGCACCTTCGTGCAACTCCTGCTCGACGCCGGTTATGGGCGAGTCGGGGTGTCGATCGACGGTGCCGCCGTCAAAGGCATCAAAGCGCTGCCGTTCAGCGAGATCCGAGCTACATTCCCGGTATTGAGAAACCCCGCCAACCTGCACCGTGCGGTGCCTATCACAGCGGAGCAATTTCATTACGCGTTCACCAACACACTCGCGCAAGCGGATTCGCAAGTCGCCTATGAGCGCTACGCGGTTCCGGTGCCCGCGCGGATCTTGTTTCAGGGAGGACTGGCCAACGTCACGCACCACGCCGCCACCACCTACAACTTCGCCAACGACGACCGCGGCCCCCTGCTGTTCATCGCCGGCGGCCGGGACCACATCTTGCCGCCCGCGGTCCAGCACGAGAACTACATGAAGAACGCCAAACACTCGGCCGCGATCACCGCCTACAAACTGTTCCCCGAGCGCGACCACTTCACCTGTGGCGCACCGGGGTGGGAAGAAGTCGCTGACTTCGCCTTGAACTGGGCTCTGAACCCCGTGCCCGGTGAGCTCGAGTAACTCCTTGCACAAACTTCACACGAAAGCGATGACCACTAGTGACAACAGTGCGCGACGCCATCCTTGATCTTTTCCGCTCACACAATCTCACCACCTGGTTCGGTAACCCCGGATCCTCCGAATTGGCTCTGCTGCAAGACTTTCCCGACGACTTCCGGTATTTTCTCGGACTGCAAGAAATGATCCCGGTCGGGATGGCCGACGCCTACGCCCAAATCACTCGTCGTCCGGCCGTGGTCAACCTGCACACCGCTCCAGGAATGGGTAACGCGCAAGGTCAGATCTACAACGCCTACGTGAACAAGACACCGCTGATCATCACGGCAGGCAATCAGCGCCGCAACATGCAAAATCAGTACTGTTTGCTGACCAACCACGAAGCCACCACCACGCCTAAGCCGTTCATCAAATGGGCGGCTGAGCCAGCGATTGCCAGCGAATCACCGGCCGTGCTGGCCCGCGCGATCCACCTGGCGACGACCCCGCCGATGGGACCGGTATTCGTCTCGTTGCCGATGGACGACATGCCGATCGAGCTCACGGCGGAACAGCTCGACGACAGCAAGGTGGTGCGCGAGCGCACCGTGATCCACGCCGCCGGTTTTCCGACCGACCTGGCCGAGCAACTCGGTGCGCGGTTGGATGCCGCCAAATCACCGGCGATCGTCGTCGGCGGCGATATCGACCGCTATGACGCCTACGAGGCGGTCGTCGAGTTGGCCGAACGCACGCAAGCGCCTGTCTTCACGGCGCCGCTGACCGGCTGGAGCGGCTTCCCCGAAAATCACCGCCTCTACCACGGAGCTCTGCCTCCCGGCGCCGGCTGGATCTCGCAGATCCTCGCCGGCCACGATCTGATCCTCGCGATCGGAACCTCGGTGTTCCGCTACTACCCGCTGGTGCCTGGGCCCTACCTGCCGCAGGGTGCAAGCCTGATCCACATCACCAACGATCCCGACGAGGCCGCGCGCGCTCCCGTCGGGGACGCGATCGTCGCCGACGTCCGCACTGCGGCAAGCGCGTTGGCCGCGGCGGTGAAACCCACGCAGCGCCCCGCTCCCGCCCCGCGCGCCGCGGTCCCCGAACGGGTATCGGAGCACGTGCCCCTCAAGCCCGCGAACCTGTGGACGGCCGTTGCCCACGCCGCACCCGAGGACACGCTATGGGTCAGCGAAGCGGGCAGCAACGAAATTCCCCTCACCGAAAGCATCCGCCCGGGCCACCCGCTGTCACATCTGTCCGCCGCCGGGGGCGGGCTCGGCTGGGGCCTGCCCGCATCCGTCGGAGCGCAGATCGCAGCTCCCGACCGACCGGTCGTGGCGTTGATGGGCGATGGTTCAATGCATTACGCGATCACCGCACTATGGAGCGCGGCGCGATACCGGATCCCCATCACCGTTGTCGTGGCTTCCAACGCCGAGTATGGCGTGGTCAAGGAGTTCGGTGTGTGGGAGAAAACTCCGCATGTCCCCGGCCTCGACATCCCCGGCCTCGACATCGTCGGGACCGCAGCCAGCTACGGTGTCGACGCTCACGAAGCGACCAGCAGCGACGACGTCTATGAGATGGTCCGGGCCGGCATCGCCGACCGCGACCGACCGACGTTGATCAACGCGCGCACCACGCCCGTGTCGGGCGGATTCGGCAGCTAGGAGTATTCGATGGAAGAAGCGATTGTCTCGGCATTCACCTCGGCGCTCGGCGGCCCCGACGCAGTGGCCACCGATGCGGCGACCCTGGCCGAAAATGGGCGCGACTATTGGGGTTTCGGTCAGCAGCCGGGGCTGGTGCTGCGCCCACACACCCGCGACGATGTCGTCGCGATCGTCAAAATTGCCGCCCAACACAATATCTCGCTGGTCACGCGTGGCGGCGCGTCGAACTGCAGCGCCGGAGTCATGGCCGGTGCCGACCGCGCGGTGATCGATCTGACGAAGATGAATCAGATTCTCGAAATCGATCCGTCGGCCCGCACGGCCCGAGTCCAGCCCGGCGTCATCAATTACGACCTGCAGGAGCAGCTAGCCCCACACAAGCTGGTGTTCTCGCCGGACCCCGTGTCGGCGCACCTGGCGACGATCGGCGGCAACATCATCGAAAACGCGGGCGGCCCACACGCTCTCAAATACGGCGTCACCTACAACCACGTGCTCGCCGTTGAAGCGGTACTCGCCGACGGTTCGGTAGCCCGGTTCAGCGCCGACGACGACGGCCCGGACCTGCTGGGTGTGCTCATCGGGTCGGAAGGCACCCTGGCCATCCTCGTCGAGGCCACCTTGTCGCTGCGGCCGATCCCCCCAGTCACCCGCAGCCTGATGGGAAGTTTCACCACAGCCCGGGAGGCGGCCGAAACCATCGCCGCGATCATCCAGACCGGGACCGTGCCCGCAGCGGTCGAATGGCTGGACCGTGTCGGCATCGCCGGTCTGCAGCAGTTCACCGACACCGGCTATCCCACCGACGCCGACGCGATCGTGCTCATCGACGTCGATGGCGCCGCCGACGAGGTCGACCGCGATGCCCAGATCGTCGACCAAGTCCTGCGCCGGCACGCCGTCGAGGTGCGCCGCGCCGACGACGACGATGCCCGCGCCAAGCTGTGGTACGGCCGCCTGCACGCCCCAGACGCCGTCGTGCATAGCGGCAAGGGCTTTTTCATCGGCGACGTCACCGTTCCCCGCCAACACATCCCCGAGATGCAGCAGGCAATCCAGGATGCCGCCAAGCGGCACTCCGACGCGCTGCTGTTCATCGCGGTGACCGGGCATGCCGGCGACGGTGACCTGCACCCGACCACTTTCTACGACAAGGACAACCCCAACGCGGCCGCCGCCCTGGAGGCCGCCAACAACGAAATCATCGAAGCAGCATTAAAACTCGGCGGCACGATCACCGGCGAGCATGGCGTGGGCACCGAGAAAATACAGTTCATGACCAAGCGTTTCACCCCGGTGGAGATCGCCGCCCAGCGCGTCATCAAGAAGGTCTTCGATCCTGCGCAACGCTTCAATCCCGGCATCATGCTGCCCGACGCGTCGTCGGAAGAGCCCGCACTGCCCGAGTTCGAGGCCGCAGTCCGAGCTGCGCTGGAACACCAGCCCGCTTCCGCGGTGCCGGTCGACGGCGGCGACACCACGGTCGAGGTCAACACCGGCAACCTGAACCTCGTGGTCGGCGCCGCGGTCACCCTCGGTGAACTGTCGCGCACGCTCGCCGAGCGAGGCGTCGCCTGCCCCGCCATCCCCACGGAAGGCACCGAACGCACCGTCGGCGAATTGATCGCCCACGCGACGGGCGAGGAACGCCTCGCCGTGCGCCACGGGCTGCTCGGCATCGAGGTCGTCCTCCCCGACGGTGCCGCCGCCGCCCGCTTCGGCGGCCAGAATATGAAAGACGTCGCCGGCTACGACACCAAACGGCTATTTATCGGCGGCAACAACGCCTTTGGATCGATCACCAGCGCCGTGTTCAAGATTGCGGTCACCCGGTGACGCCGCGGGCGCGATAAGCGGACGCATGTCGTGGCAGATGCGGGCCATCGCGACCTACGGGCGCCTCGTTCGCAGACCCCGTACCTACGCAACAGCCCGAAGCGCGCGTGCCTACCTCAACCGCCCCAAGCGCAGCGGCGAACCACCCTCGCAACTCGCCGCGTCGACTCGCTTCCAGCTGACCTACGACACCATCGACGGATTCCGTTGCTACACGGTGCGGTTCTCGAGCCTACAGCCGATGTCTGCCGACGGCCCCTCGGTGGTGTATGTCCATGGCGGCGCCTACGTCAACCAAATCGAACGCGCGCATTGGAAACTGATCTGCGGTATCGCCGAAGCCACGCGACGCCCCGTACACGTGCCGCTCTACGGGCTCGCGCCCCAGCACTGCGCTGAGGAAGCGATCGACTTCCTCCGCAGCGTGACCGGCCGAGCCGCGCAGTCCGGGCCGATTTACCTGGCCGGCGACTCCTCCGGCGCAGGCCTAGCGCTGGCAGCCGCCCAAACGATCATCGGCGACGCGGCGACCCCACTGCTCGGACTCACACTGATCAGCCCCTGGCTCGACATCGCCCTGACCAATCCCGCCGTTGACACCATCGGGAAGCGCGACCCCTGGCTCGCCGCACCGGGACTGCGTGAATGCGGCCGCGTCTGGGCGAAAGACCTGTCGTTGGCCGACCACCGAGTCAGCCCCATTTTCGGTGAGCTGCACGGCCTTCCGCCGATCGACCTCTACATCGGCGACCGCGACATCTTCGTCGCCGACTGCCGCCGGTTGCGCGAGAGCAGCACGAGCGAGCGCATCAGCTACCACGAACAACGGGGGGCCATACACGTCTACCCGCTCCTGCCGGTACCCGAAGCCCGCCCCGCACGACACGCCCTCCTCGGCCACCTCGCGACGGTGCTCAACGCAGCGGGGCACGACGACGGCCGCGACACTTTGAGGAAACGATGACTAACCGCGCAGTCGACTTCCCACACGCCACCACCGTTGAAAGTTTGCGCTTCACCGCGCTGGTGGGACTGCCCAATGTGGCGGAGGGCCTCTTCAGCCGCCGGCCCGCAGTGACCGCCGCGCTGAACCGAGCCGGTGTGCCCCGGCGCGCGCACCGACTGCTCGCCGCGTTGCATCGTCGCTACGGCGACGGTCCGCTGTGGGTGAACGTCGGAAGCCGCCCGACATTGCTCGTCTTCGGTCCCGATCAGATCCGCTTCGTTCTCTCGCAGGCGCCGGAGCCGTTCGCCTCCGACCCCGAACCCAAACTGTCCGGCATGAAAAGGTTTCAGCCGCACGCCCTCACGATTTCCCGAGGCGACCACTGGTCTGACCGGCGCCGGTTCACCGACGCCGTCCTCGCACACGCCACCGGCGCCGGCGCGATCACCGACCGATGCAACACCGTCGCCGACGAAGAGGCCCGCGCGCTTCCCGACAGGCTCGGTTGGCCACAGTTCCACGCGGCGATACAACGCATCGCGCGGCGAATGATCCTCGGCGACAGCGCAGCCGACGACACGCAGATATCGGCGCAACTGGTGAGGCTGATGGCCAAAGCCAACCCACCCGGCAAGGGGGACACCAAGCTTTTCGCGACCTTCCTGGCGTCGCTGGACCGCTACGTTCTCGCCGCGGAAGCTCACAGCCTGGTCGGGCAGTTTCACGCCGCGCCCGCCACCGACATCACTCATCCGACCCATCAGGTCATCCACTGGATGTTCGCGATGGGCGACACCCTGGCAATCAACCTCTGGCGTTGTTTGGCGGTGCTTGCCGCTCATCCCGCCGCCCTTTCCGAGGCGCAGCGGGAAGTCGACGAGAAGCAAAGCCGCGACTACCTTTTCGGCTGCCTCTCCGAGGCGATGCGCCTATGGCCCAGCACGCCGGCACTGGCGAGGACACTGACCCGGGCCACCGAATGGGGCGGCACGACAGTTCCGCAAGCGACACACGTCATGATCGTCAACAGCTTCAACCACCGCGACACCGACCGGTGGCCCGCGGCGGACCGATTCAATCCCAGCGCGTGGACCGAGGGACCGGCTGCCCACTCGTGGTCATTCAACTTCTTCAGTCACGGTCCGCAAGGTTGTCCCGGCGCCGACCTTGCGCTGCGACTCGGAGCCGTCGTGTTAACGGCGATACTCAGCGAGCGCACCCCGGCGGTGACCGGGAATCAACTCCACCCGAACAAACCGTTGCCTCTGACACTCGACGGCTCACGCCTCACCGTGCGACTGACACCTCGCCATTGACGTCCCGGCCGCCGGGTCACCACCGCGGACGCAAGTACGGCCGAGCTGGCGTTGATCAGTTCAGCGCTGCCGACCCACCAACAAGTGGGCACCGCGTGTGCCAGGGACCGACGCGGGTGCCGCTAGCACAGGGCGGCGGCCGAAAAACTTCCCCCCGCCACCAGCGCGATGACGAGCGCCGCGGTGTGCTGACCCATGGTCGCGGCGGCGACGACGCCCACGATCGAAGCGATGAAGACGGTGACGGTCAACAACGCGACGAGTAGTCGGTGCGAGTGCACTGCGGCGCCGGCACGAGGCGCGACGGCGACCTTGCTCGAACGAACCATGGATCTATGAAATCGCACCGATGTGACGTACGCAACAACCGTACTGAGGTGTGTTCTACATCACACCATCAGGACTGCGTGGTGCTCGAGAAATTGAGGCTCATCCGGGCGGCCGCCAGCCCGTGACGCGAGCGCGGTCATACCATCAGCGGCCCGCCGAAGCCGGGGACGGCGCCGATCGGGATCAGCGCCAACCCGACGGCCAGGAACCTGAACGCTCGCAACGCTTTCGGTGAGAGGTCCTGGTCGATTTCCGGTCGGCGGGCGGCGAAGGGCAGGAACGCAACCCCGACGTCGAAGGCGACGATGGTCAGCCAACGCGTCCAGTCGTAACCGGTGAGGAAGACCGGAACGATCAACGCCAGCCCCACAAGCACCCAGGCGGCGCGCCCGCGTAGCGCCTCGGTGAAGGCTCGCACGGGAACGCCGGACACCGCGCTGACTCCCCACAACGTGACCGCGACCGCGGCGGCGCCGAACACGAAGGACATGGTGAGCCCGACGGGACCGATGTGGCCGACGCTGTGAATCGCGTCGACGATGCTGTGGTCGAAGCTCGGCAGGACGTTACGGCAGACCCAGTCGTGATAATCGGTCTGACGGGGCCGCCCATCGATGACGAAGCGCAGCAACGTGCCGGGTGAGGTGACGGTGGCGAACGGGTTGGGCAGCGTGTGATGCGGCACCGCTGAACACAATTGGGCGGCGACGTCGTGGCGGCCGAACACCGCCACGCCGGTCGCGGTGCCGGCACCTGGCAGGACCGCCAGTAGCACACCCCGGCCCGGGGCCGTCCGCAGCGGACCTCCGACGACGACGGTCACCAGCACGGCCCCGAGCGCGAACTGCAAACCCACCGCCTCGTGCACCAGAGTGAGCGCGGCTGTCGTGACGCCGTACGCGGCGCAGCATGCCGTTGCCGCGGCACCCGACCGTGCGAACGACAGCGCCGCTGCGAAGAAAGCCAGCGCGGCACCGCCAAACAGGTCCGGGCGTGCCGAATAGGCGGCGAAGGGAACGCCAAAGGGCAGCAAGGGGATCAGCAGCGCGACCAGCATCCGGCGTTCCGACCACGGGCGGCGGCCCAGCACCAGCCAGGCGAGTGTCACCAAGCCCGACAAGCAGGCGACCGTCGACAGCCACCTGAGACCGAGAGTGACCCCGAAATAGTGGCCGGGGATCAGCCCGGCGACTTCACCGGCGAGGCCCCGCCGCACAAAGCCGTGCGCGTAGTCGGCCGCGTAGTAGGACATCCAGTAGACGTCCAGTGGCACAACGGCGACGGCGCACCACAACACCGTCAACGACCAGGCAGCGATGCACCCCGCTGCCCAGACATGCCGGCGTCGGCGCGTGCGGTCCGCCGGTGCGGGGCTCAGCCCCACCCTCAAGGCTGGCCCTCGTAGCCGCTGTCGGCGCGCAGGCCCAGGTCGGCGAGCGCTCCGCAGGCGAGCTCACGCGCGGCCGCCGCGGTGTTCTCGGCGCCCTCGTGGTAGGCGGCCACGGTGAGGAACCGCGCGTCGCCGACCTTGCCGGTGGCGCAGAACAACTGGCCGCCGGCCTCTTCGACCCGACGGCGGGTGGCGCCCTGCTCGACGAGCCGGATGGCGATCTCGGTGGCGTCCGCTCCGTCGATGCGGCCCACCGCCGTGTCGATGACGCCGAGATTGGAGCAGCCCACCGGCAATTGGTCAACTGACATCGCGATGTCCTCGGCGCGCCGGACCAGCCATCGCGGAGTGAACGGCACGAGCGGCAGGCCGGCGAGCATCGCGTTGGGCTGCTGCCGCAGCGCGCTCAACGCGCCCTTGAGGTCGGAGCGCACGCCGCCGAGCTCGGTGGCGACCGCGCGTGCGTCGACGGCCAGGGTGATCGAGGTCAACGCGTTGGCACGGTCGTCGTCGGCCGAGGTGCGCTCACTCACCGGCAGCACGATGGTCGCGGTGTGTCCGTCGGCGAGCACCCGGCCCGCGCGATCGGCGAGGCGGGCCGCGAACGCGACGAAAAGCGCGTTGCTGCTTCCGTCCAGGCTGCGCGCACGCGCTTCCCAGGCCGCATTGTCGGTCTGCAGCGTGACCGCCGGCAGGGTGATCGCTACATCGTCAACGGCATTGTGCGCCAATGCCTTACGTGTCGACCGCGGGACCTTGGCAGGACTGGCGTTGAACACGATCACCAAGGTCGCCAGGAGCGCGCGGAGCACCGTCGGCAGGGACAGCAGGGCTTCGGCGAGATCCTCGGCCACCGCGCGCCACCTGGTCCGCGAGCCGGGCAGCGGGTAGCCGAGGTTGCGGCGCTCCTTCTTGACACCCTCGGTGATGGCCTGCACGAAGGCGAGCCCGTCGACGACGCAGTGCGAGGCGACCAGGGTCACCGCCGCGCCGCCGTCGTCGAGCGGCAACACGCCCAGATGGAAGGCCGGGCCATGCTCGGGGTCGACGGGCACCTGCGCGCGCTGTTCGACCCACGCACCGAGCTCCCACCGGGGCCGGGCCGGCTCCACCGCGACGGGGGGCGGGCGGCCGCCGAGGACCCACCGATGCCGGCCGAACGGCAACGGCGACCGTTCGATCCGCCGCCCAAGTAGGCCGGCACTCAGATGGTCGGTGAAGGCTCGCAATTCGTCGACGTTGACGTCGCGGTCGTAGAGCCACGTGCATTGCGCCGCGCTGCCCTGACCGGTGGCGCGCAGCCGCAGGAAAGCAGCCTGGTCCAGCAGCCCGAGCCGTCCCACTAGCACCCCGCTTCGGCCGCGGCGCGATAACCGCGGATGGCCGCGGGCGCGAATACCACGACCAGCGCGGCGGCCCACAGGGCCACCTGCCACAACGGCCGCAGCACCGGCCCGCCACCCGCCAGCGCTCGCATCGCCTCGATCGTCGGCGACATCGGCTGGAAACGCACCACGGGTTGTAGCCAGCCCGGAAACTTCTCGGCGGGCGCGACCCCGGTGTTGAGGAACAACAACACGACGCAGCCGGCGCCCAGCCAGGTCACCATCGCCTTGCCGTCCGCGCGAACGGCGATCGCAATCACCACCGTCGCCATGCCGGCCGAAATCGCCACGGGCAGCAGCACAAAGGTGAGCGCGCTGACCCAGCCGTGGCTGAACCTCAGGCCCAGGGCGATTCCGAAGACAGTGAGCACAACAGCGGAGGTGGTGGTGCGGGCGGCTTCGGCGACGAGTCGGCCGGCCAGAGCGCTTGCCCGATGCACCGGCTGCACCCACAACCTCGCCAGCAGCCCCGACTCCCGTTCGGCCGGGAGCGCCACGCCGACGCCCACAGTCCCGAAGATCGCGCCCGCGACCGCGCACATCGGGACCAGACCGTACACGCTGTCGTGCCCCGTCACCGTGAGCACGGCCTTGCCGATAAGCAATTTGTACACCAGCAGCAGCAGCGTCGGGAACAGCAGCGCCTGCACGGCGACCACCGGGTCGCGGCGCCAGCGTTGCAAGAGCCTGCCCGTCTCCGAAGCGCTCTGACCCACGAATGCCGCCATCGGGGCGGTGAACGAACGCCGTTCTCTGACAACGGGTTTGGCCACCGAAATCGCCGGCGTTGCCGTGGAAGCCGGCGCGTCGTCGCGCGTGGCCCGGGCGGTACGCCGCCCCACCCCCGATCGCGCTGCGGCACAACGCGCCTGCATCCGCACCGCAAGCACGGCGAAAAACGCCAACGAACCCAGGCACCAGGCCAAGGTCACCGTCAGATCGCTCGGCGCGACGTGACCGGCGGCGAGCCCGCGCAGTGTCGCGGTGACCTGCGAAACCGGCTGGAACCGGACGAACGGCCCCAACCAGGCCGGAAACGCCTGCGCCGGAGCGATGCCCGTGGACAGCAACACCAGCACCAGTTGTGGAAGGAAGAGCAGTTGGCTCGACGACTCGACGGAGCCGACGCGGCAGCCGAGCGCGTCCGCGCCCAGACACACTGCCATCGCGAAAGAGATGACGATGACCGCAAACAACACCGCCGTGCCGGTGCCGCCGGCCAGGCGGAACCCGAACGGCCACCCGATGGCGACCGCGGCGACCAACGCGATCACCGCGCGTAACAGGCAGTACAGCATGCGCGCGGTCAGCGGCACTCCCGCCGGAATCGGGTGCGTGCGCAGGCGCAAGCCGAACCCCGACAGTCGATCGCGCGCCGCGCGGTCGGCGGTGGTCATCGCACCGAACAGCATGGACTGAACGATCACCAGGGGGAGGACGTACTGCGGGTAGGTCATCGGCCCGGTGTCGATGAGGCTGCCCAATACCGCCGTGAACCCGAGGAAGCAGCCCACCGGCGCCAGGACCGCGAACAACAGATCGGCGTCGCGGCGCGCGCCCGACAACGTGCGCCAGGTCAGCGCCGCTAGAGCATTGACGTTCTCAGCGGCGGCAGAACGGGCCTGCATCAGGCATCGGTGTGCGGCCCGGCGCCGTCACACGCGCGGGTGAACTCGGCGCGCATCGTCTCCACGTAGCGCTGGATGGACCTGCGTGCGACGGCGGTTCCGGGATAGGCGACTACCAGCTGCGTGCTGTCACGCATGCGATTGACCCACATGCACACGGTCTCCGAGAGGCGGTTGTCGCCCCAAATACCGGCGCGCAGGCCGTCGAAGTCGTTACCGAACGGCAGCTTCCGGATGTCGATGTAGGACAACATCGGGACGGGCCGGTCGGGAACCTCGATCGAACCCGACGATCCGTCCGGCGTCTCGAGCAGGTGGTAGTACGGCACCGCGCCCAGCGCCGAGTTCGCGTTGAACGACTCCTGTGCGGCGCTGGCCACCGCGCCGAACGACGCGCCGGCGGTCGGGATCGCCAGCGGGACGAAGCTGGCCAACCAACCGACCGTGAGGACGTGCGCAGGATCGCGACGGTTGTCGAACGGTGTGAGCCCGAAATACGTTGCGGCGCCGGTCAATCGACGCTCGGTCAGCGCGGCGCAGGCGAACACGCCACCGCTGAACCGGGCGCCGGCCGCTCGGCACACCGCTTCGAAGCGCTCGCCCTGATCCCCATCCATCATGTCGAACACCTCGATGGCTCCCGGGGTGTCGGCGGTCGCCTCGCCCAACTCCAAGGGAAACCTCGGCAGCGCGCCATTGTTGGCCGCCAGAAACGCGTGCCATGCCCGAATTTCGGGTGACTCGTCGGTCAGGCTTGCCGTGTAGGCGCGCTGCGTCGCGCTGTATTCACGGTGGCTGGCAGCGGGAATTACCGGGGCACCTGCGTTTTCAATCGCGGAAAAGTACGTGGTCTGAATGTCCAGAAAGATCACCCCGGCCGACATGCCGTCGGCGCGCAGGTGGTCAATGGCGATGAAAATCGTGAACTTGTCCTCGGCCTGAACAACGCCGAAGGTGAAGCAGTCCCATTGCAGCGGATCGGGGGTATCGAGCAGCAATTTGCGAATCTGCTGCGGCGCCATCCTGCCGAGATCCGTGGCGGCCAGCGTGATGGCCTGCGGGTCGGGCAAGACGTAACGCACCACTTCGTCGTTGTCTCGAACAGCGAACCGGTCGTGGTAGGTGTCGTGTCGCCGCACGTGCGTGTTCACCGCGTGCGTCATCGCGTCCATGTCGCAGGTGCCACCGATTTCCCACGCGCCGATGCAGAGCCGGGGAATGTCGCGGCCGAGAGCGACCTGACGCCGGTAATACTGAAGGTGCTGGGATTGCTGATAACTCACGGGCGCTGGGTGCGGCTGCGCGTCGGCGGCCTGCGCGAAAGTAGACGCGGTGGGAAACCAGCAGGCGACGGTGCCCTCGGCCGTCCAGTTGTCAACCGTGCCCAAAAACATGCCCCCCACCTTTCGCCCGAGAACTGGTGACGCCATCCCGTTCCGAAGACCATAACTTGATCTTGTTCGCTTTGCTGAATGACGTTGAATATTGGTCCCACGAATATTTCGGCCCCCTCGCCGCTGCGTAGCCTATGGGGTGCACTGAGGTGCGCAAAAATTCCGCTCACGACGCTTCGAAGGCGGCGCTGGGGCCGCCACCAGCACGTGAGCGCCAATCATCGACGCCCGGCGGCGCGCAGAGTTCACTCAAGCTACGCCTGACAATTACCCATGGGTGTTCTCTTTGGCTGTGCGCGGCGACGCGATGCGGCATACGGTTAGGACCCGGTGCGTCCCGTCGGGGCCACCACGCCGTCGCGGGCGTTCAGTCAGCGGGGAAGGACGGGGCCGGTGAGCGCTGCCGTCGACCCCTCGGTGCCGCCCAGCGGGACCGGGTGCGTGGAGTGTGAAGCCGCCGGCGGTTGGTGGGTGCACCTACGCCGGTGCGCGTCGTGCGGCCATATCGGCTGTTGTGACGACTCGTTGTCGCGGCACGCGACCGCGCACTGGCGCGAGAGCGGTCACCCGATCATCCGTTCGTTCGAGCCGGGCGAGGACTGGTTCTGGGACTACGACAGCAACGACTACTACGAGGGTCCGGAACTCGCCGCGCCGGAATGCCGCCCGACGGATCAGACCGCGCCGGGGCCCCGCGGTCGAGTTCCGCGTAACTGGGTGGAGCTGCTGCGTCAGCGAACCTGATGACCATTCCCGAGGAAGAGGCCCAGGAAGAGGCCCAGGAATCGAACGAGAGGGGCCCGGGACAGTGTCTGACCCGAAACGGGGACAAGCCAGACTGTTCGACGCGCTGACGACCAAGGGCACCGCCTTCACCGAAAGTGAGCGGCGCGAGTATGGGCTGTTGGGCCTGCTGCCCACGGTGGTCAAGACCATCGACTCGCAAGCCGCCCACTGCTGGCATGAGTTCTCCACCCGGCGCGACGATCTGGACCGACACATCTACCTGCGCGCGCTGCAGGATCGCAACGAGACCCTGTTCTATCGGGTGCTGCACGATCACATCCCCGAAACGTTGCCGATCGTCTACACCCCGACCGTGGGGGAGGCCTGCCAGCGCTTTGGCGAGATCTACCGCCGTCCGCGGGGGTTGTTCGTCTCCTACCCGGACCGTGATCACCTCGACGAGGTGCTCAGTAACCGGCCGCAACGCGACGTCGACGTGATCGTCGTGACCGACGGGCAGCGGATTCTCGGGTTGGGCGATCAGGGGATCGGCGGGATGGGCATCCCGATCGGCAAGCTGTCGCTCTACACCCTGATCGGCGGGATCGATCCGGCCCGAACGCTGCCGATCGTCCTCGACGTCGGCACCGACAACGCCGAACTGCTCGACGACCCGTTGTATCTGGGTTGGCGCCACCGACGAATCGACGACGACGAGTATGACGCGTTCATCGACAAATTCGTCAGCGCCGTGCGCCAGCAACTGCCCGATGTCCTGCTGCAGTGGGAGGACTTCGCCACCGTGCACGCGCAACCGATCCTCGAGCGCTACCGCGACCAGTTGCTCACCTTCAACGACGACATCCAGGGCACGGCCGCTGTCACCCTCGGTGCGCTGCACGGGGCCGCTCAGGTGGCCGACCGGCCCCTGGCGCAACAGCAGATCGTGATGCTCGGCGCGGGTTCGGCGGGCATCGGTGTGCTGGACATGATCCGCCGCGAGATGGTGACCGAGGGGCTCTCCGACGAGGCTGCGCGGCAACGGATCTGGGTTGTCGACGTGGTGGGCCTGTTGACCGACGACCGCACCGACCTGTCGCCGGGCCAGCGCGCCTTCGCGCAGCCGGCCGCGCGGGTCGGCGACTGGGACTTGTCGGGGCCGGCGCAACTCGCCGACGTCGTGCACCACGTCGACGTCGGCGTGCTGCTGGGCCTGTCCACGGCCGCGGGCGCATTCACCGAGAGCATCGTGCGGGAGATGGCCGCAAAGACCCAGCGTCCCATCATCTTTCCGCTGTCCAACCCGACCAGCCGCGCCGAGGCACACCCCGCGGAGTTGGACGCCTGGACGGACGGGCGCGCGCTGATCGCCACCGGTTCGCCCTTCGCGCCGCTGCAGCGCGGCGGCGTCACGCGGACCATCGCCCAGTGCAACAACGTCTACATCTTCCCGGCGATGGGGCTGGCGGTGACCGCCGCGCAGGCGACGAGGGTGACCGACGAGATGATGCGGGTCGCCGCCGCGACGCTGGGCGACGCCTCACCGGCTCTGACCGATCCGGACCTGTCGCTGCTGCCGGATTGGGCCGACGTGCCCGATGTCGCCACCCGCATCGCCCACGCGGTGGCCGTCCAGGCCGTCGCGGACGGGGTGGCCCCGCAACGCAGCGAAGACGAACTGGCGCAACGCATCACCGAGGTGCGCTGGACGCCCGAGTACCCTGACGCCTAGCGCTGGGGCAGTGGCCGGTTGCGCACCAGTGTCGGCCACCAGAACCACGGCCCCAGGATTCGCAGGATGGACGGCACCACGAACGAGCGGACGATCAGGGTGTCGAGCAGCAGGCCGATGCACACGGTCGACCCCACCTGGCCGATGGTCCGCAGATCGCTGGTGAGCATCGCCAACATGGTGAACGCGAATACCAGGCCCGCCGAGGTCACCACACCGCCGGTGCTGCCCAGCGCCCGGATGAGGCCGGTGTGGATGCCGCCGTGCAGCTCCTCCTTGACCCTGTTGATGAGTAGCAGGTTGTAGTCGGACCCGACCGCTACCAGGATGATGAACGTCAGCGGCAGAACGAGCCAGTGCAGGTGCAGGCCGACCAGGTGCTGCCAGAACAGGATGGACAACCCGAACGCCCCAGCATAGGAGAACGCCACGGTGCCGGGAATCACTAAGGCCGCCACCAGACTTCGGGTGATGAACATCATGATCAAGAAGATCAGCACGAACGCGGCGATGGCGGCGATCATCAGGTCCGACATCGCGTACTGCTTGATGTCCTTGTCGTTGGAACCCGAGCCGCCGATGTAGATGCGGGCGCCCGCCAGCGAGGTCTCCTTCAGGATCGTCTTGATCGCATCGGGGAACTGTTCGACGTGCTCGACCCCTTCCGGCCCCATGGCGTCGCCCTCGTGGGTGACGATGAACCGCGCGGCCTTGCCGTCCGGCGACATCATCAGCTTGATGCCCGTCTTGACGTCGTCGTTGTCGAAGCCCTCGTGCGGAATGTAGAAGAAGTCGTCGCTGCGGGACTTGTCGAAGTCGTTGCCGACGTTGATCGAGTCGTCGTAGGTCTGCTCGGTCTGGATGGACTGCAAGTCGGCGGATCCGTAGCTGTTGACCAGTTTCGACTGCAGCGCCTCGGTGTCGTCGGCGGTGGCTTTCAGTTGCGCGATGATCTGCGGGAAGGCCTTATCGACTTCTTCGAGCGACACCCTGGCGTCCGCGATGTCGTCGGCCAGCTTGTCGATGTCGTCGATCGTGTCGAACAACGACCGAAACGTCCAGCAGATCGGGATGTCGAAACAGTGCTTCTCCCAATAGAAGTAGCTCTTGATGGGCCGGAAGAAATCGTCGACGTTGGAGACTTCGTCCCGGATGTCGTCGCTGACCCGTTGCAGGTCTTGCACCGTCAGCACCGTCTGGTGCAGTTCGTCGGAGACCTTTTGGAAGAACCCGATCTCCTTGCGCAGCACGGCGACTGAGTGTGCCTGGATGTCGGCTTGCGCGTCGGTGTTGGAGTTCTGCTCCTTGTTGAACGGCAGTTGTTGGCCGTTGCCGCTGCCCTGCGTGGTGAACAGGTACGGGATGCTGGCGTGTTCGAGCGCCCGTCCCAGTGGACGCGTCATGCCCTGCACCATGGCCACGCCGCGCAGCCGGATCAGGGCTCTGGCCACCCGGTCGAGTGAGATGAAGTCGGCGGAGTTGCGCATGTCGTGATCGGTTTCGACCATCAGCATCTCGGAGAACAGCTTGCTCTTGGGGAAATGTCGATCGGCCGCTTGGAAGCCGAGGTTGGCGGGCGCGTCGTGCGGCTGGTACTGCCGGTCGTCATAGTTCTGCCGGTAGGTGGGCACGAAGATCGCCCCGATCATGACGACGGCCGAACTGGCCACCAGGATCGGCACCGGCCAGCGCACCACGCTGGCGCCGATACGCCGATACAGGTGCCCTCTGGCATTGGTCCTCGGGTCGAACATGCCGAAGAGGCTGCCGATGGTGAGGACCGCCGGGCCCAACGTCATCGCCGCCGCGATGGTGAACAGCATGGTGATCGCCACGGCGGGCCCCATGGTGTGGAAGTAGTTGAGGCGCGCGAAGGTCAGGCAGTAACACGCGCCGGCGATCGTCAGGCCGGAGCCGATGATGATGGGCGCCACGCCCTTGTAGGCGATGTAGAAACTGTCTTCTCGGCTCTCACCGGCCTGGCGCGCCTCGTGATATCGGCCCATCAAGAAGATGCCGTAATCCGTTCCGGCGCCCAGGGTCAACGCGATCACGATGTTGACGGCGAAGGACGACAGCTCGATGTACCCGTAGTGCCCGAGGGTCGAGACGATGCCCTTGGCCACGAGCATCTCGATGAGCACACCGAGCAAGGGCACCAGCAACGTGGAGGGCGCGCGGTACACCAGCAGCAGCATCACGACGATCAAGATGATCGTGACGATCGTGACGTTGTTCAGGCTGGCGTTGGCGATGGTCAAGGTGTCCGAGGCCAGCGGTGCCGCGCCGCTGACGTAGACCTTCAGCCCCGGGGGCGGGGTGTCTTTCTTGATGATGTCGCGGACGGCGTCCACGGACTCGTTCGCCTCGATTTGGCCGATGTCACCGGCGAGCCGCAGGAGCACGTAGGTGCACTTGCCGTCGACGCTCTGCGCGCCCGCGGCGGTGAACGGCTTGCCCCACAAATCCATCACGTACTGCACGTGTTTGGTGTCGCGCTCGAGCCGGCGCATCAGATCGTCGTAGTAGCGGTGGTCCTGGTCGGCCAGCGGCCGGTTCGCCTCGAACACCACCATGGTCAGGTTGGTCGAATTGGATTCGTGGAACTTCTCGCCGATGTGCAGCAGCGCCCGCTGCGAGGGCGCGTAGTGCGGGACCATCGGGCCGGCGAGCTCTTCGGCGACCCGTTCCACTTGCGGCATAAAGGCATTGGTGGTGACGGCGAGGAAGCCCCAGAAGAAGATGATCGGGATCGCGAAGGTGCGGACCATCCTCGGGATGAAGGGCCGCTTGACGCGCGGCTCCTCGAAGCGGTGCTCGCTCACGCCGATTTCACCCTGCACTCGACGTCGGCGTCTTGGTGCTGCCCCGACTGCTCATCCCGGACGACGCCGTCCACCAACATCCGGCAACCCACCTGGCCGCCGTGCACGTGCACCGAGATGCTGCCCGACGCCACGGTGAGCGTGGTGGTTTCGGTGTGGCTCCAGGGCAGCGTCGTGACGTCAACCTGATGCGGGTGGCCGTCGACGTCGACGTAGACCAGCTTGCCGCCCTGCCCGGCCGAGCCGAACACCTCGTAGGTGATCCGTTTGACGTTGAACTCCTCCGGCGCCTGCGGGCCGTTGACGGTGATGACCGGCTCCGGCTCGGAGAACTGATGCACCTTGTACATGCACAGCAGGCCCACGCCCACGGCAACAACCGCGACCAAAGGCATCCACGCCCGCTCCAGGACGGTCCTGCCGCTCAGCCGAGGGCTCACTCGATCACCTTCTCGAATCCGCTCCCACTGCGGTGACTCCGCACGACGCGCACGGAGCCGCTATATCAATCAGCCTGAGATATAGACCAGCAAAGATTACCAGGATGCGAGCGGAATGCGAACTGGGGCGCCATCCCCGATGAGCGATGCGCGTCAAGCATCGTTGCATCATATGGCTTATGTTTGCCTCAGGCCAGCTTTTGTAAACGGCGTTTCAGTCTGACATGACTGAGCATCCGCAGGCCCAAATTTGTCGAGGTCAGCATGGGTATCACGCCCAGGAAGGTGCGTTCCGACGGCGTGGCGCCGTGCAGGTGCTCGAGGCTGCCCAGCACGTAAAAGCATCCCAGCATGAATAAAGCGCCGGGGATGGCGATCGACAGCGGGGAGGTCCGGTCGGCGACGATCCGCCGCGCGAAGTCGAGCTCTTCGGCGGACATCGGCTCGCCCTTGCGGACCTTGTCCAGGACCGCCTTGTGGCTGCCGATCTGTTCGGCCAGCGGACTGGACGGCCGATTGCGTATCCGTCGCACGCCGACGAAGGCAACGGTGGCCGACAGTACCGACAACCCTATGGCGAGGACCGCCAGGTAGCCGAAGAAGATCGAATCGATCATCGGGAATCCTTTTACTCGAAAGACTTCCCGGACGCTACCGCACCCATGGCCGCCGGCGCTGCCCTCCGGGCCCCGCGGCGCCGCCACCCAGTCGAGGCACGGTGACGCTCGGGGAGCCAAAGGCGTTGCCACAACGTGGTTTCGGCGCCGTCGGCGCGCTTGGTTGCTACCGAGCGGCCCGTCGCCGCCGGCCCCAACAAGGCGCCGGGGCTGGCCCCGCGGATCCCGCTGCTCGCGACACCTGCGGATTCGAAGGCGGGTCTTGAGTTAGGCGACCGCCCGGCCGGGTGGGCCGCCCGACGCGGTGACGGCGCGCACCGAGAAGGCGACCCGGCGTCCGACGCCGCCGTCGTCGGCGTCGTCACCGGGGTCGGTCCATTGGACTTCGGCGGTGCCGGACAGCTGCAGGGCGGCTCCCGAGGCGAAGTCGACGAACAACAGGGCCGCCTCGTTGTCGACCGCCAGGTTGCCGAAGCTGTTGAACATGTTGTTGCCCGGATAGTCCGGCCACCACAACCCATCGGGTGAGTCGACGCGGACGAATCCTGCGGGGCCGCCCCGGTGCGACGCGTCGCTGCCGCGGGTGGGATGCGTGGTACCGAGGAAGAAGGTGTCGGCGGCCTGGATCATCGCCCGATCGGCGGGCGTCAACGCGGTCGCATGCCGGGTGCCGATGGACCCCGCGGCCGCGATCGCAGGAACGTTGACAACCCGTGGGTGGATGTACTGCGGGCAATTCCCGTAGGCCTGGTCGACGCGCACGGCGAGGCCCCGACCGTCGCGCTCGACGAGCGTGCCGTTGACCCGCAATCGCCGCCGGGCGGCGAAGTCGATGGCCACCATGCCGACTTGCTGCCCGGTTGGCATGTCATGCAACGCATCACCGGCACGCGGTGCGGCCGAGATCTGCAGCGTGCGGCCGCAGCCGCGCAGGAAGCCCGCCGGCCCGCTCAGCGGCGACACCCAGAGCACACCGTTGCCGTCCCGCCCGGTGATCGCGAGAAAACCCTGTGCGGCAAGGAATTTCGCGGCGCCGCTGGACAATCCTGCGGGGTCCACCATCCGCTCGAGCCGCCTGGCGTCGGCCAACACGCCGGCGCGCCGCTGGGTGGCCAGCTCACCTTCGTGGTAACCCATCGCGCCACCTCCACCGCGAACCAACGCCGGCGCCGCCGAAAAGCTTCCCGGTGAGCTCAGCGCCTGCGGTCCCGCAGCACGTCGCGCACGACGAGCCCGACCAGTGCGAGGAGGCCGAACGGCACGAGGACCCGGAAAGCGGTCGAGGCGTGGCCGTACAGCAGCACGTAAACGATGAGGCCGATGACCGCCATCGCAATCAGGATGCCGCGGTTGATCCTGTCTGTGCTCACTCGCTCAACCTAACCTGCCGATCCGGCGTCCCGTTCAGAAGCCGAAGTTGCCGCCGCCGGAATCCGAACCGCCACCGAAGTCGGAGCCGCCCCCGAAATCCGAGCCGCCCCCGAACCCACCGAAGTCGGAGCCGCCGAAGTCTATCCCGCCGCCCGAGTCATAACCGCCGCCCGAGTCGTAGCCGCCACCGAAGTCGTTGCCGTCGAAGTCGACGTCACCGCCACCCGAGTCCTGGTAGCCCGAGAACCCGGCGTCGGCCTGCTGGCTGTCGTAGCCCGTGCCTTGGCCGTCATAGTTGGCATCGGCCAGTGCCGAGTCCCGGCCGGCTTCGAAGCCCCGGTCGTAGCTGCCGCCCCAGTGGTCGTCGAGCAGCGCGTCCATCAGCAACACGTCGGTCAGAGCCCAGCCCCAGCCGGGGCCCCAGAACGCATACGGGTAGTAACCGGGGTAGAAGAACACACCGTTGTAGTAGCCGCCGCCGTAGTAGTGCGGGTATCCGGGCTGCGGGCTGGTGCTGTAGTTGTTGTTGTTGATCGTCACCCGCTCGCCGGTGTCCGGGTTTCGCGTGTTCACCTCCGCCTGCCGACGGTCGCGCTCGGGCACCGCGGCCACGGCCTCGACGTTGGGCTTGGCCCCCGGGTTGATCTTCTGGTTGGCCTTCGCCACGGTGGAGGCCACCACCCGCAGGTGCGCCCGCGCGGCGCCATAGTCGCGCTTCTCGTACGCCGCGCGGGCGTCGGCCAGGCTGGCGTTCGCCTTCAATGATTCGGCGCTGACGTCGACGCCGCTGTTGGCGAAGACCGCGTTGTCGAGGTCACCCACCTCCGAGGCGGCGACGATCAGCTCCTGCTTGAGCTCCTCCCGAGCCTCGTTGCTGTTGCGGCGCTTACGGTTTCGGCTGACGGCGAACCACAGCAGGCCTCCCGCCGCCAGCGCGATGCCGATGACCAGCAACGCCGCCGAGAGCCAGGCCCAGTTGTTGTGCTTCTCGTGGACGGCCGGCGAGGTCTTGACGGGCGTCCCGGACGCCACGTTGACTCCGGCCAGCTTGCCGACGAATTCACTGGTCGCACCGTAGGGGTCGTCGCGATGCGCCCGAGCCGACTGGCGCATCAGCGGATCGACCGCATCCGCGACCGCCCTGGGCACGTTGAACGCCCGCACGTGATAGCCCTTGGCGTCGATCACCAGGATGACCCCACTGAACCCGGGATTGCGGCTCACGAAGGCGTTGTGCACGGCGTCCGCCGTCGTCACCCCCGTCTGATCGGGCGCCACCGCCGCCACCCAGACCGGCGGGGTCGAGGTCCACGTCCACGAGCTGGACAGAATCTGCTGGTTCAGTTTGTCCGCATCCTGCAGCGGGGGGTTCGCCGTGGCATCGGCCACGACGTGCCTCTGGTCGTTGAACCGGCCGACCAGCTGATCGGTGTACGCGTCGGCCCAGGCGGACGGCGCCGCCAGCATCGCCAACACCAACACCACGGGGGCCAGCACGAGCCTTCTCATACGTCGAATCACCATTCTCCTGCCACGAGTCGCTGCCCCGATCCTTGCCGCGGACGCCCGAAACGTCCACTGCCGCCCCGCGACCACGACCACCAACGCCGGAACGTCATCTTCCGTTTAGCCGGCCCCCCTCGGCCGATTAGGTTTTTAACCTCGACCGGCATTACAGTTGCGCGCGGTTTGTCGTCGACTCAGGGAAAGAACATGCCCATTCAGCCCACCCTTCGGCGTGCTCAGCCGTTGCGCAGCGGCCGTGTCCAGCGTTCCGGCCACCGCGTCAACCGCCCGACTGTCGGTCAATGCTTTGACATCGAGGTCACCCGCGTCACCGACGGCTGGATGATCCGGGTACCCGAGGTCGGCGGCGTCGCCCACGCCCCCCGCCGCGCCGCCGTCGAGTCGGCGGCGCGGGAGTGCATCGCCACCCGGACCGGCATCCCGATCGGCTACGTGTCCGTCTTCATCGCCAGCGAGACCCTGTAACCGCGGTCAGTCCTCCGGCCGCGGGACCCGTCAGATCTTGACGGTCAGTGGCCAGACGTTCCAGATGTCGTCGCAGTATTCGGCGATGGCGCGATCCGAGGAGAACTTGCCGCTGCGCGCGGTGTTGAGGATCGACATCTTGGTCCACGACTCGCCGTCCAGCCACGCGGCGCTCACCCGGGCCTGGCATTCGACGTAGGAGGCATAGTCGGCGCACACCAGGAAGGGGTCGTCGTAGCGCAGGTTGTCCACCAGCGGCTTGAACACCTCGGTGTCACCGTGGGAGAAGGTGCCGTCGGCGATCAGGTTGAGCACCGCGCTCAACTCGTCGTTGCTGTCGATGTAATCCGCCGGCCGGTAGCCGCTGGCCTTGAGCGCCTCGACCTCCTGCACCGTCAGGCCGAACAGGAAGAAGTTCTCTTCCCCGGCCTCCTCACGGATCTCGACATTGGCCCCGTCGAGCGTGCCGACCGTCAGCGCGCCGTTGATCATGAACTTCATGTTCCCGGTGCCGGAAGCCTCCTTGCCGGCGGTCGAGATCTGCTCCGACACGTTGGCCGCCGGGTAGATCAGGTGCGCGTTCTGCACGTTGAAGTTCGGGATGAACGCGACCTTGAGTGACTTGTTCACCTCGGGGTCGCTGTTGATGGTTTCGCCGACGGCGTTGATCAGCTTGATGATCCGCTTGGCCAGGAAGTAGCCGGGCGCCGCTTTGCCGCCGAAGATGAAGGCCCGCGGCGGGATCGCGAGCCCGGGGTTCTGCTTGAGCCGGTAGTACAACGCGATGATGTGCAGCACGTTGAGGTGTTGGCGCTTGTATTCGTGAATCCGCTTGACCTGGATGTCGAAGATCCATTCCGGGTTGAGCTCGACGCCGGTCTCCGCGCGGACGAACGTGGCGAGCCGGCCCTTGTTGGTGCGCTTGATGTCGCGCCATTGCCGGCGGAACGAGGAGTCGTCGACGAAGGGCTCCAGTCCGCGCAGCCGCCGCAGATCGGTCAGCCAGCCGTCGCCGATGGTGCGGTCCAACAACTCCCGCAGGCCGGGATTGGCCAGCGCGAGGAACCGGCGCGGCGTCACGCCGTTGGTCTTGTTGCTGAACCGCTCGGGCCACATCTCGTAGAAGTCTTTGAGCACACTGTCTTTCAGCAACTCCGTGTGCAACGCCGCGACGCCGTTGATGGCGTGGCTGCCGACGGTGGCCAGGTGTGCCATCCGAACGAACTTGGCGCCGTCCTCACCGATGAGCGACATCCGGCGAACGCGGTCGGAGTCGCCGAGGAACCGCGTGCGCACCTCGTTGAGGAAGCGCCGGTTGATCTCGTAAATGATCTCCAGGTGCCGCGGCAACGAATCGCCGAACATCTGCAGCGGCCACGTCTCCAGCGCTTCCGGCAGCAGGGTGTGGTTGGTGTAGGCGAACGTCGCGACCGTGATGTCCCAGGCCTCTTCCCATTCCAGCCCGCGCTCGTCGACCAGCAGCCGCATCAGTTCGGCGACACCGATCGACGGATGAGTGTCGTTGAGCTGCAACGCGAATCGCTGAGGGAGCTCGCGGACACCCGCGTCGGCCAAGTCGTCCATGATGTGCAGGACGTGCTGCAAGGAGCAGGACACGAAGAAGTGCTGTTGCAGCAGGCGCAGCCGCTTGCCGGCTTCGGGCTCGTCGTTGGGGTAGAGCACCTTGGTGACGGTCTCCGACGTCACCTCGTCTTCGACGGCCTTGTAGTAATCACCGGTGTTGAAGGCCTCCAACGCGAACGACTTGACGGCCCGCGCGCTCCACAGCGTCAGCACGTTGCAGGTGTTAACGCCGTAACCCTGAATGGGGGTGTCGTAGGCGACGCCCTTGAGCATCAGGCCCGGCACCCAGCGGGCGCGCTCACGGCCGGCGTCGTCGGTGTAACGCTCGACGTAACCGCCCCACTTGACCAGGTAGTTGACGTCGGGTTTGGCGATTTCCCAAGGGTTTCCGCGGTCCAGCCAGTTGTCGGTCTGCTCGACCTGCCAGCCGTCATGGATCTCCTGGTCGAAAATGCCGAATTCGTAACGGATCCCGTAGCCGATGGCCGGACGCTCAAGCGTGGCCAGCGAGTCCAGATAGCAGGCCGCCAGGCGGCCCAGGCCGCCGTTGCCCAGGCCGGGTTCCTCCTCGCACGCCAGCACCTCGTCCAGCCGCTGGCCCATCGCGGCCAGCGCGGACTTCGCCGCGCCCTCCAGGCCCAGGTTCAGCAGGTTGTTGCCCAATTGGGGGCCCATCAAGAACTCGGCCGACAGGTAGCAGGTCACCTTGCGTCCGAGGTCGAGGGAGGTCTGCGTCGACGCCACCCGGCGGTCCTGCATGCGGTCTCGCACGGCAAGCGCCAGCGCCCGATAGTAGTGCTCGGGCCGCAGCGCCGCGGCCGGGCGCCCGATCGAGTACCGCAGGTGGTCGGCGATCGCGCGCTGCAGCGCGGGCGCGCCCATCCCGGTGCGGGAGTGCTCGGTCAGATCGGCGGGCCGGGAGCCGGCGGTCGACAAGCCGTCGGTGGGGGTCTGTTCGACGTCGGTCATGTGAGTCCTACTCCCTAGAGGTGATGGCGCACCGCATCCCGCAGATGCCCGGCGCCGCGCTCGGCGTCAGTCTGGCAGCGATGTTTGCACATCAGGCGCGCAATTGCGGTCCGAAACGTGAACGCGAGTACACGCGCGGACGTCGAGATGGCGCCTCGCCGCGGCGGCCCGGCGGTCAGTGCGCGCCGGAAAGGTTCAACGTGACAACCCCCGCGACGATCAGGGCGACGCCGACCACCTTGGCCACCGAGATCGGGGAGCCGAGAAACAGCACGGCGATCCCGACGATCGTGGCGGTGCCGATCGCCGACCACAGCGCATACGCGACGTCGGTCTGCATGCCCCGCGAGATGCACACCGCGAGGAGCGCGAACGAGGCGGCATAGCCGACCAGACACCCGACGGTGGGCCACGGCCGGCTGAAGCCCTCCGTGCTTTTGAGCAGGCTGGTCGCGCCGACCTCGGCGAAGATCGCGCCCAACAAGAGCAGATACGTCACGACGCCTCCTCGCGTGCACACCGAATATGTATGTGTACCCGACGACGCCTGCGCCGCCGGCGTGCGCCGCGACCGTAACCTCGGCACTGTGACAAACGCTTCCCACGGTCGCCTCGACGACCGCCTCGCCGGCTATGCGCCGGCCGTGCTGAGTCTGTTCCGCGTGGTCTACGGGCTGCTGTTCGCCGCCTACGGCTCGAGAAGCCTGTTCGGCTGGCCGGTACCTTCACCGGTTCCCGTCGCGGCGGGCTCCTGGCCCGGCTGGTACGCCGGGTTGATCGAACTGGTCGCGGGCTTACTCATCGCCGCCGGGCTGTTCACCCGCGCGACCGCCTTCCTGGCCTCGGGGGAGATGGCGGTCGCCTACTTCTGGATGCATCAGCCCAAGGCGCTGTGGCCCGTCTCCGATCCGCCCGCGGGCAACGGCGGCGCGCTGGCGATCCTGTTCTGCTTCGCGTTCTTCCTGCTGGTGTTCCTGGGCGCCGGCCGGTACTCGGCCGACGCCGTGCTCGCCCGGCGCCGCCCGGCGTCAGCCTGACGCTTCCGCCGCGACGGTGAAAATGGCATTCTCTGCTATGGAGAAGCCATTTTCACCCGTGTGGAGTGTGGAGGTCGACCATGGGCGCGGAACGCTGCGACGGCAAGGTGGCCCTGGTCACCGGCAGTAGTCGAGGACTGGGCAAGGCGATTGCCGTGCGGCTGGCCGAGCGCGGCGCCACCGTCGCGTTGACCGCCCGCACGGCGGACCCGGACCCGAAGTATCAGGGATCGCTGAGCCAGACCCGCGACGAGATCGTGGCCGGCGGCGGAAAGGCCATCGCGGTGCCTGCGGACCTCTCGGCTGCCGAGGAACGCGAGCGGCTGTTCGCGGCCGTCGTCGACGCGGTCGGTGCCCCGGACATCCTCGTCAACAACGCCGCGGTGACCTTCCTGCGGCCCCTCGACAGCTTTCCCGAACGACGGGTCCGGCTGATGCTGGAGATGCACCTCGTAGGTCCCCTGCACCTGAGTCAACTGGCGATCCCCGCCATGCGGGAGCGCGGCCGGGGCTGGATCCTGAACCTGACCTCGGTGGGCGGCGAGCTGCCCGCCGGACCGCCGTTCAGCGACTTCGACCGCGTCGCGGGCTTCGGCGTCTACGGCACGGCGAAGGCGGCGTTAAACCGGCTGACGAAAAGCCTTGCGGCCGAACTGTACGACGACGGCATCGCGGTCAACGCCGCTGCGCCGACCAACCCGGTGGCGACCCCCGGTGCCGGCACGCTGGATCTGGCGAAGACCGACACCGAAGACATCGCCCTGATCACCGAGACCGCGTTGCGGTTGTGCACCGGCGACCCCAAGACGCTGACCGGGCGCATCGCCCACACCCAGTCCTTCCTGGCCGAGGTCGGTTGGCCGGTCCCCGCGCCGTGAGGGCCGAGCTCGACCTCGACGCGTTGCGGCGGCGGCTCGGCGGCGCCGGTGTCGGCGACGTCACGACGCTGTTCGGGGGAGCCTCCAGCCTCACCTTCGCCGGCGCCCTGCGTGGCCGGCCGGTGGTGATCAAGGTCGCGCCGCCCGGCGTCGCGCCGGTGGCCCACCGCGACGTGCTGCGCCAGGCAGGCGTTATGAAAGCCCTTGCCGGGAGCGGAGTCCCGGTCCCAGAGGTGCTACACGAAGACCCCGGGAATCCGCCCGGGGTGCCGCCGCTGTTCGTGATGTCGCGCGTCGCCGGCGACTGCGTGGAACCGCTGTTCGACGGCTTCCCGGCGACGCCAGACGTCTACGAGCGGTATCGCGCCGCGTGCCGGGTCATGGCCGCGCTGCACCGCCTGCCCCCCGAGCGGTTGGGCCTGGGCGACGAAGCGGTCGTCGACCCGATCGCCGAGGTGCGGCGGTGGTCCGACACGCTGCAGACCGTCGACCCCGCGCTGGTGCCCGGTTGGCAGGACGTGCGTGACGCGCTCGCGCGGTGCGCCCCGGCGCCCATGCGGGCCAGCGTGGTGCACGGCGACTTTCGGCTCGGCAACCTGCTGGCCTGCGGCGCCGCGGTGAACGCCGTCATCGATTGGGAGATTTGGTCGGTCGGCGACCCGCGGATCGACGTCGGCTGGTTCCTGATCAACTGCGACCCCCAAACCTACCGGCGCGTTCCCGCCTCGGCGGCCGCCGTCCCGGCTCTGGCCGACCTCGTCGCGCTCTACCGCACCGAGGTGGGCGCCGAAGTCTCCGACCTGGGATGGTTCGAGGCGCTGGCCTGTTTCAAGTCCGCGGCCACCTGGTCGCTGATCGTCAAACACAATCGGCGGCGAAATGCGCCGAACGCCGCGTTGGAAGGCATGGCGGCGACGCTGCCCGGTTTGCTCAAGCGGGCGCGGGCGTCGCTGGACTGACGCGGCGGTCAGCCGCAATTCGCGTGCAGGTTCTCGCAATACATCCCGACGCCACCCCAGTCGCCCGAGGAGCCGACCGCGTCTTCGAGGGGGTTCGTCATCGTCGTCGGGAACTGGATCTGCCATTCGTCGATCGAGGGCAGGTCGGGCGGCTGGCCGGGGTCGGGCGAGGCCAGCGCCGTGCCGGCACCACACGTCAACGCCGCGGCCGTCAGCGAACCCGCGAGCAGCACACCGGCGCGCCTGCGAAATGCCATCGCGGCCCCCTTCGTCGCCGTGCTGAGCTGGAGGCCGATTCTACCCGCGCCGCCCACGTCGCATAAGAGTCACGAAGGCACAACATCTTCGAACGGGCGGCCAGCAAATTCCGAGACCGGGTGAGGAGGCTGCGTACGTTGTCGTCCGTGAGGCCGATCGCCGTCGTCGCTCGTCGCGTCCTGGTGGCCGCCGCCTGCGTCACGCTCGCCCTGATGACCGCGCCCGCCACGGGCGCCGAGCCCGAGGTCGAGCCGGCCGGCGCGGCGGCCCCGGCTCCACCGGCGGGCGGCGCGGTGCCGTCGAACCCGCCGGTCATCCTGAACACCCCCGACGGCTGGACCCTGGGTCTGGGCGCGAAGGACGAGATGCAGATCCCGGTGCCGCCGCTGACCACGTCGGTGGCGTCGCGGGAGTACATGGCCAGCGGCATTTTCGTCGGGTCGCTGCGCGGTTCCGAGGAGCCGCACGGCGTGCTCGAGGTCGGCTACCAGATCGGGTGCGGGATCGACATGAGCACGTCGAACGGCGTGATCATGGAGGGCGGCGCCGGCATCATCCCGGGCGTCAGCCCCACCTTCGACACCACGGGCACGCTGCCGCCGCTGCTGCCCTACGTCTCCACCCCGATCAACGGTGTCATGAGCATCGGCCTCAAACCGGGCCTCGTCATCGTGGTGCCGGTGATCAAGAAGCAGTTCAAGGGCGCCAATCCCTGGGTCATGATCAGCAACTTCCACGTCAAGATCGACGGGTGCGTCGGGCAGTCGTTCATCCGCTCCTACGCGGTGCTGACCCGCATGACCGACCTCTCCGACGTGGTGCTGTCCTACGTGGGCGTGACCAAATCGGTGTGACTAGCGTGGGATACCCGCCAACCGGTCGGCGAACTTCGCCTCGGCGGCCGCGCGCAGGCGCAACAGATGTTCGGTGGGGAACATATCGGGCGAGGGATCGCGGTCCTTCAACAGCAGCCGGGCCAGCGTCACCTTGTGCACTTCGGTCGGCCCGTCGGCGAGGCCGAGCACGAACGATTCGACAAGGTACTGCACGAACGGCATCTCGTGCGTGGTGCCCAGCGAGCCGTGCAATTGCAGCGCGCGTGACGACACGTCATGCAGCACCTTCTGCATCATCGCCTTGACCGCGGAGATGTCCGCGCGCACCGCCTTGTAATCGTTGAATTGATCGATCTTCCAAGCTGTTTGGAGGGTGAGCAGCCGAAAAGCCTCGATCTCCATCCACGAGTCGGCGACCATTTCCTGCACGAGTTGTTTGTTGGCCAGCACCTCGCCCTGCGTATACCGGGACACCGCGCGTTCGCAGATCATGTCGAAGATCCGCCGGACCAGGCCGACGGTGCGCATGGCGTGGTGAATCCGCCCCCCGCCGAGGCGGGTTTGCGCGACGACGAACGCGCCGCCCCGCGGCCCCAGCATGTGATCCGCGGGCACCCGGACGTTGTCGTAGCGGACGTAACCCTCCCGTCCGCCGCCCACCGGCTGGTAGCCCAGCCCCACGTCGCGCAGCACGTTGATGCCTGGGGTGTCACCCGGCACCATGAACATCGAATAGCGTTGATAGGGCGGCGCATCCGGGTCGGTCATGGCCATGACGATGAGGAACGACGCCATCGAGGCGAACGAGGAGAACCACTTCTCACCGTTGATGACCCAGTGGTCGCCGTCGGGCACCGCGGTGGTGCGAAACACTTTGGGATCCGCTCCGCCCTGTGGCTCGGTCATCGAGAAGCAGGAGACGATCCGGTTGTCCAGCAGCGGCTCGAGGTAGCGCGCCTTGAGTTCTGGTGTGCCGTAGTGCGCGAGGATTTCGCTGTTACCCGAATCGGGGGCCTGGGAGCCGAACACGATGGGGGCGCATTCCGAGCGGCCCAGTATCTCGTTGAGCAGCGCCAGCTTCACCTGTCCGTAGCCCGGGCCGCCCAAGTGCGGCCCGAGATGAGTGGCCCAGAGACCACGCTCCTTGACGACCTCCTGTAGCGGCGGGATGAGCGCCTGGCGCACCGGATCGTTGAGGTCATGCGACTCCTTGACGATCAGGTCGATCGGCTCGCATTCCTCGCGCACGAAGTCTTCGACCCATTTGAGTTGGCCAGACCACTCGGGGTCGGTCGAGAAATCCCACGACATGTGACGTCCTCTCTTCAGGCGGGAGCGGTTCGGCCAGTCACGACGACCACTTCTGGCGGCGGGCCGCCGCCTCGTCGGTGGCGTGCGAGATCACCTGGTTGCGGTTCTCCAGCTCCAGGGCGGCGGTCAGGTTCGCGGCGTCGGTGTTGACCTGCAAGGCGCGCTTGGTCATTCGCGCGCCGAGGGGAGAGTGAGCGGCGATCAGCGAGGCGAGCTCGAGCGCCCGATCGTCGAGCCGGTCCGGCTCGACGACCTCGCTGACCAGTCCGCGCCGATCCGCTTCGAGGGCCGACACCGTGCGCCCGGTGAGCATCCAGTCGGCGGCTACGCTGGTGCCCACGATGCGCGGCAGGTGATAGCTCATGCCCATCTCGGCGCCGGACAGCCCGAGCAGGATGGCGGCGTTGCCGAAGGTGGCCGCACGGGAGCAGATTCGAATGTCGGCGGCCAGGCACAGCGCCAGTCCGGCCCCGACGCAGGGGCCGTTGACCGCGGCAATCACCGGTTGCGGTAACGCGCGAATGGCTTCGGCCAGCGCGGCCATCCGCTCCTGGAAGCGCATCCGATCCAGTGCGGGTGCGGTGGCCTCCAGCATCGACGGCCCGAAGTCGCGCATGTCGATGCCCGCGCAGAAACCGCGGCCGGCACCGGTCAGCACGACGGTGCGCGCGGCGGGGTCGTCGGCGAGTTCGGCCAGCGCGCCGCGTAATTCGCTCTGCATCGCCTCGTCGATGGCGTTGAGCCGCTGCGGGCGGTTGAGGCGCAGCACGGTGACGCCGTCGTGCGGCCGCGCCAGCTCGATGGTCTCCGGCACGTCACACCCGCTCGACGATGGTCGCGGTGCCCATTCCGCCACCGGTGCACATGGTCACCAAACCCGTTGCCAGGTCCCGTCGTTCGAGCTCATCGAGGACGGTGCCGATCAGCATCGCCCCGGTGGCCCCGATGGGATGGCCCAGCGCGATCGCGCCGCCGTTGACGTTGACCCGTTGCGGGTCGATGTCCAGGTCGCGGATGGTTTTGAGCGGGACGGCGGCGAAGGCCTCGTTGATCTCCCATAGGTCGACGTCGGCCACCGTCATGCCGGCGCGGTTCAGGCAGCGCTGCGCCGCGGGGCCGGGCGCGGTGAGCATGATGATTGGTTCGCTGCCGACGGCCGCGGCCGCCCGGATCTGCGCGCGGGGGCTCAACCCGTGGGCGCGCGTCCACGTGGGCGAGGCGACCAGGACGGCCGCGGCGCCGTCGACCACGCCGGAGGAATTGCCGGCGTGGTGGACGTGGTCGACGCGATCGATCCTGGGGTAACGCAGCAGGCAGATCTCGTCGAAGGTGTGCGCTTCCCCGTCGGCGCGGGTGTCGCCCATTGCGGCGAACGCGGGCTTGAGGCGTGCCAACGCCTCGGCGGAGGTGCCGGGGCGCGGATGCTCGTCACGGCCGCAGGCGCCGCGCGGGGTGGCGACGTCGACCAGCGAGCGGTCGAACCGGCCCTGGTCGATCGCGGCGGCCGCCCGGCTCTGGCTCTGCGCGGCGTAGGCGTCGACGGCGGCGCGGTCGAAACCCTCCAGCGTGGCGATGAGATCGGCCGAAACGCCCTGCGGCACGGTCGGATAACGCGCCCGTAGGTCGGGGTTTCCGCCGTCGATCGTCGAGACGCCGGCGGTGACGTCCCAGCGCGACATCGACTCCACGCCGCCGGCGATCACCAGGTCCTCGTTGCCCGCCGCGATCGCCGACGCCGCGACGGTGACGGCCTGCTGACCCGAGCCGCAGAAGCGGTTGAGGGTCATGCCGGGCACGGTCTGCGGCCAGCCCGCCAGCAGGACCGACAGGCGCGCGATGTCGTCGCCGTGGTCTCCGCTGAGGATGCCGTTGCCCGCGATCACGTCGTCGACGTCGGCGGGGTCGAAGCCGTTGCGCTCCTGCAGGGCCGTCAAACAGCGGGCGAACAACGCCTGCGGGTGGACGTCGTGCAGGGCGCCGTCGGGGCGGCCCCGCCCCCGGGGCGTGCTGCCCGAGATGATCGACACCGACGACGATTCTTTCCTGGGGAACCTCCCCCAAGGGCTGAGCCACCTGGCGCTGATCGGCGCCGCGCTCGACCTGGAATCCTGACCGCTGCGCCCGGGGCCGCTTTCGATTCGCGCCGCCGCGGCACCCGTTCCCGCCACCGGCCCTAACCGCCGGGCGGCCGGGGCGGCGCCACCCGCGCCGCGCGGCACCTCCTCGGGACCACTACGACATGTGCCCGCCTC
>NZ_LZJC01000157.1 GCF_001666755.1 Mycobacterium sp. E1214 | reverse complement strand
CCAACCGACCCAGGGTGTGGCCCGCCAGCAGATCCCAACATTCCCGCGCGCTCAAGACGGCGTTGTCGTCGTCGGCCGACGAACCCGGCGCCATGGGCAACGCCGACCCGGCGAAGAGCCGGCCCGGGATCTTCGCGTCCGGGTCCGACGCGGGGGTGTTGTGGGCGGGCACGCCGGCCACCGAGAAATAGCGCCCGCTCCACGCCGTGAGTTCGGCGAGGTACTCGCGGGTGAAGTGGTCCCGAACGGATGCGGCGACGATGTCGCGTAACTCGTCGACGTCCTGCACCTGACACAGCGTCACCCCGGCCCGCGCCACGCGCGCCGCCATCTGGGCGATGTCTCCCACCGGCACAGGCCACGAACTGTAATGCCGACGGTCGGTGCGCCGCCTCGGGATCGCCGCGGCGAGCGCGATGTCGACCGCGTCGGCGGGGTGTGCAGAAAGCTCGATGGCCGCGAGGTACCCGGGGTCGTCGTGGTCGGGGAACCGAGTCACCTTGCAGCGCCACCCGACCGACGCGAACGCGACGACGCAGTGGTGCAGCGTGGCGCCGCAACTGAGGAGAAGGTCGCGGCCGTCGGGGTCGGTGTTCGGCAACTGCCGGGCGTCGTCGGCGAACAGCTGCAGCCCGGCCGGGTGCACTCGCCACCGCCAGGGCTGGGTGTTGTGCACGGACGGGGCCCGGGACGCCAGCGACAGGACGGTCCGCACCGTGTCCGCGTCCGGCATGCGCGAATTCATGGCAGTCGCCCCCTCGCAGTTGCGTATCACACCCACGATTCCGCACCCGGCGCGGCGGCACGAGGGCACGACGGCTCTTGCGCAAAGGACTTTGGGCCGTTGGCGGGGCACTTATGCTGAACGCCGATGGCTAGTCACGGTCCCGACCCCACCGCACCGCTGTGGCGCGCGGCGCAGGTGTTCCGGCTGTTGAGCTGCATCTACGCCACCGGTTTTCAGATCGCGATCAACCCCGACCTGCGTCGGCCCGTGCTGGGCTGGGTGCTCTTCGCGGTGCTGATCGCGTGGAGCGCGGCCTGCGCGGTCGCCTACCTGCGCGGGTTCGGCCGCACCCGCGCGTGGGTGCTGACCGAGCTGGCCATCACCGTGGCGCTGATGGGCTCGAACACGATCGTCACCCACCCGCACTGGGCGTCCGAGAACCAGACCTGGCCGACGACGCTGTGGGCGAGCAACCCCACCATCTCCGCCGCCATCCAGTTCGGCCCGGCCGGCGGCATGGCGACCGGGCTGACCGTGATGGCCACCAACTTCGCCGTCAAGAACTATTTCGCGCTCAACCTGGGGCACAACGCCACCGTCATCATCGAGATCGCGATCGGCATGGCGATCGGCATGGCCGCGCAGACCGCGCGGCGCGCCCACGCCGAGCTGCAGCGGGCGGCCCAGTTGACGGCGGCGGTGCAGGAGCGCGACCGGCTGTCCCGCGAGGTCCACGACGGGGCGATCCAGGTCCTGGCGCTGGTGGCCAAGAGGGGTCATGAGATCGGCGGGCCCACCGCCGATCTCGCCGATCTGGCCAGCGAGCAGGAACGGGCCCTGCGGCGCTGGCTCGCCTGCTCCGACCTGCAGCCCGACGCCGACGCCGCGCCGGTCGACGTGCGCGCCCTGTTGCGCTGCCGCGAGTCCGATCGGGTGACCATCAGCCTGCCGGGAACGGCAGTGCCGCTGGCGCGTTCGGTGGCCGCCGAGCTCGACGCCGCCGTGGCGAACGCCTTGGACAACGCGCGCGCCCACGCCGGCCCCGGGGCGCACACCTTCGTGTTGCTGGAAGACCTCAGCGACGCCGTTGTGGTCAGCGTCCGCGACGACGGCGTCGGGATACCCGCCGGCCGGCTCGAGGAAGCGGCCGGCCAGGGGCGCCTGGGCATCTCCCAGTCGATCGTGGGGCGGCTGGCGTCGCTGGGCGGCACCGCCCGGCTCCGCAGCGATCCCGGCGAGGGCACGGAATGGGAGCTGTGCGTGCCGCGCCAGGACGGGCGGCCGTGACGGGCGCGGGTTCGACGACCGTCATGGTCGTCGACGATCACCCGATCTGGCGCGACGCCGTGGCCCGCGATCTGACCGAGGACGGCTTCGCGGTGGTCGCCACCGCCGACGGCGTGGCCGCCGCGCGCCGCCGCGCGGCCGTCGTGACCCCCGACGTCGTGGTCATGGACATGCAACTTCCCGACGGAGACGGCGCGCAGGCCACTGCGGCCGTGCTCGAGGTCTCGCCGTCGTCGCGGGTGCTGGTGTTGTCGGCCTCGGACGAGCGGGAGGACGTGCTGGAAGCCGTCAAGGCCGGCGCGACCGGTTATCTGGTGAAGAGCGCGTCCAAGGCGGAACTGGCGGAAGCGATCCGGTCGACGGCGGCCGGGCGCGCCGTGTTCACCCCCAGCCTGGCCGGGTTGGTGTTGGGCGAATACCGGCGCATCGCGGCGAGCAAGGACGAGGGCTCGAACCGGCCCAGCCTCACCGAGCGCGAGACCGAGGTGCTGCGCCATGTGGCAAAAGGGTTGTCCGCGAAGCAAATTGCCGCGCGGCTGTCGCTGAGCCACCGCACCGTGGAAAACCACGTGCAGGCGACCTTTCGCAAGTTGCAGGTGGCCAACAGGGTTGAGCTCACGCGGTACGCGATCGAGCACGGCTTGGACGGCGACGAAGACGGCGACCAGGACAGCGACCAGGACAGCGACCAGGACAGCGCCGGGGGCCGCGCCGGTCGCCGTTGACCGCCGCGGCCCCGCGCACGGGTCGTGTGGCGTCAGTAGCCCGTTGCCCCAGCAACTTTCGGTTGCCCGGCCACGGCCCGCGCCGTCACCAACGCGGCCACCGTCGCGCCCATGCACACCAACCCGTCATCCTTGAGGCCCCACCGGATCGCGGCCAGGATCGCGACACCGGCCACGCACAACAACGCGCCGACCACCCGGCCCCGCGCGACCGACGTCACTGCCGGCGCGCCGTCCCAACCCGACAGCGGGGCGTTCTCCAGCGGGCGCAGCGCGACGAATGCCGCCGCGACCACCCCGACCACGATGAGCACCTGCGCGACGCTGGTCGCGAGGAAGCCCGGCTGCCCCGGATAGCGCGGGCAGCCCAGGTAGTCGAAGGCCAGGTGCACGCTCAACAACACGGGCATGTGCCACAGGTACAGCGTCATCGCCCCGGAGTTACCGACGGCGGTCCACCACCACACGCGGGGCCGCTGCGCCCACCGCGCGATCGCGGGGGCGGCCGCAATGGCCAAGGCGCTCAACACAATCGCGTGCCCGGCCAACAACAGCGAGGGCGGGCTGGTGTTGGACAGCTGGTGGTCACCGATGCCGACCATGCTGATTTGGTACGGCCCCCACCAGACCAGGGCGACGTCGACCAGGAAGAAACCGGCCGCGACGGCCAGCGCGGACCGGCCGCCGAGCAGCCGGCGCCGGTAGGCCACGCCGAACATGGCGGGGATCAGCCAGACCGCGAGGTTGAGATATCCCAGTGGCATCCAGGCGGGCCACTGCAACCGGACGGCGTCGACGACGGCGATCGCCGCGTACACCGCGGCCACCCCCGCGGCGAGCCGCCGGGCGGTGGTGATCCGGTGCAGCACCGGCATGGCCGCCAGCACCAGCACGTAGGCACCCAGGAACCACAGCAGTTGAGTGCTGACCCCGGCGATTGGCTCGTAAACATGTTGCGGCAAAAGGTGGTACAGCACGGTTAAGGCGACGGCCCAGAACGCCAGGTAGTAGAACACCGGCCGGAACAGCCGGGTGCAGCGCTTCATCAACCAATCGCCCCAGTTGCTGCCGGGCGACCAGGACGACACGCAGGCCGCCGCGCCGGCCAGGAAGAACAGCGGCATGATCTGCAGCAGCCATGTCAGCGCCTGGAAAACCACCGAGGTGGTCAGCATGTTGTCCCAGATCAGCACGTGATTGCGGATCACGCTGATCGCCATCACCGTGTGGCCGAGCACCACCCCAATCAGCGAGGTGATCCGGATGACGTCCAGCACCCGGTCCCGGTCGGCCGGTGTGCTCGCCGCCAACTCGGCGGCGCCCGGAAAGCCTGAAAGCGTTGTCATCTCGAGTGTTCTGCCCTTCTGTGTGGATTCGGACCCGGTCGCGGGCGTCGCGATCAGCGTCGCCGATCGGACCGGGCCCGGGCACCCGCGTTACTACGCGTTTGGAGGTGAGTAGTTCTACTCAGGTGGTGGTGGTCAGGGGGTCGTAATCGGCCAGCAGCCTCTCGATGCGGGCCTCGTCGAGCCGCACCCGCACGGTCGCGGCTTCCTGCTGGTCGCGGATCACCTTGGCCAGAGTGAAGGCACTGGACACCAGGAACAGGAAGGTGATGCCGAGGAACATTCGCTGCCACCCGTCGAGCGGCAGGAAGTAGATGCCACCCAGCGCGGCGACGAAGCTGACGGTGAACGCGACGGCGGCCTGAGCGAAGAAGGCGGCCGTGGTCTTGGACATGCTATTCGGAACGGTCATGCCAAACAGCGTGCGGCACCGCCACACTCGGCCGGATCCGTAGGATTACTCAATCCTGCCGGCCCCCGTAGCGGCTACTCGGAGCGAGGTCCGGCAGCGCCGTCGGCGCCGCCGGCTGGGGTCGCGACGGTGCCGTCCGCGGCACCCTGGCGCCGCGCGGCGAGCGTGCCCGCGATCGCCGTGCCCGCGATGGTGAGCAAGGAACCGAACATCAACGCCGACGCCTCGCCCGGGGCCAGCAGGTGTTGCTGCATGCCGATGGTGGCCGCGGCCACCGCCACGCCCAGCTGGGTGGAGGACATCACCGCGAAGGTGAGCGGCTGGCCGAGCAGCCGTCCCACGCAGTGCGCCACCACCCCACCCAGCCCGAGCCCGACGCCGAGCAGCAGGTATTTCGGTTCGGCACCCAGGTCGCGCACCTGCAGCGAGGCGCCGAGCCAGACGAAGAACAGGGGGCTGAAAAACCCTTCGGTGATGCCGAACAACTGGCGCGCCAACCGTCGCGGCTCGCCGACCATCGCGAGCACCAGACCGAGGGCGAAGCCGGCCACCATGATCGACACGTCCGTGACGACGGCCAGCGTCGCCAACCCGAACAGCACCAACAGGTTGGACCGCAACTCCAACGCCAGTTCGTTGGCGCGCGAATAATGGTGCAGGCGCTGGCGCCAGCCCTTGCGGTCGGCCGCCCGCAGCAGCACGAACAGGACCGCGGCGCACGCGGTGATGGCCAGCCCGCCCAGCGCCGCCGTCGCGGCGTGGCGCGAGTCGATCACCAAGGGCAGCAACACGATACACGCGGCGTTCGCGATGGCGATCTGCGCGGTCACCGACAACACCTGCGGGCCGCGCAACCGCAGCGAGTCGATCATCGGCAACGCCATCGCCGCCGAGGACGACGCCGTCACCACCCCGTAGAGGGCGGCGTGTCCGGTGCCGAATTCCCGGGCCAGCGCCCAGCCCAACGCCGCCGCGACGGCACCGGCCGCCGCGGCGCGCGCCAGCGCCAACGGCACCGCGGCCCGCAGGGCGGGGTCGCGCACCGGCACGTGGCTGCCCACCACGAACATCACCAGCGCGAAGCCGATGTTGGCGAGCAACTCAAATGTCGGGTTGGTGTCGTCGACGAGGCCGAAGCCTGTCTTGCCGATCACCACGCCGGCGGCCAATTCGCCCACGATGACCGGTATCCGCAGGCGCGGCACCGCGGCCAGCAGCGGACCGGCGAAGCCGACGGCCGTCAGCAACGCCAGGGTGGAAACGTTGAAACCCTGCACGGCGCTCATCTTGCCGTGCCCGAGCTCAATGTCGGGGCAACACCGCGCTCACGCGTCGATGACGATGCGGCCCGAGCGCGCGCGCGACACGCACACCAGCATGGCGCCGTCCTCGGTCCCGCGCCCCCGGTGATCGACGTCCCCGGCGAGCACCTTGACCTTGCACGTGCCGCAGAACCCCTGTTGGCAGGAGTAGGCGGTCGCGGGGTCGGCATCGAGCATGACGTCGAGCGCCGAACGATTCGCCGGCACGCTCAGGACCCGTTGGGAACGCGCCAGTTCCAGCTCGAACGCGATACCGCCGAGCACCGGTGGGGGCCCGAATCGCTCGTAGTGCAGCGGCGCGTCGGCGTGTTCGGCGCGCACCGCGCGCACCGCCTCCAGCATCCCGGACGGGCCGCACACATAGACCGCCGTGCCGGGCCCGGCGCCGGCGAGCAGGTCGGTCGCGGTGGGCGGGCGACCGCGTTCGTCGTCGGCCCACACCGTGACGCGGTCGGGCGCCACCGCCAGCACCTCGTCGAGCAACGGCAGGTGATCCTTGGCGCGCCCGGCATAGATTGCGCGCCAACGCATGCCGCGTTGCTGCGCCGCGCGGATCATGGGCAGGATGGGCGTCACCCCGATGCCGCCGATGACGAACAGCGCCTCGCGGTCGTCGGTGACCAGAGAGAACGCGTTGCGGGGCCCGTCGAAATCGCAGGCGTCCCCCTCGCGCAGGGCGTCGTGCACTTCCACCGATCCCCCGCCACCGTCGGGGATGCGCCGCACGGCGATGCGGTAGTCGGTGCGCCGCCCCGGCGGGCCGCACAGCGAGTATTGCCGGCGCCGACCCGAGGGCAGCCGGAGGTCGATGTGCGCGCCGGGCCTCCAGGCCGGCAGCAACCCGCCGTCCGGGTCGGCCAGCGTCAACGCGACGACGTCGGGGGTCAGCACCTCGCGCCGGGCGATGATCGCCCGCGTGGTCCGCGGGACCGGTGTGACGCGCTCCGGCGTCCAGCGCGACGCGGAGGCCAAGCCACCGAACAGTGCGCCGACCCCCCACAGCGCCGTGTACAGCCGGTCGTGTTTGCGCCGGCCGTAGAGATCGGCCGGCCGGCTGCTCCAGATCGTCTGGCTCACGAGATGTCTCGGGCTCGCGCAGCGGCCGTCTGGTCCACCCACTCGCCGGTGAGCCGGGCGATGACGCCGGGATGCGAGGCCACCACCCAGTGACCGCCCTCGATCGGCACGACGCGCCCGTGGGGCGGGATCGACCCGGTGAACCGCTGCAGCGGCGGCGACACGAAGTAATCGCGCCGGGCCACCAGCGTCTGCACGGGGACGGCGGTTCGCGGCAACCGGTTGGCCAGGAACGGCGCCGGCATGTTGGCGCGATACAGGTTGAGCCCGTTGAGGTAGTCACGCAGCGAGCGGGTGGTCGCCGCCCGACGCTGGCCGCTACCGCGCGGCCGGCCAAGCAGTTCCACCAGCGCGAAGACGCTCGTCGTCGCGCGCGCCCAGATGGTCAACTCCGGCACCCCCGGGCACAGGAAGAACCCGATGTAGGAGGACGCGAGCACCTGCCGGACGACGTCGGTGACGCCGCGGGGCGTGCGCGCCGACCGCAGGAAGGCGCCCGCGTAGTTCAGGTGCGGCCCTGAGATGGACGTGAACGAGGCGATCTTGGGCGCCACCGAATCGTCGGTGACGGCCGCCCAGGCCTGGATCGACCCCCAGTCGTGGGCCACCAGGTGAACCCGGTCGACCCCGATGCTGTTGATCACCGTGCCGATGTCGGCCACCAACTGCGCGAACCGATAGCCGGATCGCCGTGCGGGCGTGCCGGATTCGCCGGACCCGCGCACGTCGAAGGCCACCACGTTGTAGCGGCCCCCGAGTTCGTCTGCCACACCGTCCCAGACGTGGTGGTTGTCCGGATATCCGTGGATCGCGACGACGGTGGGCCGCGAGCGGTCGATCGGGGCGTAGGCGTGGACCGCCAGGGCGATGCCGTCGGTGGCGGTGACGACACGGGACTGGGTCACGGCAACGGTCCTTCGCTTCAGTGGGCCGCGCGGGCCGCCGGCGAGCGGGCGAGGTAGTCGACCGCGCGCTCGACACCGCCCAACTGGGAGGGGTGGAAGTTCGGGGAGTAGTACGCGCCGATGACCCGTAGGAACTCGAAAGGGCCAGGCACCAACCCTTTTCGCGCCGCACGAAAGTAGTCGCGCCAGCGCGGCTTCGCGCCGGGCGGCAGGTGGGGGTCCACCGAATACATGAATCGCACGCCGCGGACGAACAACCACAGCAGGGACGGCGTGATCAGCAGCTGGGTGCGCACCTGCCGGGCGTAGCCGGCGCGCAGGTGTTTCATGGTGTCGAACGCGACCGCTTTGTGCTCGACTTCCTCGGCGCCGTGCCAGCGCAGCAGGTCCAGCATCACCGGGTCGGTGCCCATGGCGTCGTGCTGCGGGGTGTCGAGGATCCATTCGCCGAGGATGGCGGTGTAGTGCTCGAGCGCGGCCACCATCGAGACCCGTTCGAGCAGCCAACTCTGCCGCCGCCGGCGGCTCCAGCCGGGCCGGTCCCCGATGAGCCGGCCAAACAGCCACCGCATCTGATCGGTGAACGGCGTCACGTCGATGTCGTTGGCGGCGAAGTGGTCCAGCACGCCCGAGTGCGCCTGGGAGTGCATGGCCTCCTGGCTGATGAAGCCCTGCACGTCGCGGCGCAGCTGATCGTCCTTGATCAGGGGCAGCGTGTCCTTGAACGCCGCGACGATGAACTCCTCACCCGCCGGCAACAACAGGTGCAGCACGTTGCAGAAGTGCGTGGTAAAGGGTTCGTCCGGGACGTAGTAGAACGGCAGTGCGGCCCAGTCGAACTCGACGTCGCGCGCCTGCAGGACGATTCGCTCGGAGTCCAGCGACGCGTCGCGCGGCCCGGCGGCCCGGTGGTCAATCTCCGTCATCGTCGCCCCCTAGGCGATCTGCCGCGTCGCGGCGTGATCGTCGGTGAGCAATCCCGCGCCGCGCAGGAAACGGACCAGATGGTCGACCGTTTCGGCCAGCGGCGGCTCGTGCGTTCGGGTGGCCACCAGATCACGCGCGCGCCGGTACTGGGTGTTGTCGTAGCGCTTGTCGCGCATCGCCGCGATCTTGCCCGCCGAGCGGGTCAGGAAATCGACCAGCGGGTAGAGCTGGTCGCGCGCCGTGCAGCGGGTGTTCAGCTGCCCGGTGAACGACGGAATGTCGTGGTAGGCAAAGCGGTAACCGTGGCGCTCCGACAGGATGCGGGTGATGTCGGTGAGGTTGTAGTAGTCGTCGGCGGTCATGTTGAAGACCTGCGCCTCCTCGCCCGCCGGCAGCTCCATCAACGCGACCACGTGGTCGGCGATCAGGTCCGCCGGCAGCAGGCTCACCTGATTCAGCGCCTCGACCGCCACGCCGTGCTCGATCATGAACGCGGTGAGCCGCACCAGGATGTCGTCCTGGCTGCCGAAGCCGGCGCCGGTCGGTGAGATGAGCGACGGCCGGTAGATGCGGACGTCGAGGCCTTGCCGTTGCGCCCGCAGCGCCAGCTGCTCGGCCACCCACTTGGTCTGCGAGTAGCCGAAGTCCAGGCCGGCCATCGCGTCGTTGGCATCCCACTCCCCGACCACCGGTTCGGTGCTCCAGCCGTAGATGAAGGTGCTGGAGACCAGGTGGAAAGCCTTGCGGTGGCCCGTCATTGCCAACCGCAGCAATACGCGGGTGCCCTCCACGTTGGCGGGCCGCAGGGCGTCATAGGTGCGGACGTAATTCACCAGGGCACCGTTGTGCACGACGGCGTCGACCTCGTGCGCCAGTTGCGCGAAGGCCGCCTCCCCGATGCCCAGCGCCGGCTCGGCGAGGTCGCCGCACACCACCCGCACCCGGGAGCGGACCTTGGCCTCCAGGGCGGGAGTCCACAGCTGAGCCCGGCGCAACGAGGCCACGATGCGGTCCACCCCGTGCGCCGCGTCGTTGGCACGCACCAGGGCGTGCAGCGTGTGGGAAGTCCGCGACAGCAGGCTGGCGACCAGGAACGGGCCGAGGAACCCGGTGGCACCCGTGAGCAGGATGTCGGTGACCGCGCCCGGCCGCGCCGGAGCGAGCTCCGGCAACGGCAGCGCCGCGTCCGCGCGCATCTGGGCGGCCTCGCGCGCCTCGTATTCGGCGGAGAGGTCGTCCAGCGCCCGGCGCAGGCTGTCGATCGGCTGCCCGGCGCCGTCGGCGAATCGCGCCGTCAGGTCGAAGAATTCAGCCACGGTCAGGCGCTGCAGCAACCGGGTGTTGACCTCGTCGGCCAACTCCCCGGCGCCGTGGTCCTCCAACAGCGCCTGCAGGTCCGTGCGCAGCTCGGCCAGGGCCAACGAGTCGATGCCGAGGTCCGCGAACGAGCACTCCTCCTGGCCGGTCAGGTCGTAGCTGTCGATCAGGCGGCGAAACCGGTCCCGCGGCGCGGCGTCGACGTCCGCCGGCACGGGGCCGGGCTGAGCGTAGCTGGCCAGCACCGGTAGCTCGCCGCCCTCGAACAGCTGGCGGGTCTGCGCGCGCCGCACCTTGCCCGAGCTGGTCTTGGGGATGGTGCGGGGCGGGACGAACACGATGGTGTGCGGGTCGATGTGGCACTGCCGGCGAATGGCGCGCGCCAGCGCCCGGCCGTCCGGCCGGGCGGCCTCGTCGCGCAGCTCGGCCACCACCACCAAGGTCTCGCGCTCGTCGCGTTCCACGGCGAAGGCGGCGACGCACCCGTCGCGGACCTGCGTCACCGAGCGCTCCACGACCGCCTCGACGTCGGAGGGGTAGCAGTTGACGCCGCGCACGATGATCAGGTCTTTGCTGCGGCCGCAGACGAAAAGCTCACCCTCGTAAACGAATCCGAGATCGCCGGTCCGCAGGTAGGTGTGCTCTTCGTCGCCGACGATGCGGGCCGCAAAGGACTCGGCGGTCAGTTCGGGGCGGTTCCAGTAGCCGGCGCCCTTGGACGGCCCGTCCAGCCAGACCTCCCCCACCCGACCCTCGGGCAGAGCGCGCCTGGTCTGCGGGTCGACGATGCGAACCACATTGTCGGGCAACGGCTTTCCGCAGCTGACCAGCGCGACTTGGTTGTTGTTCTGCGGCGACGCCTGGCCCGTGCCGGCGGTCCGCTCCACCCGGGCGTGGTTGTTCTCCAACGCGCGCTTGTTGGCGGTCACGATCTGCCGGCCCCGCAACGACACGATGAGGGTGGCCTCGGCCATGCCGTACGCGCCGGTCAGCGCCTCGGGACGCAGCCCGTAGGGCGCGAACCGCTCCCGGAAGCGGGCGAAGGTGCGGCCCCGCAGCGGCTCGGCGCCCACGACGATGCTGTCCAGGCTGCTCAGGTCGATGCCGGCCAACTCCGCGTCGGGCAGCTTGTCCTGGCGCAGGCAGTACTCGAGGGCGAAGTTCGGGGCCGGGGTGTGGGTGGCGCCGACCTCGCTGATCAGCCGGAGCCAGGACGACGGCCGTTTGAGGAAGTCCAGCGGCGACATGGCGTGCGTGGTGCCGCCCTTGAGGACGATGAACAGGTAGGCGGAGATCAACCCCATGTCGTGGTGCTGCGGCAGCCAGCTGACCAGCACCTCACCCCCGCTGAACGCCGACCCGTTGGCGATGACGTTGGCGTGCGTCACGATCACGCCCTTCGGGTCGCTCGTCGATCCGGAGGTGTACTGCAGGAACAGGACCGGCCCGGGGGTGTCCGCGACCGGGGCGCCACCGAAGTCCTGCGCGCCGTCGGTCGCAAACCAGGGCAGCTGCGGCAGGTCGACGTCCGGACCGCCGGGCGCCGTGGCCGACCGGTGGCCGAGCAGCAGGCGGAAGTCGTACTCGAACTGCTTGGTCGACAAAACCGCCCTGGCTCCGCTGTCGCGCGCGATGAAGGCGAGCTTGGCCAGCCCGGACTCGAACGACATCGGCAGCGGGGGGCTGACCGGGACCGCGATCACCCCGATGCGGGCGCAGGCGAACAGCGCGGCGACCATTTCCAATCCCGGGGGGTAGACCAGGAGCGCCCGATCGCCCGGCTCCAAGCCCGCCTCCCGGGAGAGGTATGCGGCCAGTTCGCGGGTCCGCTCGGCGAACCCCTGGTAGGTGTAGTGCTCGAGTTCGCGGCGCTCGTCGTCGACAAACCGGAACAGCGTCTGCTCCGGCCTCCGCGTCTCCCACATCTGCAGGTAATCGACAAGCGTCTCCATCGCGGAGCACCCCCCCTTCCAGGTCCGCCGGTCGCGACCACCGCGTGGGCGAGTCGGCCGGTCTTCGATTGAAAACCAATGTAGCGCCGCCTGCGCGGGCCGGGCAAAAGCTCGGGCGGCATTTATCCGGTTCGCACATGCAATCCACAGGGCGGGCTTAACGAGGCGCACGGCGCGTCGCGTACTGACGTACGTGAACGCGGACCTCAGTACAGCTGCGTCGCGCTTGAGCAGGCGTTATACGGACGATGCGGTCCGTAAGTACTGAACCGCGCATTTACGAATTTGCACGAAACAATGGAGCGGCCTGACATTTAACCCAGAAGATAATTGATCACACAATCGTCGCCGGGGGCCTTAACAGGCGAAATTCGGCGGCGGCCCGGCATTTCACCGGCGCCCTGCGGAGACGTTGACGTCAGGGCCGCGCCGCGCGGGCGACGCGGATGCGGGGCCCCGCGTGGGCCGCCAGCGTGACGATGCCCGGAAAACGTTCGCCGTCGATGATCGGCGAGAGCGGCTCCCCCTCGGCCTCGATGGTCATCTCGTGGCCGTTGACGTCGCGGATCTTTTCGCCGCGGACCGTGCCGTTGGTAAGCGCCGCGAGGAGTTGGACGACGATCTTCGACGGCCGCAACTCGCCCGCCTGGAATTGCAGCGCGCCCGGCTCGGCCGCCTTCGGGAAGAGCCGCAGCGGGCCGGCGATGCGCAGGTCGATCGCGCCGGCGTGCAGGAGCCGGTGCGTGCGGGTCGGAACCTCCTCGCCGTCGATCACCACCCGGGCGCGCGTCGGCGCCAGCAGGACGCTGGCGTAGTTCGGGGTCGACGACCGGCCCGGCGTCACCTTCGAGGTGAGGTAGTCGCCGAGCGTGCGGCCCAGCACCCGGGCCACCGCGAGGCGGCCGTGATCGGGTGCGTCGTAATACCGTTCGTAGAACCGGTTGCCCACGCCGCCCGCGGCCAGGCCGAAGCACAGCCGGTGGAACGGGGCGCCGTCGGCGGTGCGGCCGTCCAGGGCCAACGTGTCGAGCAGCACCTCGGGCGGCGGCGCCTCGCGGCGGGCGGCGACCGCCAGCCCGCGGATGATCGCGTCGGGTCGCCCGCGCACGCCGGCCTTGCGCGCGACGGCGTTGACGCTGCCGCCGTTGCTCGGCACGAACGCCGGCCAGCGCAGCGAATCGGCCTCGCAGCGCTCCACCTCGTTGATCAACCAGTGCAGGGCCCCGTCACCGCCGTCGGCCACCAGGTGCGTGACGCGCGGGTAGAGGTCCGCGATGGTCGCGCGCAACTCCGTGATGGAGGCCGTCTCGTGCACCTCGCCCACCGAGCCGACAGCGCGCCGCAGTGCGGCGATCCGGTCACCCCGGCTGGCGCGGTTGCGGCGCGCTTGCGGGTTGACGATGACCCCTAGATACATCCGGCGACTCCCGACGCGTGAGCGCAGCTGTCGCAGGTCATCCCGAGCACGATACCCGCGGCCGCCCCCGCGTCGGGCGCCGCTGTGAGGTGCCCGGTCCCGGGGATGGCACCGTTACTGTGGCTGGCATGGCTGACTGGACCACCGCGGACCTGCCCTCGTTCGACGGGCGCACCGTCGTCGTCACCGGCGGCAACGCCGGCCTCGGCGAGGCGACCGCGCGGGCGTTGGCGCGCGTCGGCGCGCGCGTGATCCTGGCGGTCCGCGACACGGGCAAGGGCCGCGCGGCGGCGGCGCGGATGACCGGGCGGGTCGAGGTGCGCGAGCTCGACCTGCAGGATCTGGCCTCGGTGGGGCGGTTCGCCGACGGTGTCGACGCGGTCGACGTCCTGGTGAACAACGCGGGCATCATGGCCACCAAGCACGGCTCGACCGTGGACGGCTTCGAGGGGCAGATCGGCACCAACCACCTGGGCCATTTCGCGCTCACCAACCTGTTGCTGCCCAAGATCGGTGACCGGGTGGTGACGGTCTCCTCGCTGCTGCACAACATCGGCTACATCAGCCTCACCGACCTCAACTGGGAGTCCCGGCCGTATTCGGCGTGGCTGGCCTACGGGCAGTCCAAGCTGGCCAACCTGCTGTTCACCCGCGAATTGCAGCGGCGGCTGCGGGCCGCCTCGTCGCCGGTGCGCGCGTTGGCCGCCCATCCGGGCTGGTCGCACACCAACCTGCAGGGCAACTCGGGCCGCCGGCTCGGGGACGCCGTGGTGCTGGCCGTGGACCGCATCGTGTCCACCGACGCCGACTTCGGCGCCCGCCAGACGCTGTACGCGGTGGCCCGGGATTTGCCGGGTGACACCTTTGTGGGCCCGCGGTTCGGGCTGTACGGGCGAACGCAGCCGACCTGGCGGAACTGGCTGGCCAAACGGGACGCCACGGCCGTCGCGCTCTGGGACCTCTCCGAACGCCTCACCGGCACCAAGTTCCCGCTCTGACGTCGCGGCGGCGTCGGCGCCCGGCCGCCGCGTTCGGTGGGCCCGCGGCGGGCGTGACGGTTAAATTGGAGCGCAAGCTCAACCGCACGAGGAGTTAGCCATGTCGCACACGCATCTGGCCGCCCTCCTGGCCCTGTGTGCCGCGCTGGCGTCCGCGATCGGCAACGTGGTGCGGCAACGGTCGGCGCAGGAGGTCACCGACAAGCCGGTGGGCCACCTGGCGTTGTTCGGCATGTTGCTGCGCGATCGGCGCTGGTGGCTGGGCGGCCTCGGTGACATCGGCAGCTACGTGCTGCTCGCGGCCGCCCTGGACAAGGGCTCCGTGCTGCTCGTCATGTCGCTGCAGGTGACGGCGCTGCTGTTCGCGCTTCCGGTGTACGCGCGGATGAGCCGGCATGCCATCACGCGGCGCGAGTGGCTGTGGGCGCTGCTGCTGGCGGCGGCGCTGGCCGTGCTCATCGCGGTCGGGGACCCGACCGGCGGCCAGCAGCGCGCGCCGCTGCACACCTGGGTCGTGGTGGCGGTCGCGCTCGGTCCGGTGCTGGCGCTGGGCCTGGCGGGCGCCCGCGTGTGGGCGGACCGACCGGCCGCGGCGTTGCTGTTGGCGGCGGTGGCCGGCTCGTTGCTGGCCGTGTTCGCGGTCTTGATGAAGGGCGTCGTCGACATCGTCGAGCACGACCCCGCCCAGTTGTGGCGCACGCCCGAGTTCTACGCCTGGGTGTTCACCGGCGCCGCCGGGATGATCATCCACCAGTCGGCGTACCGCGCCGGCGCGTTGACGGCGTCCCTGCCGACGATCATCGTGGCGAAGCCCGTCGTGGGCGGGGTGCTCGGCATCACCGTTCTGGGCGAGACGCTCGAGGCCGGCGGCCCGGAGTGGGTGGTGCTCGCGGTGGCCGCGGTGACGGTGATCGTCGCGACCGTGGGCCTGGCGCACGGCGAGGCCGCCAGTGTGGGCGCCGGTGCCGGCCGCGACGTGCTCACCGACCGGCCCACGGCGGAATTCCAGACCTAACCGCCCTCGACCAGGCCCAGCAGCTGCAGGCCGACCGCGTACTGAACGACGACCGCCGGTGACACGTGCGGAATGTCGTTGTCGGGGCCCACTTTCGCGTCCTGCACCGCGGCGCGGAACCGATCGGTGGACGCGAAGCGGGCGGGCGGCTCGGCCGGTTGCAGCGCCGCGGAGTTCGCCGCGGACAGCACCGCGAGGATGGAGTGCTCGCGGGTGCGGTCGGGCAGCGCCCGCAGCCTCGCCTCGAATTGGCGCAGCCATGCACCGAAGTCGTCGACGCGCTCGATCGGATAACCGGCCTCGATCAGCCAGTCGACGTATTCGTCGAGCCCGATGCCGTCGTCGTGCGAGTTCATCACGTGGTAGGTCTCGAACCCGTCGACGACCTGAGCGCCCAGCGTCGCGATCGCCTCGGCGACGAATTCCACGGGCAGGCCGTCGTAGTGGGCGCGCTGCCGATTCCCTTGCGCGTCAAGGCGATAGAACGACGTGGGGGCGATGCCGGTGGCCAGGACGCTGAGCACCATCCGGGTGACCAGATCCGACAGGTTGAGCTGGCCCGCGTAGGTGGTGTCGGCCAGGATCATTCCGCTGCGGAACACCGCGACCGGCAGTCCGCAGCGCTCGTGGGCCTCCCGCAGCAGCACCTCCGCGGCCCACTTGCTGTTGCCGTAGCCGTTGACGCGGCTGCCGTCGTTCTTGCGGGTGGGGCTGACGACCCGGATGTCGGCGTCTTCGCGGAAGGCCGACGGCTCGATCGGGTCGCCGACGTTGGCCGTCGACACGTAGCTGATGGGCTTTCGCCTGCCGGTCAGCGCCAGCCGGATCAGCTCGGCGGTGCCGACCACGTTCGGGACGAACAGTTCGCTGTAGGGCAGCGCGCCGTTGACCACCGCGGCCGCGTCGACGATCAGGTCCACCGTGTCGGCCAGCCGTTGCCAATCCCGTTGACCGAGGCCGAGATTGGGTTCGCCTTTGTCGCCGGCGACGACCTCGAGCCGGTCGGCGGCCAACTCGTGGAAGTGCTTGGTCAGCCGGGGGTCACCGCTGTCGAAGGTCTGTTCCAGGCGGCGGCGCGCGTCCTCGTCCGACGCCGCCCGCACCAGGCAGATCAACGTCCCGTCGGCCAGTTCGAGGCGTTCGAGCCACTGCAGCGTCAGGTAGCGCCCCAGAAATCCGGTCGCCCCGGTCAGCAACACCGTCCGCACCTCGGCGCCGGGGCCGGGCAGTGCCGACGCGCCGGCCAGCGTGTCGGCGTCAAAGAACTTCTCGAGCGTCAGGTCGCGCGCGTGCACCTCGGTGGGGGCGCTGCCGTGTACGTGCACGAAGCGCGGGTCGTCGGCGTAATCGTGCACGCGCTCGCTCAGACCGGCGACCGTCGGCGCGCTGAACAGGGTGCGCACCGTCAGGTGGGCGCCCAGGGTCTTGTTGAGGGTGGCGATCAGGCGCATCGCGGACAACGAGTCGCCGCCGAGGTCGAAGAAGGAGTCGTCGAGTCCCACTCGATCCAGGCCCAGCACCTCGGCGTAGGCCTCGGCGAGGAGGCGTTCCAGGTCGGTGCCCGGGGCGCGGTAGTCGGCGTCGCGGTAGGCCGGCACCGGCAGCGCGCGGGTGTCCAGCTTGCCGTTGACCGTCAACGGCAGCGCGTCGATCACGACGAGGGCTGCCGGAATCATGAAGGGCGGCAACGTCTCTCGCAGCCCCGCCCGTGCGGCCTGCACGTCGAGCGCGCCCGGCGCGGACTCGGTGACGTAACCGACCAGGCGCTTGTCGCCGGGGCGGTCCTCTCGCACGACGACCACGGCCTGGTCGACCGAGTCCACGGCGGCCAGCGCAGCCTGAATCTCCCCGAGTTCGATGCGGTAGCCGCGGATCTTGACCTGTTCGTCGGCGCGGCCCAAATAGTCCAGCTGCCCGTCGGCGCGCCATCGCACCAGATCTCCGGTGCGATACATCCGCCGGCCGGGCTCGCCGAACGGGCATGCCACGAAGCGCGACGCGGTCAACCCCGGGCGGCGCAGGTAGCCGGCGCCCAGTCCGCGCCCGGCTACGTACAGTTCGCCGACGGTGCCCACGGGCACCGCCCGCAGCCACCGGTCCAGGACGAAGAACGCCGCCCCGGGCACCGGCGCACCGATCGGCGGTGTTCCCGTCCCGGCGCGCAGCGGCGGGCTGACCGCCACGCACATCGTGGTCTCGGTCGGCCCGTAGGCGTTGGTCATCACCCGCCCCGGCGCCCACCGGTCGACCAGTTCCGCCGAGCACGCCTCGGCGGCCACCACCAACGCCACCGACTCCAGCGCCCGCGGGGACAGCGCCGAGACCGCCGACGGGGTCTGGTGCAACACGGTGACCCGTTCGTCGATCAGCAACGCCTGCAGCTCATCGGGCAGCGCGGCGGCCGCTTCGGGCACGATCACCAGGCGCGAGCCGTGCAGCAGCGCCCCCCAGATTTCCTCGACGGACGCGTCGAACGCGTACGAATACCATTGCGACCAAGCCTCGTTCGGCCCGGACGGCAACCCCACGTGCAGCGTGGCGAGGAGCTGGGTGACGTTCGCGTGTGTGGTGGCCACGCCCTTGGGCACGCCGGTGGTGCCCGAGGTGTAGATGATGTGCGCGATGTCGTGGGCGGCGGGCAGCGGTAACGCCGTGTCGGGCATGGCCTGGACGGCGGGCGCGTCGGGCTCGACGACCGGCACCCCGCGCCCGGCGAACCGGGACGCCAGCTCGGCGGTGGTCACCGCGGCGACCGGACCGGCGTCGCCGACCACGAAGTCGACGCGGGAGTCCGGCACGGCCGGGTCGATCGGCAGGTAGGCCGCCCCGGACTTCAGGACGGCCAGGATCGCGACGATCGCCTCGGCCGAGCGCGGGAACGCCACCGCCACACACTCGCCCGGCGCCGCCCCCAGCCCGGCCAGATGCCGCGCCAGCCGGTTGGCGGCCGCGTCCAACTCCCGATACGTCATGGTCGCGCCGCCGAAGCTGACCGCCACCGCGGCCGGGGTGCGCGCCACCTGGGCGGCGAACAGCTCGGGCACCGAGGCCTCGGCCGACGACCGGCCGAGCGTCGCCCGGTTGCCGATGACGTCGAGGTGTGCCCGTTCGGCGTCATCGAGGACGTCCACCGACGACAACGGCCGCGCCGGATCGGCCACCAACGCCGCCAGCACCCGCTCCAGGCGAGTAACCAGGCGCGCAACGGTTTCCGGGTCGAAAAGATCCGTGCGGAATTCCACGCCGCCGCCGATGCCGGCGGGTTCGCCGTCGGGGCCGAAGCGTTCACCGAGGGAGAAGGTGAGGTCCATGCGGGCGGCGTGGCTCTCCAGCGGTAGCTGGGTGACCCGCAGGTCGCCCTGGTCCAGGCCCGTGGCCGGGTCGTGGCCGTGCTCGCGCAGGTTCTGCCAGGTCACCGACACCTGCACGAGCGGGTGGTGGCTCGCGGACCGGACCGGGTTGAGCCGCTCCACGAGCAGCTCGAAGGGCACGTCCTGGTGTTCGAGAGCCGCCAGGCTGCGGGCGCGGACCTGGGCGAGGAACTCCGAGACGGTGGCGTCGCCTCGGGCGTCGACCCGCAGGATCAGCGTATTGACGAAAAAGCCCACCAGGCGGTCCAGGGCGGCGTCACGCCGGCCGGCGACGGCGAACCCCACCGCGACGTCCTCGGTCGCGGCGACCTTGGACAACAACACGGCCAGGGCCGCCTGCACCACCATGAAGCTGGTCGCGTCGTGCCGGCGGGCCACCGCGCGCACCCGGCGCTGCAACTCCGCCGGCCATTCCACGCTCACCCGCGCCCCGCGGTGGTCGGCGGTGGCGGGATACGGCCGGTCGGTGGGCAGCTGCAGCCGCTCGGGCATCCCCGCCAGCGCGCCCTGCCAGTAGGCCAGCTCTCTCGCGAGGTGGCTGGTGCCGTCTTCCAGGTCGCCGAACTGGGCGCGCTGCCACAGGGTGAAGTCGGCGTACTGCACCGGCAGGGGCGCCCAGTGCGGGGCGTGTCCGGCGGACCGGCTGGCGTACGCGGCCGCGAGGTCGCTCACCAGCGGCGCCACCGACCAGCCGTCGGCGGCGATGTGGTGCACCACCGCCACCAGGACGTGCTCGTCCTCGGACACCGCGAATAGCCTTGCGTACAACGGTATTTCCCGCGACAGGTCGAAGGTGTGCCGCGCGACCGCCCCGAGGGACGCCAGCAACTGCTGGCGCGGCCATGCCGTGGCGTCGACGACGCCCCAACCGAAGTCCGCGTGCTCGGGCGCCAGCACCTCCTGATAGGGCACGCCGTCGCGGTGCGGGAACACCGTGCGCAGCGATTCGTGGCGGCCGACCACGTCGGCCAGGGCCGCGCCCAGCGCGTCGACGTCCAGGCGGCCGGTCAGCGCGAGCGCCACGGCCATGTTGAATACCGCTGAGGGACCCGTGAATTGGTCGAGGAACCACAGCCGACTCTGGCCGAAGGACAGCGGGATCACGGCGGGCCGCTCGCCGGGCACCAGGGGTTCCAGCGCGCCAGCGCCGGTGTGGATCTTGGGAGCCAGTCCGGCGATGGTGGGCGTGTCGAACAGGGCGCGCACGCCCAGCCGCGCGTCGAGGGACTTGTTGACCGCCGCGATCAGGCGCATCGCGGTGAGCGAGTCCCCACCGAGGTCGAAGAACGAGTCGTCGACGCCGACGCGCTCCACGCCCAGGATTTCGGCGTAGCTGTCGGCCAGGATCTCCTCGATGGCGTTGCCGGGGGCGCGGTATCCGGCGTCGCGGTACTCCGGTGCGGGCAGCGCCCGGCGGTCCAGCTTGCCGCTGACCGTCAGGGGCAACGCGTCCAACGCCACGATGGCGGCGGGCACCAGGTAGGCGGGCAGCTGCTTGGCCAGCTCGGCCCGCGCGTGCCGCGGGTCCGCCGCGCCGGTGAAGTAACCGACGAGGCGCTTGTCACCGGGCCGGTCCTCCCGGACGACGACCGCCGCGGCGTCCACACCCGCCAACGCGGCCAGCGCGCAACGGATTTCACCGAGTTCGACGCGGTAGCCGCGGATCTTGACCTGCTCGTCGGCGCGCCCCACGTAGTGCAGTTGCCCGTCGGCGCGCCACCGCACCAGGTCACCGGTGCGGTACATGCGCGCCCCGGGCGCGTCCGCGCCCGCGAACGGGCACGCGACGAAGCGTAACGCGGTCAACGCCGCCCGGCCCAGATAGCCGACGCCCACCCCCCGGCCGGCGACGTACAACTCACCGACCACGCCGGGCGGTACGGGGCGCAACCCCGCGTCGAGCACGAACAGCGCGGCCCCCGCGGCCGGCGCCCCGATGGGCACCTCGCCCGCGCCCGCCTCGAGCGGGGCGCTGACGGTCACGTCCACGGTGGTTTCCGTCGGGCCGTACGCGTTGCGCATCACCCGGCCCGGCGCCCACCGCTGGACCAACTCGGCCGGGCAGGCCTCGCCGCCGACGATCAGCGCCGCCGACTCCAACCCCTCGAGGGGCAACGCCGCCAACGCGGACGGCGTTTGACTGAGCACGCCGACCCGCTCGCGCACCACCAGGTCGCGCAGGTCCTCACCCGCCACGGCCTCCGGGACGACGACCAGCAGCCCGCCGTGCAGCAACGCGCCCCAGATCTCACGCACCGACGCGTCGAACGCGTAGGAGTGCCACTGCGTCGACACCCGCGCCGGCCCGGGCGCGGTCAGGGCGGCGTCCAGGCCCTCCATCAGCTGGGTGACGTTGCGGTGCGTCACCGCAACGCCTTTGGGGGTTCCGGTGGTGCCGGAGGTGTAGATGATGTGGGCGACGTTGTCGGCGGCCGGCGCCGGCGGCGCGAAACTGGGGTGAGCATCCAGCGGCGCGTCGATGTCGACCACCCGCACGTCGTGACCCGTTAATCGGCGGGCCATGCTCGCGGTGGTGATCGCGACGACGGGTGCGCCGTCGGCCAGGAGGAAGTCGAGCCGGGCGTCGGGCACGGCGGGGTCGATGGGCAGGTATGCCGCGCCCGTCTTCAACACGGCCAGGATCGCCACAATCGCCTCGGCAGAACGCGGGAGGAGCAGCGCCACCACGCGGCCCGGCCGCGCGCCGTGGGCGGCCAGCAGGTGCGCGAGGCGGTTCGCGGCCTGCTCCACCTCCCGGTAGGTCAGGGAGCGGTCCGCGCAGCGCAGCGCCGTCGCGTCGGCGCTGCGAAGCGCCTGCGCGGCAAACAGTTCCGGTATCGACGGGCCGACGTCGGCCCGGGTCAGCGCCGCGCGGTTGCCCGCCTCGTCGAGCCACGCGTGTTCGCGCTCGTCGACCACGTCGATGGTGGACAACCGGCGCGTGGGATCGGCCGTTATGGCCAGCACGACCCGCTCCAGCCGCGCGACGAGCGCCTCGATGCTGGCCGCGTCGAACACGTCGGTGCGGAATTCCACCGCGCCGGTGATCCCCGCGGGCTCCCCCGCCGGCGTCCACCGTTCGGCCAGCGAGAAGGTGAGGTCCATCCGCGCGGTGTGGGTGTCCAGCGGCATCGGGGTGATCTGTAGGTCGCCCAGCGTCAGCCCGGCGGCCGGGTCGTGCTGGCCGGGTAGGTTCTGCCACGCCAGCGCCACCTGAACCAACGGGTGATGGGCCATCGATCGGGTCGGATTGAGCCGCTCCACCAAGACGTCGAAGGGCAGGTCCTGGTGCTCGTAGGCCGCCAGGCTGCGCGCCCGCACCTGGGCCAGCGTCTCGGCGATCGTGGGGTCGCCGGCCAGCTGCACCCGCAGCACCAACCTGTTGACGAAGAAACCGACCAGGTCGTCCAGCGCGGGGTCGGGGCGGCCGGCGACCGGGAAGCCCACGGCCACATCGGCGGTCGCGCACAGCTTGCTCAACAGGACGGCCAGCGCCGCCTGCAGCACCATGAAGCTCGTCGCGTCGTGGTCGCGGGCCA
>NZ_LZJC01000156.1 GCF_001666755.1 Mycobacterium sp. E1214 | reverse complement strand
AGCACGCCGTCCGCCAGTACGTCACCGCGCACTCCCGAGACCCGGAGCTGAGCCCACGGGCGATCGCCGCCGCGCTGGGCTGGTCGGTGCGGCAGATCCAGCTGGCGTTGCAGCAGGCGGGCACCACGACCAGCGAATTGATCCGCAGCGCCCGGGTAAACCGCGCCGCCGACCTGCTGCGCGGGTCGTCCCCGGGCACGACGATCACCAGCATCGCCTTCGAGAGCGGGTTCCGCTCGATGAGCACGTTCGAGGCGGTGTTCAAACAGCATTTCGGGGTGACGCCGCGCGAAGCGCGCGCCTTAGCCCACCAGCCCGTCGATGATGTCCGCGGCTGAACCCGGCTGCGCCGCAGCAAAACCCGATCCCGCCCACAGCGCGACGCCGTGCGGATCGCCCATCTTCAGCGCGGCGGCGATCGCCCGTGGGCTCAGCTCCGGGTCTCGGGAGTGCGCGGTGACGTACTGGCGGACGGCGTGCTCGACCGAGTTCAGCGTGTCCGGCAGGCCGCAGCGTTCGAGCATGGACGCGATGAGCAGGTCGGTCAGCGTGGTGCACGATCGGGTGAACTGGTAGCTGTCGAGGGTGCGGTGCTGTTGGCTGACGGTCGACAGCATCGAGAACACCACCGAGCCCAGCCCGTTGCGCAGGTCTACCACCGTGGGATGCCGGTCCATGGCGGCGGGGCAGCTGACGTCCGCGGCTTCGAACGTCCAGCCCCGCACCCCGAACGCGTGGCGAACCTGCAGGGGGCGCGCCTTGGTGAGCACTGCCGCCTGGCCCGGCACCAGCCGCATCTGGACCCCGCTCTGCTCGACCTCCAAAACGCCGTGGCGGGCGACCAGCAGCAGGTTGCCCTGGCGGTCGTCGGCCTTGACGTCGGCGTCGGTGCGCACATACCGCAGAGCGTCCGACCAGAAGTCGACCAGCTGATGGGTGGCGTTGCGCTGCACCACGGTGCCGCCACGGAACACCGGCGGATCCGCGAAATGCAGTTGCAGCGAGCCGTGATTGGTGCGGACATGCTCGACCCAGTACTCGGAGGGCTCGCCGGGGGCGTATGCCGTGTCGATCCATTCGACCGTGTAGTCCGCCGGGCGCAGCGGCTCGGCAACAGCGACGTCTCGGGATGTGCACGTCATAGATCGCCTCCAGCAAGCTTGACCAGCGCCGTCAGTCTTCAGCGCGTTAACAGGAGTAACGGGGGACTTTGAGACCCGGTTCACTGCCATCGCGCGCGCCGTACGCGACCGGGCGGTTTCCGTGCGCACCGCAGGTAGCCCCCCGCCTCCTCAGCGGGCGCAGGCCGCCCGCATCGTCACCGAGCGCCAAGTCACCGCTAGCCCCATGGCGGTGACCTGCCGCGCCCGACTTCGCCGCGCTGTGCCAGATTGCTCGCCTCCTCAGCGGGCGCAGGCCGCCCGCATCGTCACCGAGCGCCAAGTCACCGCTAGCCCGATGGCGGTGACCTGCCGTGCCCGGCTTCGCCGCGCTTGCAGTCACCGCTAGGCTGGCCCGCTGTGATCACCCGGATGTCCGAGCTGTTCTTGCGCACCTTGCGCGATGACCCCGCCGACGCCGAAGTGCCCAGCCACAAGCTCCTGATCCGAGCCGGCTACGTCCGGCCGGTCGCTCCTGGCCTATACAGCTGGCTGCCGCTGGGACTGCGGGTGCTGCGCAGAATCGAGCGCGTCGTCCGCGAGGAGATGAACGCGATTGGGGGACAGGAGATCCTGTTTCCCGCCCTGCTGCCGCGCGCGCCGTACGAGACGACCAACCGCTGGAACGAGTACGGCGATGGCGTGTTCAAATTCAAGGACCGCCGCGGCAACGACTACCTCCTCGGCCCCACCCACGAAGAGCTGTTCACGCTGACCGTCAAGGGCGAATACAGCTCCTACAAGGACTTCCCGCTGCTGCTGTTCCAGATCCAGAACAAGTACCGCGACGAGGCGCGGCCACGCGCGGGCATCCTGCGCGTCCGGGAATTCCTCATGAAGGACTCGTACTCGTTCGATATCGACGACGCCGGCCTCAAGGCCGCTTACCACGCGCATCGCGATGCCTATCAGCGCATCTTCGACCGCGTCGGGGTGCGCTACGTCATCGTCTCCGCGGTCTCGGGCGCGATGGGCGGCAGCGCCTCGGAGGAGTTCCTCGCCGAGAGTGCCGTGGGAGAAGACACCTTCGTACGGTGCCTGGAGTCGGGCTACGCGGCCAACGTCGAGGCCGTCGTCACCGCGCGGCCCGAGCCGCCGCCCGCCGATGTCGTGGCCGCGCTGCCCGCGGCGGTGGTCCACGACACCGGCGACACCCCGACCATCGCCACCCTGGTCGACTGGGCCAACGGCGCGGACCTGGGGCGCCCCATCACCGCGGCCGACACCCTCAAAAACGTCCTGTTGAAGGTCCGCCAGCCCGGCGGTGACTGGGAGTTGCTGGCCATCGGCGTGCCGGGCGATCGTGAGGTCGACGACAAGCGCCTGGGCGCGGCGCTCGAGCCGGCCGAGTATGCGCTGCTCGACGACGCCGACTTCGCCAGGCATCCCTTTCTGGTCAAGGGCTACATCGGCCCGAAGGCGTTGCGCGCCAACGGAGTTCGTTACCTGGTCGATCCCCGTGTGGTCGACGGCACCAGCTGGATCACCGGGGCCGACGAACCGCACCGCCACGTTGTCGGCCTGGTGGCCGGGCGGGACTTCACCGCCGACGGCACCATCGAGGCCGCCGAGGTGCGCGACGGCGACCCGTCGCCGGACGGCGCCGGGCCGCTGGTGTCGGCGCGGGGCATCGAGGTGGGCCACATCTTCCAGCTGGGCCGCAAATACACCGACGCGTTCACCGCCGACGTGCTCGGCGAGGACGGCAAGCCGGTGCGCCTGACCATGGGCTCCTACGGCCTGGGGGTGTCCCGGCTGGTGGCCGTCATCGCCGAGCAGCACCACGACGAGCTCGGCCTGCGCTGGCCGGCAGCGGTCGCCCCGTTCGACGTCCACCTGGTGATCGCCAACAAGGACGATCAGGCCCGCGCCGGCGCCACCGAGCTGGCCACCGAGCTGGACCGGCTCGGCCTGGAGGTCCTGCTCGACGACCGCCAGGCCTCGCCCGGGGTGAAGTTCAAGGACGCCGAGTTGCTCGGCGTGCCCCGCATCGTCGTGGTCGGGCGGGGCTGGGCCGGCGGCGTGGTGGAGCTGCGGGACCGCTTCGGCGGCCAGACCCGCGAGCTGGCCGCCGGACCGTCGCTGGCCGCCGACATCGCGGCCGCGGTGCGCGGCTAAGTAGTCGCCAAGCTAGTCGTTGCCGCCCGGGAAGCTCGTCGTGATGGGCCACGCGCCCAGCACGCGGCTCCACCGGGCCGCCATCACCGCGCTCTGCGTCAGCGCGGTGGCGGCGAAGGCGCGGTCCTCGGCCGTCTCGGCGTGTTCGGCCACCACGCGCCAGGCGCCGGCGCCGTCGTTCTCCATCCGGGCGGCCAGGCGGGCGGCGTCCGCCGCGCTGCCGACTACCAGGGGCAGCTGATACCCCGCGGCGGCCACCGGAACGGTGACCTTGCGGGCGGCCAGCATCGCCACCACGTCGTCGCGCCGCTGCCGGTGCTGCTCGAGCGCCTCCACCACCATGCCGTTCACGCTGCCCGGCGACAGCGCCGAGACGATGCCATAGCCGTAGATCGTCGAGTACTCGATGGCCAGCGCGTCACTGAGCGCCGAGTTGTCGGCCTCTTTCCCGGAGGTCATATGGACGGCCCCCCGGGGACCAGCGCCACCGTGTAGGACGCCGTGCACGACGCCGCGATGGAGGCCAGCAGGCCCGCGCGGTAACCCGACTCCGTGCCCACCAGCCGGCTGGCGCTGTCGGCCGAGGCGTGCAGCGCGTTGATCACGTCCGAGACCGGCGGTGGGGGCGGCGGCGGTCCCGCCGGCTGGGCCGGTGCGGGGCTGGCGGTCTCGCTCGTCGAGGTGGTCGCGAGCTTGCCGGCGGCCCGCGCGACCTCCGTGGCGAGCGCGCGGGCGTGCGCGGCGCGCTGGCTCGCCACCACGCTCAGCGCGGCGGCCACCTGCGGCGGGTTGCCGACGGCCGACGCCGCGGCGGCGGCCAGCGCGCTGTCGTGCCTGGCCTGATCGAGGGGGCCCAGCAGCTGTTCGACGGTCGGGGCCTTGGGCGCTGACTTGCCGCAGGCCGACCCCACCGTCGCCAGGGCCGCCAACGCCGCACCACCGGCGAGGACGTTTCGCCGGGTGACGGCCGGAACTGCGCTAGACACAAGCACATCCTGCCATCGGTGTAGTTGCGGGCACGATGCCAGGACTCGATCGTGCCGAGACAACCGATTACTGGCGTATCGTTGATAGCTGGCTCTCGGCGGAACGGCAGCTGCTGCGATTCCCCGGGAGACTGGAGTCGCCTCCCGCGCTCGAGGGGCGGCGACGTCCTCGGAGATGACCGACAACTCAAGATGAGGAGCTCGCCGTGACCACCGGGCTACCTTCCCCGACGCAGGTGATCGAGCTACTCGGTGCCCACTTCGCGCGCGCCGGCTACGAGATCGAAGACGTGGTCATCGACGCCAAGCTGCGTCCGCCGCGGATCACGGTGGTCGCCGACGGTGATCAAGCCCCGGACCTCGACACCATCGCCGCGTTGTCGCGGTCGGCGTCGGCTTTGCTGGACGGCCTCGACGGCGTCCGCGACGACTACGTGCTCGAAGTCAGCTCGCCCGGCGTGGACCGCCCGCTGACCGGTCCGAAGCATTTCCGGCGCGCCCGCGGGCGCAAGGTCGACGTGGTCCTGACTGACGGGTCGACGGTGACCGGGCGCGTCGGCGAGACGGGCGAGGGCGGGGTCGCGTTGGTGGTCCGCGCCGGCCGGGACCTGGCGCTACGCGAAATCGCGTTCGACAAGATCGCGAAAGCCGTTGTGCAGGTGGAATTCTCGCCTCCCGCGCAAGCAGAGTTGGACCTGGCCATTACGGGACGGGCCCGGAACACGGAGGCCGGAGCATGAATATCGACATGGCCGCGCTGCACGCCATCGAGGTCGACCGGGGCATCTCGGTCAACGAGCTGCTCGAGACCATCAAGTCGGCGCTGCTCACCGCCTACCGGCACACCGAGGGCCACCAGACCGACGCCCGGATCGAAATCGATCGCAAGACCGGTGTGGTGCGGGTGGTCGCGACCGAAACCGACGACGACGGCAACGTGATCAGCGAATGGGACGACACCCCGGAGGGGTTCGGCCGGATCGCGGCCACCACCGCGCGCCAGGTGATGCTGCAGCGATTCCGCGACGCGGAGAACGAACGCACCTACGGCGAGTTCTCCACCCGCGAGGGGGAGATCGTCGCCGGCGTGATCCAGCGCGACAGCCGGGCCAACGCCCGGGGCCTGGTCGTCGTGCGGATGGGCACCGAGACCAAGGCGTCGGAGGGCGTGATCCCGGCGGCCGAGCAGGTGCCGGGCGAAAGCTACGAGCACGGCAACCGGGTGCGCTGCTACGTCATCGGGGTGACGCGCGGGGCGCGCGAACCGGTGATCACGCTGTCGCGGACCCATCCCAACCTGGTGCGCAAGCTGTTTTCCCTGGAGGTTCCCGAGATCGCCGACGAGGCGGTCGAGATTGTCGCGGTGGCCCGGGAGGCGGGCCACCGCTCCAAGATCGCGGTGAAGTCCAACGTGCCCGGCCTGAACGCCAAGGGCGCCTGCATCGGCCCGATGGGGCAGCGGGTCCGCAACGTGATGAGCGAGCTGTCCGGGGAGAAGATCGACATCATCGACTATGACGAGGACCCGGCCCGCTTCGTCGCCAACGCGTTGTCGCCGGCGAAGGTGGTGTCGGTGTCGATCATCGACCAGGCCGCGCGCGCCGCGCGGGTGGTGGTCCCGGATTTCCAGCTGTCGTTGGCGATCGGCAAGGAGGGCCAGAACGCGCGCTTGGCCGCTCGGCTCACCGGATGGCGCATCGACATCCGCGGCGATGCGCCGGCCGGCGGCGGGGGACAGGCCGAGCAGCAGCCCGAGCACGGCGCCAGTCACGGTTTGGCCCGCGACCGCTGACCGCCTTCTTCGTCGGTGGGTTCTGACCATCGATCGGGTGACGCTAGACTGAGCCGTGATCCAGCGTGAGCCTTCGGCCTCGACGCAGGGACGCGCGGGCGGACCCGTGCGGACGTGTGTGGGGTGCCGGAAGCGAGAGCTGGCTGTCGAACTGCTTCGCGTGGTGGCTGTGTCGGCGGGGAACGGCGAGTCCGCCGTGATCGTTGACACGGGCAGTAGCCTTCCGGGGCGGGGTGCGTGGCTGCATCCCGCGCCGCAATGCGCACAACAGGCGGTCCGGCGGCGAGCTTTCACCCGGGCGCTGCGCATCACCGGTTCACCGGACACCTCGGCGGTGATCGAGCACATCGAGTCCCTCGGTGCGCCCGATGGCCCAGGCAACAGAACAGGTAGCAAAGAACATGAGCACACCGTGAAGTCCCGATGACAATGCGTCATAGCTAAACCCGAGGCGCGGCCCCACGACTGTCGCCTCTCAGACAGGAGATGTAGTGGCAGGTAAGGCCCGCGTACACGAGTTGGCCAAGGAACTCGGTGTCACCAGCAAGGAAGTCCTCGCCCGGCTGAACGAACAGGGCGAATTCGTCAAATCCGCATCCTCGACCGTCGAGGCGCCGGTCGCGCGCCGGCTGCGCGAGTCGTTCGGCGGCGGCAAGTCGGGCGGAGCGCCCACCAAGTCGCCGGCGAAGGTCCCGGGCGCGGCATGGGCCGGTCGACGGGCTGCGCCGACGAGAACGGGTTATTGCCGACGCGCGGCGCGCGGGGCTTGGGGATGGGACCCGGGCCGGGGCCGGGTCGCGGACCCGGCGTCATGCCGGGGTGCGGCGCCTGGCCGGGCGCGGGCGGCTTGGGCTGGCCGGGCGACGGGGCCTGCGGGCGTCCGGGCACCGGTCCGGGCCGCGCCGAATACGAGAACATGCAGGCCCCCGTCGTCGGTGGCGTGCGGCTGCCGCACGGCAACGGCGAGACCATCCGGCTGGCCCGCGGCGCGTCGCTGTCCGACTTCGCCGACAAGATCAACGCCAACCCCGCGTCGCTGGTGCAGGCGCTGTTCAACCTGGGCGAGATGGTCACGGCCACGCAGTCGGTCGGGGACGAGACCCTCGAGCTGCTGGGCAGCGAGATGAACTACGTGGTGCAGGTCGTCAGCCCCGAGGATGAGGACCGCGAGCTGCTGGAGTCCTTCGACCTGACCTACGGCGAGGACGAGGGCACCGAGGACGACCTGCAGACCCGGCCGCCGGTGGTGACCGTGATGGGTCACGTCGACCACGGTAAGACCCGGTTGCTGGACACCATCCGCAAGGCCAACGTCCGCGAGGGCGAGGCCGGCGGCATCACCCAGCACATCGGCGCCTACCAGGTCACCGTCGAGCACGACGGCGTCGAGCGGCCGATCACCTTCATCGACACCCCGGGTCACGAGGCATTCACCGCCATGCGTGCCCGCGGCGCGAAGGCCACCGACATCGCGATCGTGGTGGTGGCCGCCGACGACGGCGTGATGCCGCAGACGGTGGAGGCCATCAACCACGCGCAGGCGGCCGACGTGCCGATCGTGGTGGCGGTCAACAAGATTGACGTCGAGGGTGCCGACCCCGCCAAGATCCGGGGCCAGCTCACCGAATACGGTTTGGTGGCCGAGGATTTCGGTGGCGACACGATGTTCGTCGACATTTCCGCCAAGCAGGGCACCAACATCGATGCGCTGCTCGAGGCGGTGCTGCTGACCGCCGACGCGGCCCTGGACCTGCGGGCCAACCCGGAGATGGAGGCCCAGGGTGTGGCCATCGAGGCGCACCTGGACCGCGGCCGCGGCCCGGTCGCGACCGTCCTGGTCCAGCGCGGCACGCTGCGCGTCGGTGACTCGGTGGTCGCGGGTGACGCCTACGGGCGCGTCCGCCGCATGGTCGACGAGCACGGCGACGACGTCGAGGAGGCGCTGCCGTCGCGGCCGGTCCAGGTCATCGGCTTCACGTCGGTGCCCGGCGCCGGGGACAACTTCCTCGTCGTCGACGAGGACCGCATCGCCCGCCAGATCGCCGACCGGCGCAGCGCGCGCAAGCGCAACGCCCTGGCGGCGCGGTCCCGTAAGCGGATCAGCCTGGAGGACCTGGACTCGGCGCTGAAGGAAACCAGCCAGCTGAACCTGATCCTCAAGGGCGACAACGCCGGTACGGTGGAGGCGCTCGAGGAAGCGTTGATGGGCATCGAGGTGGACGACGAGGTGGCGCTGCGCGTCATCGACCGCGGCGTCGGTGGCATCACCGAGACCAACGTCAACCTGGCGTCGGCGTCGGACGCGGTGATCATCGGGTTCAACGTGCGGGCCGAGGGCAAGGCCACCGAGCTGGCCAACCGCGAGGGTGTGGAGATCCGCTACTACTCGGTGATCTACCAGGCGATCGACGAGATCGAGAAGGCCCTGCGCGGCATGCTCAAGCCGATCTACGAGGAGAACACCCTCGGTCGCGCCGAGATCCGGGCGATCTTCCGGTCCTCGAAAGTGGGCATCATCGCCGGCTGCATGATCTCCTCCGGGGTGGTGCGCCGCAACGCCAAGGCCCGGCTGCTGCGCGACAACGTCGTGGTGACCGAGAACCTCACGATCAACTCGCTGCGGCGCGAGAAGGACGACGTGACCGAGGTCCGCGAGGGCTTCGAATGCGGTATGACGCTGGGCTATTCCGATATCAAGGAAGGCGACATCATCGAGTCCTACGAGCTGGTCGAGAAGGAACGGACCTGATGGCCGATCCCGCTCGGGCGCGCCGGCTGGCCAAGCGGATCAACACCATCGTCGCCTCGGCGATCGAGTTCGAGATCAAGGACCCCGGCCTGGACGGTGTGACGATCGTCGACACGAAGGTGACCGCCGACCTGCACGACGCGACGGTCTTCTACACCGTGATGGGACGCACGCTCGACGAGGAGCCCGACTACGCGGCCGCCGCGGCGGCGCTGGACCGGGCCAGGGGCGCGTTGCGCACCATGGTCGGCGCGGGCACCGGGGTGCGCTTCACGCCGACGCTGACGTTCACCCGGGACACCACGACCGACACCGTGCAGCGGATGGACGCGTTGCTCGCCGAGGCGCGGGCCCGGGACGCCGACCTCGCGCGCGTTCGCTCCGGCGCCAAGCCGGCGGGGGAAGCCGATCCGTACCGGGAGACCGGGCCGGGGGTGGACCCCGGCGCCCGGTCCGGACGCGGGCTCGACGGGAACATCGGTGACGGCGATCAATTCGAAGAGTGAACTGGGCGGCGCGTCCCGAGTGGGCGCGCTGGTCGACGCGGCGGGCGCCGTCGCGCTGCTGTCGGACGCGTCGACGGTCGCGATTATCGCGCATGTCCATCCGGACGCCGACACCATCGGTGCCGGGCTGGCGTTGGCGCTGGTGCTCAACGAGTGCGGTAAGTCCGTCGAGGTGAGCTTCGCCGAACCGGCGACGTTGCCGGAGTCGTTGGCCTCACTGCCGGGTTGCAAGCTGCTCGTCGAGCCGCACGCGATGCGTCGCGACGTGGATCTTGTTGTCACGGTTGACGTTCCGAGCGTCAAGCGGTTGGGCGCGTTGGCCGACCTGGCCGGCCCCGATCGGCAGGTGTTGGTCATCGACCATCACGTGTCCAACGACATGTTCGGCACCGCCAACCTGATCGACGTGACCGCGGACGCCACCACGCTGCTGATCGCCGACATCCTCGACGCCTGGGGTAAGCCGATCGAGCCCGACGTCGCGCACTGCATTTACGCCGGCCTGACGACGGACACCGGGTCGTTCCGGTGGGCCAGCGCCCGCGCGCTGCGGTTGGCCGCCCGGCTGGTCGAGATCGGCGTGGACAACGCCGCGATCAGCCGGACCCTGATGGACACGCACCCCTTCGAGTGGCTGCCGTTGCTGTCGCGGGTCCTGGGCTCGGCGCAGCTGCTGCCCGAGGAGGTCGGCGGGCGCGGGCTGGTCTATGCCGTGGTGCGCCACGCCGATTGGCTCGGTGCCCGCGCGGAGGAGGTGGAGAGCATCGTCGACATCGTGCGCACCACCCAGCAAGCCGAGGTCGCGGCCGTCTTCAAGGAGATCGCGCCGCAACGGTGGTCGGTCTCGATGCGCGCCAAGGCCGGGGTGGACCTGGCCGCGGTCGCCTCGGTGTTCGGCGGCGGCGGGCACCGGCTGGCCGCCGGCTATTCGACGACCGGCTCGATCGAGCAGGTGGTGGCGTCGCTGCGCGCCGCCCTCGCCTGACTCAACTCCTAGAAGTTCCTTCGAAGCTTTCTAGAAGGCCCAGCTGCCGGAGCGCTGCAGCACGAACCCATGGTCCCCGCTGGTGGTGTCCAGGCAGGCGACGAGGCTGTCGGCGCCAACGGCGCAGGTGACGCTCAAATAGGACACTTTCTGGCCGGCGCCCAGCGCCTTCGCGCCGGTCTGCGGCGTGGCCGCGCTGCCGTCGCAACCGCCCTCGGACATGCGGCTCAGCTGGTAGCCCGGCCCCTTGTAATCGACCGCGCCCACCAGGCAGTCGCCCGGGCGGGCCCGCCCGCCCGGCACGGGAACGTCGTCCAGCCCGGGGATGTCGCCCCGGCACTTGAGGTCCGCCGACGGTTGCGGCGCGGGCGATGGGCCGCCGTAGAAGTCGCACACGATCGCCGAGGAGGCCGTCGACGGCACGGTGAAACCGATCCGCGGCGCGGTCTGCTGGCCCGTGACGAGGTACCCCTCGGCGGGCACCGCCGTGAAGGTGTCGAGGTTGGGGAATGCCGGGGGCGGCTGCGCGCCCGCGTGCGGGGCGAGCCCCGCGAGCGCCGACGCGGCCGCCAGGGCCGCGCCGCCCAGCGCCCGCATGCTGACGTCGACAACGGCACGCATCGGCGCCTCCTTGCCTCGGGTCGGTGGTGCTGATTCTCCGACGATCGTTGTTGGGATCGTATTGGCCGCCGTCAGTTCACCCACACGCCCACGGCGATTAAGCCGGACACGACGGTCACCGCCAGGCCGAGCGCCGGCCATTTCCACATGCCCGGCCGGTGTCGCAGGCCGGTGACCAGGGCCCCGACGCCGGAAACCAGCAATCCAAGCGCCGCGCCACCGGCGATGACCACGGCCCCCACGAACGTTCGGTGGACAAAGCGGGTGACGTCGGGGCTGTCGCAGTTGTCGCTGCAGATGGGCATCATCAGGTAAATCAACGACAGCAGCGCCAGGCCGAAGCAGACGGCGCTCAGCGCCCCCTGGACGACGAACAGCACCGTGGTCGCGGTGACGTCGCCGGCGGGGCGGTGTGGCGTCGGCGCGGAGCCCGCCATGGGTCGCTGAAAGGTGGCCGGTCAGCGCACCTGGGCGCGGCCGCGCTGCAATACGGCGTCGCGGTTGGCGGCGATGTCGTCGCCGCTGGTGCGGAACTGCCGGGCGGCCGTGGCCTCGAGCCACAGCCCCGCGTCGGTCTGCGTCTCGTCGATGCGGTGATACGACGCGAGCAAGGCCCGCACCGCGTTCTGGTTGTTGCCGACGATGGCCGACGCCACCCGCCGGGCCGCGTCGAGCAGCTGGTCGTGCGGCACCACCTCGGTGACCAGGCCCGCGCGCAGCGCGTCGGCGGCGGAGAGGTAGTCACCGGTCAAGCTCATCCGCCGGGCCAGGCCGATGCCCACCTTCTGCGGCAGCCGCACGCTGAGGCCCCAGGTGGGCAGCAGGCCGACGCGGGCGTGGGTGTCGGCGAAGCGGGCGCTCTCCGACGCGATCAGGATGTCGCAGTACAGCGCCAGTTCCAGGCCGCCGGTGACGGCGGCGCCGTTGATCGCCCCGATCACCGGCTTGCTCATCGACGGCCACCGCGGCGAGATGTCGGGCAGCGCGGACTGCCCGCCCAACTCCTTGAGGTCCAGGCCCGCGCAGAACACCGGGTCGGCGCCGGTGAGGATGATGACGTCCACGTCGTCGTCGGCCTCGGCGTCGGCGAGGGCCGCGAAGAACTGGTCCCGCAGCGCCGAGGACAGCGCGTTGCGCGCTTGCGGGCGGTTCAAGGTCAGCGTGCGCACCCGCTCGTCGGTGGCGATCAACAGGATGTCATCAGTCATGCCTTCACCGTAGCCAGTACCGGTGATCGCGTGACGCGTGGTCACGGGCGTCACGGGTGGGGGAGGGGTAGGCAAAGTGCCCGCCTCATAGCGACAACGAAGCATCACCCGGCCGGCCGGCCACAATGTCGCTGCGAGGCGGGCACTTCGGGTACCTACTTGGCCGGCCCCGCCATTTGCCCGCGCCGCCGCGGAGGTGCCGGACTCCGCCACCTGGTCGGCCCCGCCATCCGGCGCGCGCCTTCGGCGAGGCGCACCTATCGTGTTAGGCATGTGCCGGAACATCACGGAACTGCGCGGTCTGCAGCCCGCGGCCACCGGGGCGGAGGTGGAGGCGGCGGCGCGGCAGTACGTACGCAAGGTCAGCGGCATCACGCATCCCTCGGCGGCCCAGGCCGATGCGTTCGAGGC
>NZ_LZJC01000155.1 GCF_001666755.1 Mycobacterium sp. E1214 | reverse complement strand
TCGGTCAAGCACCGCCTGGTTGGCCCCAAGGGCGAGCTGGACGTCATGATCATCGCCCTGCGGGCGCCCGCCGACGGCCCCATCGGCGACTCCGCGCTGGTGGTCTCCGACGGCACCACGACGGTGTTCAACATGAACGACGCCCGGCCGGTCGACCTCGACGTGCTCGATTCCGCCTTCGGCCACATCGACGTGCACCTGCTGCAGTACTCGGGGGCCATCTGGTATCCGATGGTCTACGACATGCCGGCCCGCGCCAAGGAGTCCTTCGGCGTGCAGAAGCGGCAACGCCAGATGGACCGCGCCCGGCAGTACCTGACTCAGGTGGGGGCGACCTGGGTCGTCCCGTCGGCGGGCGCCCGCAGGGCGATGATCATGACGTCCAGCTCGCCCTTGGGGCCAACCAGGCGGTGCTTGACCGAGGTGCTGGTGTCGAAGAACCGGTGAAAGCCGAGCCGTTCCAACTCGTGGCGCAGGTCCGGGACAGGGAAGTCGGGCAGCAGCACCACGGCGTCTTTATTGACGTGTTCGGCCAGGTTCTTGGCGTCGAAGTGATCCTTGTGCAGGTGCGACACGTAGAGGTAGTCGCAGTCGCCCAGGCGGTCCCAGTCCAACCCGCTGTTGTCGGGGAACGGGAACCAGGACCCGAAGTAGGCGGGGTTGACCCAGGGGTCGCACAGAATGCTGCCCGCGGGCGTCTCGATCCGAAATCCGGCGTGGCCGACGCTGGTGACCTGCACAAATACCTTTCTGTGGCCGCGTCACGCCGCGACCGGGGGAACAGCTTTTCAGCCCCCGAGCTTAGCGCGGCGCGCTGCCGGGCACCCGCCACGCGACCCGGGCGGCGGACCGGCGTCGCGGTGCCCGCGAAAGCCCCGGTGTGCAGCACTTCGGGCGACTCGCCGCCGGGCGCACTAGGCTGAAGTGCTGTGGAACCGGTATACGGGACTGTCATCCAGATCGCCCGCTTGGTCTGGCGCATCCAGGGCCTGAAGATCACGGTCAGCGGTGCGGAAAACCTTCCGAAGACCGGCGGCGCGGTGATCGCGATCAATCACACCGGCTACCTGGACTTCACGTTCGCGGGTCTGCCCGCCTACCAGCAGGGCCTCGGCCGCAAGGTGCGGTTCATGGCCAAACAAGAAGTGTTCGACAACAAGATCACCGGGCCCATCATGCGCAGCCTGCGGCACATCTCGGTGAACCGCCAGGACGGGGCGGCGTCCTACGAGGAGGCCGTCCGCAACCTCAAGGACGGCGAGCTGGTCGGCGTCTACCCCGAGGCCACCATCAGCCGCAGCTTCGAGATCAAGGAGTTCAAGTCGGGCGCGGCCCGCATGGCGCTGGACGCCGGCGTGCCGATCGTCCCGGTCATCGTCTGGGGCGCGCAGCGCATCTGGACCAAGGGCCACCCCAAGAAGCTATTCCGGCCGAAGGTGCCGATCATCGTGCTGGTGGGCGAGCCGATCGAGCCGACGCTGGCCCTCGAGGAACTCAAGGGTCTGCTGCACTCGCGCATGCAGCACCTGCTCGAGCGGGCGCAGGAGATGTACGGGCCGCATCCCGCGGGCGAGTTCTGGGTCCCGCACCGACTGGGCGGGGGCGCGCCGTCCCTGGCCGACGCGACCCGACTGGAGGCCGAGGAGGCCGCCGCCCGCGCGGCGCGCCGCGCCCAGGCCCCAGGGGCGCCGGAGCAGTGAACGATGGCGGAGCCGGTCTACCGCACCCTGGAGTTCGTGGCCCAGTTGGCCGTCGTGGTCAGCGGCGCGCAGATCAGCTATGCCGGTGAGGAACACATCCCCGATGACGGCGGCGCGGTGATCGCGATCAACCACACCAGTTACGTCGACTTCCTGCCCGCCGGGCTGGCCGTGCACCGCCGCCGCCGGCGGCTGCGCTTCATGATCAAAGCCGAGATGCAGCAGGTGAAGGTGGTCAACTTCCTGATCAAACACACCGGCACCATTCCCGTCGACCGCCGCGCCGGCGGGGACGCCTACGCGGTGGCCGTGCAGCGCCTGCGCGCCGGCGAGCTGGTGGGCGTCTACCCGGAGGCGACGATCAGCCGCAGCTTCGAACTCAAGGAGTTCAAGACGGGCGCCGCCCGAATGGCCGCCGACGCCGACGTGCCGATCGTGCCGATGATCGTCTGGGGCGCGCAGCGCGTCTGGACCAAGGACCACCCGCGCAAGTTGATCCGCGGCAACATACCGGTGACCGTGGGCGTGGGCGAGCCGCTGCGGGCGGCCGACGACACAGCGCAGACCGACGCCGCGCTGCGCGCATCGATGACGACGTTGCTGCACGACGTGCAGGGACGCTATCCGAACGAGCCGGGAGCGCACTGGGTCCCCCGCCGGCTGGGCGGCGGCGCGCCGACCCCCCAGCAGGCCGCCCGGATGGAGGCCGACGAGGCCGCGGCGCGCGCCGCCGGCCGTCGCGGTAAGTGAAGGAGACGACATGGCTGAGGGGTTCTACCGGTTGGGCGAGTGGATCGTCCCGCCGATGGTCGCGATGCAGGGGACCACGTTCACCTATCACGGGTTGGAGAACATCCCGACCCGCGGCGGGGCCCTGCTGGCCCAGAACCACACGAGCTACCTGGACTGGCTGCCGACGCTGCTCGCGGTGCGCGAGCGGGGCCGGCGCGCGTACTTCATGATCAAGGCGGAGATGGCCGACGTGAAGGCGGTGAACTACGTCATCAAGCACGCCCGGCTGATCCCCGTAGACCGCCGGACCGGACACGACGCGTTCGAGGTGGCCGTGCAGCGGATGCGGGAGGGCGAGCTGATCGGGATGCACCCCGAGGCCACCATCAGCCGCAGCTTCGAGCTGCGCGAGTTCAAGACCGGCGCGGCCCGGATGGCGCTCGACGCCGGGGTGCCGATCATCCCGCTCATCGTCTGGGGTGCGCACCGCATCTGGCCCAAGGACCACCCGAAGAAGGTGTGGCGCAACAAGGTTCCGATCACCGTCGCCGTCGGCCGGCCGCTGCCCCCGCAGGGCACGCCCGAGCAGGTCAACGCCGCGCTGCGCGCGTCGATGAACGAGTTGCTCTATCGCGTCCAGGAGGAGTACCCGCACCCCGAGGGGGAGTACTGGGTGCCGCACCGCCTGGGCGGCGGCGCGCCGACCCAGGACGACTCGCGCGCCATCCGGCTCTCGGAGCTGCAGGCCCGGATGCAGAAGTACGGCACCGACGGGGTCACCCGACCGGGCCAAGAGCAGAGCGGGCTGCATTGAGCGCTTGCCGCCGCGGCGGACGGTCTCGATGACCCTGCCCGCGCTCATCGCTTGCGACGTCGACGGCACCCTCTTCGACGACGCCGACACGATCACCCCGCGCACCCGCGACGCCATCCACGCCGCCGTGGCCGCGGGCGCGCGGTTCGTGGTCGCGACCGGCCGGCCGCCGCGCTGGATCCGTCCCGTCGTCGATGCGCTCGGTTTCGCCCCCGTCGCGGTGTGCGCCAACGGCGCCGTCATCTACGACCCCGCGACCGACCGGGTGCTCTCGGCGCGCACGCTCGACCTGGACACGCTGGCCGAGCTGGCCGAGCGGGTGACCCGCCTCATCCCGGGCGCCGGGCTGGCCGTCGAGCGCATCGGCGAACGCGCCCACGACACCGCGACGCCCCAGTTCGTCAGCTCGCCGGGTTACGAGCACGCCTGGTTGAACCCGGACAACACCGAGGTGGCGATCGAGGATCTGCTGAGCGCACCGGCGATCAAGCTGCTGGTTCGCCGGGCCGGGGCGCGCAGCGCCGACATGGCCGCCGAGCTGGCCGGGCACGTCGGCAACGCGGGCGATATCACCTACTCCACCAACAACGGCCTCGTCGAGATCGTGCCGCCGGGAACCAGCAAGGCCACCGGCGTGGACCAGATCGCGGCCCCGCTGGGCATCGTCGGTGGGGAGGTGGTCGCGTTCGGTGATATGCCCAATGACCTGCCGATGCTGCGCTGGGCGGGGCTGGGCGTCGCGATGGGCAACGCCAACCCCGACGTGCAGGCCGCCGCCGACGAGGTCACCGCCAACAACAACGACGACGGGGTGGGCCGGGTGCTCGAGCGCTGGTGGTTATAGCGGCACGACGATGCGCGCCGCGTTGCGGCGTGCGGAGGAGTGTCGCCATTGAGCCTGAGCGGCACGACGATGCACGCCGCGTTGCGGCGTGCGGAGGAGTCGCGCCATTGAGCTTGAGCGGCACGACGATGCCCGACGTTGCGGCGTGCGGAGGAGTGTCGCCATTGAGCCTGAGCGGCGTGCGTCAGGCCGCGGGCGGGTGGGCCGGCAGCGAGAAGTGCTCGGCCGGGACCGTCGGGCCGCTCGGCGCGTCCGTCGACAGGGGCGTCGTGATGCCGTCCGCCACCTCGGTGACGTTTCCGGTCAGCCGGTCGTAGTTCAGGGTGCCGTGCGTGAAGTTCTGCGTGATCTGCAGCGGTTCCTGGATTTCCGCGCTGGTCGGCAGTCCGAGCGGTCCCCGCTCGTAGCTCAGCGACGCCCAGGCGTCGTAGATGGCGCCGGTGACGGGTTGCGCGCCGGTCTGCGGTGACCAGTACATGGCGCCCTTGGCGAAGGTGACGTAGCGGGCGTCCCCCTCGGCGTCGTCCTCCGGGGACGTCGGCGCGCCCAGCGGGCTGTTCATGCCGCCGATGGCCTGCCAGTGGTCGTAGATCGCGCCGCCCTGCAGCGCCTTGATCAATTCCTCGGGCGGATCGTTGAAATGCGCTGCGATATCCCGGATCTCGTCCATCAGCGCGTAGGCGGCGTTGCCCGGACAGTCGGTGTTGCCGACGTCGCGGTGGGTGAAGATGGTCGGCAGCGTCGCGATCGAACCGGCCGGGTAGGTGGTGTAGTGGCTGCCGGCCGACTCGAGCGCCACGGTGCCCTTGGGGTCGACACCGTCCAGGCCGAGCCGCCAACCCAGCAGCCGGCCAACGGTTTTCAGCTGGATCGGGGTGGGCGGGACGTCGTCGAAGTTGCCCATCATCGCCACGCCCCAGGTGTTGCGGTTGAAGCCGCCCGTGTGGAAGGCCTCGACCGCCTTGGTCAGCCCCCCGGCGCTCCCCTCGAACACTTGGCCGTATTTGTCGACCAGGGCGTTGTAGGCGATGTCGCACCACCCCAGGGTTTTGCTGTGGTAGGTGTAGATGGCCTTGACGATCCCGGCGGACTCCAGCGGGGAGTAGTCGTTGCTGCCGGCGGTGTGGTGCACGACCGCGGCGCGAACCCCGTTGTCGTACTGGGGGCTTCCGCAGTGTAGCGACTCGTCGGCGCCCCACTGTTCGCGGCTGATGATGGCAGGGGCCTGGCCCGGCATCAGAACCCCCGACGGCGGAGTCCAGTGCGTCTCGACCGGGGCCTGCGGCGGGGAGATGAGCACCGCGTTGATGTTCTGCCCGAAGGGCTGGTCCCGCGACGCCGGTCGGTACCCGAGTGGGGGCTTGCCCGGGGCGTCGGCCGGGGGCGCCGGGACCGGCTGGGTGACCGGCGCATCGATCGGGCGGGTGACCGCGATCTGCACGGTGGTGGTGGTGCCGACGAACACGGGGTCGGTGCCGCGGGGGCCTTCGACGGGCCCCGCTCCGGAGTCGTCGCCCACCCGGCTCGTCGGGTCGGGGGCGGCGGTCTCGTACTCGGTCTGATACCAAGGGCCCCAGGACCCGTCGGGGCGCTTGGCCCGCACCCGCGTGGACGTCCCGGCCAGGTCGCCGGTGAGCGCGACCAGTGAGAACGGCGTGTCCTGGCTGATCTCGCGGACCGTGACGCCGCCGCCCAGGCCGATCAGCGGCTGTTCCACCAATTGCGTGCCCCGCGCCGGGGGCGGGCTCGCCGTGCCGTGGTCACGCGTCGCGTTCGCCACCCACGACACGATGACGACGGTGGCCGCGACGGCCGTGAGCAACGTCGTCGGTGCGCGGCCACGGGACACCAGTCGATGTTACGTGTGTGTCCACTGTTATTGGTGAGACGACACGACGCGGCGCGACGGGGAATCCGCGCCAAATGTCGACGGCACCGCAGAGTGGGTGACTCTGCGGTGCCGTCTGGTGACAGAGGTGCGCGAAGCTCTAGACCGGGGGCAGGACCGGCGCGGCGGCCGGCAGGGCCGCAGCCGCACCCGGCAGCGCCCCGGCGGCACCCGGCAAGGCGCCCGCGGCGCCCGGCAGGGCACCGGCCGCACCGCCGTGCATGCCCTGCGTGATCGCCGGCATGACCAGGCCCTTGAGCAGGTCGATCGCCTGACCCGCGCCGAGCTGGTTGGCCGCCTGCATCACGTCGTTGACCAGACCGCCGCTGCCGCCGGAACCGCTACCGCCGCCCAGGCCGCCACCGCCGCCGAGCGGCGAGCCGCCGCCGAAGGTCGACGGGTCGCCGAGGATCGGGTAGGTGCCATCGGCGCCGGGGTCCACGCTGGCCGGGGCGGTGATGGGCACCTCGCTCGGGCTGCCCAGGCCGGGGGTCACCCCGGCGGGGCTGGTCAGACCGGGGTTGGACAGGGCCGGGTTGAGGCCCGCCCCGGGGGTGGCGACGCCGCCACCCGGGGTGACCGGCAGGGCGCCCGGAGTGGTCAGGCCCGGCGTCGTCGGAGCCAGGCCGGGGCTAGCCAGCCCGGGGCTCGTCAAGCCGGGGCTGGCCAGGCCGGGGGTGCCCACGCCGGGCGTCCCGAGGCCCGGGGTGCCGAGCCCGGGAGTGCCCAGGCCGGGGGCGCCCAGGCCGGGGCCGGCCAGGCCGGGCGCGCCGGCCGCTCCGCCACCCAGGGCGGGCACAGAGGGCAGGTTGATCCCGAACTGCGACAGCCCCTGCGACAGCGCGCCCATCAGCTCGCCAGGCAGGTCGGTCATCACCGCGGCCTGCTTGAACTCGTGGTGCTCGGGCGCCTTGGTGCCGGCGGTCGATTCGTAGACAAGGAAGTATGCGCAAGGACTCGCCACTGCCAGGGCGGCAACCGCGCTCATGGCTGTCGAAAGCTTGCGTCGGCGTCGGTTCGGCACGGAAGTCTCCTCTATCTGACTATGTGTTGTGTCGGCGTGTCCCGCCCGTCGTGTCCGGCAAGATCCACACAGAGTCGATGGTACGAGTGAGAATCCTGTTACTAGAGTGGTGATATGGAATCGTGAGACAAATGCGACTCGGACCGTAATCGGCCGGTTGCACACCGATCTCGCCCGCCCTGGCGTCGCCAGATGGGTTCGGCCTCCGCGGTCGGATACCCTAAGCAACCGATGACCGCTCGCTTCGACCTCCTCGTCGTCGGTTCCGGATTCTTCGGCCTGACCATCGCCGAGCGCGTGGCTACCCAACTGGGGAAGCGCGTGCTCGTCGTCGAACGCCGCCCGCACATCGGCGGCAACGCCTATTCAGAAGCCGAACCGCAGACCGGCATCGAGGTGCACAAGTACGGCGCCCACCTCTTCCACACCTCCAACAAGCGGGTGTGGGACTACGTGCGCCAGTTCACCGAATTCACCGACTACCGGCACCGCGTGTTCGCCATGCACAACGGGCAGGCCTACCAGTTCCCCATGGGGCTGGGCCTGGTGGCGCAGTTCTTCGGCAAGTACTTCACGCCCGACGAGGCGCGGGCGCTGATCGCCGAGCAGGCCGCCGAGATCAAGCCGGAAGACGCGCAGAATCTCGAGGAGAAGGCCATCTCGCTGATCGGGCGGCCGCTCTACGAGGCGTTCGTCAAGGGCTACACCGCCAAGCAGTGGCAGACCGATCCCAAGGAGCTGCCGGCCGCCAACATCACCCGGCTGCCGGTGCGCTACACCTTCGACAACCGCTACTTCAGCGACACCTACGAGGGCCTGCCGCTCGACGGCTACACCGCCTGGCTGGAACGCATGGCCGCCGACGACCGCATCGAGGTGCGGTTGGACACCGACTGGTTCGACGTCCGCGACCGGTTGCGGGCCGACAACCCCGGCGCGCCGGTGGTCTACACCGGCCCGCTGGACCGCTACTTCGACTACGCCGAGGGCCGGCTCGGGTGGCGCACGCTGGACTTCGAGCTGGAGGTGCTGCCCACCGGCGACTTCCAGGGCACGCCGGTGATGAATTACAACGACCTCGACGTCCCGTACACCCGCATCCACGAGTTCCGCCATTTCCACCTCGAGCGGGACTACCCGACCGACAAGACGGTGATCATGCGGGAGTACTCCCGGTTCGCCGAGGACGACGACGAGCCCTACTACCCGATCAACACCGAGGCCGACCGGGCCGTCCTGGCCGGTTACCGGACCCGGGCGAAGGCCGAAACCGCCGCGTCCGGAGTGCTTTTCGGCGGCCGGCTCGGCACCTACCAGTATCTGGACATGCACATGGCCATCGCCAGCGCACTGAACATGTACGACAACGTCCTCGCGCCGCATCTGCGCGACGGCAGACCCCTGGCCGAAGAGGAAAGCGTGAAATGACCCGTGGCAGCGACGATGCAGCGCGACGCGATGCGCAGGAGCGGCAGCCATGACCGCGGTTAGCCTGCTGGCCCGAATCATCCTGCCGCGTCCGGGCGAACCCCTCGACGTGCGCAAGCTCTACCTCGAGGAGTCGACGACCAACGCCCGGCGTGCGCACGCCACCAGCCGCACCTCGCTGCAGATCGGCGGCGAGTCGGAGGTGTCGTTCGCCACCTACTTCAACGCGTTCCCGGCCAGCTACTGGCGCCGCTGGTCCACCCTGGAATCGGTGGCGCTGCGCGTCGAGGTGGTCGGCACCGGCCGCGTCGACCTCTACCGCACCAAGGCCACCGGCGCGCGCATCTTCATCGAGGGCAGGCAGTTCTCCGGCACCGACGAGCAACCGCAGGTGCTCGACATCGAGGTGGCGCTCAAGCCCTTCGAGGACGGCGGCTGGATCTGGTTCGACATCACCACCGACAGCGCCGTCAGCCTGCTCGCCGGGGGCTGGTACGCCACCAAGCCGGCGCCGGGCACGGCCAACGTCGCCATCGGCATCCCCACCTTCAACCGCCCCGCCGATTGCGTCAACGCGCTGGCCGCGCTCACCGCGGACCCGTTGGTCGACGAGGTGATCGGCGCGGTCATCGTGCCGGACCAGGGCGTGCGCAAGGTGCGTGACCATCCCGACTTCCCGGACGCCGCGGCGCGACTCGGCTCGCGGCTGTCCATCCACGACCAGCCCAACCTCGGTGGCTCCGGCGGATACAGCCGGGTGATGTACGAGGCGCTGAAAAACACCGACTGCGAACAGATTCTGTTCATGGACGACGACATCCGGATCGAGCCGGACTCGATCCTGCGCGCGCTGGCCATGAACCGGTTCGCCAAGACGCCGATGCTGGTGGGCGGGCAGATGCTCAACCTGCAGGAGCCGTCGCACCTGCACATCATGGGCGAGGTGGTGAACCCGGAGACGTTCATGTGGACCGCCGCGCCGCACGCCGAATACGACCACGACTTCTCCCATTACCCGCTCAACGACGACAACCCGAAAAGCAAACTGCTGCATCGCCGTATCGACGTGGACTTCAACGGCTGGTGGACATGCATGATCCCGCGTCAGGTGGCCGAGGAGATCGGCCAGCCGCTGCCGCTGTTCCTCAAGTGGGACGACGCCGAGTACGGTCTACGCGCGGCGAAGCACGGCTATCCCACCGTCACGCTGCCCGGCGCGGCGATTTGGCACATGGCGTGGAGCGACAAGGACGACGCCATCGACTGGCAGGCCTACTACCATCTGCGCAACCGGCTGGTGGTGTCGGCGACGCATTGGGACGGCGACGTCACCGGCCTGATCCGCAGCCACCTCAAGGCGACGCTGAAACACCTTGCCTGCCTTGAGTATTCGACCGTCGCTATCCAGAACAAGGCGATCGACGACTTCCTGGCCGGCCCCGAGCACATCTTCTCGATCCTGGAGTCGGCGCTGCCGGAGGTGCACCGCATCCGCAAGGAGTACCCGGACGCGGTCGTGCTGCCCGCCGCCAGCGAACTGCCTGCGCCGCAACACAAGACGCGAGCGATGAAGCCGCCGGTGAACCCCGTGTCGATCGGTTACCGGCTGGCCCGCGGCATCCTGCACAACGCCACCGCCGCCGACCCGGAGCACCACCGGCGACCGGAGTTCAACGTGCCGACGCAGGACGCCCGCTGGTTCCGGTTGTGCACGGTCGACGGCGTGACGGTGACGACCGCCGACGGCTGCGGGGTGGTCTACCGGCAACGCGACCGCCGCAAGATGTTCGCGCTGTTGCTCGCGTCGCTGCGCCGGCAGCGTCGGCTGGCGGCCCGGTTCGACGAGATGCGCAAGGTCTATCGCGACGCGCTGCCCGTGCTGGCGAGCAAGCAGAAGTGGGAGACGGCGCTGCTGCACCACGCGGCCGAGAAGACCGAGCATGCCTGAGGCTTCCGCCGAGGACCCGCGCGGCGAGGTGGCCGCGCTGGTCGCCGTCCAGTCCGCGTTGACCGGGCGGCCCGGCGTGTTGACCGTCGCGCGGGGGCTCTCCCACTTCGGCGAGCACAGCATCGGCTGGGTGGCCGTGGCGCTGGCCGGCGCCGCGCTCGCGCCCAGGCGGCGCGGGGACTGGGTGCTGGCCGCCGTCGGGGCGTTCGCCGCGCACGCCGCCGCGGTCCTGGTCAAACGCGTGGTGCGGCGCGAACGCCCCCACCACCCGGCCGTCGCCGTCAACGTCGGCACGCCCAGCCGGCTCAGCTTCCCGTCGGCGCACGCCACCTCCACCACCGCCGCGGCGCTGCTCCTGGGGCGGGCCACCGGCCTGCCGCTGCCCGCGCTGCTGGTGCCCCCGATGGCGCTGTCGCGGGTGGTGCTCGGCGTGCACTATCCCAGCGACGTCGCCTCCGGCATCGCCCTCGGCGCCGTCGTCGCCGCCCTCGCCCGCCGACTCCGGGAGGTGATGCGCCATGGCTGAGGACGTGGCGGCCAGGCCGTCGGGCAACCTGTTCGTCGGCGTCATTAAGGCGATCCGGCCCCGCCAGTGGGTGAAGAACGTCCTCGTCCTGGCGGCGCCGGTCGCCGGGCTGGGCAGCGGCATCCGCTACAACTACGCGCAGATGCTCACCCAGGTGGGGCTGGCGTTCGTGGTGTTCAGCCTGGCGGCATCGTCGATTTATCTGGTCAACGACGTGCGCGACGTCGAGGCCGACCGGGAGCACCCCACCAAGAGGTTCCGACCGATCGCGGCGGGCGTGGTCCCGGAGTGGCTGGCCTACGTGCTGGCCGCGCTGCTGGGCGCGGCGTCGCTGGGCATCGCGTGGCTGGTGACGCCCAACCTGGCGCTGGTGATGGCCGTCTACATCGCGATGCAGCTGGCGTACTGCTTCGGCCTCAAACACCAAGCGGTGCTGGACATCTGCATCGTGTCGTCGGCGTACCTGTTGCGCGCCATCGCCGGTGGGGTGGCGACCGAGATCTCGCTGTCGCAGTGGTTCCTGCTGTCCGCGGCGTTCGCGTCGTTGTTCATGGTGGCCGGCAAGCGCTACGCGGAGCTGCAGTTGGCCGAACGCACCGGCGCGGCGATCCGCAAATCGCTGGAGAGCTACACCAGCACGTATCTGCGGTTCGTGTGGACGTTGTCGGCGACCGCGGTGGTGGTCTGCTACGGCCTGTGGGCGTTCGAGCGCGACCACCACTCCGGCAGCTGGTACGCGGTGACGATGGTCCCGTTCACCATCGCGATCCTGCGGTACGCGGTGGACGTGGACGGCGGGCTGGCCGGCGAACCCGAGGACATCGCGCTGCGCGACCGGGTGCTGCAGCTGCTTTTCCTCGGCTGGATCGCGACAATTGGAGCCGCGGTTGCCTTCGGTTAGCCCCGAACTGCAGGCCCTCAAAGCGCGCATGGTCCGCCGCCGCCCGGTGTTCCGGCGCCCGGGGTGGCCGGTGTTCCCCTACACCACCCTGGTCCGGGCCAGCCTGTGGGCCAGCGTGGCGGTCGTCAGCGGGCTGTTCGCGTGGGGGGCCTGGCAGCGGCGGTGGATCGCCGACGACGGGCTCATCGTGCTGCGCACCGTGCGCAATTTGCTGGCCGGCAACGGCCCCGTCTTCAACCAGGGCGAGCGGGTAGAGGCCAACACCTCCACGGCGTGGACCTATCTGATGTACGCGGGCAGCTGGGTTGGCGGCTCGGTGCGCATGGAGTACATCGCCCTGGCGCTGGCCCTGCTGCTCTCGGTGACCGGCGTCGCGCTGGTCATGCTGGGCGCCGGGCGGCTCTACGCCCCGAGCCTGCGCGGGCGTCGGGCCATCATGCTGCCGGCCGGGGCGCTGGTCTACATCGCCCTGCCGCCGGCGCGGGACTTCGCCACCTCGGGGTTGGAGAACGGGCTGGCCCTGGCCTACCTCGGCTTGCTGTGGTGGCTGATGGTGTGCTGGGCGCAGCCGGTCCGCAACCGGCCCGAAAACACGCCGTTCCTGGCTGCCGTGGCGTTCGTGGCGGGTTTCAGCGTGCTGGTCCGGCCCGAGCTGGCCATCATGGGCGGGACCGCGCTGATCATGATGCTCATCGCCGCCCGGACCTGGCGGCGCCGGGCGCTGATCGTGCTGGCGGGCGGCCTGCTGCCGGTGGCGTACCAGATCTTCCGGATGGGCTACTACGGGCTGCTGGTGCCCGGCACCGCCCTGGCCAAGGACGCCGCCGGCGACAAGTGGTCGCAGGGCTTGATCTACCTGTCGAACTTCGACGCGCCGTACGCGGTGTGGCTGCCCCTGGTGCTGCTGGTGCCGCTCGGTGTGCTGGTGCTGGTGGCGCGCCGCCGCCCGTCGTTTCTGCGGCCGGCGCTGGCGCCCGACTACGGCCGGGTCGCCCGGGCCGTGCAGAGCCCGGCCGCCGTGGTGGCGTGGGTGCTGATCAGCGGGCTGATCCAGGCGCTGTACTGGGTGCGGCAGGGCGGCGACTTCATGCACGGCCGGGTGCTGCTAGCACCGCTGTTCTGCCTGCTGGCGCCCGTCGCCGTCATCCCGGTGGCGATCCCCGACGGGCAGGACTACTCCCGCGAGACCGGGCGCTGGGTCGCCGGTGCCGCCGGCGCGCTGTGGGTCGCCGTCGCCGGCTGGGCGCTGTGGGCGGCGAACTCCCCGGGCCTGGGCGACGACGCCACCCACGTCACCTACACCGGGATCGTCGACGAGCGTCGCTTCTACGCCCAGGCCACGGGCCATGCCCACCCGCTGACCGCGGCGGACTATCTCGGGTACCCGCGGATGGCCGCCATCCTGGTGGCGCTCGACAACACCCCGGACGGCGCGCTGCTGCTGCCGTCGGGCAACTACACCCAATGGGACCTGGTGCCGATGGCGCACCCGCAGCCCGGCGGCGCCGCCAACGACCGGCCGCAGCACGCCGTGTTCTTCACCAACCTCGGCATGGTCAGCATGAACGTCGGGCTCGACGTCCGGGTGATCGACCAGATCGGCCTGGCGAACCCGCTGGCCCAACACACCCAGCGGCTCAAGCACGGCCGCATCGGCCACGACAAGAACCTGTTTCCCGACTGGGTGATCGCCGACGGCCCGTGGGTCAAGGTCTACCCGGGCGTCCCCGGCTACCTCGACGTCCAATGGGTCGCCGAGGCCGTCGCGGCGCTGCAATGCCCCGACACCAAGGCCGTGTTGAGCTCGGTGCGCGCCCCGATGACCGCGCACCGCTTCCTGTCCAACGTGCTGCACGCCTACGGCTTCACCAAGTACCGGATCGACCGCGTCCCGCTGTACGAGTTGGCCCGCTGCGGGCTGCCGATACCCGAGCAGGTCCCGCCCCCGCGGCGCGATTAAGCCGCCGCAAGAAGAATTCTGGGCGAATTCCCGCCAATCACGATTCGGCAACGGCGCGAAATTGACAGCAACATCACAATTGCGGCCTCCCCTGGTGGCGGTAACAGCCCACACGTGCGCGAACGCCGCCTGTCAAAGCTCGTTTGACGAGCTGTTTGACGCGCGGTTTGACGCGAAAACCGCTGGGTAGGACCGCCGCTCGCGGGTCGGCCCCGCCGCCTCGATGCGGCCGAACCTGCGGTGGTGTGGTTGACTACTGGAGCACTGCTGCGCTGAGCGCGGCGACGACGCGGGCCGAGCGGCCCGAAGAGGAGCCGTGCAATTGGGTTTGCGCATGCAGATCGACCCAATCAAGAAAGCGTCCAATCGGAGAAGTGCGCCGAAAGGTCGCAAGAAGGATGAGGAAGCAAGGATGACGCTTGTCGACAGGTTTCGCGGCGCCGTGGCAGGGATGCCGCGGCGGCTCGTGGTGGCGGCCGCTGGCGCGGCGCTGCTCTCGGGCCTGATTGGCGCCGTGGGGGGCTCGGCGACCGCAGGAGCGTTCTCGCGCCCCGGTCTGCCGGTGGAGTACCTGCAGGTTCCCTCCGCCGGAATGGGCCGCGACATCAAGGTGCAGTTCCAAAGCGGTGGCGCCAACTCGCCCGCGTTGTACCTGCTGGACGGTATGCGCGCGCAGGACGACTTCAACGGCTGGGACATCAACACCCCGGCGTTCGAGTGGTACAACCAGTCCGGCATCTCGGTCGCCATGCCGGTCGGCGGGCAGTCCAGCTTCTACTCGGACTGGTACAAGCCCGCGTGTGGTAAGGCCGGTTGCACCACCTACAAGTGGGAGACCTTCCTGACCAGCGAGCTGCCGTCGTACCTCGCCTCGCAGAAGCAGGTCAAGTCGACCGGCAGCGCCGTCGTCGGCCTGTCGATGGCGGGCTCCTCGGCGCTGATCCTGGCCGCCTACCACCCGCAGCAGTTCGTCTACGCCGGTTCGCTGTCGGCGCTGCTGGACCCGTCGCAGGGGATGGGCCCGTCGCTGATCGGCCTGGCCATGGGCGACGCCGGTGGCTATAAGGCCAACGACATGTGGGGTCCGAAGGAGGACCCGGCCTGGGCCCGCAACGACCCGTCGCTGCAGGTGGGCAAGCTCGTCGCCAACAACACCCGGATCTGGGTGTACTGCGGTAACGGCAAGCCGTCCGACCTCGGTGGCGACAACCTGCCCGCCAAGTTCCTCGAGGGCTTCGTGCGGACCTCCAACCTGAAGTTCCAGGACGCGTACAACGCCGCGGGCGGCCACAACGCGGTGTGGAACTTCGACGCCAACGGCACCCACGACTGGCCCTACTGGGGCGCGCAGCTGCAGGCGATGAAGCCTGACCTGCAGTCGGTGCTGGGCGCCACCCCGGGTGCCGGTCCCGCGACCGCCGCTGCCGCCTCCAACGGCACCGGCCAGGGCACCTAGACCCGTAACAACCACACGCCTGGCGGCGGCAACCCCTCGGGGTTGTCGCCGTCAGTCGTTTCGCGGTGTGAGCTGTTTCACTACCCCCTGCACCGGGCGTGCCGTGGCGCTGGCTACTGTGCACAACAGCGACTAGACGATGGAGGGTGGACATGACGGTCGTACGGGGTGTGTCGGCGCTGCTCCGGCTGCTGTGCGTCGCGGTGCTGTCGGTGGGGCTGATCGGCGCGACGGCCACGCCCAGGGCGCGCGCTGCCGGCTACGAGAGCCTGATGGTTCCGTCGGCGGCGATGGGCCGCGACATCCCGGTGGCCTTCCTGGCCGGTGGCCCGCACGCCGTCTATCTGCTCGACGCCTTCAACGCCGCCCCCGACGTGTCCAACTGGGTCACCGCCGGCAACGCGATGAACACGCTGGGCGGCAAGGGCGTCTCGGTGGTGGCACCCGCCGGGGGTGCGTTCAGCATGTACACCAACTGGGAGCAGGACGGCAGCAAGCAGTGGGACACCTTCCTGTCCAGCGAGCTGCCGAGTTGGCTGGCCGCCAACAAGGGCCTCGCGCCGGGCGGCCACGCCGCCGTCGGCGCCTCGCAGGGCGGGTACGGCGCGTTCGCGCTGGCCGCGTTCCACCCCGACCGGTTCGGTTACGCCGGCTCGCTGTCCGGCTTCCTGTACCCGTCGAGCACCAACTACAACGGCGCTATCCTGGCCGGCCTGCAGCAGTTCGGCGGCATCGACGGCAACGGCATGTGGGGAGCCCCACAGCTGGGCCGGTGGAAGTGGCACGACCCCTACGTGCACGCGTCGCTGCTGGCCCAGAACAACACCCGGGTGTGGGTGTACAGCCCCACCAATCAGGGCGGTGACGACGCCGCGATGATCGGCCAGGCGGGCGCGGCCATGGGCAGCTCGCGGGAGTTCTACCAGCAGTACCGCAGCAACGGCGGCCACAACGGGCACTTCGACTTCCCCGGCGGCGGCGACAACGGCTGGGGCTCCTGGTCGGGCCAGCTGGGCGCTATGTCCGGCGACATCGTCAGCGCCATCCGCTAGCCGCCCGGGCTCGCGGCCGGGCGGGGCCGCCGCGGCCAGCCGGTACCGTGTAGAGCGTGCAGCAGCGCGCGTAGGGTCGCGCGCTGCGTCCATCCGCTCTGCTGGCAGGAGAACATGGCTACAAGCGCCCGGCGCAAGCGCCACCGACGACTCGCCTGGATCGCCGCCTTGGCGGTGGCCGGGGTGGTGTTGCTGGTGGTCGTGGCCGTCGTGACCCTGCTGCGCGGCCGCCAGTCGCCGCCGAGCGCGGTGCCCTCGGGCGTGCTGCCGCCGTCGTCGACCACCTCCCACCCGCACAAGCCGCGCCCCGCCTCCCAGGACGCGTCGTGCCCCGACGTCTACGTGGTCGACGTGCCCGGCACCTGGGAGTCGTCGGTGCAGGACGACCCGGGCGCCCCCGTGCAGTTCCCGAACGCGCTGCTGCACAAGGTGGTGACGGCGCTGGCGCAGGGCTCGCCGTCCTCGCGGGTGCAGACCTACACCACCCCGTACACGGCGCAGTTCCACAACCCGCTCAGCGGTGACACGCAGATGTCCTACAACGCCAGCCGCGCCGAGGGGACCCGCGCGACCGTGCAGGCGATGACCGACATGAACGCCAAGTGCCCACTGACCAGTTACGTGCTGATGGGGTTCTCGCAGGGCGCGGTGATCATGGGCGACATCGCCAGCGATATCGGCAACGGCCGCGGCCCCGTCGACGACGACCTGGTCCTGGGCGTGACGCTGATCGCCGACGGCCGCCGCCAGCCCGGGGTGGGCAATGACATCGGCCCCAACCCGCCCGGCCAGGGCGCCGAGGTGACCCTGCAGGAGGTGCCGATCCTGTCCGGGCTGGGCCTGACCATGACCGGCGCGCGCCCCGGCGGGTTCGGTGACCTCAACGCCAAGACCAACGAGATCTGCGCGCCCGGCGACTTGATCTGCGCGGCGCCGCAGGAGGCGTTCAGCGTCGCGAACCTGCCCAGCACCCTGAACACGCTGGCCGGGGGAGCGGGGCAGCCGGTGCACGCGCTGTACGCCACCACCCAATGCTGGAGCGTGGACGGCGCGCCGGCGACGGACTGGACCCTGAACTGGGCCCAGGGGCTGATCGCCAACGCGCCCCACCCCAAACATGGCTGACGCGGGGCTTGGAACACGGGCCGAACACAGGGCTAGACACAGGGGTAGGTATGCCGATCCGGGTCCGGATCGGCGGTACCTTGTGATTTGGAGCGCCGCAAGCGGCGCCGTAACATTAAGAAGAACTTAAGACTGAGGGACCCCGGTTGCGCAACCGGTTGGGGTCGATGCTGGGCTGGCGCGGAACCCGAGGGGTCCGAACGGCTCCGCGTGGATCCGATCGGCACAGCGCGCGGCGGGCCCGGGAGAGATGTCACTGTCGGCGTAGCCGACCCGAGAGCAGGTGGGACAGGAGAGCGGCATGGTGTACCACAACCCGTTCATTGTGAACGGGAAGATCAAGTTCCCCGACAACACCAACCTGGTCAAGCACGTCGAGAAGTGGGCGAGGGTCCGCGGCGACAAGCTGGCCTACCGGTTCATCGACTTCTCCACCGAACGCGACGGCGAGTACCGCGACATCATCTGGCGCGACTTCAGCGCCCGCAACCGGGCCGTCGGCGCCCGCCTGCAACAGGTCACCCAGCCGGGTGACCGCATCGCCATCCTGTGCCCGCAGAACCTCGACTACCTGATCGCGTTCTTCGGCGCGCTGTACGCCGGCCGGATCGCGGTGCCGCTGTTCGACCCCTCCGAGCCGGGACACGTCGGCCGCCTGCACGCCGTCCTCGACGACTGCACCCCGTCGACCATCCTGACCACCACGGAAGCCGCCGAGGGCGTCCGCAAGTTCATTCGTGCCCGTGCGGCCAAGGAGCGTCCCCGCGTCATCGCCGTCGACGCGGTGCCCAACGAGGTCGCGTCCACCTGGGAGCCGCCGGAGGCCGACGAGAACACCATCGCGTACCTGCAGTACACGTCCGGCTCGACCCGGACGCCGACGGGCGTGCAGATCACCCACCTGAACCTGCCGACGAACGTCCTGCAGGTGCTCAACGGCCTGGAGGGCAAGGAGGGCGACCGCGGCCTGTCCTGGCTGCCGTTCTTCCATGACATGGGGCTGATCACGGCGCTGCTGTCCCCGGTCATCGGCTACAACTTCACGTTCATGACGCCGGCGGCGTTCGTGCGCCGGCCCGGCCGGTGGATCCGCGAGATGGCGCGCAAGCCCGACGACGCCCCGGACTGCCAGGTCGTCACCGTCGCGCCGAACTTCGCGTTCGAGCACGCCGCGGTGCGTGGGGTACCCAAGGACGGCGAGCCGCCGCTGGACCTGAGCAACGTCAAGGCGATCCTCAACGGCAGCGAGCCGGTCTCCCCGTCCTCCATGCGCAAGTTCTACGAGGCGTTCAAGCCCTACGGGCTGCCGGAGACCGCGATCAAGCCGTCGTACGGCCTGGCCGAGGCGACGCTGTTCGTCTCCACCACCCCGATGAACGAGGCACCGACCGTCATCCACGTCGACCGGGACGAGCTCAACAAGCAGCGCTTCGTCGAGGTCCCGGCCGACTCGCCGCGCGCCGTCGCGCAGGTGTCCGCGGGCGTGATCGGTGTGGACGAGTGGGCCGTCATCGTCGACCCCGACACGGCCAGCGAGCTGCCCGACGGCCAGATCGGCGAGATCTGGCTGCACGGCAAGAACATGGGCACCGGCTACTGGGGCAAAGAGGAAGAGACCTCGGAGACCTTCAACAACATCCTCAAGTCACGGGTCAGCCAGTCGCACGCCGAGGGCGCGCCGGACGACGGCCTGTGGGTCCGCACCGGTGACTACGGCACCTACCACAAGGGTCACCTCTACATCGCGGGCCGCATCAAGGACCTCGTGATCATCGACGGCCGCAACCACTACCCGCAGGACCTCGAGTACTCGGCGCAGGAGGCCAGCCGCGCGCTGCGCACCGGTTACGTGGCCGCCTTCTCGGTGCCTGCCAACCAGCTGCCGCAAGTGGTGTTCGACAACCCGCACACCGGCCTGAAGTACGACGCCGAGGACAGCTCCGAGCAGCTGGTGATCGTCGCCGAGCGGGCCCCCGGTACGCACAAGCTGGACTACCAGCCCATCGCCGACGAGATCCGGGCCGCCATCGCCGTGCGACACGGGGTGACCATCCGCGACCTGCTGCTGGTGCAGGCCGGGAGCATCCCCCGGACCTCCAGCGGCAAGATCGGCCGTCGCGCCTGCCGCGCCGCCTACCTCGACGGCAGCTTGCGCAGCGGCGTCGGTTCCCCCGACACCTTCGCCAAAGCAACAGACTGAATCCAGGAACCATGGCTGACACAGACGAACCCCAGGAGAACCGGGCCGCCAACAAGACCGACCTGACCGTCCCCGAGATGCGCGAATGGCTGCGCAATTGGGTGGGCAAGGCCGTCGGCAAGTCGCCGGACGAGATCGACGAGTCGGTCCCGATGGTCGAGCTGGGCCTGTCGTCGCGCGACGCCGTGGCGATGGCCGCCGACGTCGAGGACCTCACCGGCGTCACCCTGTCCGTCGCGGTGGCATTCCAGCACCCGACCATCGAGTCGCTGGCCACCCGCATCGTCGAGGGCGAGCCGGAGGCCGACACCTCGGGCGACGACGTCTCGGACTGGACCCGCAACGGCCCCGCCGAACGCGTCGACATCGCGATCGTCGGGCTCTCGACCCGGCTGCCCGGCGACATGAACAGCCCCGACGAGACGTGGCAGGCGCTGCTGGAGGGCCGCGACGCCATCACCGACCTGCCCGAGGGCCGCTGGGCGGAATTCCTGGCCGAGCCGCGGCTGGCCGAGCGGGTCGAGGCGGCCCGCACCCGGGGTGGCTACCTCTCCGACATCAAGGGCTTCGACTCCGAGTTCTTCGCGGTCGCCAAGACCGAAGCCGACAACATCGACCCCCAGCAGCGGCTGGCGCTGGAGCTCACCTGGGAGGCGCTCGAGCACGCCCGCATCCCCGCGTCGAGCCTGCGCGGCGAGTCCGTCGGCGTCTACGTCGGCGTCTCCAACAACGACTACAGCTTCCTGGCGGTCTCGGACCCCACGATCGCGCACCCCTACGCCATCACCGGCACGGCTACCTCGATCATCGCCAACCGGGTGTCCTACTTCTACGACTTCCGCGGCCCGTCGGTCGCCGTCGACACCGCCTGCTCCAGCTCGCTGGTCGCGATGCACCAGGCCGTGCAGGCGCTGCGCAACCACGAGGCCGACGTCGCGGTGGCCGGCGGCGTGAACGCGCTGATCACCCCCGTGGTGACGCTCGGCTTCGACGAGATCGGTGCCGTGCTCTCCCCGGACGGCCGGATCAAGTCGTTCTCCTCCGACGCCGACGGCTACACCCGCTCCGAGGGCGGCGGCATGCTGGTGCTCAAGCGGGTCGACGACGCCCGCCGCGACGGTGACCAGATCCTGGCCGTCATCGCGGGCAGCGCGGTCAACCACGACGGCCGGTCCAACGGCCTGATCGCCCCGAACCAGGACGCGCAGGCCGACGTGCTGCGCCGCGCCTACAAGGACGCCGGCATCGACCCGCGCACCGTCGACTACATCGAGGCGCACGGCACCGGCACCGTCCTGGGCGACCCGATCGAGGCCGAGGCCCTGGGCCGCGTCGTCGGCCGGGGCCGCCCCGCCGACCGTCCGGCGCTGCTCGGCGCCGTCAAGACCAACGTCGGGCACCTGGAGTCCGCGGCCGGCGCGGCCAGCATGGCCAAGGTGGTGCTGGCGCTGCAGCACGACAAGCTGCCGCCGTCGATCAACTTCGCCGGGCCCAGCCCCTACATCGACTTCGACGCGCAGCGGCTCAAGGTCGTCGACCAGGCCACCGATTGGCCGCGGTACGGCGGCTACGCGCTGGCCGGGGTGTCCAGCTTCGGCTTCGGTGGCGCCAACGCGCACCTGGTGGTGCGCGAGGTGCTGCCCCGCGACGTCATCGAGAAGGAGGCGCCCGAACCCGAACCGAGCGCCGCCGACGCGGTGCCCGCCGCCGAGGCGCCCGGCGGCGAGAGCCACGCGCTGCGCTTCGACGACTTCGGCAACATCATCCCGGACCCCGCCGCGCCGGAGGAGGACGACTACGAGCTGCCCGGCCTCACCGACGAGGCGTTGCGCCTGCGGGAGATCGCGCTGGAGGAGCTCGCAGCGCAGGAGGCCGAACAGCCGACCAAGCCGCTGATCCCGCTCGCCGTGTCGGCGTTCCTCACCTCCCGCAAGAAGGCCGCCGCCGCCGAGCTGGCCGACTGGATGGAAAGCCCGGAGGGGCAGGCGTCGTCGCTGGAGTCGATCGGCCGCGCGCTGTCGCGGCGCAACCACGGCCGCTCCCGCGCCGTGGTGCTGGCCCACGACCACGAGGAGGCCATCAAGGGCCTGCGCGCTGTCGCCGAGGGCAAGCAACGGCCGGGCGTCTTCAGCGCCGACGGACCCGTCACCAGCGGACCGGTCTGGGCGATGGCCGGCTTCGGCGCCCAGCACCGCAAGATGGGCAAGAGCCTGTACCTGCGCAACGAGGTCTTCGCGGAGTGGATCGAGAAGGTCGACGCGCTGATCCAGGACGAGCGCGGCTACTCGGTGCTCGAACTGATCCTCGACGACTCGCACGAGTACGGCATCGAGACGTCCAACGTCGTCATCTTCGCGATCCAGATCGCGCTGGGCGAGCTGCTCAAGCACCACGGCGCCAAGCCCGCCGCGGTGATCGGGCAGTCCCTGGGTGAACCCGCGTCCGCCTACTTCGCCGGCGGGCTGTCGCTGGCCGACGCCGCCCGGGTCATCGCGTCCCGCTCGCACCTGATGGGCGAGGGCGAGGCGATGCTGTTCGGCGAGTACATCCGGTTCATGGCGCTCGTCGAGTACTCCGCCGACGAGCTCAAGACGGTGTTCGCCGACTTCCCCGGCCTGGAGGTGTGCGTCTACGCGGCGCCCACCCAGACCGTCATCGGCGGGCCACCCGAGCAGATCGACGCCATCGTCGCCCGGGCCGAGGCCGAGGGCCGCTTCGCCCGCAAGCTGCAGACCAAGGGCGCCGGCCACACCTCGCAGATGGACCCGCTGCTCGGCGAGTTCTCCGCGGAGCTGCAGGGCATCGAGCCGCGCACGCCCACCGTGGGCATCTTCTCGACCGTGCACGAGGGCACCTACATCAAGCCCGACAGCGAGCCGATCCACGACGTCGCCTACTGGGTCAAGGGCATGCGGCACTCGGTGTACTTCACGCACGGGGTCCGCAACGCCGTCGACAGCGGCTACACCACCTTCCTGGAGCTCGCGCCGAACCCGGTGGCGCTGATGCAGATCGGCCTGACCACCGCCGCCGCGGGGCTGCCCGACGCGCAGCTGATCGCCACGCTGGCCCGCAAGCAGGACGACGTCGAGTCGATGATCTCGGCGATGGCCCAGCTGTACGTGCACGGCCACGACCTGGACATCTGGACGCTGTTCAGCAAGGCCGCCGGGCCGCAGGACTACGCCAACATCCCGCCGACCCGCTTCAAGCGCAAAGAGCACTGGCTGAACGTCAACTTCGCGCAGGGCGCCAGCTCGGTCATCATGCCGGGGGCGCACGTCGCGCTGCCCGACGGCCGCCACGTGTGGGAGTACAACCCGCGCGGCCTGGTTGACCTGGGCGCGCTGGTGAAGGCCGCTGCCGCCGAGGTGCTTCCCGACGCGCAGCTGACCGCCGCCGAGCAGCGCGCGACGCCCGGCGAGGGCGCCCGGCTGGTGACGACGCTGACCCGGCATCCGGGCGGCGCGTCGGTCCAGGTGCACGCCCGCATCGACGAATCGTTCACGCTCGTCTACGACGCGCTGGTCACCCGCGGCGGCTCGCAGGCGGTGCTGCCGGTGGCCGTCGGCGCGGGCGCGGCGATCGCGGCCCCCGTCGACGGCCTGGCCGCCGGCGGCGACGCGCCGGCCGAGCAGGCGGACGCCGAAACGCTGACCGACAGCCTGACCAACCGGTACTTCTCGGCCAGCATGGGCAAGTGGTCGCCGGACTCCGGCGAGACCGTCGCCGAGCGGCTCGGGCTGATCGTCGGCGCGGCCATGGGGTACGAACCCGAGGACCTGCCGTGGGAGGTGCCGCTCGTCGAGCTGGGCCTGGACTCGCTGATGGCGGTGCGGATCAAGAACCGCGTCGAATACGACTTCGACCTGCCGCCCATCCAGCTCACGGCGGTGCGCGACGCCAACCTCTACAACATCGAGCAGCTGATCCAGTACGCCGTCGAGCACCGCGACGAGGTCGAGCAGCTGCACGAGCACCAGAAGACGCAGACGCCCGAGGAGATCGCCAAGGCGCAGGCGATGCTGATCAGCGGCGCGACGCCCGCCACCGTGGCCGCGCCCGCGCCGGACCCGCAGGCCGAGCCCGAAACGCAGGCCGAGCAGTCGACGCCGGCACCGCCGCTGTCCGACGTGCCGATCCCGCCGCCGCCGACCGACCCGACCGGCCCGGCGAAGAACGGATCCAACGGCGCCCAGCCGGCGGCCGCGCCGGACCTGGCCGCGGCCGCGGGGGCGCTGTCCCAGGAGGCGGTCGCCAAGGCGCTCAACTCCGACGTGCCGCCGCGCGACGCGGCCGAGCGGGTCACCTTCGCCACCTGGGCGATCGTGACGGGCAAGTCGCCGGGCGGCATCTTCAACCCGCTGCCCAAGCTCGACGAGGAGTCCGCGGCCAAGCTGGCGCAGCGCCTCTCGGAGCGGGCCGATGGGCCGATTTCCGCGGAGGACGTGCTGACGTCGGCCACCATCGAAGCGCTAGCCGAGAAGGTGCGCCAGTACCTCGAATCCGGGCAGGTCGACGGGTTCGTCCGCACCCTGCGGCCGCGTCCCGAGGGCAGCACCAAGCCGCCGGTGTTCGTGTTCCACCCGGCGGGCGGGTCGACGGTGGTCTACGAGCCGCTGCTCAACCGGCTGCCGGCGGACCTGCCGGTGTACGGCCTGGAGCGGGTCGAGGGCACCGTGCAGGAGCGGGCCGCCCAGTACGTGCCGAAGCTGTTGGAGCTGGGCGGCGACCAGCCGTTCATCCTGGCCGGGTGGTCGCTCGGCGGCGCGCTGGCCTACGCCTGCGCGATCGGGCTGAAGCGGATGGGCGCGAACGTCGCCTTCGTCGGCATGATCGACACCGTGCGGGCCGGCGAGGAGATCCCGCAGACCAAAGAGGAGACCCGCAAGCGCTGGGACCGCTACGCCAAGTTCGCCGAGCGCACCTTCAACGTCGAGATCCCCGCGATCCCCTACGAGCAGCTCGAGGAGCTCGACGACGAGGGACAGGTCAAGTTCGTGCTGGACATCGTCCAACAGAGCGGCGTGCAGGTGCCCGGCGGCATCATCGAGCACCAGCGCACGTCGTACCTGGACAACCGGGCGTTGGAGACGGTCCAGATCGAGCCGTACGACGGCCACGTCACGCTCTACATGGCCGATCGCTACCATGACGACGTCATCGAGTTCGAGCCGCGCTACGGCGTCCGGCAGCCGGACGGTGGCTGGGGCGAGTTCGTCGCCGACCTCGAGGTCGTGCCGATCGGGGGCGAACACATCCAGGCCATCGACGAGCCGATCATCGCCAAGGTGGGCGCGCACATGACCGAGGCTTTGAACGAGATCGCGCGCGGCGTGGACGCGCACAGCGGCCGGACGAGTGAGGTGGGCAACTAGTGACCGAGACAGCTCCAGCGCAACTGCCCGTGATCCACACGACGGCCGAGAAGCTGGCCGAGCTGCACGCCCGCCTGGAGCTGGCCAAGGAGCCGGGCGGCGAGAAGGCCGCCGCCAAGCGCGACAAGAAGGGCATCCCGAGCGCGCGCGCCCGGGTGCACGCGCTGGTCGACCCCGGCACCTTCATGGAGGTCGGGGCGCTGGCGAAGACGCCGAACGACCCGACCGCCCTGTACGGTGACGGCTGCATCACCGGGCACGCGATGATCGACGGCCGCCCCGTCGGGGTCTTCTCCCATGACCAGACCGTCTTCCAGGGCACGGTCGGCGAGATGTTCGGGCGCAAGGTCGCCCGGCTGATGGAGTGGTGCGCGATGGTCGGCTGCCCGATCATCGGCATCCAGGACTCCGGCGGCGCCCGGATCCAGGATGCCGTCACCTCGCTGGCGTGGTACGCCGAGCTGGGGCGCCGCCACGAGGCGCTGTCCGGGCTGGTGCCGCAGATCTCGCTGATCTTCGGCAAGTGCGCCGGCGGCGCCGTGTATTCGCCCATCCAGGACGACCTGCTGGTCTCGGTGCGCGACCAGGGCTACTTCTTCGTCACCGGGCCCGACGTGATCCGCGAGGTCACCGGCGAGGACGTCACCCTCGACGAGCTCGGCGGCTCTGACGCGCAAGCCCGCTACGGCAACATCCACCACGTGGTGAATTCCGAGGCCGAGGCGTTCCAGTACGTGCGGGACTTCCTGTCGTTTCTGCCCAGCAACTGCTTCGAGAAGCCGCCGATCGTCAACCCGGGCCTGGAGCCGGAGGTCACCCCGACCGACCTGGAGCTCGACGCGATCGTGCCGGACTCCGACAACGCGGCCTACGACATGCACGAGATCCTGCTGCGCATCTTCGACGACGGCGACTTCCTCGAGGTCGCCGCGCAGCACGGGCCCGCCATCATCACCGGGTACGCCCGCGTCGACGGCCACCCCGTCGGGGTGATCGCCAATCAGCCGATGCACATGTCGGGGGCCATCGATAACGAGGCGTCCGACAAGGCGGCGCGGTTCATCCGGTTCTCCGACGCGTTCGACATTCCGCTGGTCTTCGTCGTGGACACCCCGGGCTTCCTGCCCGGCGCCGAGGAGGAGAAGCGCGGCATCATCAAGCGCGGCGGCCGGTTCCTGTACTCCGTGGTGGAGGCCGACGTGCCGAAGGTCACCATCACCATCCGCAAGTCCTACGGCGGGGCGTACGCGGTGATGGGGTCGCGGCAGCTGACCGCCGACTTCAACTTCGCCTGGCCCACCGCGCGCATCGCGGTGATCGGCGCCGAGGGCGCGGCGCAGCTGTTGATGAAGCGTTTCCCCGACCCGAACACGCCCGAGGCGCAGCAGATCAAGAAGGACTTCATCGAGGGCTACAACCTCAACATGGCGATCCCGTGGACCGCGGCGGAGCGCGGATTCATCGACGCGGTGATCGACCCGCACGAGACGCGGCTGCTGCTGCGCAAGTCGATGCGCCTGCTGCGGGACAAGGAAGTGTGGTCCCGGGTGGCCCGCAAGCACGGCCTGATCCCGATCTAGCCGCGCGGATACCCCCGCCGCACCGTGCGGTCGAGGATGCCCAGCGTCGCCCGCAGCGCGCTCTCGGGCACCACCGGGAAGATGCCGGCATCGCGCCACTGCTGGTCGATCCGCGACCAGTCGTAGAACGACGTCACCACGGTGCGCGACTCGTCGCCGTCGTCGGGCCGTAGCCGGTAGCCGTAGACGTGGCCGATCTGCGGGCGGATCCGCCCCAGGATGGTCCACGCGATCAGCCGGTCCGGCTCGAATTCCTCGATGCGCACCGTCACGTCGTAGCGGCCCATCTCGGGGAAGTCGTTGAGCGCCTCGCGGTCCATGTGGACGACGAAGCTGTCGCCGACCGCGGTCACCGGGTCGCCGTCGGCGTCCTGCAGCATGCCGGACGCGTCGATCGCCACGTGGCCCTGCGGGTCGCACAGCACCGCGAAGACGGCGGCGGCGGGCGCGGCGATGGTGCGGTCGATCTCGATGCGATCAGTCATGAAACGCCCCCGCCACGAGTTCGTCGAAGTGGACCAGCGCGTCGTCGGAGTCCGCGTCGATGCCGCGCAGCGGGCCGGGATCGGCGAGGTAGCGCTGAGCGTGCAGGCGCGCGACCAGGGCCTTGCGGTCACCGCCGCGGGTCGCGCGCTCCCAGGCGGCCTGCTCGGTCAGCAATGCCGCGGCGTAGACGTCGCCCATGAACTGCGCCAGCGGGTACAGCCGCGCCTCGGCGGTGTCCCGGTCGAGCTTGCCCCACGCGGTGATCGCCGCGTCCAGGTCTTCGATGCGCCCGGCCACCAGCCGCGTGGTCTCGTCGTCGTCGGACACCGACACCGCGTCGCGCAGCCGCGCCAGCAGCGTCTCGTGGGCCCGCGTCTGCTCGATCCCGCGCCGCACGTCCAGGCACAAGATGTTGTCCGGCCCCTCCCAGATGGTGTTGACCTGGGCGTCGCGCAAAAGCCTTGCCACGGGCCAATTCTCGATGTAGCCGTTGCCGCCGTGGATCTCGATGGCGTCGGAGGCGGCCGTGATGCCCAGCCGGCACGCCTTGAGCTTGGTGACCGGCACCGCGATGCGCTGCCGGATCCCGCGCGGCTGCCGGTGGTTGGTGGCGCCGGTGCCGTCGAACACCATCGCTTGCGCGGCCTCGACGTCGACGATCAGCTCGGCGAGCTTGCGGCGCATCAGCGGCTTGTCGATGAGGGCCCCGCCGAACGCGTGCCGCCGCCGCGCGTAGGTCAGCGACTCCACCAGCGCGCGTCGCGCGTTGCCGAGGCCGAACAGGGCGATGCCGAGCCGGGCGGCGTTGGTGAGCTCCATCATCCGGCCCAGCCCCTTGCCGTCCGCGGGGCCGGCCGACGGCTGCCCTTCGCGCGGCGGCTCGGACAGCAGGAACGCCTCGGCGTCGACGAATTCGACCTCGCCCGACGCCACCGAGCGGGTGCCGAGCTTGTCCTTGAGCCGGCGGATCCGCACCCCGTTGCGCGACCCGTCGCGGCGGGTGCGCAACACCAGGAAGTTCGCGACGCCGCGGCTGGTGTCCGGCGCGCCCTCGGGCTTGGCCAGCACGACGAACGCCTCGCCGGCGCAGTTGGAGGCGAACCACTTGAAGCCGTTGAGCAGCCACGCGTCACCGACGCGGGTCGCAGTCGTCTCGAGCGCGCCGAGGTCGGAGCCGCCGGTGCGCTCGGTCAACAACTGCGCCGTCTCACCGGCCCACTCGCCGGCGGCGAACTTGGCCAGGACGTGGTCGCGCACGTCGGCCGGCGCGT
>NZ_LZJC01000154.1 GCF_001666755.1 Mycobacterium sp. E1214 | reverse complement strand
TACTTCACCTTGCAGACGACGCACTGGCAGTACACCCACGGCGTGCCGGCCGATCGACTCGACCGCATCGCCCCGGAGACCTGGCTGCTGGATCAGGCAGGCCTCGACCGCAGAGGCAACGATGCCATTCAACTGCAGCTGTTCTGGGACTATCAGTTCAATCTCGACGGCTACCCCAAGTTCCAGGAATACTTCCGCACCCACCAACCGCCGCTGCTGGTCACATGGGGCAAGAATGACGAGATCTTCGGCGCCCCCGGCGCCGAAGCCTTCCGCCGCGACCTCCCCCACGGCGAATTTCATCTGCTCGACGCCGGACATTTCGCCCTCGAGACACACGGAGAAGAAATCAGCGGCTACATCCGCGACTTCCTCGGTCGGCTCTAGGACGAGCACGCGATCCCTAGGTACCCGCCACCCCGGGGCCGATCGTGGTGCTGCCGCTGTCTTCGGCGCGGCCTTCGCGGTGACGGTGCCCGCCGTTCGCATCCAATTGCGGCCTCCTAGCGCTGCCGGCGGCGACGAATGTGCTGGCTCAGGACACCGTAGCGATCACGGTGACCGATGCCGAAAACGCCGCGATGTGACCACCCGATCTCACCGCAATGCACGAATACCGGGTGGGCCATCGTGGCGCCGCTGCTGCCACGCGACGGCCGGTGGCTGTCGGCGGCCCGCTGAGACCGGCTATGTCCGGGAGGCCGTCTGGAAACTTGGCTTGTCAAGATATCGCCTGGCCGATCCTCAGACGATTACGCCGACGACAACTTTCGCGGGGCATCAGAGGTCAACGCACCACAGCCCGGGTAGGGGCCAAGCGCACACCAGCCTATGCGCAGCAGATTTCGGAGTTCGACCGTCACAACCTTCATCGTCGATCCCCAATCTTCATAGTGATGCCGCTTCACCTGGGCGTCAGCGAAGGCATGCCGCTGCTTCAGTCGACGGCCACCGCGCGCACGAAGTTTGCAGCGAACTCGGCGCAGGTGGTGTCCACGTCCGGCAGGTGGATCACGCCGGTGGTGGCTAACGCAGGTCGGGTGAGCATGTGCATCAACATCGGTCCGATGAGTTGCTGAACCAGCAACGGCAGGGGCAGATCTCGGATCCGGCCCCGTTGCACTTGTGAATCGAGCCAGCTACCCAGCACGTCCAGCATCCGCGGAGCACCGTGTTGGCTAAGCGTCTGGACCGTCGGACTCGTCGGACGGGCAAATACTTCGGCGAGGATCGCCGGCGCAACCCGTGGTTCGCGGCCCAGCGTCGCCGCCAGAGCTTGATAGAGGCGTTGCGCGGTGGCAGTGAGATCGTCGGTGGCGGCGTCGAGGACATCCTCGAAATCGGGTATAGGGCTGTGACATTCGAAAACCACCCGCAGTAGTTCGTCGCGGCTGCCGAAGGCCATGTACACGCTGTGGACGGCGCAGTCGGCACGGGTGGCGATTGCCTCCAACGTCGCCGCTGCCAGACCGGATTCGCCGATGATCGCTGCCGCCGCGGCCAGCGCCCGGGCGCGAACCGGCAATTGACCACCTGGGTCGACCCCAACCGCGCGGACCGCCTCATCCAATGCCGCCCGGGTGCCGCCGAGGCGCCGCAGGAGTGTGCTGCGCGAGATCCCGGCTTCGCGCGCGATCGCGAGCACCGGCACGTCGGCGACGTCTTTGCCTCGTTTCTCGGCGGCCCGCAGCGCGGCTTGCACCAGTTCGTCAGGGACCGGAGGCGCGTCGGTGTCGGGCTGACTATCGAGGCCGGAGGGCGCGGCGATCATGCTTTACCTTTATGACACTAGATACAAGTAGCAATTACCTTCTATACCGGTTAGGTTATCACGATGAGAAGCTGCTCGACCGCGAGACCGCCGCAGCATGCCTGAGGTGCCCCGGCACTCAACGAACCGGACTTCGGTCGGTAGCCGCCTCCGGCGCGGCTGGGTCTTCGTCGTCGCGCTCCTGGTGATCGCCGCGGCCGGGTCGGGCGTCTATCGGCTGCACCGGATCTTCGGTTCGGACAACGACACGTCTACCCCCGGTCCGATCGGCAACGACGTCGACTTCAATCCGAAGCACATCGTTTTGCAGGTGTTCGGTGACGCCGGGAAGGTGGCAACCATCAACTACCTCGACATCAACGTGCAGCCGCAGAAGGTGATGGATGCGCCCCTGCCGTGGTCGTTGCAGATGGTCACCACGCAGCCCGGCGCCTTCACCAACCTTGTGGCACAGGGAAATAGCGACTCGCTGGGATGTCGCATCATCGTGGACGGCGAAGTCAAAGACGAAAGGATCGTCAACACCGTGAACGCCTATACGTTCTGCCTGGTGAAGTCCGCATGAGCGACGGCGGTGGGCCGCGCCACGCTGTACCGCGGATACTGCTGCGGTTTTCGGTCCTGATCGCCGCCTTCTGGCTTGCCGTGGCTGTACTCACCAATGTCTACGTGCCGCAGCTGGAAAAGGTCGCCCAGGCACACAATGTGTCCCAGAGCCCCCAGGACGCGCCGGCGCTGCTGGCCAGCAAGCGCATCGGCAAGGTGTTCAACCAGTTCGACTCCGACAGCGCCGCCATGATCGTGCTGGAAGGTGACCAGCCACTGGGCGCCGCCGCCCACCACTACTACGACGGTCTGATCAAGAAACTCGCGCAGGATAAGAAACACGTTGAGCACATCCAGGATTTCTGGGGGGATCCGCTCACCGCCTCGGGCTCCCAGAGCGACGACGGCAAGGCGGCCCTCGTGCAACTCAATCTTGCCGGTAATCAAGGCCAGTCGCTCTCCAACGAATCCGTGGATTCGGTGCGCGACATCGTCGCCCACTCGTCGCCGCCGCCGGGGGTCAAGGTATATGTCACCGGTGCGGCGCCGCTGGTGACCGATCAGTTCGAGGTCGGCAGCAAGGGCACGTTGATGGTCACCTTGATCACGATCGCGGTGATCGTGGTCATGTTGTTCTGGGTGTACCGTTCTCTGGTCACCGCGATCCTGGTCCTCTTCACGGTGATGATCGAGTTGACCGCGTCCCGCGGAGTCGTTGCCCTACTGGCGAATTCGGGCGTCATCGGCCTCTCGACATATTCGACGAATCTGTTGACGTTGCTGGTGATTGCTGCCGGAACCGACTACGCGATCTTCATTCTGGGCCGCTACCACGAAGCGCGCCATATCGGGCAAGATCGTCGCGAAGCCTTCTATACGATGTACCGCGGCACCGCGCACATTATCCTGGGCTCCGGCCTGACCGTCGTCGGCGCGGTCTTCTGCCTGCACTTCACCAGGCTTCCCTATTTCCAAACCATGGCCATCCCGGCTGCCACCGGCGTCCTAGTGGCGCTGGCGGCCGCGCTGACCCTTGCCCCGGCGATACTCGGGATAGGCCGCCATTTCGGCCTTTTCGACCCTCAGCGCGCGATGCGCACCCGGGGCTGGCGACGCATCGGCACCGCCATCGTCCGCTGGCCCGGTCCCATCCTCGTAGCGACGGTCGGCGTCGCACTTATCGGTCTGCTGGCCCTGCCGGGATACACGACGAGCTACGACGCCCGCCCCTACATGCCCGCCGATTCGCCGGCGAATCTCGGCTACGCGGCGGCCGAGCGGCATTTCGGCGAGGCCCGGCTCAATCCCGAACTGCTGATGGTCGAGGCAGACCACGACATGCGCAACCCCGCCGACATGCTGGTCGTCGAACGGATCGCACGAGCCATCTTCCACCTTCCCGGCATTCAGAAGGTGCAGGGGCTCACCAGGCCGCAGGGAACCCCTATTGTCCACACCTCCATCCCCTTTCAAATCAGCGCGGGAAACGTGGGCAACATCGAGAATCTGCAATATCAGAAAGACCGCGCCGACGACCTGCTCAAGCAGGCCGACCAGATTCGCCACACCGTCAGCATTTTGAACGAGCAGTACTCGCTACAGAAGGACCTCGCCGCTTCGACCAACGACGAGACCCAAAGCTTTCACGCCACCATCGGTACCATCAACGAATTGCGGGACGAGATCGCCAATCTCGATGACTTCTTACGTCCGGTCCGCAGCTACTTCTATTGGGAAAAGCACTGCTACGACATCCCGGCGTGCTCGGCGTTCCGGAGCGTCTTCGACGCCATCGACGGCATTGACCAGCTCAGTGAACAATTCACCGCGCTCACAGCGAGCTTGGACAAGCTGGACGCAGGTCAGCAGAAGCTGGTGACGCTGCTGCCGCCCCAAATCGCCGACCAAGAGAAGAACCTCAGGCTGACGCTGTCCAATTACGCCACCAACTCGGGGATCAACGCCCAAACGCAGGCCAACACCGACACGGCGACCGCCCTGGGACAGGCCTACGACGCCGCGAAAATCGACGATTCGTTCTTCCTGCCGCCCGAGGCCTTCAGCAACCCCGAGTTCCAACGGGGTCTCAAGCTGTTCTTCTCCCCGGACGGCAAGGCGACTCAGATGATCATCACGCACGAAGGTGACCCCGCCACGCCCCGAGGCATCGCCAGCATCGACCCGATCAGAAACGCGGCCAAAGACGCGGTCAAGGGCACCATTCTCGCCGGCTCGCACATCTACCTTTCCGGCACCGCAGCCACGTACAAAGACATCCAGGAAGGCGCTACCTACGACTTGATGATCGCGGC
>NZ_LZJC01000153.1 GCF_001666755.1 Mycobacterium sp. E1214 | reverse complement strand
GCGAGATTTGGGCGAATTCGCCCCCGCCGCCCCGGCCGCTCCAGCCGGAACACACCAGCGCCCGCTCGGACTCCGCCACCGCCGGCGTCACCGCCGAAGTCAACGTCGCCCACTGCTGAGGCACCGACAACATGCCCACCCGGGCCGCCTGACCAGCCGCCGCCGCCACACCCCCGCCGACATGACCCACGCCACCCAAGTTGCCCAACCCCAAAGACGCGAACTGCGGCGTCGGGAACCACGCGCCACCAGCACCCGCCGTGTCACCACCGGGACCGAACGTCAGCTGCTGCGCCATCGACATGCCGAAGTTGGCCATGCCGTTCGAGAAGTACGCCAGACCCGTGGTCTGCTTCAAGAACACCGTGTAGAGGCTTGAGCTCAGCCCGGCGTAGTTGTTGGTCGGCGTCGGCAAGCCCTGCGTCAGGAAGTCGTTGATCAGGTTCTCCAACCAGGTGAACGGCCCTGGCGTATCGCTCGCCGCCGCGGCCTGTTGCACCGGAGCCGCGGCAGTCGCCAGCTGTGTACCGGCCTGGGTGGTGGCGTTGGCCACGCTCTGCGCGGTGCTGGTGGCCGGCTGCGCCTGGGCGTTGCTCACGGCCAACGCCTGGTCGGCGACCGCGTCCGGCGACGTCGTGTTCGGCGGCGCGGTGAACGGCGACAGCTCCGAGGCCGCCAACGACGACCCGGCATAGCCGTACATGGCCCCGGCGTCCTGGGCCCACATCTCGGCGTACTGCGCCTCCGTGGCCGCGATCGCCGGGGTGTTCTGCCCCAGGAAGTTGGTCGCGATCAGCGTCGCCAACAGCACCCGATTCGCCGCGATCACCGGCGGCGGCACCGTCAGGGCGAAGGCGGTCTCGAAGGCGGCCGCGGCGGCCCGCGCCTGCCCGGCGGTCTCCTCGGCCTGCGCCGCCAAGGCGGTGAGCCACGACACGTAGGGCGTCACCGCCGACACCATCGTCGACGCCGCGGGCCCCACCCAATTGCCGTTGGTCAGCTCCGCGATCACCGACGAATAGCCGCTGGCGGCGGTGGTCAGCTCCGCCCCCAGCGCATCCCAGGCCGCGGCGGCGGCCATGATCGGCCCCGACCCCGGACCTGCATAGATGCGCCCAGAGTTGATCTCCGGTGGCAACACCCCGAAGTCAAGCACTCACGAACCCCCCGGCTCGAACGACATCTGTTTCCCTCGCAAGCAATTCAGGCTGTGGCCTCTCGAGCATTTGCTCGTTGCGAACGCTAGAGCGTCGCGATGTGCGTCGCCGCCACCCGAGAGAGCCACCCGCCGGCGGCCGCCGTCCTCACCCTCGGCGACGCGCCCGAAGCGCTCCGCCGCGATCCCGGCGCAGGCGTAGCCCGGTCACCGCCGTGACCTGCGGGAACACCGGATCGGCGCGGGGCGCCGGCGGCGGCGATGACGGTCGGCTAGCCTTCCCTCCGCGGCGCCAACGGCGGTGAAAAGCGCTGCGCAGGATAAAAATCCGGCAGCAGTTAAACCCGCGGTGCTGCTGGTCGGAACCGGCCGCTGACGCGTGTTTGCGGTTGAGCCCGGAAGCGCCCGCGCCGTAGGGCTGCGCGCTGCCGGCCGGCCGCCGAAAGAGCGCTTTGCGAGCCACCGGTGGCCGACCGGCGACTAATGCCGGAAAGGGGTCGGCGGGTGACGGAAAGGTTTTCTTAAGACCAATATCCGCACACGCGAGAACCATTTAATTGCACGACAATTTTAGGGCGGCGAATTCGGGTTTTTCGGTGCGGCAATGCGCGTCCAGCGTCGCGGGGCCTACTGAAGTAGCCGGGCGAAATTCGACGACTCCCGGCGCCAAATGTCGGTGTCGGCACGCCACTGGTCACCGACCCGCAGTGGGGCCGGTGACCAGTGAGCAGCGAGGTAAAAGCGCCCGAGGACCTACCCGGCGAAGGGTGGGCGGGCCATGACGGTGGGGCGGAATCCGTACTTGGGTCCGGCCGCGCCGTGGCCGCGGGCGCCGACACCGGCCAGCGGCATGCCCCCGAGCAGGTTGCCCGCACCCGCGGCCTCCGGGGCCGCGCTGATGCTGCTGACCGGGATCGCGTGCCCCACCATCGGCGCCACCGACGGGCCCCCGGTCCAGGCCACCGGCACCGACAGCTTGCCACCCAGCGAAGCCGCGCCACCGATCGCGGCCACCGGGTGCGCCGCGGCCGCCCCGCCACCGAGCATCCCGCCCAGGCCACCCAGGCCGGGCAGCGCCTTGGCCGCCGCAGGGGCCGCACCGCCGAGCACACCCAGCGACTTGGCCATCTGCACACCGAAGTTGCCCATACCGACACTGAAGTACGGCAGACCCTCGGTGTTGTAGAAGAGGCCGGCGAAGGGGCTGTAGCCGTTGACCGCGGCCCCCAGGCTGCTCGGGAAGCTGGTCTGACCGGTCAGCAGGAACCACAGCTCCGACAGCGGGTCGGTCTGCGTCGCGGCCGCCGCGGCCTGCGTCG
>NZ_LZJC01000152.1 GCF_001666755.1 Mycobacterium sp. E1214 | reverse complement strand
CGCGCTGACGATCCGCACCGTCGTCACCGAGCGCGCCATCTTCCGGCGGGAACAGGCGGTGGGCCTGTCCGCGGCGGCCTACCTGGGGGCCAAGATCCTCGTGTTCGGGCTGGCCGCGGCCGTACTGACCGCGGTGCCGTTCGCGATGGTCGTCGCCGTCCGAGGCGGCCCGGCGTATGGCGCGGTCCTGCTGCACAACGCGACCGTCGAGCTGTACGTGACCCTCGCCGTCACCGCCATCGTCTCCGCGGTGCTGGGCCTGACGCTGTCGACGCTGGGCAGATCGCTACGCGAGGTGCTGCCGCTGCTGGTGCCGGTCATCCTCGCCTCGCTGCTGTTCAACGGCAGCCTGGTGCAGCTGGCGAGCACGTGGGGCGTGCAGCAACTGTCCTGGTTCGTACCCGCCCAGTGGGGATTCGCGGCCGCGGCATCCACGGTCAACCTGCACCGGCTCGACCCGCTGGCCGTCAACGCCCTGACGTGGACGCACTACAGCGGGTGGTGGGTGTTCGACATGGCCATGCTGCTGTTATTCGGCGTGGTGGCCGCGGGCCTCGCCCTGTACCGGCTGCGCCCGCGCGGGCCGCGCCCGGCGCCATCCCGGGAACCGGTCGAGGCGGCCCGCTGAGCAAGCCGGGCTGGCCGCTGCGCGTCGCGGGGGCCGGCGCCGAGCGGCCGCCACGAAAGGCACTTCGGCCGTTGCCGGTCCCGCGGCGCCAAACGCAGGTTACGGTCGGGATATGGCGCCAGAAACGAAAACGACTGCCGATCATCTGCGTGACGCCCTCGATGGGCGGTGGAGTGACGTCAAGAACCGGATGCGCGCGACGCTGTCCGAGGACCTCTTTCGCCCGCACTACACACCGAACACGGTGATCGCCCGCACCAAGGTGGCCGAGCAGATGCGGATCATGGCCGCGTTCGGCGCGGCGGCCGACAGCTTCCGCAAGGAGCACGGCGGCACCGGCGACGTGGGCGCCGCCATCACGATGATCGAGATGCTCGCCATGTCGGACCTGTCGCTGATGGTGAAGGCCGGCGTGCAGTGGGGCTTGTTCGGCGGCGCCGTGGAGAACCTTGGCACCGAGCGCCACCACGAGGCCTACGTGCCGAAGATCATCAGCCTCGAACTTCGCGGCTGTTTCGCGATGACCGAGACCGGGCACGGCAGCGATGTGCAGTCGCTGGAGACGACCGCCACCTACGACCCCGAGACCGAAGAGTTCATCATCGACTCCCCGACCCCCTCGGCCCGCAAGGACTACATCGGCGGAGCCGCCGAAACCGCAACGATGGCTTCCGTTTTCGCGCAGCTGATCACCCACGACAACGGTGAGCCGGTCCACCACGGCGTGCACTGCGTTCTGGTACCCATCCGCGACGAAGACGGCAACGATCTGCCCGGTGTCACCACGTCGGACTGCGACTACAAAGGCGGGCTGCCCGGCGTCGACAACGGGCGCATCGTGTTCGACCACGTCCGCGTCCCACGGGTCAACCTGCTTAACAAGTACGGCGACGTCGCGCCGGACGGGACGTACAGCTCGCCGATCGAGAACCCCAACCGCCGGTTCTTCACGATGCTGGGCACCCTGGTCCGTGGGCGCATCACGGTGGGCGGCAGCGCCGGGGCGGCCGGCCGCGTCGCGCTCGACATCGCCACACGGTATGCGTTGCAGCGCAAGCAGTTCAGCGCACCGGACGGCGGCGAGGTGACGATCATGGACTACCTGGTGCACCAGCGGCGGTTGTTCCCGCTGATCGCGAAGTCCTACGCGCTGCAGTTCGCCCAGAACGAGCTGGTCGGCAAGTGCCACGACGTGCAGTCGGCCGACGCGCCCGACGCCGACGAGCAGCGCGAGCTGGAGGCCCGCGCCGCCGGGCTCAAAGCGGCCAACACCTGGCACGCGTCGAGATCCATCCAGGAGGCCCGCGAGGCGTGCGGCGGCGCCGGATACATGGCCGAGAACCGGCTCATCGGGCTGCGCGGCGACACCGACGTGTTCACCACGTTTGAGGGCGACAACCACGTGCTCACCCAGCTGGTGGCCAAGGAGTTGTTGACCGCCTACGCCGACGACATCAAGAGCATGAGCCCGGTCGAGTGGGTTCGCTTCGCCGCCAACACCGTTGGCGAGCGCGTCATCAAACGCACGGCGGCGGAGACGATCATCCAGCGGATCATCGACGCCCGGCAGGACAACGAGGAGGAGGGCAGCCTCTTCAACCGCGGCACGCAGATCACCATGTTCGAGGAACGCGAGGAGTATCTGCTGGCGTCCGTCGCGCGGCGGTTGCAGGCCAAGTCGAAGGAGATGTCGGAGTTCGACGCGTTCAACGCGGTGCAGGACCATGTGCTGCACGCCGCCGGCGCGCACATCGACCGGGTGATCCTGGAGGCGTTCGTCGCCGGCATCGACGCCTGTCCCAACGAGGAGGCCCGCGACCTGCTGGGCATCGTGTGCGACCTGTACGCCCTGTCGGTGATCGAGGACGACAAGGCGTGGTTCATCGAGCACCGGTTCTTGTCGACCGAGCGCGCCAAGGCGGTCACCCGCGGCATCAACGACCGGTGCCGGGCGCTGCGCCCGCACGCCGAGACCCTGATCGACGGCTTCGGCATCCCCGACGCGCTGCGCTACGCCGAGATGCTGCACCCGGAGAATCTGGCCGAAGCCATCACGGGCTGAGGGACCGGCTCACTGATTCGGGATCTTGCCGAGCGCCTGCAGCTTCCCGTCGGGCCCGATCTTGAATTTCACCGTCCCGATGCCGGTAGGACAACAGAGTTGGTCGTTGCCCTTCTGCCATTGATATTGGACGGTCACGGTGTCGTCCGACGCTGGCAGAACGGTGATGTACGGCTTGGGATTGGCTGTGGGCGTGCCTAAAACGGTGTTGTGATCGAAGAACACCAACTGCTGCGGCGTCGACTCCGTGGCGATGGTGGGAATGATCTGCACCCAGTGCAGTCGGCAGTTGCGGGTGTGGCCACGGCCGATCTCGACCCAGATGGTGCCGGGGACGGCGACCGGCACGGCGGTGATCGCCCGTCGCACCGTATCGGCCGTGGGACCGTCAGATTCCTTGCAGGTATCGGGCCGGGCCGCCGGCGGCGCTGAGGCCTTCCATCCGCAGGCCGAAGCCAGCAAAAGCACTGAGATCACAATCATCTGACGCACGCGGTGAGCTTAGCGAAGGCTGTGAATGTCCCTCCGGTTTGGTCACAGGGACGGCTTGCGGAGGCGTCGCGCGCGGCACCCCCGGTAGTCTCGGGCCCAGCAATCGGTCGACGATGACCTGCGAAAATGCTACCGCCGCACTCGGATCCCCCGGCGATTTCACAACGTTATGGGCGCCGTTGAGAGGAAGCCGTAAAGCAGCGGAAATTTCGGACGACCATACCGAAACATGCCTGCCCCACAATGGGCTGAACACCCGGCCGACCGACGCGGAGCTAACACCGGACGCACTCGAGAGAGGACGTGAGCGTGGCGAGGGAGTCCATGGCGCGCGACGACGCCGTGAACACCGTGTGCGCGTATTGCGGCGTCGGTTGCGGAATGGTGTTACAGCTCACAACAGATCCCCAAAGCGGCCGTCGTCACGTCGCCAAGTCGGTTGGCAACAAAGCACATCCGGCCAACTTCGGAAGGCTGTGCACCAAGGGCGCCACCACCGCGGACATGCTCAGCGCACCGGGCCGCATGGCATCGGCGTACGTGCGTCCCGCGCGCGGCGAACCGGCCGAGCCCGTCGCCATGGACGAGGCGATCACGCAGTGCGCGAAGCGGTTACGCGCAATCATCGATCAGCACGGGCCGGACGCCTTCGCCATGTACGTGTCGGGGCAGATGTCGATCGAGGCACAATATCTGGCGAACAAGCTCACCAAGGGCTTCATCGGCACCAATCAGATCGAGTCGAACTCCCGGCTGTGCATGGCCAGCGCGGGCTCGGGTTACAAGCTGTCGCTGGGCGCCGACGGGCCACCCGGCTCCTACCAAGATTTCGATAGCGCCGACGTGTTCTTCGTCATCGGCGCCAACATGGCCGACTGCCACCCGATCCTGTTCCTGCGCATGATGGATCGCGTCAAGGCCGGCGCGAAGCTCATCGTCGTCGACCCGCGCCGCACCGCGACCGCCGACAAGGCCGACCTGTTCCTGCAGATCGCACCCGGCTCGGATCTGGCGCTGCTCAACGGCTTGTTGCACCTGATCGTCGAAAACGGCCACACCGACCCGGAATTCATCGCCGAGTTCACCGAGGGCTGGGAGGTGATGCCCAGCTTCCTGGAGCAGTTCACTCCCGAGAAGGTGAGCGCGATCACCGGCCTTGCCGAAGAGGACATCCGCACGGCGGCGCGGCTGATCGGCGAGTCCGACAACTTCATGACCTGTTGGACCATGGGGCTCAACCAGAGCACCCACGGCACCTGGAACACCAACGCCATCTGCAACCTGCATCTGGCGACCGGCGCCATCTGCAAGCCCGGCAGCGGCCCCTTCTCCCTTACCGGGCAGCCCAACGCGATGGGCGGGCGCGAAATGGGTTACATGGGACCGGGTTTGCCGGGCCAGCGGTCGGTGCTCTCGGCCGAGGACCGACAGTTCGCCGAAGACGTGTGGGGCGTCCCGAGCGGCACCCTGCGCACCGAGGTCGGCACCGGCACCATCGACATGTTCTCCCGCATGGCCGACGGGCAGATCAAGGCGTGCTGGGTTATCTGCACCAATCCCGTTGCCTCCGTAGCCAACCGGAAGACCGTGCTCGCCGGGTTGGAACGCGCCGAGCTGGTGATGGCCCAGGACGCGTTCGTCGAGACCGAGACCAACGAATACGCCGACGTGTTGTTGCCGGCGGCCCTGTGGACCGAGGCCGAGGGGGTGCTGGTCAACTCCGAACGCACCATGACGTTGTTCCAGCCCGCCACAAAGGCGCCCGGCGACGCGCTGCCGGACTGGCAGATCATTGCCCGCGTCGCCTGCGCGATGGGCTTCGCCGAGGCGTTCAGCTACGACAGCGCGGAGCAGGTGTTCGAGGAGATCAAGCGGTTCTCGAATCGCAAGACCGGTTACGACCTGCGTGGGGTCAGCTACGAACGGTTGCGCCAGGGCCCGTTGCAATGGCCCTGCCCGCCAAACGGTTCCGAGGAGCGCAGCCCCATCCGCTACCTCAACGACGGCGTCAGCCAACAGCAGACCATTCGCGAGGACGGCACCGTTCCGCGGATCGCCTTCCCCACCCCGACGGGCCGCGCCGCATTCTTCCCCCGCCCGCACCTGCCGCCGGAGGAAATGCCGGACGACGACTACCCGTTCCTGCTCAACACCGGCCGCCTGCCCCACCAGTGGCACACGATGACCAAGACGGGCAAGGTGGCCAAACTCAACAAGCTCAATCCCGGACCGTTCGTCGAGATCCACCCCGACGACGCCGCGCGGTTGCAAGTCGGTGACGGCGACCCGATCGAAATCGCCTCCCGCCGCGGTCGCGCCGTGCTGCCCGCACTCGTCAGCGACCGGGTGCGCGCCGGCGCCTGCTTCGCACCGTTCCACTGGAACGACGCCTTCGGCGAATACCTGTCCATCAACGCCGTCACCAACGACGCGGTGGACCCCATCTCCAACCAACCCGAATTCAAGGCGTGCGCCGTCACCCTGACCAAAGTCGCGGCCTCCGAGCCGGTTTCGCGGCCCGACGGCACCGGGGCCGCCACGCCAGATCCGGGCGCCGCGACGGCGGCGCCCACCGACACACCGGAACCCGCACCCACGGAGGTACGAGAAATCAGCGTGTCACAGGTCGACGCCCTGGGCGAACTGCTGGGCGTGGCAGCACAACCCGCGCCGACGTTCGACGAACGCGGCCGCTCCTACCTCGCCGGCATGCTCTCGGGCCTGCGCTCGGACGCCGGACGCCGCACCGCCGGCGTACCCACGCTGCCACCCAGCGCCCCGTTCGACGCCCCCACGCGGCTGTGGGTGGACGGGCTGATGGCCGGAGTGTTCTCCCGCATCGACGCGGTGCCCATGCTGGACACCGGGCCGGCGCCCGAGCCGGCCGGCAAGGAACCGGCGAAGACGCCGCCCACCCCCGCGCCGGCGGCCGAGCGCGCCCCCGTCGTCGTGCTCTGGGCCTCGCAGACCGGGAACGCGGAGGACGTCGCCGCCGGCGTGGCCGCACGGTTGGCCGACGCCGGCGTGCCCGCGGTCCTGCACAGCATGGACGAATTCCCGGTGGGCGACCTGGTGACGACGGCCGAGCTGCTGTTGATCACCAGCACCACCGGTGACGGTGAGCCGCCCGACAACGGCGCCGGACTGTGGAAGGCGCTGACCGCCGACGACGCCGCCACGTTCACCGGCACCCGCTACGCCGTTCTCGCGCTGGGCGACTCGAACTACGACGACTTCTGCGGGCACGGGCGCAAGCTCGACGCGCGGCTCGCCGAGCTCGGGGCGACCCGGCTGGTCGAGCGGGTGGACTGTGAACCGGACTACGAAGACGACGCGGCGAAGTGGCTGGCTGAGGTCGTCGAGGCGTTGAGCCGCACCCCCGCGTCGATCAGCCGCGACGCCCCGACTCCCGCCGCCGCACCGCGGGTCCAGCGCCGCCCCGCGGAGCAGCCCACCTACAGCAAGAAGAACCCGCTGATCACCGACATGGTGCGGAACACGACGCTGAGCCGGCCCGAGTCGACGAAAGACGTCCGGCACCTGGTGTTCAACCTGCCGGAAGAGACCGTCAGCTACGAGGTCGGTGACGCGTTGGGCGTGTGGCCGCGCAACAGCGAGGAACTGGTCGATGAATGGCTGTCGGTCACCGGGCTGAACGCGCAGACCCCGGTCGAGGTCGGCGAGCACGGCCTGATGTCACTGCGATCCGCGCTGACCGAACGGATGGAGATCGCGCACATCAGCCGCGACCTGGTGCGGTTCGTGCAGGAACGCACCGGCGACCAGAACCTCGCCGAGCTGCTGAAACCCGAGAACAAGCGGGCGCTGGCGGATTGGTCGTGGGGGCGGCAATCCATCGACCTGCTGGCGCAGCTGCCGGTGTCGGCGTCGGCCCACGAGTGGCTGCGGGTCCTCAAGCGCCTTCAGCCGCGGCTGTACTCGATCTCGTCGAGCCCCAAGGAGTGCCCGGGCGAAGCGCACCTCACGGTGTCCCCGGTGCGATACAACTTCCAGGGCGTGCCGCGCCGCGGGGTGTGCTCGACCTACCTCGCCGACCGCTCCCCCGGTGACCGGGTCGCCGTGTTCCTGCAGCCGTCGAGCAACTTCCGGATTCCCAGCGACTCCCAGACCCCGATGATCATGATCGGCCCCGGGACGGGCATCGCACCGTTCCGCGGCTTCCTGCAGGAACGTCGCGCGCTCGGTCACACCGGCCCGAACTGGTTGTTCTTCGGCGAGCAGCACGCCGCCACCGACTTCTACTACCGCGACGAGATCCAGGCGATGCACGCCGACGGCCTGCTGACCGAGATGGACTTGGCGTTCTCACGGGATCAGCAGGAAAAGGTCTACGTCCAGCACCTGATGCGCAAGCGCGGGGCCCAGCTGTGGAGCTGGCTGCAGGACGGGGCGCAGCTCTACGTCTGCGGCTCGGCGAATCCGATGGCCAAGGACGTCGATCGCGCCCTCTGCGAGATCGCGGCCGAACACGGCCACCTCGATCCCGACGCGGCCCAGGAGTACGTCCGGTCGCTCAGCGCGGACAAGCGCTACCACCGCGACGTGTACTAGCCGAATCCGTAATGCGGCGGAAACATGACGCGCCCGCGGCCGAAACATGGCGGTCGCACGATGCACTCAAAGGGTTCGCACCTGAAGGAGTGACGTGGGCGTGGCTGGTGAGGCTGGCGTGCCCGACGGGGCCGTCAAGAAGGGCTGCCCGCTGCAGTGCCGGTTGCGGTACCGCGGCGGCGGCAACGAGCACGTCGACTGGGCGGGGTTGCCGGTCAATCTCGACTTCGCGTTCTCGCTGAATCAGCGCGACAAGGTCTACGCGCAGCACGAGAGGCGCAAACGCGAGACGCAGCTCGGGAAGCGACTGCGCGACGCCCAGGTGTGCGTGTGCGAGCAGGCGGTCCGCTAGCAGGCGCGACGGCGCCGAAATCACCGAGGTTGAAAGTCGCGAGGGCGGCGTGGTCCCGCTGGTCGTCGCGGCATCCGGGTCGCCCACCGGCGCAAACGCGGTTGGCGACGGCCCGGCCCCGCCCGCGCACCTGACCCGGCACCCCGGCTCCCGGCGCCGTCCGGCCGCGATCCGGGTATGTACAGACCTATCTCCCATTTTCGGCTGTCCCGCCGACGGCATCGAAAGGTCTGACCACCATGGTGGATGTCTCGATCCTCGAAACCTCCGGGCTGGGTGACCGCAGCTACCTGATCAGCGACGGCACCGTCGCCGTTGCCGTTGACCCGCAACGCGACATCGACCGGGTGCTGGACGCGGCGGCGGGCCTGCGCATCACCCACGTACTGGAGACCCACATCCACAACGACTATGTGACCGGCGGCTTGGCGTTGGCCCGCGCGACCGGCGCCGAATACGTGGTCCCGGCAGGCGAAGACGTCGACTTCGACCGACACGCGGTCACGGAAGGCGACCGAATCGACACCGGCGCAATTCATTTGGAGGTGTTACTGACGCCCGGGCACACGCATCACCACGTCAGCTACGTGCTGCGCGACGAGACCGGGGACACCGTCGGCGTCTTCACGGGCGGGTCGCTGCTGTTCGGCAGCACCGGCAGGACCGACCTGGTGGGCGACGAGCACACCGAGGAACTCGCGCGGCTGCAACACCGGTCGGCGCGCCGCCTCGCCGACGAGCTGCCGTCCGCGACGGCGATCTATCCCACCCACGGTTTCGGCAGCTTCTGCTCGGCGGCGCCGACCGACGGTGACGCGTCCACGATCGGTGAGGAGCGCGACCGGAACCCGGCGTTGACGCGGGGCGAGCAGGAATACGTCGACGAACTGCTCGCCGGCCTCGCGGCGTTTCCCGCCTACTACGCCCACATGGGCGTCATCAATCGGGCCGGGCCGCCAGCTGCCGACCTCAGCCCCCCGGAACCCGTTGACGCCCAACAACTTCGAAACAGGATCGCGGCGGGTGAGTGGGTGGTCGACCTGCGCAGCCGCACCGCTTTCGCCGCCGGCCATCTCTCCGGCAGCTACGGTTTCGAGCTGTCCGGCTCGTTCGTCAACTACTTGGGCTGGCTGTACACCTGGGGCGCGCCGCTGACCCTGATCGGCGAGGACGCCCGCCAGGTGGCCGACGCGCAACGCGAGTTGGCCCGCATCGGTGTCGACCGGTTGACCGGCAGCGCCACGGGCGACATCCGCGTGCTGGCGGGCGGTGAGAGGTTGCGGAGCTACCGCGTCGCGTCCTTCGAGGAATTGGCCGACGCGCTGGGTAAGGACGGCGTGGCGGTCGTCGACGTGCGCCAGCCCCACGAATTCGCCGGCGGCCACGTGCGCGACGCGGTCAACGTCGCGCTGCACGAACTGCCGGACCGCATCGGCGAGCTCCCCGAAGACCGGGAGCTGTGGATCCATTGCGCCAGCGGATACCGGGCATCCATCGCCGCGGCCCTGCTGGACCGGGAGGGCCGCCGCGTCGTCCTCATCGACGACAACTACGACAACGCCGAAAAGCTGGACCTCACCTCAGGCTGAGCGAAAACCGTTGGCGCTTCGCCACCACGGGTACTGATTACGGCAAGTACCGCCGCTGCCAGGACGGAGGAAACACCATGAGCGCACCCACCGCGGACGCCATCACTTCGAGTCAGCTACGTGAGCTGCTCGACTCCCCCACCGCGCCCCGAGTTCTCGACGTGCGAACCCCCGCCGAGTTCGAGACGTCCCACATCGCCGGTTCGTACAACGTCCCGCTGGACGTCCTGGACAAGCACGCGAGCGAAGTCGCCGAGCGCCTCGCCGGCGACCGCGACGTCGTGCTGGTGTGCAAGTCCGGGCAACGCTCCACGAAGGCACAGACACTGCTGCGCAACGCCGGGCTGGCGCGCGGACGGGTGCTGGACAACGGCATCGTCGATTGGGAGGGACAAGGGTTTTCGGTCGACCGCGGCACCGAACGCTGGGACCTCGAACGCCAGGTGCGGCTGGTCGCGGGCTCGGTGGTGCTCACCGCGGTGTTGGGCAGCGTCGCGGTGCCCCGCCTGAAATGGCTGGCCGCCGGGATCGGCGCCGGGCTGACCTACGCCGCGATCTCCGACACCTGCGCGATGGCGACGGCGCTGTCGAAGCTGCCCTACAACCGGGGCGCGACGGCCGATGCGCGGACGGTGCTGTCCCGGCTGGCCCGCTCGTAGGCGGCGAGTCTCAGCGGCTTTTCGGGGCCGGCTGGCCGTAGACGGCGACAACGACCGTGCGGTCCAGGCTGTTCTCCGACCACACGCCGATGTTGGTGTTGGCGCAGTCGCGAATGATCGCCATGTCCGCGGGGTTGTAGTACCACTGGTTGACCAACTCCAGGCTGCTGATCGCGATCGCCGGATTGATCGCCACCGTCTCGGCGGCCCGGCCGGTGAAACCGGCCGCGTTGGCACGGTCCTGCGGGCTGGTCCCGTCGGACCCGGTGTCGTCATTGATGTTTCGGTTGTTCATCATGTCGTCGGCGTGCCACTGCGCGGCCAGGGTAAGCGCGTTGTCCCGGATGACGTCGTTGGTGCAGCCCGCCTGGTGCTGCAGCGTGTAGACCGCGGACACCACGGCGCTGTTGAGCCGCTTGTTGTCGGCATGCGCGCCGGGAGCGGCGAAAATCGCCGCCGCACTGAGGGTGACCGCGGCCGCACCGAGCGGCGCCCTGCGTTTCATTCGGGATCGAAGTGCGAGATCAACCAATGCCCGTCAACCTTGTCCAAGGTCGTGCGGATGACCGGCTGGGTGTCGGTGGGGGCGCCGTTGCCGATGGTCACCGTCTGGTTGACGAACAGCAGCACCACGGCGTGGTTGGCGGACACCGAAATCGGTGCGGCGGCACTCACTTTCGCGACCGCCGCGATGTGTTTGTCCTTGGCGCCCGGGATGACCACCTCGCGGGTGAGCGCGGTGTAGGCGTCCTTGAAGTCGCCCGTCAGGCGGTCGCGCGCCGCGCCGAGGTCCTTGTCCACCGACTCCGGCCTGTACGACAGCACGGCGACGGTACCCTCGCGGGCGACCCGCACCGACTCCGTGCGGGCCTGGTAGAGGTCGGCGGACGCGCCGGCCACCCACCGGAAGTAGCCGGCCGTGAGCGCCAGCACCAGTGCGAGGCCGGGCAGCACACCGAACGCGAGGATCCGCGACCAGGCGATCGGCCGCCGCTGCGGCGGCGGGTCGTCGTCCGGGGCGGCGGCGGGGTCGCTGCCCGTCGGACCGGCGTCGGGTTCGCTCGCCGCGTCTGGGCTCGCCGCGTCGTCTGGCGGCGTGACCTCGGGGTCGTCGGTGGCCACCATGTCTGTCCCGTCGCTCACCGTCGTCATGGCACGAACACCACGTTGGAGACCTTGGCGTCGTCGCCGACCGACTTCACCTCGATGCGCATGCGCCACTCGCGCGGCGCCTCTTCTCCGCCGGCGGTCTGCGACTTCACCGCGACCGCGACCAGCACCTGGGCCGAGTCACCGTGCTCGGATTCCACTCCGGCGTCGGTCACGGTGCCCTCCGACTTCGACTGCGCGGCCTTGACGACCTCCATGAAGGGCTTCGACCGTTGCTCGAAGTCTTCGCGGAAGGCGCCGGTGGCGAGTTCGAGGATCCGCTGCACGTCGGCGTCGATCTCGGTGTACTTGATGGTGGTCAGGTTCACCGCGCCCTGGCGGGCCGTCTGCAGGTACAGGTCGCGACGGGCCTGCGCGGTGTGGGTCTGGTAGGCGCGATATCCCCAATAGCCGGCCACCCCGGCCAGCGTCGCCACGATCAGGACGCCGGCCACCAGCGCGGTGGCGACCCGCGACAGGCGGCGGGTCCGAGCCGCGTTGCGCCACCGGGCGATTCGGCCGTCGGGCACGCCGCTCTCGTCGGTCACGGCGCTCTCGTCGGGCACGCCGCTCTCGTCGGTCACGGCGCTCTCGTCGGGCACGCCGCTCTCGTCGGCCGCGTCGGTCTCGTCTTTTTCCGCTGCCGCGGCGGTATCAGGCTCGTCGGCCATGGTGCTCCTTTTAAGGTTGCGGGACAAGAAGTTGCTGCCAGTTCTTGGCACGCGGGTGGGCCAGGTCGGATTGGGTGTAGCGGCGGCCGTCGGGCCCGATGTAGTCGCCGGTGGCCGGGTCGTAGGTGGCAACGGCCGGCGGCGGGGGCGGCGCGCCGGGCAGCGGCGCGACCCCCCGCGGCGGGGGCAGCCGCGGGTCCTGCCCCGGCGGGTACAGCGGCACGCCCTGACCCGAATAGGTGGCGTTCGGGTCGCCCTTCCAGTTATAGCCGTCGTTGAGCGGCACGTACTCCTCGTCGCTCTCGCACAGCTCGACCGTCGGCGCGCGCTTGTATGGCTTGCTCTCGCACGGGATGTTGCGCACGCCGCGGACGTTGAACTCGGAGTCCTGGGGGACCCGGCAGAACAAGTCTCCGGTGGGCCGGTCCGGCGCGTCGACGCTGGCCGGCGAGCGACGCTGCTGCGGCGGCAGGTAACCGGTGGTGCAGGGCGGCGGCAGGTTGAGGTTCAGGTTGAAGTCGAGTTGCGCGCCCCGGTACTCCTGCTTGGTGTTCGAGCTCGGCACGACGATCGCCGCCATGGCGGCGATGCCCTGCGGCAGCAGCACTAGGAGCTGTTCGATGTCGTGGCGGTAGACGACGGCGATGTCGCCCAGGCTGACCAGGTTGGCGAACAGCACGGGCAGCGCCGGGGACACCCGGTCCAGCAGCGCGCGGGCCTCCTCGATGCCGGACGTCCCCTGGGTCAACAAATCTCGGACCGCGGCGTCTTGCGCCTTGAACTGCGCCATGAGCGCCGCAGTGTGCCTCGCCCAGGCCGCGATCGAGTCCGACGTCTGCACTTGAGAATTCAGCACCGGCGGAGTCTGGTCGATGAGCGCGGCCAACGGGTCGAGGGTTTTGCCGCCGGCGATGGCCAGCGCGGTGGAGCCGTCGACGATGCGGGCCAATTCCGGGCCGAGCCCGCCGACCGCGCGGTTGGTCTCGTCGATCAAGGTGTGCAGGTTGTCGCGTGGAATCGCCTGTAGCGCACGGTTGGTCATGTCGAGCAGGCGGCCGATGTCCACGGGGACGTCGACGTGACCGGCGGGGATGATGTCACCGGCGCGCAGCCACCGCGAGCGTTCGCCGTCTTTGCCGCCGGGTTGCGGTGTCAGTTCGATGTATTGCTCGCCGATGGCCGATCGGCTGTGCACCGAGGCCTGCACGTCGGAGGGCACCTTGACGCCCGAGCGCATGGCGAGCACCGCGCGCACCCCGGTGGCGGTGACGTCGACGGACTTGACCTGCCCCACGTCGGTGCCCCGGTAGGTGACCACCGACGTCTGATACAGCCCCCCGGATTGCGGTAGGTCCACAGTGACCTGGTATTCACCGATCCCGAACAGCGTCGCGGGTAGCTTCATGAAGTTGAAAGCCATTGCGCCACAGGACACCACGCTGACCAGAGTGAGGATGGCCAGCTGGATCCAGGTCCGTCGATTCAAGCGCAGCACTCAGTAACCCCCGAAGTGGTACGGGTACGTCAGGGGGTTGCCGCCCGTGACCGGGCTCGGCTGCATGCCGATGGTGCGGCCCCACAGCATTTCGAGTTGTGTCAAGTTGCCCTCCCACCGCGACCCGGTGAACAGGCCTTGGTCGATGCGGCTCAAGGTCAGATCCACCACCAGGGTGAGGTTGGCGTAGTCACCGCGGAACCAGTTCCGCACCGTGGAGGTGGGCCACGGATAGGTCGCCAGGCCGTCCAGGCCCTTGGTGAGCGACGGCCCGGCATCGGCCAGCGACCGCAGCACCGGCGCGATGTTGCGCAGGTTATCCACCAGCGACTGCCTGCTCTGGTGGATGGTGTCGGCCGCAATCGCACTGAACTTGCCGACCTGATCGATCGTGTCGGCGATCTTGGTGCGTTCCCGCGCCAGCACGTCGAGCGCCTTGGGCACCGTCAGCAACGCCTTGTCGACCACCGGGTCCTGGGCCGCGACCTGACCGACCAGGCCGTTGAGGTTCTCCGCGGCGGTGATGATGTCGTCGGTCTGGTCGTTGGTGCGGGCGATGAACTCGTCGAGTTGGTTGAGCAGGCTGCGCATGTCGTTTTCGCGCCCGGCGAAGGCCTTCGCCACCGCCTGGTTGATTTCCTGCAGCTGCGCGATGCCCCCGCCGTTCAACAGGATGGACACCGACGCCAGCGTCTGCTCGGTCGTGGGATACAAGCTGGCCCGCGCCAACGGAATGACCGCGCCGTTCTTGAGCTGGCCGACCGGCGGCTCGTCCTTGGGAGGCGCGAGCTCGATGTGCATGGAACCAAGCAGGCTGGTCTGCCCCAGCTTGGCCGTCGCATTGGCGGGCAGGTGGACGTCGCCATTGATGCGCATGGTCACCAACGCGTGCCAGTCTTGCAGCTCGATCTTGGTGACGTTGCCGACGTTGACGTCGTCGACCCGAACCCGGGTGTTCTCCTGAATGGTGACCACGTCGGGCATCTGCGCCTGAACGGTGTAGGCGCCCGGGCCGCCGCCCGCGGTGCCGGGAAGCGTGAACGAGTTCAGGCCGCGCCATCCACAGCCTGACAGCGTTGAAAGTACTGCGCCGCAGACGAGTACGGCCACCGCGCGCCTCATGAGGGCGGACCCGTCGGGAGCATCAGGTCCTTGAGCACTTGTGTCGAGTTGCTCAGGGTGTTCGGCGGCGGCGCGGACTGCACGGGCGCCTCAGCCGGCGGCGGCGCGGACTGCACGGGCGCCTCGGCCGGCGGCGGCGGGGTCTCGGGCGGTGGCGGCGGCGCGGCGCCGGGCCGCAACCAGTCCTCGCTGTAGGTGATCTCGCTGGGTCGGGCCTGCGTGCCCACGAACGGGTTGATACCCGCCGGAATGTAGTTATAGAGACGGTTCTTGATGATCGGGGTGAGGTACTGCAGGCACAGCTTGGACACCCGCGCCAGCCGCGCCCGCGAGGCCGCTTCGATAGAGCTGCAGATGAACTGCGGGATGTCGGCGAAGTTGTTCAACGCCAGGATGCCGGTCATCGCGCTCTGCGCCGGCTGATAGATGTTCAGGAAGTTCTGGAACACCGTCGGCGCGATGTGCAGGATCTGTTTGATGTCACCGCGGCTGTCGTTGAGCGCCGTCGTGATCGAGCCCAGCCGGTCGAACGTGACGCCGATGGATTCGCGGTTCTCGGCGAGGAAGTCGCGGACATCGCCCAGCGCCCCGTCGAGCGATTTCACCGCGTTGCCGACCTCGTTCGGCGTGTTCGTCAGCAACGTCGTGACGCTGGCCAGGTTCTGGTTGAACGAGGCCAACAGGTCGCTGCTGGAGTACAGCGCGGACACCAGCAGCTGCAGGTTGCGCACCGTGCTGAAGATGTCGTCGGCGTGGTCGCCGAGCGCCGAGATCGCTTGAGAGAGCTTGAGTACCGTATCGCGGGCGGTGTCTCCCTGACCGCGCAGGTTGGCCGCGGCGGAGTCGACGAATTCGCCGACGGAGTTCACCCCGTCGGGGCTCGTCGGCTGCAGCGCATCGGTGAGCTTCTCGAGCTGACGGCGGAAGTCGTCCCATTCGACGGGGACCGCGGTGCGGTTGAGCGGGATCGACGCGCCGGGGCTCAGCTTCGGGCCGCCCGAGTAGGCCGGGACGAGTTGAATCGCCCGTGACGTCACCAGCGACGGCGACAGAATCGCGGCGCGGGCGTCGGCGGGCACCGGGTACTGCTTGTCGACGGAGAAGGTCACCTTGGAGCTGGCGGGCTGCGGCTCGATCTTGTCCACCACGCCGACGGCGACGCCAAGGATGCGGATCTCGTCACCGACGAACAGGCCGTTGACCTCCGTGAAATAGGCGGAGTAAGTGTTCTTTTCGACGTCCTCCCACAGCTTGCTGCCGACCAGGAACGACGCCACGGCCAGTGTCAGCACCAGGGTGAGCGCGGTCAGGTTGCGAAGTGTCTTGCGGGTCATGGTCATGGCTGGTCGTAGTCGTGGGGCGAGGGCGGCGGGATGGTCCGCACCGGCGGGGTCGAGGGCGGCGGCGACGGGGGCTGCGACCATAGCGGCACGGGCGCCTGCTCCGGCGGCACGGGCGGTGTGCCGGTCGGCGGGTCCACGGCTTCGGACGGCAACTTCTGGTTGGGGTCGAGGAAACGGTCGTACATGTCGGCGTCGAGGACCGGGCCACCGAACTGGCCGGGCACCAGGTTGGCCACGTACGCCTTGAAAAACGGCCCGGATCCCAGGCATTCGCCGAACGACATGGCGTAGCGCTTGAATTTCGGCAGGGTCTTTTGGATGTCCTCCTTGCGGTTGTCCAGGATTTCCAAGACACCGTTGAGCTTGTCGAGGGCCGGCTTGAGCTGGGTGCGGTTGTCGTCGACCAGCCCGGAGATCTGATGTGAGACGGCGCTGAGGTTGTTCATCAGCGCGTCCAACGAGTCCCGTTCGTCGAGCAGCGCGGCTAACAGTGCGTTGGAATTGGCGACCAACCCCGCGATCTGTTGGCTGCGCCGACCGAGGACCGCCGAGACCTTGTTGGCGTTACCCAACAGGTTTCGCAGCTGCGCGTCCCGGCCGTTGAGGGTGTCGGAGAACCGCGCCACCCCCTGCAGCGCCAGCCGCAGGTTCTGTGGCGTCGCCTTGAGGGTGTCGGCCAATGTGGTGAGCGCCGAGGATAATTGGGCGGTGTCGAGGCCGCTGATCGTCGTCGTCAGGTCGCCGAGCGCGTCGGGCAGGTCATAGGGCGAGGTGGTGCGCTCCAGGGGGATGGCGCCGTGCAGCCGGCCCTCGCCCCGGGGGGTGAGCTCGAGCATCTTGGCGCCCAGGATGGTCTCGGTCTTGATCGATGCCTCCGTGCGGTCCCCCAGCTCGATGCCCTTGTTGACGGTGAAGCCCACCCGAACCTTGGTGCCCTCCAGGCGGATGTCGGAGACCCGTCCCACGCCCATGCCCGAAACCCGCACGGAATTCCCGGGTTTGATGCCACCGGCCTCGGCGAAGTAGGCGGCGTAGTCGTCGGTGTTCTTGAGGAACGGCAACTTGTTGTACTGGAAGGCGACGATCGTGATGCATACCAGCAAGATGGTGCCCATCAGCCCCAACAGGAAGGGGCTTCGCTGCCCGGCCGCCTTGATCGTGATCTTCGGAAGTTTCAGCTTCACCGGGGCGTGCACCGCCCACTGGGCTGGCCCAGGAGTTTGACGAAGATCGGGTTGCCGCCTTTGCCGTTCAGCTTGAGCAGCACTTCGCAGAAGTAGAAGCCGAAGTAGTCCCCGTTCAGGCCCTGCCGGGCCAGGACCTGGTACACGTCGGGCAGATCCTTGAGCAGCTTGTCGACGTAGTCGTGGTCGGCCATCACCTGTCCGGACATCCGGTCGGTTTCGTGGACCACGTCTTTGATGGGCTGGCGGGTCTGGACCAGCAGGTCGGTGACCGAGCCCGCCGCGGCGTTGATGTAGGCGAGTCCGGTGGAGATGTCGTCCTTGCGCTTGGCCAGGCCGTCCACCAGCTGCGCCAGTTTGTCCAAGCCGTCGGAGAATTCGTGGTCGCGGGCGGCGAAGGTGTGCAGCACGGTGTTGAGGTTGGTGATCAGCTGACCGATCAGCTCGCTGCGACCGGCCAGGGTCGAGGTCAGCAGCGAAGTTTGGGACAGCACCGAGGCGAGCGTCCCGCCCTGCCCCTGGAAAATCCGCAACAGTTGACCGGACAGGGCGTTGACCTGGTCGGGATCCAACGCCCGGAACAGCGGGCGGAAACCGCCGATCAGCGCGTCGATGTCGAGCGCGGGCGCGGTCCGGGCCAGCGGAATGGTCGCGCCCGGCGGCAACCGGCGCGGCGGCCCGGGGCTGTCTTCGAGCGCGAGATACCGGTCGCCGATCAGGTTTTCGTAACGCACCACGGCCCGGGTCCCCTCGGTGAGGCGCACGCCCTTGTCCACGGTGAACCCGACGGTGACGGTGCCGTCGTGGTGCAGGCTCAGGTCGCCGACCTTGCCGACCTCCACCCCGGCGATCCGCACGAAGTTGCCGGACTTGAGCCCGGAGATGTTGGTGAACAGAGCCTGATAGCCGGTCCGGTCTTCGAACCGCAGCTGCCCGAACACCGCGATCAACGCGAACGTGAACAGCAGGCAGACCGCCGTGAAGATCCCGACCCGCAGCAGGATGCTGGAGAGTTTGCGTCTCATGGCGGCGGCTGCCCCCCGCGCCAGAAGTACCGCGGCGCTTCCGGCGGGTTTTTGGTGGTCGGGAACCAGTTGCCCCACCACGGGTTACCGACGGCTACGTTGGTGCGGATCTCGTTGGGCGCCGCGCCCCAGCCCGTGTCCGTGACCAGGGCGCGCACCGGGAAGTTCGCGCTCGGGTCGGGTAGCGACCCGCAGCTCGGCCGGCCGCCGGGCCCGCCGGTGGCGTTGACCTTCGGCAGGTGCTTCGGGTAGCGGTAGGGATCGTCACCGAAGAGCAGGGCCGCGTCGAGGATGACGGAATACCCGTTGCCGCCCAACGCGTCCCGGCCGCCGTGGTCGACGTACCACTGCGCACCTTGGAACAGGCAGGTGTAGGTCGGTGAGTATTTCTGCAGCAGCCCGATGGTGGGGTCGAGCAGGTTCATCGACTGCACGATGTTGGATTCGTTGTTCCCGATGACGTTGATGCCGGTGTGGCTCAATCCGATCGCCGACAGCAGCAGTGTGTCCAGCGACCGCTGATTCTCGGTGAGGGTGGTGCTGGTGGTGGACGCCGAGTCCAGGATGGACAGGATGTCGTGCGCCGCACCCGAATAGATGTCGGTGGTTTTGCCGAAAAGCCGCCAGTCCTTGGCGATGGTGTCCATGCGCGGGTTCACGGTGAGCAAGATGTCGTTGGCGTCGGTGATCGCCTGCCCGATCCGGTCCCCCTTGCCGCGCACGGATTGCGCGAAGGCCGACAGGATCGCGTTCAGCTTCGCCGGGTCGAGCGCCTGCACCACCGACTGCAAGTTTTCGAACACCGTGTTGACTTCCACCGTGACGTTGCGCGAGTGCAGCACCGCACCGGGTTTCAGTGGCGTGCGGCTGGGCTGGTCGGGGACGATCAGGTCCACGTACTTGGACCCGAACGCCGTGGTCGACTTGATCTCCGCCTCGAGGTTGCTCGGCAGGTACTTAAAGGCGTCGGGTTGGATCTTCAGCTGCAGCTGGGCCGCTTTCGCGTCGGTGCCGATGCCGGCGACCTGACCGATCTGCACGCCGCGCAGTTTCACCTTGGCGCCGTCCTCCATCACCAGTCCCGCGCGGTTGGACACCAGCGTGAGGGGAACGAAAGACTGGAACTTCCCGGAGAACGACCCGGCGGTCAGGGCGATCAGCCCACCCACGAGCAGGAACAGCGTGGGGGCCCACCAGATCGGGTCTATCCGGGTGCTGCGGGTCCGGTTCGTCTGCAGCGGCCCGCTCTGCCTGTGATTGCTCATCGGCTATCCCGACAGGTTGAAGTTGCCGGACTGCCCATACACGGACAGCGAAATCATCAGGCACACGAACGCCGTCACGATCATCGAGGACCGCACCGACCGTCCGACCGCCTCCCCCACGCCGGCCGGGCCGCCCGAGGCGGTGAAGCCGTAATAGGTGTGCACGACCATCACGCCCGTCGCCATCGTCAGCGCCGAAAGGAACGACCACATCAGGTCGTTCGGGCGCAGGAACGTGGCGAAGTAGTGTTCGTAGACGCCTCGCGACTGGCCGTAGACCGAGATGGTGAGGAACTTGGCGGCGACGAACGACATGAGCACGGCGACCGCGTACAGGGGAATGACGACGAGGATGCCGGCGATGATGCGGGTGGACGCCAGGTAGGTGATCGCCCGGATGCCCATCACCTCCAGCGCGTCGATCTCCTCGTTGATGCGCATCGCCCCGAGCTGCGCCGTCGCGCCGGCGCCGATGGTGGCCGCCAACGCCAGGCCGGCCGTGCAGGGCGCGATCATCCGGACGTTCAGAAACGCCGACAGGAAGCCGGTCATCGCCTCGACACCGATGTTGGACAGGGTGTCGTAGCCCTGCACCGCGACCAGGGCGCCGGTGGTCAGCGTGAGGAAACCGATGATGCCGACGGTTCCACCGATGACGGCCA
>NZ_LZJC01000151.1 GCF_001666755.1 Mycobacterium sp. E1214 | reverse complement strand
AGCACGCCGTCCGCCAGTACGTCACCGCGCACTCCCGAGACCCGGAGCTGAGCCCACGGGCGATCGCCGCCGCGCTGGGCTGGTCGGTGCGGCAGATCCAGCTGGCGTTGCAGCAGGCGGGCACCACGACCAGCGAATTGATCCGCAGCGCCCGGGTAAACCGCGCCGCCGACCTGCTGCGCGGGTCGTCCCCGGGCACGACGATCACCAGCATCGCCTTCGAGAGCGGGTTCCGCTCGATGAGCACGTTCGAGGCGGTGTTCAAACAGCATTTCGGGGTGACGCCGCGCGAAGCGCGCGCCTTAGCCCACCAGCCCGTCGATGATGTCCGCGGCTGAACCCGGCTGCGCCGCAGCAAAACCCGATCCCGCCCACAGCGCGACGCCGTGCGGATCGCCCATCTTCAGCGCGGCGGCCTGCAGCGGTGCCGTCATGGCGGCGACTTGGGGAAACCCGAAAACGGCATGGCGGTCGTAGGTTTGAGTGAACCGGTTGCGCAGCGCCCGCCCGTAGCGACCGGTGAACGCGCGGGTCACCACCGTCCCGGCGAACGCCGGACTGCGAAGCGCCGCACGGTAAACCGCATTCGTGCCGGCCTCGTCGGCGAGGAGGAACGCGGTGCCGAGTTGCACCGCGGCGGCGCCGGCGTCGAAGAGCCTGCGCGCGTCCGCGCTCGTCGACACTCCGCCGGCCGCGACGACGGGACACTCGCAGCAGCCCGTCAGGTTGGCCACCAGCTCGTCGAGCGGATCGTCGGGCGGCACGGCACGCGGGTCGATGGTCGCCCGGTGCCCACCCGCGGCCGGCCCCTGCGCCACCAGGGCATCCACCCCGCGGCTCAGCGCGCACAATGCCTCGTGCACCGTGGTCACGGTGGCGACGTTGACGACCCCGACCGCGCCCAACCGCCGGCATTCCAGCCTGCTCGGCAGGCCGTAGGTGTAGGACACCACCTCGGGCCGCAGGTCGTAGACGACCTCGAGCTTGGCGGCCCACTCGTCGTAGTCGTGGCGCGGTTCGCCCAACACCACCCCGTAGTACTCGGCCTCCGCCTCCAGAACCGCCGCGTAGGCGTCGATCTCTTCCGCCGAGCCGACCATGCTGCGTTGTGGCACCAACAGGTTGACGCCGATCGGGCCGGATGTGAGAAATCTGGTGGCCTCGATCGCGTCGGCGAGGTCCTCGGCGGACAGTTTGCCGCCTGCCAGGAACCCGAGCCCACCGGCGTTGCTGACCGCCGCGGCCAACGCCGGTGTCGATGGTCCGCCCGCCATGGGCGCGCACACCACCCGCGTGCGCAGGTCCGCCAGCGAGAATCGATCGAACACGTCAGGCGCCCGGCGATTCCGCGCCGCTCATGGCCGACATCGACCTGAGCGCCTGCCCATCGACGATGACCACGCTGTCGCCGTCCATCCGGATCCAGCCGCGGCTTTCGAAGTCCAGCAACGTCAGGTCGACCGTCTTGGGGGCCACGCCCACCAAACGCGCGAAATCGGTGATCGTCAGGTCCTGCAGCACCCGCACCGCGCCTTGCTCTTGCCGGCCGAACCGCTGGCTGTACAGGAGTAGCCGCCCGGCGATCCGCCGTTCGGTGTCGGAGAACGCCACGTCCACCAGCGAGTCGGTGGTGCGCTTGACCCACCGTGCGAACAGGCGCAACACCTGGTCGGTGACCTCCTGGCGTTCGGCCATCCAGCGCAACAATTGCCGGCGTTCGATCGGCACCGCGACGACATCGGTCAGCGTGGTGACGCTCAATTCGTTGGCCTCGGGGTCGAAAAGCGTGATGGCGCCGAAGATTTCCGACGGCCCGAGGACGGCGAGGACCACTTGCTGACCGTCGTGGCGCCGGCAGCAGACCTTGACCTTGCCGGAGACGATCACGTACAGGCGCATTCCGAAGTCGTCTTGATCATCGAGGACGCAGCCGGGCGGGAAGGCGGTCGGCTGCAGGCGCTTCGCCATGACCGACGCCGCAACGGGGTCCGTCTTGGCCAGAATGCCCGACGCGAAGAGCGCCTGGCGGACGTCGTAATCGGCTGTGACAGAGAGGGTCTCAGGAGTTGACCGCGCCCTCGGCGACGGCGTCGGCGCCACCGGCCGGTCGGCACCGTCGCGATCCACCGCGGGCACGATGCATCCGGGGTGGGCCGCCGCCCACCACAGCGACGCCGCGATCAGCAACACCAATGCCACGGCCACCGGCGCTACGCTCGTCACCCCACCGACGCTATGCCGGCCGCCAGCAACGGCCTCGCCGTCGCACGCAACCTTTTTCCCGAATCGCGCAGGCCGCTCCGCGCGGGGCGGCGACCGAGGTCAGCCCACCGGGCCGATCAGCGCGCCGCTGTCCTTGAGGGCTTGAATCTGGCCGTCGGTGCAGCCGAGCTCTTTCAGAATCTCTTCGTTGTGTTCGCCCTGCCGGGCGGGCAGTTGGTCGTCGAGCAGCCCGTCGTGGTCGCTGAAATGCCATGGCGGGGCGGGAATGGTGATCACGCCGCCGTGACGATCCGACACCTCGCGCGTCGTCACCCAGCCCTTGGCCCACTCGGTCTCGTTGAATTCGACGGCATCGCGCAACCGGCCCGTGGCGACCTTGGCCTCATCGAATTGTGCGTCGAGCGAATCCATGGAGTCAAAGCCGTAGATCCAGTCTTGGACGATGGCGTGCAGGGCCGCGGCGTTGCGGCGGCGCAGCTCCACGGTGCGGAACCGCTCGTCGTCGGCGAGATCGGGCCGTCGCATGGCGCGCAGGTAGAAGGGGAACGTCATGGTGCCGACGAGACTGACCGGCGCGACGAACTCCACGCCCTCCGGGCTGGTGAAAAACGGGCAGTCAGTGGCACCCAGAATCGGCGGCTCCGCACCGATGTCCAGGCCGGACAGGTCGTAGTGGATACGTTCGTTGATCGAGGTGAGGACGGCGGCCATGGCCACGTCGACGTATTGTCCCTGCCCGGTCACTGTGCGCCGTTGCAGCGCGGCCAGCACCGCGATGGCGCCGTGCAGACCGGCGTAGACGTCGCCGTGCGACAGCGAATCGGATCGCCGCTCGTTGCCCTCGACGTCGAACTGGCGCAACGTGTTTGCGGTGAAGCCGACCTCGGCCTGGACGGTGGGCGCGTAGGCGCTTCGGGTGCGCCACGGCCCCGACTGTCCGTAGCCGCTGATCGAAACGTAGACCACGGCGGGATTGCGGGCCGCTACCGATTGGTAGCCGAGCCCGAAGGCGGCCAGCGCACCGGGGCGAAAATTCTCGACGATGACATCGGCGGTGTCACACAGCTGACCCACCGCGTCGCGGGCGGCGGGCACGTTCAAGTCGATGCTCAGGTTCCGTTTGCCGGCGTTCTGCTGCGCGTAGTACCCGCTGATCTCACCCTGCCGCGGATACGCGACGCGGCTGATGTCTCCCGCGGGCGGCTCGATCTTGATGACCTCGGCTCCGAGATCGAGCAGGTGCTTGGTGCAGTGCGGCCCGGCGAGCACGCGGGTGAAGTCGACGACCCGGACTCCGTCGAGTGGCAGCGTCATGGTCAGCGCCCCTCGAAACGCGCGGCGCCGGGGCCGTTCGCCGCCAGGGACGACAGCCCACGCTTGAGGTCTTCGGATTCCCAATAGGGAGCCTGCAATTCGTGCATCGCGTCGTCGGCCGCCGCGACGCCGTGCGCCAGGGTGTAGGACACGATCGCCTTGGTGGAGGCGTGGGCGATGGTGGGCCCGTTGGCCAGTTCCTGGGTGATCGACATGCTGACGTCGGCGAGTTTGTCGTCGGGCACCACCCGGTTGATGATGTTCCAGCGCTCCAGCGTGCGGGCGTCATAGCGGCGCGCCAGCAGCACCATTTCCTTGGCGCGCGCCGCGCCCGCCCGCTGGGTGATGCGCTGGATGGCGCCCATGAGCGGGTTGAGGCCGAGTGTTGCTTCCACACAACCGATCTTGGCCGATTCGCTGGAGATGACGAGGTCGCACGCGAGCGCGATCTCGAGGCCGCCGCCGACGGTGACGCCGTGGATCGCGGCCACGATCGGGATGGGCAGCGTGTCGAAGGCGCGTAGCACCCCGACGACGTCGAAGTCCGGTGCGACTCCCCGGTCCGCGCTTTCGAAGAGCGTGACATCGGCGCCCGCGCAGAAGTTGCGCAGCCCGCTGTTGAGCAGGACCGCCCGCGCGCCCTGGTCGGTGGCCCACCGCAGGCCGTCCAAAAGGCCGGCGATCAGCGCGTGCCCGATGAAATTGTGCGGCGGATGCTGCATGGTCAGGACGGCCACCGGACCGTCGAGCCGCCGTCCCACCGCCGGGGTGTCCGGTCCGGGTACCACCAGTCGCGCGGGCGCCCCGCCGGGTGTGTCCACAGTCGTGCTCATCGCGGAGCTTCTCTCACTCGGTTCAGTATGCCGTTCGTCATACTTATTACTTCCTATCAGCTCTGTGTTCCTCGCGCAACGCTAAACTTCCCTATGCTGCTCGGCCTAGTCACCGGGCTGCGGCCCTACACTCACGACGCGGCGCGTCGCCAAGCCGGGCCGTCACCGGTTCGCCGACTTTGCCCGAAACGCGCACAAGATGCCCGCGTAGGCGCACGCCCACCGAACAACGGCCGGGCACACGGGCATTCGCACTTAGGCTGGCCGTGAGCCCGTGCCAGCTTGGTTCGCGGCAGCCCAGACGCAACGAAAGAAGTCGCCCGTGGTCGACGGCCAACGCACCAACTCGTGACGGCGCAGACCCGATGCCGAAGGAATCTGACGAATGACATCGCTTCTCGCCAAACGATTTGCCGTACACAGGTCTGCGTTGGCCGGTTCCGCTGACGGTGGCTGGCTGCGCCCCGGCCAACACGCCGTGATCACCGGCGGTTCGTCCGGGCTCGGGCTCGAGCTGGCCCGGCAGCTCGCCGGCCGCGGGCTGGCCATCACCTTGGTCGCCCAGGACCCGCACCGCCTGAGCCGCGCCCGCGAGCAGGTCACCGCCGGCGCGGCGGGCGCCCGCGTGACGACGCAGTCCGTCGACGTCAGCGATCCCGAAGCTGTCGAGGCGGCGCTCGACGAGGTCCGCGCCGCCTCGGGTGGCATCGACGTGCTGATCAACTCGGCGGGCATCCTGCGGGAGGGATATTTCGAGCGGCTCACCCACGATGACTTCCGCGCGGTCATGGACGTCGACTTCTTCGGTGTCGTCAACGCGACGATGGCATGTCTGCCCTACCTGAAGGAGAGCCGCGGGCATCTGGTCAACGTCAGTTCGATGGCCGGCATGCTTGGTGTCTTCGGCCTAACCGCCTACGCCGCCGCCAAACACGCCCTCAACGGCTTCACCGACTCGCTGCGCATCGAGATGGGACCCCAGAACGTCACGGTGCAACTGGTGTGTCCACCCGAGTTCGACTCGCCGATGGTGGCGACACTCGACACCTATCGCACCGCGGAAAACCGCGCGATCGTCAAAAGCGTTCCGCCACTGAGCGTCACACAGGTGGCCCGCGAGACCATCCGGGGCATCGACAAGCGCGAGCCGCTCACCATTCCGGGCATGGCGAGCCGCCTGACGTGGCGCGCGTCCCGTTACGCACCGGCGTTGTTGGACCGCTATTTTCAGCGTCGGCTCGCCGCCGTCTACCGCGGACCGATGTCCGCCGAGGCGGCGCGGTGACGGCGCCCCTACCGCGATACTACCGAAACCCCCTCCCGCAAACGACTTTCGCTGACGAAGGAGTCACCATGGAGATCAGCGTATGCAGTTATCTCTCCGACGGCACGGCGTCGTCGATCGATAACTATCTCGAGCGTGTCCATCGGCTGCGCGACTTGGGTTTTGACCGCGTATGGTCACCGCAGCTGCCCTGGGAACCCGACCTGGCGAGCGTGCTGGCGGTGGCTTTCCGCGAGGTCCCCGACATCGAGATCGGCGCCGCGGTGCTGCCCGTCCAGGTGGCGCACCCGATGATGACCGCGCAGCGCGCATTGACGCTCAACGTCTTGTCCAACGGCCGGTTCCTGTTGGGCCTGGGCGTCAACCATCCCGGTATGAGCGAGGAGCTGTGGGGAATCCCCTGGGAGAAGCCGGTCCGGCTGATCAACGAGTACCTCGACGGGTTGCTGCCGCTGCTGGCCGGGGACGCGGCGGACGCGGTTGGCGAGCGGATCACCACCCGCGGGTCGTTGCAGATTCCCGGGGCGCCAACGCCGCCCGTCTATATCGCCGCCATGGGCCCGCAGATGCTCCGCCTGGCCGGCCGGCGCACCGCCGGCACGATCACCTGGATGACCGGCCCGAAGACGTTGGCGACGCACATCGGTCCGGGCCTGCGCGAGGCCGCGGCCGCCGCCGGCCGGCCCGAGGGATCGGCGAAGGTCATCGCCCTGCTTCCCGTCTGCGTCACCGATGACGTCGACCGCATGCGCGCCAAGGCCGCCGAGCAGTTCGCGATTTACGGGACGTTGCCGTCCTATCGCGCGATGCTGGATCGCGAGGGGTACGCGGGCCCGGAGGACACGCTGCTGGTCGGTGACGAAGCCACCGTGTCCGACCGCATCGAGGAGTTACGCAACGCGGGGGTGGACGAGTTCGCCGGTGATCCCTTCGGCGACAGCCCGGAGAGTATTGCGCGCACTGAAGAGCTGCTGCGCGACGTCAGGCACGCCGAAGCGCGACAACCCACCGGATGACGCGGGCACAGGGGGTATTCGGGTGAGATCGAACATCGCATCGTTGCGTCAGTCGGCCCAACGACCGGGCGCCGGCGGCGAGGTCTTTCGGTTACGCCGAACCGCGCAGCCACTGCAGGCTCCGCCGGAGCGCGCGGCGGCCCACACCGGCAATCGGACCGCGTGATCATGCGTAACGAGTGCACCGAGATGAGCCCGGACCTGACCGCTCGTTTCGAGCGTGATGCGATCCCGCTTCTCGACGACTTGTACGGCGCCGCAAGGCGTTTGACCCGCAATCGGGCGGACGCCGAGGACCTGGTGCAAGAGACCATGCTTAAGGCCTACCGCCAGTTCCACACGTTTCGTGAGGGCTCCCGGCTGCGGGCCTGGCTGTGCCGCATCATGCACAACACCTGGATCAATAATCACCGCAAACTGTGCTGCCGTCCCACCGAGCACCTGAGCGGCGACATCGGAGACTGGCAACACCTGGCGCGCCGGCGCCATTACGAGCCGTCGTATTGCCGGCCCGCGGAGCTCGACGCGCTCGAGCGGGTGCCGGACCGCAAGGTGATCGACGCGCTGGAGGCGTTGCCCGAGACCCTGCGGATGACGGTGTACTACGCCGACGTCCACGGCTACCGGTACCGCGAGATCGCGGACATCCTGGACATTCCCATCGGGACGGTGATGTCGCGGCTGCACGCGGCCCGGCGCCGGTTGCGCGAGTCGCTGGCCGACGTCGCCCGGGATCACGGCTTCGACCGTGCTTGACCAGGATGGCTATCTGGGCCTATTCGGCGGTGCGGGAGCTGCGCTGTCGGAGGCCGAGTGGATCGCGCACGCGAACAGCGCTCTGCCAGGCAACCTTTCGGCGTTGCGGGCGCGGATGCTCGAGGGCTCGCGCGCGCAGCGGTGCTTGCGCGTCTGCTACGAGCCGGGGCCCGGCTCGTACAACTTCGTCGGGCTCAGCGGGGGCGCGATCGCCGAGATGCTCGATCAGGCCGTGACGCACTGCGGTTCGCTGGTCACCAGCCACCCCTGCCCCACGCTGACGATGACGGTGAACTACCTGCGCGCGGGCACCGGCGCCGTCTTCGTCGCCGACGCGCGCGTGGATCAGGTGACGAGCGCCACCGTATTGCTCAGCGGGGAGCTGTCCGACTCGCGGGGCAGGCACATCGCGTCGGCCTCGGCCGTCTCACAGCTGATCAAGGACATGACGCGATTGGCATGACGCCCGCTCGGTGACCTGTCGATGCACTGCCCTAGCCGCCGGCCTGCGTTTGCGCACCCGAGGACCGGGCTGCGCGCTGCCGTTGCCTATTCTGCCGACCAGGTGGGTACCGGGCCAGGCGGCCGTCGCGAATGCGCCGTTCCCCTGGCGGCGGGGGGCGCCGCAATTCTGGTCGCGCTCGCGCTGATGCCGCCGCGGCGGCGGCCGGTGTGAGCGGGGAAGCTACAGCTCCCCGGCGTCCATCGCTTCCTTGACCTCTTGCGCGTGCGCGACCTGGTCGGGGGTGTAACCGATGAGCAGTGCCGCGCCGCCGACGATGACGGCCACGCCCGCCACCCACAGCAGACCGTAGGTGTAGCCGTGGTCCAACGCGTGCAGCTGCGCCTCGTTCATGAACTTCACCGGGCCGGTGGTGCCGCCCAGGTACAGGGTCCGCGAGGTGATGACGGCCTGGATGACCGCCAGCACCAGCGGCCCGCCCAGGCTCTGCAGCATCAACGTGACCGCGGACACGGGGCCGATCTGGTCGAAGCCCACGCCGGCGATCGCGGACAGCGTGAGCGGGACGACGGCCATGCCGATGCCGATGCCGCCGACCACGATCGGCAACACCAGGTTCGGGAAGTATGCGACGCCGCGGTGCATGAACGCCCAGCCGTAGAGCATCGCCCAGAACAGCAGGATGCCGCCGCCGATGGTCAGCACCCGCGGCGAGAACCGCGACACCAGCTGCGAGGAGATGCCCAGCCCGATGCCCATGGCGATGACGAACGGGATGAAGCCGACGCCCGCGCGCAGCGCGCTGTAACCCAGCACGTCCTGCACGTACAGGCCGATGCAGACGGTCAGGCTGAACATCAGCCCACCGGCCAAGAAGATCGCGATGAAGGTGACCAGCCGGTTGCGGTCCCGGAACAGGTCGAAGGGCACCACCGGATTCTCGGCGGTGCGCTCCACGACGATGAAGGCCAGGCCGGCGCCCAGTGCCACCACACCGGACCCGATGGTGGTGATCGACACCCAACCCTTCTCCGGGCCCATCGAGAAGGCGAATACGGCCGCGGTGCACGCGAGGGTAGCCAGCATGGCCCCGGTGGCGTCGAGCTTCATTCGTTCGCGGTGGGTTTCCCGCAGCGCGGTGCGGGCGAGGTACATCATCACGAGGCCGATCGGCACGTTGACCAGAAACGCCAGCCGCCAGGACACCTCGGTCAGCGCCCCGCCGACCACCAGCCCCATCACGGAGCCGATGGCGGTCATCGCCGCGAACACCGCCGTCGCGAAGTTACGTGCCGGGCCCTTCGGGAACGTGGTCGCCACCAGCGCCAGACCGGTCGGCGAGGCGATGGCCGACCCGACGCCCTGGGAGAGCCGCGCGATGACCATGGTCACCTCGTCCCAGGCAACGGCGCACAGCACCGACGAGATGGTGAACAGGGCGACGCCGACGATGAACGTGCGCTTGCGTCCGATGGTGTCGCCGAGCCGGCCGCCGAGCAGCATCAGGCCGCCGAACGTCAGGACGTAGGCGGTGATCACCCAGCTGCGCCCGGCGTCGGACAGGCTCAGCTCGTTCTGGATCTTGGGCAGCGCCACGATGGCGACGGTGCTGTCCATGGTCGCGAGCAATTGCATGCCGCCGATCGCGATGACCGCCGCGATGAACCGGCGCGACGGTAGCCAGGCGGGGTAATACTTGCTGATCCGAGTGGCGGCGGTCTTCGCCGGCGGCTTCGCGGCGGTCTCCGCCGGGAACATCGCGCGCGCGGGGGCCGGACGATCGGGGCGCGCAGAGGTCCAGTTCTGGACAGCGCGCTCGGAGTCGTTGAGAGCCGTCATAAAGGGTTACCTTACAGTAATCTTAAGAACCGTTTAAGCCCCGAACGCCGCGACCGCCCCGATGATGACGATTGCGGGAGGTCGGATACCCTCCGCCCGGATCTTTTCCGGCGTGTCGGTGAGGGTGGCCCGCAAAGTGCGCTGAGCCGCCGTCGTACCCTCCTGGACCACCAGGACCGGTGTATCCGCTGGTCGGCCGCCTTTCAGCAGCGCGTCCACGAAGAGCTCGATGCGCTCGACGGCCATCAGCAAAACGATGGTCCCGCTCATTGCGGCCAACGCATCCCAATTCACTAACGATTCGGGATGACCGGGTGGGAGATGGCCGCTGACCACCACGAACTCGTGATTTACGGCCCGATGAGTCACCGGAACGCCCGCCAGGGCGGGCACCCCTATGGCACTTGTCACACCCGGCACGACGGTCACCGGGATCCCCGCGTCGACGCACGCCAGCACCTCCTCGTAACCGCGCGCGAAGACGAAGGGATCGCCGCCCTTGAGGCGGACCACGAAGCTGCCCGCGCGGGCCCGCTCGATCATGGTGTGGTTGATGGCGTCCTGGGCCATGGCCCGGCCGTAGGGGATCTTGGCGGCGTCGATGACCTCCACGTGCGGCGACAGCTCGGCGAGCAGCTCCGGCGGCGCCAGCCGGTCGGCCACCACCACGTCGGCCTGCGCGAGCAGCCGGCGCCCGCGCACGGTGATCAGCTCCGGGTCTCCGGGACCGCCCCCGACCAGCGCCACCCCGCCGCGGATCACGTCGTCGCCGGTGGCCGAGGTTTCGGGCGCGATGGCTCCCGTCTGCAGCGCCTCCCGGATCGCCGACCGGATGGCCGCCGAGCGGCGATGCTCGCCGCCGGCCAACACGCCCACCGACAACCCCGCGTAGCGAAACGACGCGGGGGTGACCGCGGTGCCCTCGACCGCGATGTCCGCCCGCACGCAAAAGATCCGCTGCCGTTCGGCCTCCGCGACCACGGCCGCGTTCACCTGCGCGTCGTCGGTGGCCGCGAGGGCGTACCAGGCGCCGTCCAGGTCGCCCTCGCGGTAGGCGCGCAACGACAGGCTGATCCCGCTCATCGCCTCGACGGCCGGGGTGGCGGCGCGCGCGATCACGTGGATGTCCGCGCCACTGGCGATGAGCAGCGGCAGCCGGCGCTGGGCCACGTTGCCACCGCCGACCACCACGACCTTTTTGCCCGCCAGCCGCAGTCCCACCAGGTAGGCGTTCTCGGTCACCCGGCAAGCCTAGTGGCTGCCCGCGGGCGTCCCGTCCCGCCGACCCGCGCGCCCGTAGCCCCGCGCCGCCGCGTGTGCGACGAACCGGCCGACGGCCTCGGGAGCCGCCGCGGGATGCGTGTGCAGGTACGACGCGTGCACGCCGGCGTGCACGGCGCCGTCGCGCGTCGGGTCCGCGCCGGAGGCCCCGTCGTGGACGCGGTACCGCCACGCCGGCGCGTAGGGCCGGTCGAACGCCACGACGGTGCGGTGGAATTCGTGCCCGACGACCCGCTGGCCCGCGGTGTACAGCGGCGAATCGGCCACGGCGACGGCCTCGCGATAGGCCAGGGTGAGGCGCGAGGTGAAGCGCGCCGACCCGGCCAGCACCCCGCACATCGGTTGCCCGTCGAGCTCGGCAGCCAGATAGATCAGCCCGGCGCACTCCGCGTGGATGGGCGCGCCGGCGGCAGCCAGCGCGTTGATCTGCCGGCGCACGGCGTCGTTGGCCGAGAGCTCGGCGGTGAACTGTTCGGGGAAACCGCCCGGCAACAGCACCGCGTCCGTCGCGTCGGGCAACGGGTCGACGAGCGGGTCGAACGCGACCACGTCGGCGCCCGCGGCGGCCAGCAGCTCGGCGTGTTCGGCGTAGCCGAAGCTGAACGCCTTGCCGGCCGCGAGGGCCACGGTGGCGCGCCCGGCCGCGCGCTCGACGCCGGGCGACAACGCGGCCGCGGGCTCCCAGGCGGCGTCGGGGACCCGGCTCGCGGCGACCGCCGCGACGGCGGCCACGTCGACGTGCCGGGCCACCAGCTCCGTCATCGCGTCGACGGCCGCGCGGGCCCGCCGCCCGTATTCCACGGCCGTCACCAGCCCCAAATACCTTGTCGGCAGCTCCAATTCGGCGTTGCGTGGGATGGCGCCCAGCACCGGGAGTCCGGCGTGTTCACAGCCCTGCCGCAAGACCTGCTCGTGCCGGGGCGAGCCGACCCGGTTCAGGATCACCCCGGCGATGCGCGTCGCCGGGTCGAACGTCGAGAAGCCGTGCAGCAGCGCGGCGACGCTCTGGCTCTGCCCGCGGGCGTCGACCACCAACAGCACCGGCGCGCCGACCAGCCCGGCCACGTGCGCGGTGGACCCGGTGGCCGGGACGCTCGGGGCAGCGCCGATGCGCCCGTCGAACAGGCCCATCACGCCCTCGATCACCGCGATGTCCGCGCCGCCGGCGCCGTGGGCGTACAGCGGGCCGATCAGGGCGTCGCCGACCATGACTGGGTCCAGGTTGCGGCCCGCGCGGCCGGCCGCGACGCCGTGATAGCCGGGGTCGATGAAATCCGGGCCCACTTTGAACGGCGCCACCACGTGACCGGCGCGGCGCAGCGCGCCGATCAAACCCGTTGCCACCGTGGTCTTTCCGCTGCCCGACGCGGGCGCGGCGATCACCACCGCGGGGACACTCACCACTCGATGCCCTTCTGGCCTTTGCGGCCGGCGTCCATCGGGTGTTTGACCTTGGCCATCTCGGTCACCAGATCGGCGGCCTCGAGCAGGCGCGGCGGGGCGTCGCGCCCGGTGATCACCACGTGCTGCTGGCCCGGCCGCGCGAGCAGCGTGTCGACCACGTCGTCGACGTCCACCCAACCCCACTTCAGCGGGTAGGTGAACTCGTCGAGCACGTAGAAGTCGTGGCGTTGCGCGGCGAGCCGGGCCGCGATCTCCCGCCAGCCGTCCGCCGCGGCGGCCGCGTGGTCGACCTCGCTACCCGCCTTGCGGGTCCACGACCAGCCGGCGCCCATCTTGTGCCATTCGACCGGCCCGCCCACGCGGTGCTCGTCGTGCAGGCGGCCGAGCCGGGCGAACGCCGCCTCCTCCCCCACCTTCCACTTGGCGCTCTTGACGAACTGGAAGACCGCGACGGCCAGCCCGGCGTTCCACGCCCGCAGCGCCATCCCGAAGGCCGCGGTCGACTTTCCTTTGCCCGCGCCGGTGTGCACCGCCAGCACCGGCGCGTTGCGCCGGGCCCGCGTGGTGAGGCCGTCGTCGGGAACCCGAACCGGGACACCTTGTGGCACAGCGCTACTCCTCTCCGTGCGCCTCAGGCGACGTCGCGCACCGCGCGCGTCAGGGACTCCGCGTGCAACTGTTCCAACCGGACCGCCGGCGCTCCGAGCTGGCGGGCCAGCTGCTCGGCCAGCCCGAGCCGCACGAACGACGTTTCGCAATCCACCACCACCGCGGCGGTGCCCTCGGCCACCAGGCGGGCCGCCGCGGCGCGGCTGCGGCCCAACGGGTCCGGGCCCGCGGTGGCCCGGCCGTCGGTGAGCAACACCACCAACGCGCGCCGCGCCCGGTCGCGCGCCTTCTCCCGGACGGTCAGCGCGCGCGCGGCCAGCAGCCCCTCGGCCAGCGGCGTGCGGCCGCCGGTATCGAAGCGGGCGAGCCGCCGGCTGGCGATGTGGGCGCTCGAGGTGGGCGGCAGCAGCAGGCGCGCCTCCTGCTGGCGAAAGGTGATGACGGCGACCTTGTCTCGGCGTTCGTAGGCGTCGCGCAGCAACGACAGGGTGGCCCCACCGACCGCGGCCATGCGGTCGCGCGCGGCCATCGAGCCCGACGCGTCCACGACGAAGATCACCAGGTTGCCCTCGCGACCCTCGCGGACGGCCCGCCGCACGTCCTCGGGCCGGGGCCGCAGCGGGCCGCGCCCGGCCCGCGCGGCGGCCGACAGCACGGTGGCGAACAGGTGCAGCCCGTGAGCGCCGGGGCTGGCGTCGTCGCCGTCGGCGGCCGCCACGACGCTGCCGGTGGCGTTGCGCGCCCGCGACCGGCGCCCGGGGGCCCCGACCCCCACCCCCGGAACCGTCAACGCCCGGGCGCGGAAGGTCTTCGACGGCGGCGCACTCGGCGTCGTCCGCGGCGCCGGCGCCGCCGAGCCAGGCCCCGAATCCTGCTGCGGCGCAACGTTTTCCCCGTGATCCGGCGCTCCACCGCCCGGAGGGTCGGGATCGGGCTCGGCGTCCGGTCCGCCCTGCGCCAACGCGTCGTCGAGCTGGTCGCGGTCGATGCCCGGGTCGTCGAAAGGATCGCGGCGGCGCCGGTGCGGCAACGCCAGCTCGGCGGCCACCCGGACGTCTTGCTCGGCAACGGTTGCGGCGCCCCGCCACGCGGCGTGTGCGACGGCGGTGCGGGCCACCACCAGATCGGCGCGCATGCCGTCGACGTCGAACGCCGCGCACACGGCCGCGATGCGGCGCAGCTCGGCGTCCGGCAGGTCCACGTCGGCGACCAGGGCGCGCGCCTCGGCGATCCGGCGAGCGAGATCGGCCTCGGCGTCGGCGTACCGCTCGGCGAACCCGTCCGGGTCGGCCTCGTAGGCCATCCGCTGCCGGACGACCTGCACCCGGACGTCGACGTCCCGCGAGGCCCGCACGTCGACCGTCAAGCCGAAGCGGTCCAGCAGTTGGGGACGCAGCTCGCCCTCCTCCGGATTCATCGTGCCGATCAGCACGAACCGCGCCTCGTGCGAATGCGAGATGCCGTCGCGTTCGACGTGCACCCGGCCCATCGCGGCCGCGTCCAGCAGCACGTCGACCAAGTGATCGTGCAGCAGGTTCACCTCGTCGACGTACAGGACGCCGCCGTGGGCGCGCGCCAACAGGCCGGGTGAGAACGCGTGCTCGCCGTCGCGCAGCACCCGCTGCAGGTCCAGCGAGCCGACCACCCGGTCTTCGGTTGCGCCCAAAGGCATTTCGACCAAGCCGCCGCCGGCGCCGCCGGTGGCGGCCGCCAACAGTGACGCGAGCCCGCGCACGGCCGTCGACTTGGCGGTGCCCTTCTCGCCGCGGATCAGCGCGCCGCCGATCTCCGGGCGCACCGCGCACAGCAGCAGCGCGAGCCGCAGTTGGTCGTGACCGACGATGGCGCTGAACGGGTACGGCTTCACCACAGTTCCGCCAGCCCAGAACCGGGCCGCAGCATCGGCACGTGCGGGACGCCGTCGTCGAGGAAGTCGTCGCCGTCCCGGACGAACCCGTGCTGCGCGTACATGTCCGCCAGATAGGTCTGCGCGTTGATCCGACACGGATACTTGCCGACCTCGGCCAGCGCAGCGCGCAACAACCGGGTGGTGTGGCCGAGGCCGCGGGCGCTGCGCTTGGTGCACAGCCGGCCGATCCGAAAGGCCTTCTGGCCGCCGGCGTGTTCCTCCATCAACCGCAGCGTGCAAATCACCTCACCCTCAGGCGTTTCCAGCCAGAAGTGCCGGGTCTCGGCCAGCAGGTCCCGCCCGTCCAGCTCCGGATACGGGCAGGCCTGCTCGACGACGAACACTTCCACCCGCAGCTTCAGCAGCTCGTAAAGTGTCTGCACGTCAAGGTCTTTGGCCCAGACGCGCCGCAGCGCTTCAGTCATGACGTTGCTCTTTCCCGTCGGCGGGACTCAGGCCCACATCGCTTCGCTTCGCATCGCAGACAGCGCAACTCATGACACCCCCGTCGGCGACGTTGTGGCGTGGGACGAATGCGGACCCGGTGGCGCCGCGCCGGGTTGCCGGTCCAACCCCAGCACCCGAGAGCTCCACGACCACACCTCGCCGTAGAGGGCCGGCTCCTGGGACAGCTGCACTCCCAGCGACGGCACCATCTCGGTGAGCGTGGGCGCCCAGGCGGGATAGCGGCCGGTGAAGCAGCGGCGCAACACGTCCAGGGCGATCGAGACGGCCGTCGACGCCCCCGGCGAGCCGCCCAGCAGCCCGGCGATGCCATCGGAGTGCAGCAGCGTGGTGCCGAAGTCCAACGCGCCACCCCTGCGCCCGTCCCGGCGAATCACCTGCACCCGCTGGCCGGCCACCGTCAGCTGCCAGTCCGAACCCGTTGCGGTGGGAATGAATTCGCGCAGCATGCGTAGCCGGTCCGGTGCCGAGAGTCGCAGCTGAGCGATCAGATAGCCCAGCAGCGTCCGCTCGGTGAGCCCGACGCCCAGCATCGACAGCGCGTTGTCCGGTTTCACCGACCGCGGAAGGTCGGTGAGGCGACCGTGCTTCAAGAACTTCGGGGACCACCCGGCGTAGGGACCGAACACCAGCCAGGGCTTGCCGTTGACGAAGCGCAGATCCAGATGCAGGGCCCCGAGGGGCGGGGCGCCCGCAGCCGGGGCGCCATACACCTTGGCGCGGTGCGCGGCGGTGAGCGCGGGGTTTGCGGCGCGCAGGAAGCGGCCGCCGATCGGGAAACCCGCGAAACCCTTCGCCTCCGCGATGCCGGACTTCTGCAACAACGGCAGGGCGTCACCCCCGGCCCCGACGAACACGAATTTCGCGTCGATGCGCCGCTTTTCGCCGGTGCGGCGATTGCGGAGCAGCAGCCGCCAGCTGCCGTCGGACTGACGGCTCAGGCCAAGCACCTCGTGCCCGAACAACGCCGTGGCGCCCGTGCGCACGCAATATCCCAGCAGTTGCGCAGACAACGCTCCGAAGTCGACGTCGGTGCCGTGCGGCGCCCAGTTGAGGGCCGTCGGCTCGGAGAAGTCGCGTTTGGCCGCCATGAGCGGCAGCCGACGCGCGAACTCACCGGCGTCGTCGATCAATTCGACGCCGGCGAACAGCGGGTTGTCGGCCAGGGCGCGCTGCCGGCGCCGCAGATAGTCGACGCGGTCCGCCCCGCGCACGAAGCTCACGTGCGGGACCGGGTTGACGAAGCCCGCGTCCGTCAGGATGCCGTTCTCCACGGCGTAGGCCCAGAACTGGCGGGTCAGCTGGAACTGCTCGTTGACGCGCACCGCTTTGCTGATGTCGATCGAGCCGTCGGGCAGCTGCGGGGTGTAGTTGAGTTCGCACAACGCCGAGTGCCCGGTGCCCGCGTTGTTCCAGGGGCTGCTGCTTTCGGCGGCGGCCGCGTCGAGCCGCTCCACGACGGTCATCGACCAATCCGGCTGCAGCCGGCGCAGCAACGCGGCCAGGGTGGCGCTCATGATGCCCGCACCCACCAGCACGACGTCCGTCCGCGCGGTACTGGCTAGCGATGACACCGGCGTGCTGGTCCTTCCCTCGGGGCGTGCCGGTCCCAGGTTATCCCGACGGGTACCGCGCGCGAACGGCGTGCGCCTCCCCCGGGGCAGCAAAGGCTCTAAGCTGGCTTGGTGAATGGCGGGGTGACTGGCTGGGAGCCCGACGTCCTGCCTGGTTACTGGCAGCGCACCATCCCGCTGGGCACGGACCCGGCCGGCGAGGGCGACATCGCCGCGACCCTGATCCGCCGCGGGCCGGCGCCAGGGCACGACGGTGCCGACACCGCGCCGCCGGGGCACGCGGTTTTGGCGGTGCACGGCTACACCGACTACTTCTTCCACACCGCGCTCGCCGAGCACTTCGCCGCCCGCGGCTTCGACTTTTTCGCACTCGACCTGCACAAATGCGGGCGTTCGCGGCGCGACGGCCAGACGCCGCACTTCGTCACCGACCTGCAGAACTACGACACCGAGCTGCAGGCGGCACTCGCCCTGGTCGCCGCGACCGCGCGACCCGCCAAGATCCTGATGTACGGGCACTCGGCGGGCGGGCTGATCGTGTCGTTGTGGCTGGACCGGCTGCGCCGCCGCGACCCGGCGGCGCACGCCACCGTCGGCGGGCTCGTGCTCAACAGCCCGTTCTTCGAGCTGCCCGGGCCCGCCGCGCTGCGCCATTCCGCCACGGTCGCGCTGCTCGCCGGACTGTCGCGAGTGCGGTCCAAGGGCGTGGCCCGGTCGCCGGGCGTGGGCGGTTACGGCACCAGCCTGCACCGCGACTATCACGGCGAGTTCGACTACAACCTGCAGTGGAAACCGGTGGGCGGCTTCCCGATCACCTTCGGCTGGCTGCACGCCGTGCGCCGAGGGCAGGCCAGGCTGCACCGCGGTCTCGACGTCGGAGTCCCCAACCTGGTCCTGCGGTCGGATCGCAGCGTGCGCGAAAGCGCAGACCCGACGTCCATGGAGTGCGGCGACGCCGTCCTCGACGTCGCCCAGATCGCCCGCTGGGCGGGCTGTCTGGGCAATCGCACGGCCATCGTTCCGATCGTCGACGCCAAGCATGACGTCTTCCTGTCGCTGCCGGCGCCGCGCAATTCGGCCTATCGGGAGCTGGATTGGTGGCTCGACGGCTACCTGCGCGCCACCGGGCCCGGCGCGGCGGTAGCGGCGCAAGAGGCATAAGGGGTCTTACGGCATGGAAACCTACGACATCGCGATCATCGGAACCGGTTCCGGCAACACCATTTTGGACGAGCGCTTCACCGGCAAGCGGACGGCGATCTGCGAGCAGGGCACGTTCGGAGGCACCTGCCTGAACGTCGGATGCATCCCGACCAAGATGTTCGGCTACGCCGCCGAGGTCGCCACCACCGTCCGGGACGCCGCCCGGTACGGCATCGACGCCACGGTGGACGGGGTGCGCTGGGCCGACATCGTCTCGCGCATCTTCGGCCGCATCGATCCCATCGGGTTGAGCGGCGAGGACTATCGCCGCTCGTCCCCCAATGTCGATGTGTACCAACAACACACTCGGTTCGGCCCGGTTCAGCCCGACGGGCGCTACTTGCTGCGCACCGACGGTGGTGACGAATTCACCGCCGACCAGGTGGTGATCGCCGCGGGATCGCGGCCCACGGTCCCGCCCGCCATCCTCGACTGCGGCATCGACTACTACACCAGCGACACCATCATGCGGGTCCCGGAGCTGCCCGAGCACCTGGTGATCGTCGGAAGTGGTTATGTGGCTGCGGAATTCGCGCACATCTTTACCGCGCTGGGCACGCGGGTGACGCTGGTGATCCGGGGTGGTCGGCTGTTGCGGCACTGCGACGACGCCATCTGCGAACGGTTCACCCGCATCGCCGCCGCGCAATGGGAGGTCCGCACCCATCGCAACGTCGTGGGCGGCACCAACCGGGACGCCGGGGTGACCCTGCAACTCGACGACGGGCGCACCCTGGACGCCGACCTGCTGCTGGTCGCGACCGGCCGGGTGCCCAACGGCGACCAGCTCGACGCCGAGCAGGCCGGTGTGGACACCGAGGACGGCCGAGTCCTGGTCGACCAGTTCCAACGCACGAGCGCGCGCGGCGTTTTTGCGCTCGGCGATGTCTCCTCGCCCTATCAGCTCAAGCACGTGGCCAACCACGAGGCCCGCGTGGTGCGGCACAACCTGCTGCGCGACTGGGACGACACGGATTCCCTGGCCAGGACCGACCACCGGCACGTGCCGTCGGCCGTGTTCAGCGACCCGCAGGTGGCCACCGTGGGATTGACCGAAAACCAGGCGATCGCAGGGGGTTTCGATATCTCGGTGGCGGTCCAGCAGTACGGCGACGTGGCTTACGGCTGGGCGATGGAGAACACGACGGGCTTTGTCAAGCTCATCGCGGAGCGCCACGGCGGCCGTCTGCTGGGCGCGCACATCATGGGTCCGCAGGCGTCGTCGATCATCCAGCCGCTGATCCAGGCGATGAGTTTCGGGCTGACCGCCCCCGAGATGGCGCGCGGCCAGTACTGGATTCACCCGGCGCTGTCCGAGGTCGTCGAGAACGCGCTGTTGAAGCTGTACTAGCGGGCGCCGGGCCGCTCGTCCTGGCAGCTGGGGCACAGCCCGTGCAACGTCAGGCCGGCCGCCTCGGACAACGCGAACGAGCTGCCCGCCATGGCGTGTTCGAGCGCGGCGCTGAGCTGGCGCGCGGGCACCTCGATCAGGGTGGCGCAGCGGGTGCACACGGCGTGATGGTGCGGCGCGGTGGCCAGACCGTAGGTGGTGACCCCGCCCTCGAGGGTCAGGGCGTGCAGCAGGCCCTGGTCGACCAGGGTGGTCACCGTGCGATACACCGTCGCCACGTCGGGGGCCTGCGCGCCGGGCGGGAGGCCCTCGCGGACCCGCTGGTGGATCTCGGCCACCGACAGGTGCCCGGCGATGGGCTCGAGCACGGCCAGCACCTGGATCCGCGACGTCATCCGCCGCAGCCCCCGGGCGCGCAGGAAGTCGCCGAGGCGCGCGGTGACGGAGGGGTCCAGGGCCGAGGGCTTGGGCGTCACCCGTTCAGTGTTGCGCCCGACGCCCCGGATCGCCAGTTCTGACGCCGATTCACCCGGCGCGGTCTCCTGCGACCGGGTTGCATCTGGGGTCGGCGGAACTTACAGTCGTGCCGGTTGCCCGCGAAGCTGGACGGACCTGGAAGGACCCCGGTGGCCAGTGCCGACGCCTCGACGTCTTGGATGGCCAGGGTCGGTGGCGCCTTGGCGCCGGCGGAGTGGGGGCGGCTGGCGTCGATGCTCGCGGTGATCGTCGCGCTGCACGTCATCGGCTGGTTCACGTTGGTCGCCCTCGTCGCACCGGCCCAATACACGGTCGGCGGCAAGGCCTTCGGCGTCGGAATAGGCCTGACCGCCTACACGCTGGGCCTGCGGCACGCCTTCGACGCCGACCACATCGCCGCCATCGACAACACCACCCGCAAGCTGATGAACGACGGCCAGCGCCCGCTGGCCGTGGGCTTCTTCTTCTCGCTGGGCCATTCCACCGTGGTCTTCGGACTGGCGGTGCTGCTGGCCTGCGGGGTCCGCGCGGTCGTCGGGCCGGTCCAAGACGACTCCTCCGCGCTGCACCACTACACGGGGTTGATCGGCACCGGCGTCTCCGGGGTGTTCCTGTACGTGATCGCCATCCTCAACGTCGTTGTGCTGGTAGGCATTGTGCGTGTCCTGGCCCGGCTGCGCCGCGGCGAATTCGACGCGGACGTCCACGGCGCGGAGCTGGACCGGCAGTTGGCCAACCGGGGACTGATGACCCGCATCCTTAGACCGTTCACCAGGTCGGTCACCAGGTCCTGGCACTGCTACCCCATCGGATTGCTGTTCGGGCTCGGCTTCGACACCGCCACCGAGATCGCGCTGCTGGTTCTGGCGGGCACCAGCGCCGCCGCCGGGCTGCCCTGGTACGCGATCCTGTGTCTGCCCGTCCTGTTCGCCGCCGGCATGTGCCTGCTGGACACCGTCGACGGTTCGTTCATGAACTTCGCCTACGGGTGGGCGTTCGCCAATCCGCTGCGCAAGATCTATTACAACCTCACCATCACCGCCCTGTCGGTGGCGGTCGCGTGGGTGATCGGCAGTGTCGAGCTGCTCACCTTGATGGCGGGGCAGTTCGGCTGGCGGGGCGCGTTCTGGGACTACGTCGCCGGACTGGACCTCAACGCGGTCGGTTTCTTCATCGTCGGCATGTTCGCGGTGACCTGGGCGGTGGCCGTGCTGGTGTGGCGGTACGGCCGCCTCGAGCAGAGGTGGGCGACGCGCGACACGGCGCGTTGAGCCGCCGAGACCCCCGTACCCGCGGCGACAGCGTTCACACGCGGACAACGTTTTTGGCCGCGAACCACTTCGCCCGCCGGACCACGACGCCACGCGCCGCACACATCTGGCCCCCGTCGTTTGCCGCGATATGCCGAGGGTAACCACCGGCTCAAGCGTCTAGCACTTGCGCTTCCCACGAAACCTCGACCCACGTTCCCCGGGGGTAGCGCCGTGTCCACAGTAATCCGAATGCGGCGTCACGACGTCGTTGCGTTGAGCACAGCCACTTTGCAATTGCACCGCGACGGAGTTCGGGTGCCCACCTACGACCGGTCCGCGCTCTCCCCGGGAATCGTCCACATCGGTGTGGGCAATTTCCACCGGGCGCATCAGGCGGTCTACCTCGACGAACTCGCGTGCCGAGGCGTCTCGACGCAGTGGGGCATCGTCGGGGTGAGTCTGCGCCACCCCGACGTTAAAAAGCTTCTGGCGAGCCAAGATTGGCTTTACACCGTCACCGAACGCGGACGGGAGGCGCAGAACGCCCGCGTGGTGGGCTCACTCTGCGGTTGGCACTACGCCGCGGACGAGCGGGACGCGGTGCTCGCCGCCCTCACCGACGAGCGGACTCGCGTGGTGACCATGACGGTGACCGGCAACGGGTACTTCGTCGATCCGCACACGCAGAAATTCGATGTCACCGCCGACGACGTGCGCGCCGACCTGTACGCGCCGGACCAATTCAGGACGCCGTGGGCCTACCTTACCGAGGCGCTGCAGCGCCGTCGGCGCAACGGCATAGCCCCGTTCACGGTGTTGTCCTGCGACAACATGCCCGACAGCGGCCGGACCGCCCGCGCCGCGCTGGTCACGTTCGCCACGTTGCGCGACGGTGCCCTCGGGCGATGGATCGACGCGAACGTCGCGTTCCCGTCGAGCATGGTGGACCGCATCACGCCGCACACCGAGGCGGCTCACCTGCGGTTCGTCGAGCGCAGATTCGGCGTGGCCGACCGGGCGCCGGTGCTCACCGAGCCCTACCGGCAGTGGATTGTCGAAGACACCTTCAGCAACGGCCGCCCGCAGCTGGAAGAGGTCGGCGTGCAATTCGTCACCGACGTCAGCGCGCACAAGCTGATCAAGACCCGGCTCCTCAACGGAACGCACAGCGCCATCGCCTATTTGGCGACGCTGGCCGGGTATCAGCGGCTCAACGACGCCATGAACGACCGCGCGTTGTACTGCTACGCCGAACAGCTGATGCGGGAGGAGATCGCGCCGCTGCTGCCGAAAGTCCCCGGAGTCGACGTCCAGGCGTACTGCACGACGCTGCTCGACCGGTTGAGCAACCCGCACATCAGCGATCGGATGTCGCGGCTGGCGCGGCGCGGTTCGGAGAAGATGCCGGCATACCTGCTGCCCTCCCTGCACGAGGCGATCGCCCTCGGCCGGCCGCACGGCCTGCTGATGCTGGCGGTCGCGGGTTGGGCCCGCTACCTCTACGGATACGACCTCGCCGGGGCCGCCATGGCGATCGAGGACCCGCAGGCCAAGCTCTTGACCATGCTGGCCTCGCTGGGCAAGACCTACCCCAAACCGCTGCTCCGGCATGAAGCGTTCGGTGAGCTGCGCCTGGTGCCCGACTTCGTCCGCCTCCTCGGGGAGATGATCGGCGAGATCGACACCTACGGCGTGACGGCCGCGTTGCGGCGCTGTCAGGGCACCGATTACCGAGACCTGTTGTCCCAGTGAGCCTCCCGCGCGAGGCCGGTCTAGGCGCAGCGGGGGGCCGCCCAAAGCGCAACGGCGACAGCGCCGCGCACCGGCCGGCGGTCGTCGTGCCACACTGACCGGGTGCCCGGTTCCCTGTGCGACATCATGCCCGCGGCGGCGGCCCTGCTGGGCGCGCCCGGCGCGCACGACGCCCTGGGGCTGGCCGACGCGGTGGGCGCCGTCGACCGCGTCTGCGTGGTGCTGGTCGACGGGCTGGGCTGGCAGCTGCTGCCGTCGCTGGCCCCCGCGGCGCCGCTGTTGGCGTCGGTGCTGGCCGGCGAGGCCGGATGGATCAGCCGCTTGGATTGCACCTTCCCCTCGACCACGCCCACCAGCCTGGTGTCGCTGGGCACCGGTGCGCCGCCCGGCCAGCACGGCATTCTGGGCTTCACGCTCAACGTGCCCGGCACGGATCGGGTGCTCAACCACATCCGGTGGCGCGACGACCCGCCGCCCGGCGTGTGGCAGCCGCTGCCGACCTGGTTCGGGCGGCTCAACGACGCCGGCATCGCGGCGCGCGCCGTCCTGCCGGCGGCCTTCCTCGGCAGCGGGCTGACCGACGCGGCCTATCGCGGCGCCGCATTCCGCCCCGCCGAGCCCCGCGACGACTACGCGGCGCTGGTGGTCGACGAGCTGCGGGCGGCGCCGGGGTTGGTGTATGGCTACACCGCCGAACTGGACACCGCCGCCCACGTCTTCGGCGTCGGCTCGGATCAATGGCACACCGCCGCCGCCCAGGTCGACGCGCTGCTGTCCCGCTTGCGGGCGGGCCTGCCGCCGCGCGCCGCGCTGCTGGTGACGGCGGACCACGGCGGCCTCAACGTGCCGGCCGAGACCCGCGTCGACCTCGACGCCGACGCGCGCCTCGCCGCGGGCGTCCGGGTGGTGGCCGGTGAACCGCGGGTCCGCTACCTGCACACCGACCCGGGCGCCGCCGACGACGTGCGGGCAGCCTGGGCGGAGGTGCTGACCGGCCGCGCCGAGGTGTACAGCCGCGAGCAGGCGGTGGCCACCGGGATGTTCGGGCCCGTCGACCCGCGGCACCTCCGGCGACTCGGTGACGTCGTGGCGGTGTGCACCGGTGACACCGCGGTGCTGGCCACCGCCCACGAACCACCGGAGACGGCACAGCTGATCGGGTTTCACGGCGCCGCCACCGCCGCCGAGATGGCCATCCCGTTGATCGCGGTGCGCGGCTGAGGGCCGAATACACATCCGACTTGCACCGTTCTCACAGCTCGCACGGGCCGTCGCCGCAGGACGGTGTTGTAACGTCGGTCCACTGTGGGGCATCGGGACACTGGTCGAGCGCGACGATGGCTGTCGGCCGTCGGCGTGGCCGCCGCGGTCAGCCTCCTCGCCGCGCTCATCGCCGGATCGGCGCTGCGGCCGCAATACTCCGCCGCCACCCTGCCCGAGCCGGCGGTCTGGTCGCACGGCGCCGGCCACGTTGGGGTGCATGCGCGGCCGATGACTCGCCCCGCCGCCGCCCCGGCCGCGCCGGCGACCAAGAAGCCGTTCCGCAGCATGTGGATGACGCGCGAGCGGCCGCAGACCTGGACGCGGGGCGCGCCGCCGTGTTATCGCACCCCGCTGCCGGCGTCCTTCGCGGCCGCGCGCGTTGCGGCCGACGGCGCCCGCGCCGGGCCACTCTCCAATGCAGTGCTGGCTCAAAACCTTTCGACATCGCTGTGCATCGCGCGCTGCTGACGCGCGCTGTCGCTGAGACCTGACCGGGCTCGGCGCCGCGCGTTCGGCAGCGAACGCCTTTGGGCCGCAAACCTGTTGCGGCCGCGGGCCGGCCACCGCCGATGTCTGGAGACCGAAGAGCATGCATTTCACGACGCTTCCGCCGGAACTGAACTCCGCGCGCGTCCGTTCGGGACCGGGTGACCGTCCGCTGGTGCGCGCCGGCGAGGCGTGGCAGGTGCTGAGCGAGCGGCTGCGCGCCATGGCGGCCGCCTACGCGCCGATGGCCGCCATGCCGTCGGCCGCGGCCATGGCCGCCTGGCTGACCACCGTCGCCGAGCAGGCCGAGGAGACGGCGGCCCGGGCCGGCGCGGCGGCCGCGGCGTACCGGGCCGCGGTGGCCGCCACCGTGCCGCCGGCCGAGATCGCCGCCAATCGCCTGCAGCGGACGCTGCTGGCCTCGACCGACCCTCTGGGCCGGACGGCCGCGGCGATCGCGGAGCTCGACGGCGAGTACGACCGGATGTGGGCCCGCGACGCCGACGCCCTGCGCGACTACGCGAGCGCGTCGGCCCGGGCGGCGGCGTTGACGCCGTTCGCCGCGCCGCCCGGAGCCTGGCGGGCCGGGGCGTCGGGCTGCTGGAAGCTGACGGCGGCGCCGGACGTGGTCTCGACCGGCCGACAGGTGATGCCGGCGATCGCCGACGCGCTCGCGCGGCTGGCGTCGACGCCGATCCCGCCGTTCACCGCGGCGCTCGCGCCGGTCACGTCGTCGCTGTCCAAGCTGAGCTCGCTGTCGGCGCCGTCGGGCCTGGCGATAAGCCACCTCAACGCCGCGAACAAGGACGCCGCGCTGCGCGCGCTGTTCCCCCGGCGGGGCAACGGCGGGCCGGCCGTGCGGGTCGCGCGTGGCCGCGCGGCCGTCGTGGGCGCGCTGTCGGTTCCGCCGTCCTGGACGCGGGCCACGCCGCCGGTCGCGGCCGCCGCGGTCGGCGCCGCCCAGGGCTGGGCCACCGAGCGGCTACACCTGGTCGCCGGGAGCGAAGCGCCGTCGGGCCGGGGCGCGGCGGCGGTCAAAGGGGGGTGACGTAGGCGGCGCTGATGCCGCCGTCGACCAGGAACGTCGACGCGGTGATGAACGACGCGTCGTCGCTCGCCAAAAACGCCACGGCGGCCGCGATCTCGTCGGGATCGGCGAACCGCCCGACGGGCACGTGCACCAGCCGGCGGGCGGCCCGCTCGGGATCCTTGGCGAACAGCTCCTTGAGCAGCGGAGTGTTGACCGGGCCGGGGCACAACGCGTTCACGCGGATGCCCCGCCGGGCGTACTGCACCCCCAGCTCGCGGGACATGGCCAGCACCCCACCCTTCGAGGCGGTGTAGGAGATCTGCGACGTCGCCGAGCCCAGCACCGCGACGAACGACGCCGTGTTGATGATGGAGCCCGTGGCCGCCGGCACCATGTGCCGCAGCGCGGCCCGGCAGCACAGGTACACCGACATGAGGTTCACCTCCTGAACCCGTTGCCACGCCGGCAATTCCGTGGTCTCGATGAGATCATCGTCGGGCGGTGAGATGCCGGCGTTGTTGAACGCGATGTCGATGCGACCGTATCTGGCCGCCGCGGCGTCGAACAGCTCGTTGACCGCGTCCTCACGCGACACATCGGCGGGCACGTACAGCCCCGAAAGTTCTTCGGCCGCAGCGCCTCCGGCGTCGCCGTCGATGTCGGCCACCACGATGGTGGCGCCTTCGGCGCGCATCCGGCGTGCCGCGGCCAACCCGATGCCGCTGCCGCCGCCGGTGACGACGGCGACGCGGCCCTTCAGCCGCTGGGTGAGATCGACCGGCACCGGCTACGCCTCCTTGATCGCGATGAACACGTTCTTCGTCTCGGTGAAGTGCAGAGGCGCGTCCGCGCCGAGCTCGCGGCCCAGGCCCGACTGCTTGAACCCGCCGAACGGCGTGGTGTAGCGCACCGACGAGTGCGAATTGACCGACAAATTGCCGGATTCCAGCGCCCGCGACACCCGCAGCGCGCGGGACAGGTCGTCGGTCCAGATCGACCCGGACAGGCCGTAGTGGGTGTCGTTGGCCAGCGCGACGGCGTCGTGTTCGTCGTCGAAGGCGAACACGGTGACGACCGGGCCGAAGATCTCCTCCGTGGCGGCGCGGTCGGTGCGTTGCGGTGTCAACACCGTCGGCGGAAACCAGAACCCGCGCCCGCTCGGCGCGTCGCCGCGGAACGCGATCGGCGCACCGTCGGGCACGTAGGAAGCCACCTTCTCGCGGTGCGCCGCTGACACCAGCGGACCCATCTCGGTGTCGGGCGAGGCCGGGTCACCCACGACGACACCGCGCACCGCGGGCTCCAACAACTCCATGAATCGGTCATACACGGTGCGCTGCACCAGTATTCGGCTCCGGGCACAGCAGTCCTGCCCGGCGTTGTCGAACACCCCGGCCGGCGCGGTGGCGGCGGCGCGCTCGAGGTCGCAATCGGCGAAGACGATGTTGGCGCTCTTGCCGCCCAATTCCAGCGTCACCCGTTTGACCTGAGCGGCCGCGCCGACCATCACCTTCTTGCCGACCTCGGTGGACCCGGTGAACACGATCTTGCGCACGCCGGGGTGGGTGACCAACCGCTCCCCCACGACCGCACCGCGGCCCGGGAGCACCTGCAGCAGGTCTTCGTCCAGCCCGGCCGCCACCGCCAGCTCGCCGAGCCGGATGGTGGTCAACGGGGTCCACTCGGCGGGCTTGACCAACACGGCGTTGCCGGCGGCCAGGGCCGGCGCGATGCCCCAGGCCGCGATCGGCATCGGAAAATTCCACGGCGTGATCACGCCGACCACGCCCAGCGGCTCGTTGAAGGTGACATCCAACCCGCCCGCCACCGGAATCTGCTTGCCGGACAGCCGTTCCGGGCTGGCGGCGTAGAACGTCAAGACGTCGCGGACGTGGGCCGCCTCCCACTGGGCCGAGGCCAGCGGATGCCCGGAGTTGGCCACCTCGAGCGCGGCCAGTTCGTCGCGGTGGGCGTCGACCACGGCGGCGAAGTCCCGCAGGGCCGCGGCCCGTTCGGCGGGGGCCAGCCGCGCCCACCGCCGCTGGGCGGCCTGCTCGGGGCGCACCGCGTCGTCGACCGCCGCGGCGTCGGCCAACTCGACCGACCCCAGCGCCTCCTCGGTCGCCGGGTTGATCAGCGGCGCCGTGTCCATGCTCAGCTCACCCGCCGGGCGTGCGCGCGGGCGGCGGCGACGATGGCGGCGAAAAGCCGCACGTCGTCCGGGGATTGCTCGGGATGCCACTGCACCGCCAGCACGAAATCGTCACCGGGCAACTCGACCGCCTCCACGACGCCGTCGGCGTCGGTCGCGCTGACCTCGAGGCCCGCGCCGACTTTGTCGATGGCCTGATGGTGATAACACTTCCCCTCCGCGCGCTCCCCGACCAGCGCCGCCAACCGGGTGCCGGCGACCGTGCGCACCGGCACCCGCGTGAACACGCCGTTGCCGGCCCGGTGGCCGCTGTGCCCGAGCACGTCGGGCAGGTGCTGGTGCAGCGTGCCACCGAAGGCCACGTTGAGCACCTGCGCACCGCGGCAGATGCCCAGCACCGGCAGGCCGCGGTCCAAAGCCGCACGCAGCAAGGCGATTTCCCAGGCGTCACGGTCGGTGCGCGGCGCGTCGGTCGTGGGATGGGGTTGCTGGCCGTAGCTGGCGGGGTCCAGGTCGTAGCCACCGGTGATCACCAGCGCGTGCACGCTGTCGAGCACCGCGGTGACGGACTCTGGGTCGGCCGGTTGCGGGGGCAGCAGCAGCGGAACCCCGCCGGCCAGCTGGATCCCCTGGAAATAGTCGGCGGGCAAGTAGGCCGCGGGAACGTCCCAGATGCCGGTCCGCACCCGTTCGAGATAGGTGGTCAGGCCGACCACCGGGCGGCTCGGGCTATAGCCGTTCAAACCCACGCATCCTCTCCCAGTCGGTCACCGCCGCGTTGAACGCCGCAAGCTCCACCCGGGCGTTGTTCAGGTAGTGCGCGACAACGTCGTCGCCGAAGGCCTCCCGCACCCGCGGCGACGCCTCGAACGCCGCGGCCGCCTCGGCCAGCGTGGCCGGCAGCCGTTCGACGCCGCGGGCCTGGTAGGCGTTGCCCGTGAACGGCTCCCCCAACGTCAGGCCCTGCTCGATACCGTACAGCCCGCCCGCCAGCAGCGCCGCCACGGCCAGATACGGGTTGACGTCACCGCCGGGCACCCGGCACTCGACCCGGGTGCTGCCGCCGTGCCCCACCACCCGCAGGGCGCAGGTGCGGTTGTCCAGCCCCCAGCACAGCGCCGTGGGGGCGAAGCTGCCGTCGGCAAATCGCTTGTAAGAGTTGACATTAGGGGCGAGGAACAACGTGTGGTCAGGCAGCGTCGCCAACACGCCGGCGAGAAACCGGCGGAAGGTCGCCGACATGCCGTGCGGGCCGTCGGGATCGGCGAACACCGCGGCGCCGGCGTCATCACGCAACGACAGGTGGATGTGGCAGCTATTGCCTTCGCGCTCATCGTATTTCGCCATGAACGTCAGGCTCTTGCCGTGCTGGTCGGCGATCTCCTTCGCGCCGTTCTTGTAGACGACGTGGTTGTCGCAGGTGACCAGCGCCTCGTCGTAGCGGAAGCCGATCTCCTGCTGCCCGCGGTTGCATTCGCCCTTGACGGCCTCGAAGCGCAGCCCGGCGCCCTGCATGCCCCGCCGGATGTCGCGCAGCAGCGGCTCCATTCGCGACGACGCCGCGATCGCATAGTCGATGTTGTAGTCGCTGGCCGGCGTCAGGCCGCGGTACCCGCTCGCCCAGGCCTGCCGGTAGGGCTGCTCGAAGACCATGAACTCCAGCTCCGTGGCCACGTCGGCGACCAGCCCGCGCTCGGCCAACCGGTCGAGCTGGCGGCGCAGCACGGCACGCGGCGACGCGGTGACGGGGCTACCGTCGGGCCAGCCCACGTCGGCGATCACCAGCGCCGTCGCGGGCAGCCAGGGAACGAGCCGCAGGGTCGCCGGGTCCGGGCGCATCACCATGTCGCCGTAGCCGGTGTCCCAGCTCGACATCGCGTAGCCCGGCACGGTGTTCATGTCGACGTCGACGGCGAGCAGGTAGTTGCAGCAGTCGGCGCCGTGGGTGAGCACCTCGTCGACGAACAGCGACGCCGACACCCGTTTGCCCACCAGGCGGCCCTGCATGTCGGCGAAGGCGACGATGACGGTGTCCACCGCGCCCGCGTCCACGAGCTGTTCGAGCGCGGCCACCGACAGCGCCGGCCCGCTCGAAGGTGTCAGGGCGCGTTCCCGGTCGGCCATGACCGTCTAGTCAACCAGGCTTCACCAGGTGCTGGTGCGCAAGACGATCTCGGCGGCCAGTTGGGCCGTGGACTCCTGAACCGTGCGGCGCCCCAACTGCACCACCCGGTATTCGGCGTAGACGTATTGCTGGCTGGCGCGGGCCACCTCGCGGGCGGCCGGGGAGCTCGCCAGCACGGTGGTGCTGATCTCGACCGGCGGGCAGTGGCCGTCGCGCTCGGGGCCGCCCTGCCCGGACGCCCGCGGGTGCCCGCGGTCGACCACCACGAGACCCACGAACCGGCCCAGCTTGGTCGCCGCCAGCTCCCACGCGAGCTGGCCGCCGGCGCGGTCGCCCACCACCACGGCCCATCCGATGCCGAGGGCGTCCAGGATGCCGATCACCGCTTTGGGCGTCAGCCGCGGATCTAGGCCGATGACCACGGTCCGCAACGACGCGGTGTGCAAGCGCTCGCACACCGCGTCGTACGCGGCGGGAGGGCGTTGCTCGTCGCTCACGATGACGACGACGACGCCCTTTTCGGGGCCGGCGACGTGTACCGGGACGGGAAACCCGTCGAGCGTGGTCATCATCGAGGGCACCTCCGCACGCTACAGCCACTCGGCGTGCGCGCGCGACGGTTCTGCACATCTTGGCTGGCCCGGCAACTTCGCCGGTTTCGCCGTGCGGCTGCCGGCATCGTTGGCAGCAACCGCGAGGGGCATCCCGGTTCTGCCGAATCCCTCACGGCCGCAACGCCGTTGCGATCCGCGGCCGAGGCGGCGGTGGACCGTGCAGCAATGTCCAGATGGCGTCGATGTCCAGGTGCGCGGCGAGCAGGTCGGCGGCCGCGTCCAATTGGGCGTCGCGCCGCGCGCCGACATCGGTCTCGGCGGGGACGAAGCCGCCCCGACCGGCCGCCGCGGCGACCCGGGCCAGCCAGTCGCGCCGGAAGCCGTCGTTGTCGAGCAGGCCGTGCCAATGGGTGCCGAAGACCGCGCCGCGCACGACGCCGTGCGGCTCCCCGTCGCGGCCGAACCATTCGTCCTCGGCACACCGCGTGAGCCGGCCGTGGTGGATCTCGTAGCCGGCCAGCGGCGCCCCCCAGCGGCGCAGCACTTTGGCCGGGGCGAAGGCGATGTCGGCGTCCAGCAGCCCCAGCCCGGCCGTCCGGCCGGCCTTGGACTCCACCGGGTCGTCGATGCGTCGGCACAGCATCTGGAAGCCGCCGCAGATCCCCAGCACCGGCCGGCCGGCCGCGGCGTGCCGGGCGATCGCGTCGGCCAGGCCGCGCTCGCGCACCCAGGCCAGGTCGGCGACCGTGGCCTTGCTGCCGGGTAACACGACCAGGTCGGTGTCGGCCAGGTCCGCGGGGTCGGTCACCCAGCGCACCAGCACGCCCGGCTCGCAGGCCAGGGCCTCGACGTCGGTGGAGTTGGAGACCCGGGGCAACCGGACCGCGGCGACCCGCAGCCACTCCTCGCCGCGCGGCGGCTCGGGCGTCCCGACCACCCGGTGCGCGACCACCGACAGCGAGTCCTCGGCGTCGAGCCACAGGGCGTCGGTGAACGGCACCACGCCGTAGGTGGGTCGGCCGGTCAGGTCTCGCAGTTGGTGCAATCCCGGTTCGAGCAACGCCGGGTCGCCGCGGAACTTGTTGACGACGAAGCCGGCGATGAGCGCCTGGTCGGCGGGCTCGAGCACCGCCACCGTGCCGAATAGGTGGGCGAGCAGGCCGCCGCGGTCGATGTCACCGACCAGGATCACGGGTAGGTCGGCGGCCCTGGCCAGCCCCATGTTGGCCAGGTCGGTGGCCCGCAGGTTGATCTCGGCGGGCGAGCCCGCACCCTCGCAGATGACCGCGTCGAATTCGTCACGCAGCGAAGCCAATTCGTCAGCCACGACCGCGGCGAGGCGGTCCCGGTGTCGGACGTAGTCCGCCGCCGCGACCGAGTCGGCCACCTGGCCCTTGATCACCAGCTGCGAGGTGCGGTCGCCGCCCGGCTTGAGCAGGATCGGGTTGAACCGCACGCTGGGTTCCAGGCCGGCGGCCCGCGCCTGCAGCGCCTGGGCCCGGCCGATCTCACCACCCTCGACGGTGACGACGGAGTTGTTGGACATGTTCTGCGCCTTGAACGGCGCGACCTTGATCCCGTCGCGCGCCAGCAGCCGGCACAATCCCGCCACCACGACCGATTTGCCGGCGTCGGAGCTGGTGCCCGCGACCAGCAGCGCCCCGGTCACCGGTTCACGGCAGCGTGAGGATCTCGACGCCGGTGTCGGTCACCAGCAGCGTGTGCTCGAACTGGGCGGTCCACTTGCGGTCCTTGGTGACCACGGTCCAGCCGTCGTCCCAGATCTCGTAGTCCAGGCCGCCGAGGTTGATCATCGGTTCGATGGTGAACGTCATCCCCGGCTGCAGGACGGTGGTGATGGAGGGTTGGTCGTAGTGCAGCACCACCAGCCCGTTGTGGAAGGTGGTGCCGATGCCGTGCCCGGTGAAATCGCGAACGACGTTGTAGCCGAACCGGTTTGCGTACGACTCGATGACGCGGCCGACGATCGAGAGCGCCCGGCCAGGCTTGACGGCGTTGATCGCGCGCATCGTCGCCTCGTGGGTGCGCTCGACCAGCAGCCGGTGCTCCTCCCTGACGTCACCGGCGAGGAAGGTGGCGTTGGTGTCGCCGTGCACGCCGTCGATGTAGGCGGTGACGTCGATGTTGACGATGTCACCGTCCTGGATGACCGTCGAGTCCGGGATGCCGTGGCAGATCACCTCGTTCAGCGACGTGCAGCACGACTTCGGGTAGCCCTTGTAGCCCAGGGTCGAGGGGTAGGCGCCGTGGTCGATCATGTAGTCGTGGGCGATCCGGTCGAGCTCGTCGGTGGTCACCCCGGGCGCCACCGCCTTGCCCGCCTCGGCCAGGGCGCGGTCCGCGATCCGGCCGGCCACGCGCATCCTCTCGATGACGTCGGGCGTCTGCACCCACGGCTCGCTGCCCTCCTGGGCGGTGCGCTTGCCCACGTATTCGGGACGGGCGATGCGGGCGGGCACCGGCAGGGTCGCGGACAGTTCGCCGGGGGCGAGGGCGGTGCGGGCGGGCATACGACCAGCTTAATAGCTGGTGACCGCCACGCGTCGGCGACCGCGTGGGCCGCCGGGCGTGCGCCGGCGGCGTCGAGTGTGCTCGGGTGGCGGTAATTCGGCGGTAGCACCGCCGTGGCTGCACACCCGGCCGCTCCGGGCGCCCCGCGCCGTCGTCAGGCCGGCCGGGCGCGGCGCCGCAGCGACCGGCGGGGTCCGCGGATGATCACCGACCCGCACACCACGCGGCCGGTGAGCACGACGTGGGGGCGGCCCTCCCCGGGCGCGTCCTTGCGCCGGTCGCTGGCGCTGCCGCCGTAGACCTCGACGTCGTCGATGGACGCGCTGGCGCCGTCGGGCAACCGGATCTCGACCGAACCGAGGCGCATGTCGAGTTCGATCACCACCACGGGGCCGGCGAACCGCGCCCTGGTCAGGTCCAGGTGCACCGACCCCACCCGGCGGACCAGGGCCAGCCGGGTGGGCACCATCCATTCGCCGTGGCGTTTGAGGGACCCCGCCCAGCCGCGCAGCTCCACCCGGTCGGCGGCGGAAGTGACGATGGCGCCGGGACCCGGCAGGTCGCCGACCAGGCCGTCCAGCTCGCCGCGGGTGCGCGCGTAGGAGACCTGCGACGAGCGCTGTTCGAACTCGTCGATATCGATCAGCCCGAGCGCAACGGCGTTGTGCAGCCGCCGCATCGTGCCGTTCCGGTCGGCGTCCGAGACCCGCAACGCCACCATGTCTTTACCGGGCTCCGTCATGGCCTTTCCTGACGCCGACAACCATCGCCCCCGAATTTACGCCGCGGTGCCGGGCGGCCCACCGGCGTCAGGCCAGGAAGTTCGGCGGCAGCGCCTCGAACATGAACTTCGTCATGCGCACCGCCCACTCGGAGCTGCCGCCGCCGACGATGAGCGAAGCGAAGGCGAGGTCGCCGCGGTAGCCGGCAAACCAGGAGTGCGATCCCCCGGGGAACTCCGCCTCACCGGTCTTGCCGTACACCTCGCCGCACCCGGCGATCTCCTTCGCGGTGCCGTTGGTGACCACCAGCCGCATCATGGGCCGCAGCGCGTCGACCATCTTGGGGCTGATCGGCGTGGCGTCGCCCTGGACCGCCGTCTGCCGCCCCGCGATCAGCTGCGGCACCGGGGTCCGCCCGGCGGCCACGGTCGCGGCCACCAGGGCCATGCCGAACGGGCTGGCCAGCACCTTGCCCTGGCCGAAGCCGTCCTCCGTGCGTTCGGCCAGGTCCACCGTCGGCGGCACCGAGCCCGTCACCGTGCTCACGCCGTCCATCGAGTAATCCAGGCCGATTCCATACTGGGCGGCCGTCTGGGTCAGGCCGCGGGGCGGCATCTTGCTGCTCAGTTCGGCGAACGTGGTGTTGCACGAGCTGGCGAACGCCCGCGACAGCGACACGACGCCGAGGTCGAAACCGCCGTAGTTGGGAACGGTGCGGTGCCCGATGTCGAGGTGGCCGGGGCAGCCGAGCATGGAGTTGGGCGTGGCCATGTCGCGGTCGACGGCCGCGCCGGCGGTGATCATCTTGAAGGTCGAGCCGGGCGGGAACAGGCCGTTGGTGGCGGGCAGGCCGTCGGCGTCGGCGCCGCCGTTCTGGGCGATCGCCAGGATCTCGCCGGTCGACGGCTTGATGACGACGATCATCGCCTTGCCGCCCTTGTTGTCGACCGCGCGTTGGGCGGCGTTCTGCACGACGCGGTCCAGCGTGATCGACACCGACGGCGCCGGTGAGCCCTCCACCTCGTGCAGCACCTCGAGCTCGACGCCGTTCTGGTTGACGCTCACGACCCGCCAGCCGGCCTCGCCGTCAAGTTGGTCGGCCACGGACTTCTTGACCGCGGCGACGACCGATGGCGCGAAATGCGGGTCGGTGGGCAGCATTTCGGGTTGCGGGGTGACCACGATGCCCGGCAACCGGCCGATCAGCGGGAACACCTTGTCGTTGTCGGCGGGCAGCAGAGTCACCCCCAGGTCCACCTGGTTGGCCGACGAGCTGGCCCGCTCGGCGAGCAGCTGCGGGTCGGTCAGCGTGTCGTTGAAGGGCCGCAACACGTCGACGATCGAGTGGGTGGTGAAACTCAGCGACTGCGGCGGGCCGGCCTTGGTGGCGTCGAGCGCGTAGTGGTACACGAAGCCGGGCACCAGGACGTCGCTGCCGCCCAGGTCGTTCACCGAGGCGCGGCGGGGCCGGTCGGCCCGCAGGGCGAACGTCTGGTGCTCGCCCAGCTTCGGGTGCAGCGCCGTGGTGGTCCAACGGACCTCCCAGCGGCCCTCGTCGCGCGCCATCCGGAGCTGGCCGTCGTAGCTCCAGTTCCGGTTCTTGGGCAGGTGCCAGGTGAACCGATAGTTGACCGTGCCGGTGTCCTCGGCGTACTTGGCGTTGAGGATCTGCGCGTCCAGGTGGCTGGCCTGCAGCCCGGCCCACGCGGCGTTGAGCGCCTCGCGCGCGTCGTTCGGGCTGTCGCTCAGTTGCGCGGCCGTCGCGGTGTCACCGATGGCCAGCGCGTGGAAGAACTTCTCCGCCGCGGGGCCGGGGCCTTCGGGGCGTGGCGTGCACGCCGACAGGCCGATCGCCGCGACGAGCAAGACCACTGAGGCACCTGAGGCCAATGTTGTTCTCGTTACCATCGTTGCTGATGTTAAGAACTGAGGCGTCGGCAGCCGCGCCGACACACCGACGCCGAATCGTTATGGACGGGTTACGCCAGGCGGTGGCGCGTTCGTGGGCCACCGGTGGCGCCAGCGTGCCTGATGCAGCCGCGCCCTCGAGCACCTGGCCGCCGCGCCCCGGCGCTCAGTCCAGCAGGACCGTGGCGAAGGTCCCGACCTCGGTGAAGCCCGCCCGCGCGTAAGCGGCGCGCGCCACCGCGTTGAAGCTGTTCACGTACAGGCTGGCGGTGCGCCCGGTGCCCACGATCACCGCGGCCACGGTGGCGGTGCCGGCGGTCCCGAGCCCTCGCCCCCGCATCTCGGGGTGCACCCAGACCCCCTGGATCTGGCCGACGCTGGGCGACTGCGACCCCACCTCGGCCTTGAAGACGACCTGGCCGTGTTCGAAGCGCGCCCAGGCGCGCCCGGCGGCGATCAGGCTGGCCACCCGGCGCCGGTAACCCCGGCCGCCGTCACCGAGCCGGGGGTCGACCCCCACCTCGCCGATGAACATGTCGACGGCCGCCACCAGGTAGGCGTCCAGCTCCTCCGGCCGCACCTGGCGCACCGCGGGGTCGATGTCGCAGGCGGGGTGCTTGGTCAGGGCCAGCAGCGGCTGGTGGTCGCGGACGTCGCGGGCCGGGCCCCACGCCGGCTCGAGCCGCTCCCACATGGGCATCACCAACTCGGCGCGGCCCACCAGCGACGAACAGCGCCGCGTGCCGCGCATCGCCTCGTCGGCGAAGGCGTTCAGGTCGGCCGCCGCGCCGCGCAGCGGAATCAGGTTCGCCCCCGCGAAGCACAGCGATTCTTCAGCCCCGCGCAGCGTCCACAGTTCGCCGCCGATCGAGTTCGGGTCGATGCCGTGGTCGGCGACGCGGGCCGCGACCATGCACGACCCCACCGGGTCGTCGTCGAGCACCCGCCAGACGGCCGCGGCGTCGCGCACCACGGACACCCGTCGGTCGCCGACTAGGCGGAACAGGGGCGGAGCCGACATGTGGCGAACTCTCTGTGGTGCGAATCGAAGCGGCCAAACGACGCCGGCCGCTATTCAGCTTACGGTCACAACCGGCGAACCGCTGGGTGTTGCGTCCGGACCGTGATCGTCGTTCATCTCGGCGGCGATGCGCATGGCTTCCTCGATCAGCGTCTCGACGATCTGCGCCTCGGGCACCGTCTTGATCACCTCGCCGCGAACGAAGATCTGCCCCTTGCCATTTCCCGACGCGACGCCCAGGTCGGCCTCGCGGGCCTCGCCCGGCCCGTTCACCACGCAGCCCATCACCGCGACGCGCAGCGGCACGTCCAGGCCGTCCAGGCCGGCCGTCACCTCGTTGGCCAGCGTGTAGACGTCCACCTGCGCGCGCCCGCACGACGGGCAGGACACGATCTCCAGCGACCGGGGCCGCAGGTTCAACGACTCCAGGATCTGCGTGCCGACCTTGACCTCTTCGACCGGGGGCGCGGACAACGACACCCGGATGGTGTCGCCGATGCCCCGCGACAGCAGCGCACCGAAGGCGACCGCGGACTTGATGGTGCCCTGGAACGCGGGGCCGGCCTCCGTGACGCCGAGGTGCAGCGGGTAGTCGCATTGCTCGGCGAGCTGCTCGTAGGCGGCCACCATGACGACCGGGTCGTTGTGCTTGACGCTGATCTTGATGTCGCCGAAGCCGTGCTCCTCGAACAGCGAGGCCTCCCACAGCGCGGACTCGACGAGGGCCTCGGGTGTGGCCTTGCCGTACTTCTCCATGAACCGCTTGTCCAGCGACCCGGCGTTGACGCCGATGCGGATCGGGATGCCCGCCGCCGCGGCGGCTTTGGCGACCTCGCCGACCCGGCCGTCGAATTCCTTGATGTTGCCGGGGTTCACGCGCACCGCGGCGCACCCGGCGTCGATCGCGGCGAAGATGTACTTCGGCTGGAAGTGGATGTCGGCGATCACCGGAATCTTGCTCTTCTTGGCGATCGCCGGCAGCGCGTCGGCGTCCTCCTGGCGCGGGCACGCCACCCGGACGATGTCGCAGCCGGCGGTGGTCAGCTCGGCGATCTGCTGCAGCGTCGAGTTGACATCGTGGGTCTTCGTGGTGCACATCGACTGCACCGAGATCGGATAGTCGCTGCCGACCCCGACGTCGCGGACCATCAGTTGGCGCGTGGTCCGCCGCGGGGCGAGCGTGGGCGCCGGGGGCGCCGGCATGCCCAGGCCAACGTTCACAGTGTCATTTCCTTCGAGTCGTCATTGGAAGAGTCTGATCGGGTTGACCAGATCGGCGGTCACGGTCAGCAGCATGTAGCCGACCACGAACACGAGCACGACGTAGGTCGCCGGCATCAGCCTGAGGTAGTTGACGGGCGCCGCCGCGACCTTGCCGCGGGCCGACCGCACGAGGTTGCGGATCTTCTCGTAGACCGCGATCGCGATGTGTCCGCCGTCGAACGGCAGCAGCGGCACCAGGTTGATCGCGCCCAGGATGAGGTTCAGCTGGGCCAGGAAGAACCAGAACGCCACCCACAGGCCGTGGTCGACGGTGTCGCCGCCGATGATGCTGGCGCCGACGACGCTCATCGGGGTCTGCGGGTCGCGCTGGCCGCCGCCGATGGCGTGCACCAGCGCGCCCAACTTGGTCGGGATGGCGACCAGGGCCTTGCCCACCTCGCCGGTGAGGCTCCACGCGAACGCGACGGTGGCCGGCACGGCGGAGAGCACGTTGTAGTGCGCCGGCGCCACCCGGACCGCCGCGACGCCGATGGCGCCGACGGTCGAGGGCTGGGCCGCCGAGTCGTGCCCGCCCGCGGCGACGAACCGCTGGGTGGGGGTCACGTCGACGTAGGCGGTGATCGGGGTGCCGTTGCGCTCGACCACGACGGGCACGGTGCCGTGCAGCTTGCGGATGGCCGCGGCCATGTCCTCGAAGGTGGCCACCCGGGTGTCGCCGACCTTGACGATCACGTCGCCGGGGCGGATGCCGGCGAGCGCCGCCGGGCCGGGGCCGGTGCAGTCGGCAACCTTGCCCGGAGCGACTTCCGGTGCGACACAAGCGGTTTCGCCGACGATCGCCTGGGTGGGCGGGTGCAGGTTCGGCAGCCCCCAGATCAGCGCGATGACGTAGATCAGCACCAGGCAGATGAGGAAGTTCATGCCGGGCCCGGCGAACAGCACGGCGACGCGCTTCCACGCGGCCTGCTTGTACATCGCGCGCTCGGTCTCGTCGGGCGCCAGTTCCTCGACCGAGGTCATCCCGGCGATGTCGCAGAAGCCGCCCAGCGGAACGGCTTTGACGCCGTACTCGGTCTCGCCGCGGCGGGTCGACCACAGGGTGGGGCCGAAACCCACGAAATAGCGGCGCACCTTCATGCCCGTCGCCCGCGCAACCCACATGTGCCCGCACTCGTGCAGGGCCACCGAGATCAGGATGGCAAGGGCGAACAGCACAATGCCGATGACAAACATCATGTCGCTGTCAGCACCTTTCTGACGTTGTGTTCGGAGGCGTCACCGCACGACCTCGGCGGGGCGTTCGCGGGCGACGGCGCGTTGCGCCCGCTCCCGTGCCCAACGCTGCGCATCGAGTACCTCATCCACGTTAGCGGGTGTGCGGGCCCATTGGTCGGCGGCGTGCAGCACGTCGGCGATGGTTTTCACGATCGCGGGGAACCCGATGCGGCCGCGCAGGAAGGCCGCCGCCGCCTCTTCGTTGGCGGCGTTGTAGACCGCGGTCAGGCATCCGCCGGTCTCGCCCGCGTGCCGGGCCAGTTCCACCGCGGGGAACACGTCGCTGTCCAGGGGCTCGAACTCCCAGGTGGCGGCAGTGCTGAAGTCGCACGAGCGCGCCGCGCCCGGCACCCGGTGCGGCCAGCCCAGGGCCAGCGCGATCGGCAGCTTCATGTCCGGCGGGCTGGCCTGCGCGATCGTCGAGCCGTCCACGAAGGTGACCATCGAATGAACGATTGACTGCGGGTGCACCACCACCTCGATGCGGTCGTAGTCGATGCCGAAGAGCAGGTGGGTCTCGATGAGCTCCAGCCCCTTGTTGACCAGGGAGGCCGAGTTCAGGGTGTTCATCGGCCCCATCGACCAGGTGGGGTGGGCGCCGGCCTGCTCGGGGGTGACGTCCTCGAGTTGGGCGGCGGTCCAGCCGCGGAACGGGCCGCCGGAGGCGGTCAGGACCAGCTTGGCGACCTCGTCGGGGGTGCCGCCGCGCAGGCACTGCGCCAGCGCGGAATGTTCGGAGTCGACGGGCACGATCTGCCCCGGCCGGGCGGCGCCCAGGACAAGCGGGCCCCCGGCCACCAGGGATTCCTTATTGGCCAGCGCCAACCGGGCGCCGGAGTCCAGCGCCGCCAGGGTGGGCCGCAGCCCCAGCGCCCCGACCAGCGCGTTGAGCACGACGTCGGCCTCGGTTTCCTGCACCAGCCGGGTGGCCGCGTCGGGCCCGCGGAACGCCACCTCGCCGGCCGCTTCCGCGGCGCGCTCGTCGGCGATGGCGATGTTCGTCACGCCGGTCTCGGCGCGCTGGCGCTGCAGCGTGTCCAGGTTCGCGCCGCCCGCCGCCAGGCCGACCAGCTCGAACCGGTCGGGGCTTGCGGCGATGACCTCGAGCGCCTGGGTGCCGATCGAGCCGGTGCTGCCCAGCACCAGCACGCGCAGGCGCGCGCCGGTTTGCCCGTCGGTCGTCGGATCGGTCACCGTTTCATTGTGCCGCCCGTGAGCCGGGGCGGGCCATCTGCTCGCCACGCCCGCGCGCCGGGTATGCCAGAATTCATCGGAACAAGCCGATCCGATCCGAAAGGGATGCGCCGTGGCCAGTACCGAGGTGGAGCACTCCAACGGCGTCGACACCTTCGAGGTGCCCTCGGCGGCCTGGGGTTGGAGCCGGATCAATCACCGCACCTGGCACGTGACCGGCCTGATCGGCTTCGTCTTCCTGCTGGCGATGCTGCGCGGCAACCACATCGGCCACGTCGAGGACTGGTTTCTGCTCGGGTTCGCCGCGTTGGTGCTGTTCATCCTGATCCGCGACCTGTGGGGTCGGCGGCGCGGCTGGATCCGCTAGCCACCGCTTCCCGCCCAGGATCGCGCCGTCGCGCCCGCAGGCCCGCGGCGACGACGCCCAGCGCGGCCAGCGCCGCCAGCCACGGCCACACCCCGTGCTGGTGCACCCAGCCCGCGACCGCGCCTTGCACCTGACCGGCGACCGCGATCACCGCGTCGCGCGGGTCGGCGGCGCCGTGGAGCAGGCGCAGCTCGTAATAGCCGTAGTAGGCGACGTAGAGGCCGACGACGATCAGCAGCGCCCCGCCGATCCGGTTGACGACGGGCAGTAGCCGACGCAGCCGGTCGACGATCGCCGAGCTGGCCGTCGCCGCCGCGACGGCCAGGACCCCGACGACCAGCGTCAGCCCCGCCAGGTAGGCGACGTAGACCAGTGCCCCGGTGACCGCCGACCGGGCCCGCAGCCCGGCCGCGGTGACGGCCAGGAAGGGGCCCACGGTGCAGGACAACGACGCGATCGCGTAGCCGACGCCGTAGCCGTACATGGAGCCGAGGCGGGCGCTCGGCGCCCACCGCGCGGCCAGCCGCGCGGCACCGGCGATGGCAAGCGACCGGCCCGCCAGCAGCCAGCCCCCCAGCGCGACGAGCAGCGCACCGACGACGACCGTCGCGTACGGCACATACCGCTGGACGGCTGCGGCCGCCGAGAGGGTCAGGGCGCCGAAGACCCCGAACACCGTCACGAAGCCCAGCGCCATGCCGAGCGTCGCGGTCAGCGCACGTCCCAGCGGCGCCCCGGCCGACCGTCCGCCGTCGCCGTGCCCGCGCACCACCAACAGCAGGTACGCGGGCAGCATCGCGAAGCCGCACGGATTCACGGCTGCGACCAGGCCGGCGGCGAACGCGAGCCCGATCAGACCCCGGTCCACGCCTCTAGGACTTGAGGGCCGCGACCCGGTCCGACAGCTCCTGCGCCGACATCGCCGAGGTCGGGTTGTTCACGAACGTCGAGCTGCCGTCCGCGCGGTAGAACACGTAGGCCGGCTGCCAAGGGACGTTGTAGCGCGCCCAGATCGAGCCGTCGGCGTCGTTGAGGTTGGTGAAGTTGAGGTGGTATTTCGACACGAAGTCCTGCGCGGCGCCGACGTCCGAATGGCCCACCACGCCGACGAACGTGACACCCAGGTTGGCGGCGGCGGCCTGCGCGACGCCCGGGGCCTCGGCGTTGCAGAACGGGCACTGCGGCGCCCAGAACCAGAGCACGGCGGGCTTGCCTTGCAGGCTCGCGCCGTTGAACGGCGCCCCGCTCAGGGTGGTCCCGGTGAACTGCAGGCGGTCGTCGGCGGCCAGCGCGCGGGGAGCACCGCTCAGGCCGAGCAGAAGCGCCACCGCCAGCAGGGCTGCGGCAAACACGTGGCGGGGCGCGGACGAGCGAACGGTCATGGAGTCCTCATTTGCTGAAATCACGCCCTAGACAACGGCGCAGCCACCGGATCGGTTCACCTACCCGCCTTCGGCGGCCAGCTGTCCGCAGGCTCGGGTCAAAGCGCCTGCGCTCCACCTACCCGCCTTCGGCGGCCAGCTGTCCGCACGCGGCGCTGATCTCGCGTCCGCGCGTATCCCGCACCGTGCACGACACCCCCTGCGCCCGCACGCGGCGCACGAAATCGCGTTCCATGGCCTTCGGGCTGGCGTCCCAGTCGCTGCCGGGCGTGGGATTGAGCGGGATCAGGTTGACGTGCACCAGCGGTCCGAGCGCGCGATGCAGCCGCTGCCCCAGCAGGTCGGCCCGCCAGCCCTGGTCGTTGACGTCGCGGATCAGCGCATACTCCACCGACACCCGCCGGCCGGTGGTGTCGGCGTAGTAGCGCGCCGCGTCCAGGGCCTCGGCCACCTTCCACCGGTTGTTGACGGGCACCAGCGTGTCGCGCAGCTCGTCGTCGGGCGCGTGCAACGACAGCGCCAGCGTCACCCCGAGCCGCTCGTCGGCGAGCCTGCGGATCGCCGGGGCCAGCCCCACCGTCGACACCGTCACCGAACGGGCCGAGATGCCGAAACCGTGCGGCGGCGCGGCGGTGATGCGCTGCACCGCGGCCAGCACCCGCGCGTAGTTGGCGAGCGGCTCACCCATGCCCATGAACACCACGTTGGACAGCCGGTCGCCGAAGTCGTCGCGCAGCGCCGCCGCACCGGCGCGCACCTGCTCGAGGATTTCGGCCGTGGACAGGTTGCGGGTCAACCCGCCCTGACCCGTGGCGCAGAACGGGCAGGCCATGCCGCAGCCCGCTTGCGACGAGATGCACACCGTGTTGCGCTGCGGGTAGCGCATCAGCACCGACTCGACCGTCGCGCCGTCGACGGCCCGCCACAACGTCTTTCGGGTCTGGCCGGCGTCGCAGGTGATGTCGGAGACCGCGGTGAGCAGCGTCGGGAACATCGTCTCGGCGAGGGCGTCGCGCACACCGGCGGGCAGATCGGTCATCTGGCGCGGGTCGGCGATCAACCGGCCGTAGTACTGATGCGCCAGTTGCTTGGCGCGAAACGCCGGCAGGCCCAACTCGGCGACGGCCGACGCGCGGCCCTGCGCGTCGAGGTCGGCCAGGTGCCGCGGGGGCCGGCCGGGGCGGCGCTCGGAAAACGTCAACTGCACAACCATGACTGGTCCAGTATCCCCTCAGGGCACCAGTGTCAGCACCGTCCAGGCCGCCACGGCCGACGGCAGCACGCCGTCGAGCCGATCCATCAGGCCGCCGTGGCCGGGCAGCAGGCGGCCCATGTCCTTGATGCCGAGGTCGCGCTTGACTTGGGATTCCACCAGGTCACCGAGGGTGCAGGTGAACACCAGCACGACGCCCAACAGCGCGCCCACCCACGGGGGCTTGCCCGCCAGAAAGGTCGCGGTCAGGATCGCCGCGGTGATGCCGAGCACCAGCGATCCGGCCAGGCCCTCCCAGGATTTTTTCGGGCTGATCGCCGGCACCATCGGGTGTTTGCCGGCCAGGACGCCGACGGTGTAGCCCCCCACGTCGGAAGCAACGACGGTGATCATCAGGCAGAACACCCGGCCCGCACCGTCGGCGGGATAGACCAGCAGCGCGGCGAACGAGGCGAACAGCGGCACCCACGCCGCCAGGAAGACGGTGGCGGACGCGTCGCGCAGGTAGTTCGCCGACGCCGAGCCGTCGGCCGGGCCGGCCGGTTTGCTGTTGTCCTGCATGAACAGTCGCCAGAACATGCAGGCCATCACCGTGACACCGAATCCGGCCATCGCCCCGGCGGCGTGGTACGGCCAGGTCAGCCACACGGTCAGCTGGCCGCCGAGCAGCAGCGGGATGACGGGGATCAGGAATCCGGCCTCGCGCAGCCGCCGAACCACCTCGTGGGTGGCGACGAAGATGGCCGCAGCCACCAGCACCACCCAGTAGCGGGGGGCGTACACCAGCGTGGCGATCAGCACGCCGCCGATGCTGGCGCCGACCAGGATGGCCGCGCGCAGGTCGCGCCCGGCGCGGGAGGTCTTCTTCGCCGGCCGCTCGGCGGGCTTCTCGGCCGCGCGCGCCGGCTCGCGGGGAGGGATGCCTGCGCCGGTGTCTGCCACGGACCTGAAACGAATCAGCTGCTGAGCGGTCGCTAGACCTCCAGCAGCTCGCCTTCTTTGTGCTTGACCAGCTCGTCGATCTGGGTGATGTACTGCTGAGTGGACTTGTCCAGGTCTTTCTCGGCGCGGCCGACCTCGTCCTCGCCCGCCTCGCCGTCTTTGCGGATGCGGTGCAGCTCCTCCATCGCCTTGCGGCGGATGTTGCGCACCGAGACCTTGGCGTCCTCCCCTTTGCCCTTGGCCTGCTTGACCAGCTCCCGGCGGCGCTCCTCGGTCAGCTGCGGCACGGCGACGCGAATCAGGGTGCCGTCGTTGCTGGGATTCACGCCCAGGTCGGAGTTGCGAATCGCGGTTTCGATGGCGCCGAGTTGACCCGCTTCGTACGGCTTGATGACGACGAGCCGCGCCTCGGGGACGTTGATGCTGGCCAGCTGGGTGATCGGCGTGTTAGTGCCGTAGTAGTCGATCACGATGCGCGAGAACATGCCCGGGTTGGCGCGCCCCGTCCGGATCGTCGACAGGTCGTCGCGGGCCACCGATACGGCCTTTTCCATCTTCTCTTCCGCATCGAAGAGAGCCTCGTCAATCATCGTGCGCCGCTCCTTCTCATCGCTTCGCTCTGCATCGTCGCCGGCGCGCACGTGCGCCGCTCCTCCTCAGGTGGTGACCAGGGTCCCGATCTTCTCACCAGCGACCGCACGGGCGATATTGCCATTGGTCAGCAGGTTGAACACCAGGATCGGCATGCCATTGTCCATGCACAGGCTAAACGCGGTGGCATCGGCCACCCGCAGCCCGCGGTCGATCACCTCGCGGTGGGTGATGGCCGCGATCAGTTCCGCGTCGGGGTCCTCGCGCGGGTCCGCCGAAAACACCCCGTCCACGGCCTTGGCCATGAGCACCACCTCGGCGCCGACCTCCAGCGCGCGCTGCGCGGCGGTCGTGTCGGTGGAGAAGTACGGCAACCCCATGCCTGCGCCGAAGATCACGACGCGCCCCTTCTCCAGATGCCGCACCGCGCGCAGCGGCAGGTAGGGCTCGGCGACCTGTCCCATGGTGATCGCGGTCTGGACGCGCGTGACGATGCCCTCCTTCTCCAGGAAGTCCTGCAGCGCCAGGCTGTTCATGACGGTGCCGAGCATGCCCATGTAGTCCGAGCGGGTGCGCTCCATGCCGCGCTGTTGTAACTGCGCGCCCCGGAAGAAGTTGCCACCACCGATCACGACGGCCACCTGCACGCCGCCGCGGACGACCTCGGCGATCTGGCGAGCCACCCGGGCCACCACGTCGGGGTCGAGCCCGACCGAGCCGCCCCCGAACATCTCACCGCCCAGCTTGAGCAGCACTCGTGAATAGCGGGCCCGGGTGATGGGCTGGCCGGAGAGCGACCCGTTTTCCGGTGCGGACAGGGCAACGCCGTTCTCGGCGCTCGCCGACTGCGACCCGGGAGCCGCCGAGCCGGCGACGTGGGGCTCCGTGGGCTCCGTCATCAGACTCCTCGCATGACAGTGCCATCCCGGGCGACCTCATCCGGAACGGCAGTTCACATCCTGCCTCATCGCAGCACAATGCGGCTTCGGCGGGGTGCGTTATGGGCTGGTGTTTTGTTCACGACCGCGTCAAATGTTTGAGCCCGGCGCGGCAACGGGAATCCGCCCCATCGCGGGAGGACTGGCTGGCCTTAAGAAGTAGGGCCGTGCTGTGCCGCATGACGGGATCGATCGCTCGCGATCGGCATGAGCACCAGAGCTCACCACACGCCAACGAGGAGGAACTGATCCATGGCTGACGACAACAAGTCGGGACCGGCTGAAGCTGTGAAGGGCGTCGTCGAGGACGTGAAGGGCAAGGCCAAGGAGGCCGTCGGCGCCGTGGCGGGTCGTGACGACCTGACGCGCGAGGGCCAGGCCCAGCAGGACAAGGCCGAGGCGCAGCGCGACGCGGCCAAGAAGGAAGCCGAGGCCGAGGCGGCTCGCGGCGGCGCCGAAGCGGCCGAGCAGCGCCAGAAGTCCAACCAGTAGCTTGCTCCACAGGTGGGCCCGGTCCGTAACGGCGGACCGGGCTCATCGGTGTTTACGGCGCTGCGCGTCGGCATAATTCAACGCGTGACGGGTATCCAGAAATAGCGCTGTACGACATCTCCCGTGCGAGATGCCTACGGACCGGGGGGTGGACCGACCTGGCGAAGTTGGGAGATGTCGTTGGACGTTTTGGTGCTCACCGATGCGGATGACTTCGAGACCGCTCTGCCGGAGCTGGAGTCGTTTGCCCCCGACGCGCGGCGCGCCCAGCTGACCGTTCATCTCGACGGCGAGCCCGAGGGTGCGGATGTCGCCATCGTCGACGCGCGCCGCAACCTCCCTGCGGCGCAAGCGATTTGCCAGCGCCTGGCCGGCAGCAACCCGACCACCGCGGTGGTGGCGCTAGTGGAACCGGCCGACTGCGCCGCCGTGGACGCCGATTGGCAGTTCGACGACGTGATGTTGCCCCGCCCGGGCGCCATGGAACTGCGGGCGCGGCTGCGCTTGGCAATCGGGCGCCGCCGCAACGCGATTGACGGCACCCTGAAGTTCGGTGACCTGCTCCTGCATCCGGCCGACCTGACCGCCTCGTTGGAGGGCAAGGGACTGGATCTGACGTTGACCGAGTTCCGGTTGCTGAACTTCCTTGTGCAGCAGGCGGGCCGGGCCTTCAGCCGCACCCGGCTGATGCACGAGGTGTGGGGTTACGACTGCAGCGGGCGGGTACGCACCGTCGACGTCCACGTGCGACGGCTCCGGACGAAACTCGGACCGCGCCACCAGTGGATGATCGGCACGGTGCGCGGCGTCGGGTATCGCGCGGCCACCCCGCCGCAACCGGAATGGATCGTCACCGAATCGACGCTGACCCCGGGATGGTCGACGACGCCGCCACCCCCGGATCCGGGCGGCTCCGGTGGGCCCGATCCCGCTGGGACACAAGCCCTCTCGAGCTAAGGCGGGCTAGGGGCCGCGGCCGCTACCCGAACAACGGGAAGGCGCGTTTGCGCGCCAGCGCATCCATCCCCTCTTGGATGGAGTCCTGCACCTCGCGGTACTTGCGCTCCACGTAGTCTTCGTCGTCCGCACGCTGCGGGTCGTGGTCGAGTTCGACGGCCGGCATGAAACGCGTCCTGATCTTGGCGGGCAGCGGCAACTGAGGCAGCGCCGCGGGCGCTATCCCCCACGGCAGCGAGACCGCCAACGGAAACACCTTGAGCCGCAACAGGCGGTCCAACTGGAGAGCCTTGGACAGCTTGTCGCCCCGAATCAGCACCGGCATCGCGTCGGCACCGCCGACGGTGGCGATGGGCACGATCGGGACGCCGGCGCGAATGGCCATGCCGACGAAGCCCTTTCGCCCGGCGAGATTGGCGCGGTCGCGTTCGGTCCACGGCCGCAGCGAGTCGACTTCCCCGCCGGGCCACAGCGCGACATCGCGACCCTCCGCCAGCGCGGTGGCGAACGCGTCGGGCGCCGCCGGCAGCACCCCCATCGACCGGAAGTAGCGCCCGAACAGCGGGATCGCCATCAGCGCGTCGTGGGCCGTGCCGTGCAGGGGTCGGTCCTGCCCGAACCGCCGCCACCACTGCAGGCCGACCGTCCACGCGTCCCACACGAACGGGGCACCCGAATGGATGCCCACCAGTAGCGCCGGCGGCTCGGGGATGTTTTCCCAGCCGTCGATCTCCATGCGGAACCAGTAGTCCACCAGCACGTTCCACAGGTACTTCTGCCGCTGCAAGGTGGCCTCGTTCTGGCCGCGCAGATCCCATTGGCCGGCGCGCTCGGCGACCCATCCACTGACGCCGCCGCTCTGCGCCTTGCGCCGGTCCTCCATCTTCGCGCGCGCTTTCTCGGCGTTGCGCTGCGCCTGCGCGCGAAGGTCTGCTGGCCTGTGATCTGGGTTACTCATGGCTGCGGTGTACCCGATTCCGGCGCGTGCGATGCACGGTTCTCGGCGACCCGGAAAAAAGCGCCTCCCCGCACCGGGAACGGCGCGGGGAGGCGTCGGCGTGGTCGGGCGGGTCGCCGGTCAGGTGTTGCTAGTCCAGGTCAGCACGTCCTGCACGCCGTCGTTGTAGACCACGCCGTTGGGCGGCTGGCCGGTGACGTCGAAGTACAGGGTGCCGCTCGACTGCTGGCCCTGCGGCAGCGGCGCCGGGCTCAGCCCGTTGGGCGCCGGTGTCCGGTCGATCACCCGATAGGTCTGGCCGTTGGCCGCGCGGGCGTTGAAGTCGGCGACCAGCGGCGTCACGATGCCGCCGTCGGAGCGGGCGGTGACGTCGGCTTGATACAGCTGACCCTTGGGCGTGTAGCCGGGAATGACGACGTTGCTCGGTTGCAGGTTGCTCACCGTGTAACTGGTGATCAGCGGGCCGTCGACCAGTTGCTCGCTGCTGCCGAACGCCTGGATGGTGGGCGGCGCGGCGAACGCCGTCGCCGTCGTGAACACCGCCGCCGCTCCGATCCCCCCGGCGGCAATTGCGGTTTTGATGCCGGTCATCGATTTCATGGGAAATTCCTTTCCTGTCGAACAATCGCGCCCCCCGAAAGGGCGACAAACCACAGCAGTTTCGATAGCCATTCCGACGCGGGCTTAAACCCGCAACGTCAACCAATAGCGGGAAATGGCGGCGAGCAAATGCACCGATAAGGCCTTATACCTCAGCAACTATGGCCCCAGAAATATCATTGGTCTCACAACTCACATGACTACCGCCCGGGGAGGTACCGCGATTGAGCCGTCTCCCGGCGGGTAGTCCGAGCGTGGGAATCCGGCCGGCCGTTGCGCCGGGCCGGGCTACGCACGCTGACGTCACGGTAGGGGTGAAGAGCATGGAACGCGGAAACGCCAAGCACAGCGCTCGCGAAGACGAGCAGCTGAAGCAGGAACTGAGCGGCACCATGCAGGGTAACCGGCCGAGTCGGGCCGAGGAATGGCGCGACCCGGAGCCGCCCGCCGACGACGATCCCGACGTGCCGACCGCGGGCCCCGCCCCGCGCGAACCCTGACCTTCACACTCAATCGCTTTCAGAATCCCGGAGAGGAAAACGGCGTGGGCTTTACGACGCAGCAACAACAGGTCCCCGGTGTCCAGTCACAAATGGACCCCATTCCCGATTGCGGAGAAGACTCATACCGGGGCTCGGGAAAACTGACCGGCAAGAGGGCGATCATCACCGGCGGTGACAGCGGAATCGGGCGGGCCGTCGCGATAGCGTTTGCCCGGGAGGGCGCTGACGTGCTGATCGCTTACCTCAACGAGGACGACGACGCGCGCGATGTCGAGCGCCACGTGACCGAGGCGGGCCGCAAGTGCGTCCTGGTTCCCGGCGACCTGTCCGACCCGGCCCACTGCCGCGCGGTCGTGGAGCGCGCGGTGACCGAACTCGGCGGGGTGGACATCCTCGTCAACAACGCCGCCTTCCAGATGACCCATCAGAGTCTGGACGACATCAGCGACGAGGAATGGGATTACACGTTCCGGCTCAACGTCGGCGCGCACTTCTACCTCACCAAGGCGGCCGTCCCGCACATGGCCCCCGGGTCGTCGATCATCGGCAGCTCCTCGGTCAACTCCGATAGCCCGAATCCCACCCTGGCGCCGTACGCGGCGACCAAGGCGGCGATCGCCAACTTCTCGGCGAGCCTGGCGCAATTGTTGGGCGAGAAGGGAATCCGGGTGAACAGCGTGGCGCCCGGCCCCATCTGGACGCCGCTCATTCCCGCGACGATGCCGCCGGAGAAAGTCGAATCGTTCGGGGAAAACACGCCGTTAGGTCGCGCGGGTCAGCCCGCCGAACTCGCGCCCGTCTATGTGCTGCTCGCCTCCGACGACGCGAGCTACATCTCGGGCGCGCGAGTGGCGGTCACCGGCGGCCGCCCGATCCTGTAGCGGCCGCGGCCGAAACCGGCTCAGCGGTCGGGATTTTCGTGGACGTGTTCGACCATGGGGCCCAGCACCGGGAAGTCGTCGGTGGTGTCGGTCGATTTCGGTGCCGCGTCTCGGGGGCGCGCGGCGGCGGCCCGCGGGAGGTCCGGCCTATCACGCTCGTCGGCGATCGTGACCGACGAGGCGATCTGCGCGACGTTGGTGTAGGTCCCGGACGGGATGGCCGACAGCGCGTGCAGAGTCTGGGTGTCACAGCCGTTGCGCTCGGCGGCCCCGAGGAGTTCGCGCTTGTTCGCCGGGAAGACGACATCGCTGAGGCACCGGTGCAATTCGCTGGAGGTGGTTGAGGCGACCATGGCCCGCGGGTGCCCGGTACCGACGCCCCTAAACGAGTCGACGGGGTGCGGGCTACGTCACAGTCGCGGCGGACGCGGCTTACCGGCCGCGGACCTTGCGATTGTGCTTCTTGATCGCGTCGACCAGGTCCGCCTTGTTCATCGTCGACCGGCCCTGCACCCCGAGGCGCCGGGCCACGTCGAGCAGGTGCTTTTTGGTGGCGTTGGCGTTGACGCCCTCGGCCGACTCCCCGGTGGCGCGGGGGCCGCCGCTTTCCGCCCGTTCGTCGGATGGGCCCTTGTGCTCCTTGGGCTCCCAATGATCGCCCACCTTTTCGAAGCTGTGCTTGAGGGCGGAGTACGCCACCCGATGGGCGCGCTCTTCGTCGCCGTATTCGTCGGCGGCGGCGTCGTGGGTCTTGGCGAATGTCCGTTGCGCCTTGGCGTTGGAACGCTGCAGCGTGCTCGGCAGTTCGCTGTCCTTGGGCTTGCCGCCTTTCGTCGTCTTCGGCATGGAACCTCCTCGTGCGCCAGGGCGCGGTGCCACCACCGCGCCGCTCGTGGTCGGTTACCCGCTTGGGCAACGGACAACCACGGCGACCCGCTTGGCGCATTCGGGCGGCGGAATATGTCAATATCGTTGACATGGGTCACGTCGACGACGCTCCGCTGGGATTCCTGCTCTACCGAGTGGGCGCGGTGCTGCGTCCGGAAGTCTCCGCCGTGCTGGGCCCGCTGGGCCTGACGCTCCCCGAATTCGTTTGCCTGCGCATCCTTTCGATGTATCCCGGCATGTCGAGCGCCGAATTGTCGCGGCACACCAATGTCACGCCCCAGGCGATGAATACGGTGCTGCGCAAGCTCGAGGAGGCCGGCGTGGTGGCGCGCCCGTCGTCGGTGTCGTCGGGACGGGCGCTGCCGGCGACGCTGACCAGCCAGGGGCGGGCCCTGCTCAAGCGCGCGGAGGGCGCGGTGCGCACCGCCGACGCCCGGATCCTGAGCAAGCTCACCGACGCCCAGCAGCGCGAATTCAAGCGAATGCTCGAAAAGCTTGGGACCGACTGATCACGCCGCCTGGATGCGCGCGAACGGGTGCGCCTCCTCCAGCTCGAAGGCCAGCTGCAGCAGCAGCGCTTCCTGTCCGACGTCCGCCGCGAGCATCATGCCGACGGGCATGCCGTCGGCGGACTGCGCCAGGGGCAACGAGATCGCCGGCTCGCCCGTGACGTTCTGCAGCGGGGTGAACGACACCCAGTCGGTCAGCCGGGCGATCACCTGGCGGTAGTCCGTCGGCGCGAGAAAGCCGATGCGCGGCGTCTCGTCGGCGACGGTCGGCGTCAGCACGGCGTCATAGGTGGCGAAGAACCGCGCGGTGCGGCCGCGGATCCGGCGCAGCCGTGCGATCGCCAGCGGCAGCCGGTGCAGGTTGCGGCGGGTGTGCCGGTCCAGCCCCAGCGTCAACGCGTCGAGGCGGCCGCGGTCGAACGTCTTGCCGAACAGGTGCCGCCCGGCGCGCATCTGCGCCAACGCCAAAGATCCCCAATACAGCACGAAGTCGTCGACGAAGCTGGCCGGCACCGGCGGTTCGTCGACCCGCTCGACGCGGTGGCCGAGCTCCTCGAGCAGCCCGGCCGACTTCATGGTCAGCTCCCGCATCTGCGGGCTGCACTCGCGCTGCACCGAGCGGGTCACCACCGCGATCCGCAGCCGTTGCCGGCCGGGCCCGGTGACGTCGCCGACCGGCGCGAGCTTGGGGTTCCGCCAGATACGTTCGGCCTCCCGGTAGAACCCCGCCGTGTCACGCACGGAGCGGGTGAGGACCCCGTTGGCCACGATGCCCACCGGCATCCGCCGCAACACCGGCTCCAGCGGAAGCCGTCCGCGGGAGGGCTTGAGGCCGACCAGCCCGTTGCAAGCGGCGGGAATTCGGATCGATCCCCCGCCGTCGTTGGCGTGCGCGATCGGGACCACCCCGGCCGCCACGAAGGCGCCGGAGCCCGACGACGACGCCCCCGCCGTGTAGTCGGTGTTCCACGGGTTGCGGACCGGGCCCAGCCGCGGGTGTTCGGCCGACGCGCTGAAGCCGAACTCCGAGAGTTGCGTCTTGCCCAGCGACGTCAACCCCGTGGCGAGGTAGAGCCGGGTGAACACGCTGTCGGCGGCGGCGTCGAACGGGGTCCACGCGTCGGCGCCGTGCATGCTCGGCTGGCCGGCCACGTCGACGTTGTCCTTGATGAACGTCGGCACGCCCGCGAAGAACCGGCGGTCGCCGGCCTCGGCCCCGCCCGCTACGGCGGCCCGGGCCTGGGTGAAGGCCGCGTAGGCCAGGCCGTTGAGGAGGGGGTCGACGGCCTCGGTGCGGGCGATGGCGGCCTCGACCACCTCCGCCCGGCCGACCAGGCCGGCGCGCAGGGCGTCGGCCAGGCCCACCGCGTCCAGCTCACCCAGAGCGTCGTCGCCGAAGGCGTGCACGTGTCGCATAGCCCCGACGCTAACGCGCCGGGGCTCGCGCGTTAAGCCTGGCCCACCTCGAAGCGAACGAACCGGGTCACGGTGACGCCGGCGTCGTCCAGTAGCGCCTTGACGGTCTTCTTGCTGTCGGACACCGACGGCTGCTCGAGCAGCACGGCGTCCTTGAAGAATCCGTTAAGCCGGCCCTCGACGATCTTGGGCAGGGCCTGCTCGGGCTTGCCCTCCGCCTTGGCGGTCTCCTCGGCGATGCGGCGCTCGCTGGCCACCACGTCCTCCGGCACGTCGTCGCGGGACAGGTAGCGCGCCTTGAGCGCGGCGATCTGCAGCGCGACCGCGTGGGCGGCGTCGGAATCCGAGCCCTCGTACTCGACGAGCACGCCCACCGCCGGCGGCAGGTCGGCCGCGCGACGGTGCAGGTAGGTCTCGACGGTGCCGCTGAAGTTGGCGACGCGGCGCAACACCAGCTTCTCGCCGATCTTGGCGGAGAGCTCGGCGATCGCCTGCTCGACAGTCTTGCCGCCGTCGACGCTTGCGGCGTTGAGCTCGGCGAGGTCGGCGACCTTGGACGCGACGGCGGCCGTGACGATCTGGTCGGCGAGCGCCTGAAACTCGGCGTTCTTGGCGACGAAGTCCGTCTCGGAGTTCAGCTCGATGAGCGCGCCGTCCTTGGCCGCGACCAGCCCCTCGGCCGTGGCCCGCTCGGCCCGCTTGCCGACGTCCTTGGCGCCCTTGATGCGCAGCGCCTCGACGGCCTTGTCGAAGTCGCCGTCGGACTCGGCCAGCGCGTTTTTACAGTCGAGCATGCCGGCCCCGGTGAGTTCCCGGAGCCGCTTGACGTCGGCGGCGGTGAAGTTCGCCATATTAGCCTTCCGTGGGGGTTGGTTCGGGGGCGCCGGCCGTGGCGTCGTTGCCGGCCGGAGCGGCGGTCGCGGTCGCCGAAGCGAGCAGCTCCTGCTCCCACTCGGCGAGCGGCTCGGCGGCCTGCGCCTCGGGCTTGCCGTCGCCGCGGCCGACGCCGGCGCGGGCCTGCAGGCCCTCGGCGACGGCGGAGGCGATCACCTTGGTGAGCAGCGCGGCGGAGCGGATCGCGTCGTCGTTGCCCGGGATCGGGTAGTCGACCTCGTCCGGGTCGCAGTTGGTGTCCAGGATCGCGATGACCGGGATGCCCAGCTTGCGGGCCTCACCGACGGCGATGTGCTCCTTGTTGGTGTCGACGACCCAGATCGCCGACGGCACCTTGGCCATGTCGCGGATACCGCCCAGGCTGCGCTCCAGCTTGTTCTTCTCCCGGGTCAGCATCAGGATTTCCTTCTTGGTGCGACCCTCGAAGCCACCGGTCTGCTCCATCGCCTCGAGCTCCTTGAGACGCTGCAGCCGCTTGTGGACGGTGGAGAAGTTGGTGAGCATCCCGCCCAGCCAGCGCTGGTTCACATACGGCATGCCGACCCGGGTCGCCTCGGCGGCGACCGACTCCTGCGCCTGCTTCTTGGTGCCGACGAACAGCACCGATCCACCGTGGGCGACGGTCTCCTTGACGAACTCGTACGCCTTGTCGATGAAGGTCAGCGTCTGCTGCAAGTCGATGATGTAGATGCCGTTGCGGTCGGTGAAGATGAACCGCTTCATCTTGGGATTCCAGCGACGGGTCTGGTGCCCGAAGTGGGTGCCGCTATCCAGCAGCTGCTTCATGGTGACTACGGCCATGGTTGTGCCTTAATTTGTGTCGGTTGTCGCCCGGCGTCGGGTGAAGCCGGGCCCTGGCGCCTGCTGCTGCCGAACCCGCTGGTGAGGCGGGACCGCTCGGCATGCTGGTGCGGACCCAGTGGAACGGGACCGCGGTGCGGACGCGCGAAGTCAGCCCGCGAACGAGCTGCGACCAGCAGTTTACACCGACTCAGCAGGTGGTTTTGTCCACAGCCGCTGCCGACCCGGCTGGTGCGGCCGTCGCGGTCACGCTGGACTGCCTGGGTGCGGCGTGTGGCGCTGACCGTCGGGTCGATTCTCGTGGCCGCCGCGCCGGCGCTGGTGGTGAGCATCGGCGCCGCCGCGTCGACGCTGGTGATGAGCATCGGCGCCGCCGGGGCGACGCTGGTGGTGAGCATCGGCGCCGCCGGGGCGGCGCACGCGGACGAGGGCCGGCTGGACTGGCCGCTGCGGCCCGTCCCGGCCGTGACCCGGGGTTTCGACGCGCCGACGCCCGACTGGCTGCCCGGCCACCGCGGCGTCGACCTGGCCGGGCGGCCCGGCCAACCGGTATACGCCGCGGGCGACGGCGTCGTGGTGTTCGCCGGTTCGCTGGCGGGGCGGCCGGTGGTGTCGGTGGCGCATCCGGGCGGACTGCGCACCAGCTACGAGCCCGTGCGGACGGCGGTGCGGGCCGGCCAGCAGGTGACGGCCGGAACCGCGCTGGGTGAGCTGCTGGCCGGGCACTCCGGGTGCCCGGCAGCGGCGTGCCTGCACTGGGGCGCCATGTGGGGGCCGGCGTCGGGAGCGCACTACGTCGACCCGCTGGGGCTGTTGGGGTCGACGCCGATCCGGCTCAAGCCGCTGCGCCCGCGGGGTCGGATCACCCGTCCCACGGGCCCCAGGAGCCTCGGGTTCGGGGGCTAATGCCGTTGTGCCCGCCTCAGAGCGACAACAGGCCGCCACGGGTCACGTGGCGGCGCTTGTCGCTACGAGGCGGGCACTTCGCCTGCCACCCCGACGAGAGCCACCCCGCGCGGTGCCGCGCTTGTCGCTACGAGGCGGGCACTTCGCCTGCCACCCCGGAGAGAGCCGCCGGCGCCCGCGGCGACCGGACGTCAGGCCCGGGGATGCGCCTGGTCGTGCACCGCCCGCAGCCGCGACACCGCGACGTGGGTGTAGAGCTGCGTCGTCGCCAGGCTCGAATGGCCGAGCAGCTCCTGAACCACCCGCAGGTCGGCCCCACCCTCCAACAGGTGAGTGGCCGCGCTGTGCCGCAGCCCGTGCGGCCCGATGTCCGGGGCGCCGTCGACGGCCGAGACCGTCTCATGCACGACGGTGCGGGCCTGCCGCACGTCGAGGCGCCGGCCCCGGGCGCCCAACAGCAGCGCAGGACCCGACTCCGCGGTCGCCAGCGCCGGCCGGCCGGTGCTCAGCCACGCGCCGAGCGCGTCGGCCGCGGGCACGCCGAAGGGCACGGTGCGCTGCTTGTTGCCCTTGCCGAGGACCCGGATCAGCCGATGATGGGAGTCGACATCGTCGACGTCCAAGCCGCACAGCTCGCTCACCCGGATCCCGGTGGCGTACAACATCTCGACGATCAGCCGGTCCCGCAGCGCTCTCGGATCCCCTTGTTGCGCACCGGACTTGGCGGCGCTCATGGCGTCGAGGGCCTGGTCCTGGCGCAGCACCGCCGGCAACGTGCGGTGCGCCTTGGGCACCTGCAGCCGCGCGGCGGGGTCCTCGGCGAGCAGGCCGCGGCGGACGGCCCATGCGGTGAAGGACTTGACGGCCGAGGTGCGCCGGGCCAGCGTCGTGCGGGCCGTCCCGGCCCCCGCGGCCGACGCCAGCCAGGCGCGCAACAGCGGCAGGCTCAATCCCGCGAGGTCGACGCCGCGCTGCTGCAGAAACGCCCACAGCGACCGCAGATCGCCGAGGTAGGCGCGGCGGGTGTGCGCCGAGCGGCCGCACTGCAGCCCCAGGTACTCGTCGAACTCCTCGAGTATCTCGTCCACGCCCTCACGGTGGCAGGCGCGGACGCGGCGGCTCAGTCGACGCGCCGCAGCGTGTCCGGGGTGAGATCTTGCAGCGTCGGATAGCCGTCGACGGCCATGATCAGGTCCGCCTCGGCGAGCAGGCTGCGCAGCACATGCACGATGCCGTCGTCGCCGCCCAGCGCCAGCCCGTAGGCGTAGGGGCGGCCCACGCCCACCGCGGTGGCGCCCAGCGCCAGCGCCTTGACGATGTCGGAGCCGCTGCGCACACCCGAATCGAACAACACGGGCAGCCCGTCGGCCGCCTCGACCACGCCGGGCAGGCACTCGATGGCGGGCAGGCCGCCGTTGGCCTGCCGACCGCCGTGGTTGGAGCAGTAGATGCCGTCGACGCCGCCGTCCTTGGCGCGACGGGCGTCGTCGGGGTGGCAGATGCCCTTGACCAGCAGCGGCAGATCGGTCAGCGACCGCAGCCAGGGCAGGTCGTCCCAGGTCAGCGCGGAACCGAAGACCTGCACCCAGCGCAGCACGGCGGCCTGCGGGTCCTCTTCCGGGGTCCGTTGCAGGCCGGCGCGGAACACGGGGTCGCTGGTGTAGTTGGCCAGGCAGTGCCCGCGGAGTTGGGGGAAGTTGGCGGTGCTCAGGTCGCGCGGCCGCCAGCCGGTCACCCAGGTGTCCAGCGTGACGACGATGCCCTTGAACCCGGCCGCCTCGGCGCGGTGCACGAAGCTGGCGGCCAGCTCGCGGTCGTTGGGGGTGTAGAGCTGGAAGAAGCCGGGGGTGTCACCCAGGGCGGCGGCGACGTCCTCCATCGGGTCGACGGACAGGGTGGAGGCGACCATCGGGACACCGGTGTGCGCGGCCGCTCGAGCGGTGGCCAGGTCGCCGTGGCCGTCCTGGGCGCAGATCCCGATCACCCCGATCGGCGCCAGGAACGCGGGCGTCGGCAGGCTCAGGCCGAACAGGTCGACCGACAGGTCGCGCTGCGCGGCGCCCACGAACATGCGGGGCATCAGCCCCCAGCGTTCGAACGCCGTGGCGTTGGCCCGCTGGGTGCGCTCGTCACCCGCTCCGCCGGCGACATACGACCACACCGAGGACGGCAGCGCCGTGGCGGCCTTGGCCTCCAGCTCGGAGAAGACCATCGGCAGCGGCGGGACCACACCGGCCAGGCCTCGCAGATAGATCTCGTTCTGGTAATCCCCGAAATGCGGTGACAGTGCCATGGGAAAGAGCATGCCAGCCCGCCGCAGCGGCAGGCGAAGTCGTCAGGACCCGCCGGCCTCCGCCTGCGCCAGCTCCTTTTTCCACTGCCGGAACGTCTCTTCGGTGCGGCCCCGACGCCAGTACCCGGAGATCGACGACGCCCACTTCGCGTCGACGCCACGCTCCTTGCGGATGAAGGGCCGCAGGTTGTGCATGACGGCCTGCGCCTCGCCGTGGATGAAGACGTGGACCTGGCCCGGCAGCCACAGCGTGGTGGTGACGGCCTCGACGAGCGGCGAGTGATCACCGGCGCGGTCCTCGGGGACCAAGTCCGCCCGGCCGCCGCGGTAGACCCAGTGCACCTCGACGCCGTCCGGCGCCACCAGCGGGATCTCGTCTTCCGGGCCGGCGACCTCGATGAAGGCCTTGCCGACCGCGCTGGCCGGCAGGGCCTCCAGCGCGGCGGAGATCGCCGGGAGCGCCGACTCGTCGCCGGCCAGCAGATGCCAGTCGGCCGCGGGGTCGGGCGTGTACGCGCCGCCGGGGCCCATCAGGTAGATGGTCTGGCCGGGACGGGCGGCGGCGGCCCACTGCCCCGCCACCCCGTGTTCCCCGTGGGTCACCAGGTCCAGCGTGATTTCGTGTGCCGCCACGTCGACGCGGCGCACCGTGATGGTGCGCACCGAGGGCCGCTTCTCGGGCGGCAGGCCGGAGAAGCTGTCGAGGGTCAACGGCTGCGGCAGCGCCGAGACGTCGATGTCGTCGGCGACGAAGGCCAGCTTGACGTAGGAGTCGGTGAATTTGCTGGGCACGAAGGAGCTGAAGTCGCTGCTTCGCAGCACAACCCGGATCATGTGCCGCGTGAGTTGTTCAGTACCGACGACTTCGAAACGTTGCAAAGGCCGACCCGCCACGTGTCCTCCTGTCCAGTCCCGACCCCCGTCGACTATACGAGCCGTTTCGCGGGCGCGGCCTGGCCACGTTTGCCGGCCGGCGCGGCACGGCGTCGTGCCGGACGGCGAAAGGCCTGTTGGGGGCTAGGAACGCGGCGGCGCGCCGTTGCAGAGTCGCAGTTGCGGATAACGCCTGGTGGTGACGGTGAGGGTGCCCGCCACGTTGGTGATGGTGGCGCCGTCGGCCCCGACGGCGGCGTTGGCGGTGCGGCCCGCGGGCGTGGATACCTCGCCCGCGCGCGGTCCGGCACCGGTGGTAGCGGAGCCGCTGAACAGTTCGACTTCGACCCCGGCGCGTCGATACTGCGTGAGGGTGAAGGCGCCGTAGCTGCCCGCGAACAGCCGCGTATCGGAGGGGATCACGGCGCCGGCCGCGCAACACCGGCCGAGGGTGGTGACGGTACCGCCGTCGTTGACGGTGACGGGCACGTTGGCGATGCGCGCCCCCGGGCCTTCCACCGTGACGAAGCCGCTGTCGACCAGCATGGTGGTGCCTTCACCAAGAGCGATGGTGCTGCCGAACGGCAGCGTGACGGTTTGCCCCGGCAGGACGCGCAGGACGATGGTGGGGCCCGCGATGCGCGGCGGCTCGGCGCCTTGAGCGGGCTGGCCGACGAGATCCCCTGCGGCTGTGAGGTTTTGACCGGCCCCCGGGCGCGTCCCGTCGGCGCACGCGGAACACCCACGCGGGGGGAGCACACGCGGGCCGGCGAGCAACGCCATCAGCCCCTTGGAGTACGTGCTGGCCATCGGGTTACCGGCGGCGGGCGAAGGGGTATTGCGATTGGCCGCTGCGGACAACGGGGAGGCCGTCTGGATCCGCGGGGCGGTGGTCGACCAGCTCACCGGCACGGACAGCGGTCCGTGCGCGATCGCCTTGCCCCGGCGTCCGGAGGCTTTACCGGCCCGGATCCGCGGCTGCGCCGTCGCGTCCTTCGAATCCGATTCTTGCACAACACTATTCACTATTCCTCCTGCCCCATCAGTCAACCTCGCGGGTGAAGAGATCCCAGCAGCAGCGACCACCGTTTGCGTCTATGTATCGACAGCAGGACCTGTCGTCCGAATCGCACGCGGCCAACGCTGAATTGTCCTGTGGCGCTTGAATACCGGAGAGCCCCGCGAGTCCGGCCAGGCCGGGCGAGGCGAGGCCGCTCGGGGAGACGCCGAAGACCACGGGGGGCGGCGTCGGCGGCGGCACCGCGCCGGGGGCGATGGTGACCGGCCCGACGACACCGGCGGCGGTGTAGCTGCCCCCTGGTCCGACGGTGACGACCTCGCCGGGACCGACGACGAAGGCGCCGCCGTTGAGGATCGGAATCAAGGCGCCCGGATCGACGGTGAACGTGCTGCCCGAGCCGGCGGTGACGACGCCGCTGTCGGCGAGGATGCCGCCGACGGTGACGGTGCCACCGCTGGTCAGCGCTCCGCTCGAACTGACGGTGATGGTGCCGCCGTCGGTCAGGGTGCCGCCTGCCCCGACCGTGATCGTGCCGCCGTCGGTCAGCGTGCCACCGCCCAGGACGGTGACGGCGCCACTGTCGGTGAGCGTCGCGCCGGCGTCGACTGTGACGGTGCCGCCGTCGGTGAGCACGCCGCCGGCGCTGACCGTCACGGTGCCGCCGTCGGTCAGGCTGCCCCCCGAGCCCAGCAATCCCCCGCCGCTGACGGTGACCGTGCCTGAGTCGGTCAGCGTGCCGGCGGGGCCTACGGTCACTGTCCCGCCTGCCCCGACCACCGACCCGCCGTTGACCGACAGCGCACCGCCGTCCGCGACGGTCAAGCTCCCGCCATCGGTGAGCGTCCCACCCGAGCCGAGCAACGAGCCGCCATCGACCGACAGCACACCGCCATTGGCCACCGTCACACTGCCGTCGTCGACGAGCGAACCCGCCGGCACCAGCACAGAACCGCCGTCGACCGTCACCGTCCCACCGTCGACCAGCGCGCCGCCCGAATTAACCGTCACCACACCGCCATCGGTGAGCACGCCGCCGGCGCTGACCGTCACGGTGCCGCCGTCGGTCAGGCTGCCCTCCGAGCCCAGCAAACCCCCGCCGCTGACGGTGACCGTGCCCGAGTCGGTCAGCGTGCCGGCGGGGCCCACGGTCACGGTGCCGCCGGACCCGACCACCGACCCGCCGTTGACCGACAGCGCACCGCCGTCCGCGACGGTCAAGCTGCCGCCATCGGTGAGCGTCCCACCCGAGCCGAGCAACGAGCCGCCATCGACCGACAGCACGCCGCCGTTGGCCACCGTCACACTGCCGTCGTCGACGAGCGAACCCGCCGGCACCAGCACCGAACCGCCGTCGACCGTCACGGTCCCGCCGTCGACCAGCGCGCCGCCCGAATTAACCGTCACCACACCGCCATCGGTGAGCACCCCGCCGGAGCTGACGGTCACGGTGCCGCCGTCGGACAGCGTGGCGCCGGTGTTGACGGTGAGCGAACCGTCGACATCGACCGCGCCGGCGGCGCCCACATCGACCGCGCCGTTGTCGGTCAGGCTGCCGCCGATGGTGACGGTGCCGTCGTCGGTCAGCAGGCCGCCCGAATTGACCGTCAGCGCACCGGCATCCGACAGGCTGCCGCCCGCGTTGATCGTGACCGCTCCGCTGTCGGTTAGCGTGCCACCGGGATTCACCGTCACCACGCCACCGTCGGTCAGCGCTCCGCCGGTGTTGACGGCCAGGGCGCCACCGTTGTTGACGTTCACCGCGCCGGTCGAACCGACATCGATCGTGCCGGAAAGGCTGACACCGCTGTTGATGTCGAGGGTGCCGTCGTCGGTCAGGGTGACGCCGGAACCGACGGTGAGCGTCCCGCTGTCGGTCATGGTGCCACCGCTGGTGATGGTCACCGAGCCGCTGTCAGTGAGCGTGCCGCCGCTGGTGATGGTCACCGAGCCGCTGTCGGTCAACGTGCCACCGCTGGCGACGGTCACCGAGCCGCTGTCGGTCAACGTGCCGCCCCCGGTGACGGTCAGGGTGCCGCCGTCGGTCAGGGTCCCGCCGCCGGCGACGGTCAAGGCCCCGCTGTCCGTCACGGCGCCGCCGGAATCGACGGTCAGGGCACCTCCGGAGCCGACGGTCAGCGCGCCGCCGTCGGTCAGCGCGCCGCCCGGACCGACGGTGACGGTGCCGCCGTCGCCGAGGACGCCGCCGGCACTGATGGTGAGCGTGCCGTCGTCGGTCAGGGTGCCCCCGGACCCGACCAGCCCTGAGCCACCGACGGTCACTGTGCCGCTGTCGGTGAGGGCGCCGCCGGAGTCGATGGTCACTGCGCCGCCGGAGCCGACGACGGCGCCGCCGTTGGCGGACAGGGTGCCGCCGTCCGCGACGGTGAGACTGCCGCCGGATTGCACCGTCAGAGTGCTGCCGGAGCCGAGGATCGTGCCGCCGTTGACCGACACGGTGCCGCCGTCCGCGACGGTGAAAGTGCCGCTGTCGGTGACAGTTCCGGCGGAGCCGAGCACGGCACCGCCGTTGACGGACAGGGTGCCGCCGTCGGTGACGGTGAGGCTGCCGCCGTCAGCCAGGGTGCCACCCGAGCCGAGGATCGTTCCACCGTTGACCGTGACGGTGCCGCCGTCTACCAGCGCGCCACCGGAGTCGATGGTGACGGTGCCGCCGTCGGTCAACGTGCCCGTGGCGCCGACGGTGAGGGTGCCGCCGTCGTCGACGTTGAGGCCACCGGTGGCGCCCACGTCGATGGTGCTGCCGGTCAGGCTCATACCGCTGTCGATGTTGACGGTGCCGTTGTCGACGAGGGTGACACCGGAGTCGATGGTGAACGTGCCGCCGTCGGTCAACACGCCGCCCGAATTGACCGTCAGCGCACCGCTATCGGTCAGCGTTCCGCCCGAGTCGATGGTGACGGCGCCGCCGTCGGTCAGCGTCCCGCCACCGGCGACGGTCAACGACCCGCTGTCGGTCAGGGTGCCGCCGGCGTTGACCGTCACCGTGCCGCCGTCGAGCAAGGTGCCGCCGGCGTCGACGGCCACGGAGCCACCGTCGGACAATGCGCCACCCGCACTGACGGTCAGCGTCCCCCCGTCGGCCAGCGTGCCGCCCGAGCTGACGGTCACGGTGCCCGCGTCGGTAAGGGTGCCGCCGGCGCCGACCGTCACGGTGCCGCCGTCGGTGAGCGTGCCGCCCGACCCGAGAAGCCCACCGCCGCTGACGGTTACAGTGCCGCTGTCGGTCAGCAACCCGCCGGAGCTGACCGTCACGGTGCCGCCGGAGCCGACGACGGATCCGCCGTTGACGGTGAGGCTGCCGCCGTCGGCGACCGTGAGGGCGCCGCTGTCGGTGAGGAGGCCACCCGAGCCGAGCACCGATCCACCGTCGACGGAAAGCGTTCCGCCGTTCGCGACCGTCACGGTGCCGTCGTCGGTCAACGTCCCGGCGGAGCCGAGGATCGCGCCACCGTTGACGTTGACGGCGCCGCTATCGACGAGCGCACCACCGGTATTGACCGTGACTGCACCGCCGTCGGTGATCGTGCCGGTGGCCCCGACCGTGAGCGTGCCGCCGTCGTTGACGTTGAGCGCACCCGTGGATCCGACGTCGATGGTGCCGGCAATCCCCGTGCCGCCGTTGATGTTCAGCGTTCCGTCGTCGACAAGGGTGACGCCCGGACCCACCGTCAGCGAACCACCGTTGGTCAGTGTGGCACCCGAATGGACCGTCACCGCACCACTGTCGGTCAACACGCCACCCGTATTCACGGTGACGGCGCCGCCGTCGGTCAAAGTCCCGCCGCTGGCGACCGTCACTGTCCCGCTGTCCGATAGCGCGCCACCCAAGGTGACGGTCAGTGTGCCGCTGTCCGTTAACGTGCCACCCTGAATGACCGTCACGGTGCCGCTATCGGTCAGGGTGACACCCGGGCCGACGGTCAGCGTGCCGCCGTCGGCAAGGGTGCCTCCGGAGCCGACGGTCACGGTACCCGCGTCGGTGAGGGTGCCGCCGGAATCGATCGTGACCGCGCCGCCGTCGGTGAGCGTCCCGGTGACGGTGATGGTCCCGCTGTCGCTCACGGTGCCACCGGTGTTGACCGCCACCGTGCCGCCGTCAGTGAAGGCCACTCCGGGGCTTACGGTGAAGGCGCCGCTGTCGGTACCGCCGGTGCTGACGACGAGGGTGCCGCCCGTGTTGGTGAGTGTTCCGGCGTCGGTGAGCATCCCGCCCCCGGTGACGGTCACGGTGCCGCCGTCCGCCAAGGTTCCGGTGGAGCCGATGGTCACACTGCCGCCGTCGGTCAGGGCGCCACCCGATCCCAGGACTCCGCCGCCGGTGACGGTTACGGTGCCGCTGTCGGCCAAGGTGCCGCCCGAACCCACCGTGAGTGTCCCGCCCGACCCGAGAACGGATCCACCGTCGACGGAGAGCGCACCGCCGTTTGCGACAGTGAGAGTGCCGCCGTCGCCCACCGTGACCGCGCCGCCGGAGCCGAGGACCGTACCGCCGTCGACCGTCAGCCCGCCGCCGCCGGTGATCGTGACGGCGCCGCCGTCGGTGAGGGTGCCACCCGAACCCAGGACCGCTCCCCCGCTGACCGTGATGGTTCCGCCGTCGGTCAACGTGCCGGCCCCGTTGATCGTCACGGCGCCGCCGTCGGTCAGCGCGCCGCCGGCCGCGACGGTGAGGGTGCCGCTGTTGACGTTGAGCGCACCGGTGGTTCCGATGTCGACGGTGCCGGCGATGCCGGTGCCGCTGTTGACGTTCAGCGTCCCGTTGTCCACGAGGGTGACGCCCGGCCCCACCGTCAGGGAGCCACCATTGGTCAACGTGGCACCCGGATTGATCGTCAGCGCACCGCTATCCGTCAACACGCCACCCGAATCCACGGTGACGACACCACCGTCGGTCAGGGTGCCGGTGGAGCCGACGGTAAGTGCGCCCCCGTCGTCGACGTTGAGCGCACCGGTGGGGCCGACGTTGATGGTGCTGCCGGTGAGATTCAGGCCGCTGTCGATGTTGAGCGTGCCGTTGTCGGCAAGCGTCACACCGGAATTCAGCATGAACGAGCCGCTGTCGGTGAGCACGCCTCCGGAATCGACGGTCAGCGTGCCGCCGTCGGTCAGGGCGCCGCCGGCGCTGACCGTCACGGTGCCACCGTCGGTCAGGGTGCCACCGGCGCTGACCGTCACGGTGCCACCGTCGGTCAGGGTGCCACCGGCGCTGACCGTCACGGTCCCGCCGTCGGTCAGGGTGCCACCGGCGCTGACCGTCACGGTCCCGCCGTCGGTCAGGGTGCCGCCCGACCCGAGAAGCCCACCGCTGCCGACGCTGACGGTACCGCCATCGGTGAGCGTGCCCCCCGAGCCGACGGTCACCGTGCCCCCGGAGCCGACGACCGCCCCGCCGTTCATGGACAGGGTGCCGCCGTTCGCGACGGTGAGGCTGCCGTTGTCGGTGAGCACGCCGCCGGAGCCGAGCACCGATCCGCCGTCGACGGAGAGGGCACCCCCGTTGGTGACGGTCACGGCGCCGTTGTCGGTCAGCGTGCCGGCGGACCCGAGAACCGCTCCGCCGTTGATGTCGACAGTTCCGCTATCGACAAGCGCGCCACCG
>NZ_LZJC01000150.1 GCF_001666755.1 Mycobacterium sp. E1214 | reverse complement strand
CCATGGCCTGGTCGGTGGTGGCGTCCGGGGTCGTGGTGTTCGGCGGCGCCGGGAACGGCTCGAGCGCCGAGGCCAACACCGAGGCACCCGCATAGCCATACATCGCCACCGCGTCCTGAGCCCACATCAGCCCGTAGTCGGCCTCGGTGGCGGCGATCGCCGGAGTGTTCTGCCCAAAAAAATTAGTGGCGACCAGCGTCGCCAGCAGCACCCGATTCGCCGCGATCGCCGGCGGCGGCACCGTCATCGCGAACGCCGCCTCATACGCCGCCGCCGCCGCCCGACCCTGACTCGCCGTCTCCTCCGCCATCGCCGCCATCACCGACAACCACGACACATACGGCGTCACCGCCTTAAGCATCGACGCCGACGCCGGCCCCACCCACGGACCGCCGCTCAACTCCGTCACCACCGACGAATAACCACTCGCCGCCGCCCCCACTTCAGCGGCAATCTCATCCCACGCGGCGGCCGCAGCCATCATCGGCCCCGAACCCGGACCCGCATACATGAGACCGGAATTGATTTCGGGCGGTCTCGCTCCGAAGTCAAACACCGTGTCCTCCTCAGTCAACCGAGACCACTGGCAATCTCGGCGGTCAGGAATCAGTTGTGGCCGCCCTTGCAAGCTGGATGCGGCCACGGAAGAGGTGATGGCATCGCCGCCATCACGCGGCTTAGTTTGCCGCCGACCGAGCGCTGCGTGCCAGGACCAATGAGCTCACAGAGCGAAGGCGAAAACTCTTATCGGAGGCTGTTTTTGGACTGTTCAGCCCCCTATTCGGTTGTCGGCAGAATAATGCGCGGCGGCGCGCCGTCGGGGCGGTCTGCGGTAGTCGATAACATGCAGGACAGAGGCTTTGGTTCTTGCAACGTTAGCGGGAGGATGATCTGTGCGAGCAATCCCCGTGATCGGCTTGACGGGTTATCTCGGTGCCGGCAAGACCACGCTGCTCAATCACGTGCTGCGCAGTCCCGGAGCGCGGATCGGCGTCATCATCAACGATTTCGGTGAACTGAATGTCGACGCCATGCTGGTGACCGGCCAGATCGACGAGCCCGCGTCGATCGCCGGAGGCTGCATCTGTTGCCTGTCCGACGACGACGGCATCGACGACGCGTTGGCCAGGTTCACCGATCCACGGCTCGAACTCGACGCCGTCATCATCGAGGCCAGTGGCGTGGCCGAACCCGCGGGCGTCGCTCGCATGATCGGCTTCAGCGATGTCAAGGGCGTCCGGTTCGGCGGGCTGGTCGACGTCATCGACGCCGCAACGCACTTCGACACCGTCGACGTCGGCCCCACGCCTCCTGCCCGTTACGCGGCGGCATCGCTGATCGTCGTCAACAAACTCGATCGACTTCCCGAAACCGAGCGCGCGGCGATGGTCGATCGGGTGAAAGACCGGGTGCAGCAACGCGGGTCACGCGCGGCAGTCATCGGAGCGATGGACGGGAACATCGACCCAGAACTGCTGTACGACGTCGCGGTGCCACGAGACCAGCTTGGCCAGCTGTCCTTGCGTGAATTGTTCGTCGACGTCGACTCAGCGCATGCGCACCATTCGGCCCACGCCGACTCGGTCACGGTGACGAGCACCGGCCTCGTCGACCCGGGCGCGCTGCTCGACCTTCTGGAGAATCCCCCAGACGGGGTGTACCGGCTCAAGGGTGTGGTGGCGGTGCGGTACGGCGCCGCCACCCCCACTTACCTGGTCAACGTGGTGGCCGACGCCGTTCACGTCGAGGCCGCGCCGCCCGGTGCGGTCGCCAACTGCCTCGTGGCGATCGGCGCCCACCTCGACGATGACGACGTTCGAGCTCGGTTGGAAGCGGCGCTGCGCCCCGCCACCGGCTCGCCAACGGTGGCAACGGTGCACCGCCTTCGGCGATATCGCCGCCGCACCTGACCGCCAGGGTAGAGAGTCGCTTCGTGGTCCTACCCGGGACCCTCGCCGGCCGCGGCAAGTGACGGCTCGGCCACGGGCGTGACCGCCGTCCGCTCGAGCCGTCCGATGGTCTCCGGGCCGACCAGGACGGCGATGAGAAAGATGACGTACCAGGCGAAGAGAAAGGCAGCCAGCCGCGATGGGATGTCTGCGAGTGTCGGACTGGCCAACGTCACGAAGGTGGTCATGAGGCCGCCGATCGCGAAGCCGCCGTTCCAGAGGAACGCGGTCCCGGTGGCTCGGACGCGGGTGGGGAACAGCTCGTTGAGGTAGATCATCGCGGGGCCATAGATCGCATTGGACAAGAACACGAGGATCAACGAGTACAGCAAAATCAGGGGGCCGGACTGCGCGTTCAGTTGGGTGATCACCCAGTACAGCGACGGGACCACCACGAGGTCGATCACACCGAACAGTACGAGGGTCCTCCTGCGCCCCCAGACTTCGCTCAACGCCCCGGCGGCCACAGTGCCGACCGCCACGACGACGCTCGAACAGATGAGGAAGTCGCTCGCCAAGCCGCCGTCGAGTTTGTTGAACTTCTGATACACGGTCGGCAGGTAACCGGACGTCAGGTAGTACGACGTCCCGGCGCCCGAAACCACCAGGACGCCGGTGAGGATCGTCCGCCGCCGGCCACGCTCGAACAGGCTCTTCACGGTCGTGTGCGTCGACGCGCCGGCGACGGCGTGGTCTTGCCACGACGCGGGTTCGCCGGCGCCCCGCAGCAGAAGGTAGCTCAGCACCGCACCCAGCAGCCCGCTGAAAAACATGAAGCGCCAACCCCACACGGCGAATTGCGCGCCCGGGAACAGTGCATGGCAGATTAGGCTGGCAACCGAGGCCAACACGGCACCGACCGCCGGTCCTCCCCCGCCGACCAAGCCCGACACCGCGCCGCGCAGATTTTCCGGCACCGTCTCGGTGGCAAGTGTGTGCGTCGAGGCGACGATGCCGCCGACGAACAACCCCTGTATCAGCCGGAGAAGGATGAAACCTATTGGCGCTGCGGCACCGGCCACCGCGAACGTCGGAACCGCACCCATCAACGCCGTCGAAAGCCCGGCGCCCGCGGTCGTGACGAGCAGCAGTCGCTTCCGCCCGAGCCGGTCCGCAAGCGGCCCGAAGACAAACGAGCCGAGGGGCCGCATGATCAGACTCACCGCGAACGAGGCGTATACGGCGGCGAGCGAGAGCGTTTCGCTGCGCGCGGGAAAGATGAGCTCGCTGACGGCGGAGGCGACGAACAGCAGGATGAACAGGTCGTAGAGGTCGAAGGCGAACCCCACGATCGACGCCGCGACCGCCGCCCCGAATCGCCGCGCACCGGCGGGGCCGACGTCCGTCGACGCCGTCACCTGTGCCTCATCCACGGACGGCAACCGGCTTACTGAAGCACGTCACGCCCCCGTCGTGGCACACCGGTGTCTGCGGTTCGATCTCCAGCAAGGCGGTGTCCGAGTCACAGTCGACGGCGATGCGTTGGATGTGCAACGGCGGGCTTCCGTCGTCTTCGCCCTTCACCTGAACGCGCCCGAGCGTCCGCCGGAACAGCGTCACCACACCGGTGCTCAGCGTCTTCGCCCACGCCTCCTCGTCCACGAACCCGACCATGAGCACCTCCCGAGTGACCGCGTGCTGCAACACCACGGGCGCCAGGCCGCCCAGCTTCGAGAAGTCCAGTGCGACCGTCTGATCGAAGCTCATCAGTACCCTCCTCAATTGGCGCCGGCCGCGGTGAGCGCCTCTTCGCCCAGCCGGCGCGCCGCCTCGCGCGGATCGTCGGCCGCGGCGATCGCGCGGCCCACCACCGCATACCGGCGGCAGCCCACCGCCGCGGCGAATACCTCGGGAATGCTGCCTCCCAGCGCTCCGATGCCCGGCAACAACAACACCGGCCTGTCGACCCGGTCCTGGAGAGCCTTCGCGTGGAGGCGCACCGCCGCGGCGTCATGGGCGGGGAGGACAAAGTGGCCGGCGCCGTGCTCGACCGCCGCACCCAAGATGCGCTCGAGCGCATCATCGGCGACAAAGCCACCGGCACTGGCGAAGTATTCCGGCAAGGGCAGAGCGCCTCCAACGATTGGAGTCAGACCCGCCACACGCGCTTGGCCGACGAATTCGCTTACCGCCCGCTGCCCGGCAAGCGGGAACAAAACGATGGCCGTGACGCCGGCCTCGCGGCAGAGCTGCGAGAACCGGTGGGCCATATCCGGGATGTCGGGCCCGGCCTTCTGGTGGTCGTAAATTATTGGCAGGTGCGATATTTCCCGGATTGCCTGGACCGCAGCGGGCAGGCCGAGGCGCAGGGCGCCGGCGATCCCGAGCTTGTAGGCCACGATGCCGTCGATGTCGGTGGTCGCCTCGACGAGACGCCTGAGCGCATCGACGGAGTCCACGTCCAGCGCGGGAATCACACCGCCGTCGGTGGATCGCCAGTCGGCGGCGTCAGGCACGGACGACGTCCGCTTTTAACGCCTCGGCAATGAACCGCTGCGCGCTGGGCTTGACCTCGCCGATGTCCAGACTGACGTCCAGCGCTTCGACGCTGTGGGTGAGGTCGCCGACGGAGATGACGTCCACACCGAGTTTGGCCACCTCGACGATGTTGTCTTCGCGGATGCCGCCCGATGCCTCCGTCATCGCGCGACCACCGACCAGCGCGATACCGGCGCGCATCTCGTCGAGGTCCATGTTGTCGAACATGATCACCTCGACGTTCGCGGCGACCGCCTCCTCCACCTGGCTCAACGTCTCACATTCCACTTCGATCTTGAACGTGTGCTGAGCCCTTGCCCGCAACGTCTCGACCGCCTCGGTCAAGCCACCGGCCGCCTTGATGTGGTTGTCCTTAACCAGGATCGCGTTGTGCAGGCCGAACAGGTGGTTGTGGCCGCCGCCCACGCGGACCGCGTACTTCTGAAGAACCCGGATGCCGGGGACGCCCTTGCGGGTGTCGGTGATCCGGGTGCCGTACGGCTCGACTAGGGCGACGTAGCGACGCGTTTTCGTCGCGATGCCCGATAGCTGTTGGATCCAGTCCAGGGCGGCGCGCTCCGCGGCGAACAGGGTGAGAGTCTGGGCCTGCACGCGCAAGAGCACATCGCCGGGTTGCACCCGCTCGCCGTCGTGTACCTGGTAGGAGACTAAAGCGTTGGGTTCGATCGCTTTGATCGTCTCTTCGGCGAGCAGCAGACCACACACCACACCGGGCTTCTTAGCGTAGATCAGGGCCTGGCTCCGGTCGTCCGGCTCAACCAGGAAACCGCCGGTGGTGTCACCCGCGCCGATCTCTTCGCGGAGCCCCTGCTCCACGAAGGGCCGGACCATGAACCCCGATAGCTGCATCGGCCTTCACCTTTCAGCCCGCAGCCGGCACCGGCGGCTAAAACGCCGGACCCGTTGGGCACGAGATCACGATTCATCCGAGGAGACCGCCGCGCAATCGCGTTGTCCGGGAATCGAATCCAGAGGTCACCACTTGAGCAGACGGTATCGGAGGGCGCGGCTGCTGTCCCCTATTAATACCGCGGCGATCAGAATCCCATGGGCGGGCCCAGCCGCCCACCTCGCGCGAAGCGATCCACTTGGCCCTCCCCACCTATCCCTGGCCGAAGCGCCGCGAACTAGGTATGGTCGTACCGTACTGCAATACCTTTTGCTTCGCGGTGACGACCTTGCCTGATCAACACCCCACCGCGAGGCACTATTCGCTATAGGAAGGAACCGGCGATGCCCAGCTGGCACGACGCACTTGCGCAATTGCAACAAAGTCTGAATGGACCCCTGCTGACGGCGGAGTGCCCCGAATTCGGCGACGAGACAGGCGTTTTCAATACAGTCGTGCGCCACCGCCCGGCCGTGGTCGTGGGCGCTGTCGATGCCTCGGATGTCGCGAACGCGGTGCGTTTCGCTGCCGCCCATAATCTAAAGATCGCGGTCCTGAACACCGGACACGGACCTTCCGTTCCGGCCGATGCCGAGACGCTGATGATCACCACGCGCAGGATGCGCGAGGTCACGGTGGACGCGGAACAGCGCCGCGTGCGCGTCGGCGCCGGCATCCGCTTCGCGGAGCTCGTCGCTGCCACCGCTTCCCACGGCTTGGCGCCGCTGTGCGGATCGGCTCCCGGCGTCGGCGTGGTCGGTTACACCCTCAGTGGCGGTGCCAGCGCCACCTTGGGACGCAAGTACGGGTGGGCCTGCGACCATGTGAGCGCGATCGACGTGGTCACCGCGGACGGCGAGTCGCGTTGTGTGACACCACAGTCGCATGCCGACCTGTTCGAGGCGCTGCTCGGCGGGAAGAGCAACTTCGGGGTCGTGACGGCCATGGAATTCGCGCTGTTTCCCGTGACACAGCTTCACGCCGGCGCGTTGTTTTACGCCGGTGAACACATCGCGCCCGTCCTTGATGCCTATCGCGCGTTGACGGTATCGGCGCCCGACGAGCTCACTACCGGCTTCGCGCTGCTGAATCTGCCACCGCTGCCCGGCCTTCCGCCGTTCATGGCCGGCAAGCCGACCGTCTCGCTGCGCGTGTCCTTTGTCGGCGACGCCGCCACCGGGGATCGGCTCATCGAACCGCTGCGCCAAGCGGCGCCGCTGCTGGCAGACACTGTGACCACCATTCCTTATTCCGCTTTCGGAACCATCACCAACGACCCGACCGACCCGGCGGCCGCAGTCGAACAATTCGCGCTGCTGCGCGAGTTGACTCATGACACGGTGGCCGCGATCGTCGACGCCGTGGGACCGGGGTCGCAGAGCGCGATCAACATCGTCGACATCCGGCACTTGCAGGGGGCGTTCGCCAGGCCACCGGCCGTTCCGAACGCCGTGGGAGCCCGCGACGCGGCCTTCGCCATGTTCGGGTTGACGGTCGTGCCGCCGGGCCGGGCGGCAGCCGAGTTCGGACGGTCCGGCTGCGAATTGATCGCGGCGTTGACGCCCTGGCTGCACGAACAGGGCAGCCCCAGTTTCCAGGGGCCGGGTGACATCGACGAGCGAGGAACCCGCCGAGCCTACGCTCCCGACGTCTACGACCGGTTGCGAACGGCGAAGGCAAAATACGACCCCGACAACAGGTTCCGCGTCAACCACAACATCGCCCCGCACCCGGCACTGTGACCGCGGCACTGCGCCGCGCCGGTGAAAGGTTGCATCGGCGTGGTATGGCCGTACCATATTCACCCATGCCCATAGAGCGACGCACCCGGCGGGCAGGCGGAGCCCGCCGGGCCGCGGTCGCCGAGACCGTCGCCGACGTCTTGGCGGAGCGCGGGTACGAGAGCACGCGCTTTGCGGACGTCGCCGCCGCCAGCGGTGCTGCCATCAGCACGCTGCAGAACTATTTCGGTTCGCGTGAGGACATGCTGATCGAGGCGATTCGGCACGCGACCGAGAAGGAGGTCGTCGCGCTCGAGGCGGTGGCCCAGGCCGAAGCCGATCCCTGGCTTCGCCTGGTGGCGATGATCGACCGAAACCTCAACACTCCGTTGACCAATCATCGGCTGCTCATCGAAGTCTGGCGGTCCAGCATGCGTGACGAGGAACTGCGTGACTACAGCCAGCAGGGTTGGGCGCGCTACCGCGCACCGTTCGTCCAGACCGTGATCGACGGCTCCGACGCGGGCGTCTTCACGCCAGTCGCCAGCCCCGACGACATCGTCGATCTATTGCTCGCGTCGTTGGCCGGCGGCATGATTCCGCGCACGCTGCGCTTTCCCAACCCGTCGGCCGATCAATTCCGGGCGGCGCTGCTGCGCCATGTCGGGGTGATGCTGGGCCGCGGCGGCTATCACTGAGCAAACGACGCGCGCTAAGACGCCATATCCATTGCCGCGTAGCGCCATTCGCCTACCGCACGTCTGAACGGCCCGGCGCCGACCAGTGCACCACCTTCACGGCCGTCATCTCGTCCAGCAGTTCCGGCCCGAAGCCGAACCCGCTGCCACTGGCGCGGCGCGGCTCGGACGCGCCGCCAGGGGCGCCGCCGAACACGTCGTTGATCTTCACGGTCCCGACGGGAAGGCTGCGCCACGCCTCCTGGGCGCGCCCCATGTCGGCGGTCAACACGGTGGCCGCCAGGCCGAACCGGTCGTCGGCGGCTTCGGCCAGCGCGGTGGCGAAATCGGGCACGACGCGCACCGGCGCGATCGGGCCGAACGTCTCCTCGCGCAACACCGCCATGACCGGCGAGCAATCGGTCAACACCGTCGGCGGATAGAAGGAGCCGGGCCCCTCGGCCGGCTCCCCGCCGATCAGCACGTGGGCGCCCTGCTTGACGGCGTCTTCCACGTGAGCGTGCACGTGCTCGCGATGTCGCTCGTCGACCAGCGGGCCGACCCGGCCCGCCCACGCCGACGCCTCGTCGACCAGCGCGTTGATGAACGCGTCGGCGATCGACTGCAGGACGTAGATCCGCTCGACCGAGACGCAGATCTGCCCCGCGTTGGCGAAGGCTCCCAACGCCGCCTGCGAGGCCGCCCAGGCCGGATCCACGTCGGCGTCCACGATCAGCGCGTCGTTGCCGCCGTTCTCCAGCAGCGCTTTGGCCCCCCGTTGCGCGCAAACCCGAGCGATCTCCTGGCCGGTCGCGCTGCTGCCCACGTGCGCGACCACGTCCACCAATTCCGATTCGGCCAACCGGGCGCCGACCGTGCCGTCGCCGTCGACGATCTGCAGCACACCGTCGGGCAGCCGCGCCGCCAGCAGCTCCGCGAAGCGCCGGCCCGTCTGTGGGCAGCGCTCGCTGGGCTTGTGCACCACCGTGTTGCCGGTCACGAGCGCCGCACCGAGCAACCCGGCGGCCACGGCGACGGGATCGTTCCATGGGGTCAGCACCGCGACCACCCCCCGGGGCTGCGGAATCATCAGGTCCGCCGCCGACCAGCCGCCTTGCAGCGCGTGCCCCCGATGCAACGGGCCGAGCTGGGCGTACTGCAGCAGCGTTCCCATGCCGGCATCGACGCCACCGCGCGCGTCACCGCGCACCTTCCCCGTCTCTCGCTCGTTGAGCTCAGCCAACTCGTCGGCGGCGGCATAGACATCCGACGCCGCCGCGGCGATGGCGGCGGCCCGATCCGCCGGCGAGGTGCGAGCCCACTCGTCGGCCGCGGCGGCGGCGCGGCGAATCGCCTCATCGCAGTCGGACGGCTCGGTGATCGGCACCTGCGAGACGGTGTCGCCAGTGCGGGGATCCAGGACGCTGATGATCTTTGTCATGGCCGAAGACACGCCAGCGGATACCCTGCGCTCGTGCCGACCAATCAGGCCGGATGTCGCACCGGCCGAGACAACGCTCGTCCGGTATGGTCGGCGGGTCCGCGGGCACGCGAATCAAAGGTCAGGTCAATGGGCGAGGCATATCCCGACAACGCCTACACCTCACGACAGGCGCTCAATCCAGACCTACGCACGGTGGCCCGGTTCCTGCCCCGCGGCTACGCGCTGCAACACGGTCTCAAGTTGCAGCGCAAGCTCATGCATCTGATGGGCAACGCGGGCCGGATCCGCGACGTGCCGGTGGCCGCCGTCAACGAACACGTCACCGTCCGGCTGCATCGCCCGACCGACCTACCGAGTCGAGCACCCGCGCTGCTGTGGATCCACGGTGGCGGCACCGTGATGGGTCACGCCGCCCAAGATGACAAGTACCTGCGGAAATTGTCTCGTTGCGCCGGCGTCGCGATCGCGGCGGTGGAGCACCGATTGGCGCCCGAGCACCCGTATCCGACGCCCGTCGAGGATTGTTATGCGGCGTTGCGGTGGCTGGCCAACCAACCATGGGTGGATCCGGCGCGAGTCGGCGTCGGAGGGGCCAGCGCCGGCGGGCATTTCGCAGCGGCGGTGGCCCAGCGAGCCCACGATCGCAAGGACGTGGCACTGGCCTGTCAGCTGCTGATCTATCCGATGCTCGACGACCGCACCGGAGCCGAGCGCGACGCCCGCAAGCGCCTGATGTGGACGGCAACGGACAACCAACTCGCCTGGCGGTGGTACCTCGACGGAGCCGACCCGCGCGACGCGGCGCCGGCGCGCCGCGATGACCTCTCCGGTCAGCCGCCCACCTGGATCGGGGTCGGCACGCTGGACCTGTTCTACCCGGAATCCCGGGCCTACGCTCGGCGCCTGCGCGACGCCGGCGTGCCCGTGCACGAAGAGATAGCCCCCGGCGCTTTCCACGCCTTCGACCAGATCGCCGACAAGGCCCCGGTCTCGGTGCGGTTCTTCGACAGCCAGTGCACGTATCTGCGGGGCGCCCTCGCCGGGCCCGGCGCCGATTCCGGGCTCCACACCACCGATTAAGGCGCTGCGCCGCAACAGTTTGCGTCGAGCCGGTGCGGCCCGCGCGGTCGCCGTCGCCGCGGCAGGTCCGACGCGTTCGGACACGTTTTGACTGCAAAGTATGCAGAGTGTGCAACTATAGAGGCCGTGGTGGTCAACCAGATGGGCCTGCGCGAGCGCCGTCGCCGTCAGACGAGCGCGGACATCCGCGACGCGGCGGTGCGCCTGACGCTGGAGCGCGGATTCGACAAGGTCACCGTCGACGAAATCTGTGCCGAGGCCGGCATTTCCACGCGCACGTTCTTCAACTACTTCCCCAACAAAGAGTCGGCACTGGCGTACGGGCCCTCCGATATTCCTCCCGAGTTGGTCGCCGATTTCGTCGCGGCCGGCCCGGCTCGGTACTCGGTGGTGTTGGCGGAGCTGATCACCTTGGCGGCGCACCATCTGCGCGACGTCCCGCCGCGCCGCGAGCATGCCGCCCACATGCTGGAGCTGGCCAAGACCTCCCCCGCGGTCCTGGCAGCGTTCCTGGCCGACCTGGAGCGCTTCCAGAATCACCTCACCGACGTGGTGGCGCGCCGCCAGGGCATGCAACCTGACGACGAGATCGTGGCGTTGATCGCCGCGCTGGCCCTGACGGCCGTGCGCTCGGGCATCGAGCGCTGGTCGCAGGGCGAGGCGGACGAGACCGCCGACACGCCGATGCCCCACGTCGAGCGGGCCGCGGCGCTGGTCAACAGCATCTTCACGGAGTGATTTGAAACACCGTCAGCAATAGTTGCATGGTGTGCAACATATGCAGAATATGTACTATGCTCGACTCGCGGTTCTCAGCTAAGTTTCGCAGTAACAGGCAAGAGCACCGGGGGTGAGCGTCGGTGCGCTTGGCGGCCCGCGCCGCCGGCAATCGAACGACCGTTGATCATTGTCACCGTCGAGAAACACTGCGGTGCAACGTAAGTCGTGGAGCTCGTGTGGCCATGGCCTCGTGTGCGGGCGGCGCTCACGCTGACCGCATCACGAGTGGGTGATGAGAAAGGGAATCACCTCGGTGCAGATATCCAAGTTGGTGCGTACCGCGTGGTTGCCGCTGCTGATCGTGGCGGTCGTCGTGGTCGGCGGCTTCGCCGTCGTGCGGGTCAAGTCGTTCTTCGGTGCCCAGGACACCAAAATCCTGACCAGCCCGCGGCTTGACGACTCCAAGCCCTTCAAGCCAAAGGTGGTCAAGTACGAGGTCTTCGGCTCGGCGCCGGAGGCCAACGTCAACTACCTGGATCTGAGCGCCGACCCGAAGCGGGTCGACGGCGCGCCGCTGCCGTGGACGCTGGTCTTGAGCACCACCGCCCCGTCGGTCTTCCCGAACCTTTCCGCGCAAAGCGACGGTGACTTCCTGGGGTGCCGCATCACCATCGACGACGAGGTGAAGGCCGAGAAAACGACCACCGGCGTACACGCCCTGACCTTCTGCTTGGTGAAATCAGCATGAGCACCGTCTCCGACGACACGCGGACCGACACCATCCCGATCAGCCAGGCGCCGGTACGGGAGCGAATTCCGCGGTTGATCCGCAAATTCGCCGTCCCCATCATCCTCGGCTGGATCGCGATCATCGCCGTGCTCAGCGTCATCGTTCCCGACCTGGACGAGGTCGGGAAGATGCGATCGGTGTCGATGACGCCCGACGACGCGCAGTCCGTGGTTGCGACCAAGCGCATGGGCGCCATCTTCAACGAGTACAAGTCCAACAGCTCGGTGATGATCGTGTTGGAGGGCCAGAGCCCGCTCGGCGCCGACGCCCACGCCTACTACGACAAGATGGTCCAGAAGCTCGACGCCGACACCAAACACGTCGAGCACGTCCAGGACATGTGGAGCGACCCGCTCACCGGGGCGGGCGCGCAAAGCAACGACGGCAAGGCCGCCTACGTGCAGGTGTACCTGGCCGGCAACCAGGGTGAGGCGCTGGCCAACGAGTCGGTCGAGTCGGTACAGAAGATTGTCTCGGGCCTGACCCCACCCAAGGGGGTGAAGACCTACGTCACCGGGCCCGCCGCGTTGTCGGCGGATCAAAACGTGGCCGGCGACCGCAGCCTGCAGTTGATCACGGCGGCCACGTTCACCGTCATCATCGCCATGCTGCTGCTGGTGTATCGGTCGATCGTCACCGTGCTGCTGACGCTGGTGATGGTGGTGCTCGAGCTCTCGGCAGCGCGGGGAATGGTGGCGTTCCTCGGCTACTACAAGATCATCGGACTTTCGACATTCGCGACCAACCTGTTGGTCACCTTGGCCATCGCGGCCGCCACCGACTACGCGATCTTCTTGATCGGCCGATATCAGGAAGCCCGCGCTATCGGCGAATCCCGGGAAGAGGCCTACTACACGATGTACAAGGGCACGGCGCACGTCGTGCTCGGCTCGGGCATGACGATCGCCGGCGCCACCTTCTGCCTACACTTCACCAACCTGCCCTACTTCCAAACCCTCGGCATCCCCTTGGCCATCGGCATGATGGTCGTCGTGGGCGCGGCGTTGACGCTCGGACCCGCGGTGATCTCGGTGGCGACGCGATTCCGCAAAACGCTGGAACCCAAACGCACACAACGTATTCGCGGGTGGCGCAAGATCGGCGCCCTGGTGGTGCGGTGGCCGGCGCCCATCCTGGTCCTGACCGTCGGGGTCGCGCTCGTCGGGCTGCTCACGTTGCCCGGCTACCGCACCAACTACAACGACCGCAACTACCTGCCCGCCGACCTGCCCGCGAACGAGGGTTACGCGGCCGCGGATCGGCACTTCTCGCAGGCGCGGATGAACCCTGAAGTGCTGATGATCGAAAGCGACCACGACCTGCGTAATTCCGCGGACTTCCTGGTCATCGACAAGATCGCCAAGGCGGTTTTCCGGGTGCCGGGAATCGCTCGGGTGCAGGCGATCACGCGTCCCCAGGGCACGCCGATCGAGCACACCTCGATCCCCTTCCAGATCAGCATGCAGGGCGTCAGCCAGCAGATGAACCAGAAGTACCAAGAAGACCAGATGGCCGACATGCTCAAACAGGCCGACATGATGCAGTCGACCATCGACAGCATGGAGAAGATGCAGAGTCTGACCCAGCAGATGGCCGATGTCACCCACCAGATGGTCGCCAAGACCAAGCAGATGAAGGTCGACATCGACGAGATCCGGGACAAGATCTCCAACTTCGAGGACTTCTTCCGCCCGGTCCGCAGCTACTTCTACTGGGAGAAGCACTGCTACGACATCCCGGTGTGCTTCTCGCTGCGCTCGGTGTTCGACACCCTCGACGGCATCGACACGACGGCCGACGACGTCGGCGAGCTGGTGCCGCTGTTGGAGCACCTGGACACGTTGATGCCCCAGCTGACGGCGTTGATGCCACCGATGCTCGCCAACATGCGGGCGATGAAAACGACCATGCTGACCATGTATTCGACGCAGAAGGGCCTGCAAGACCAGCAGAACGAGGCGCAGAAGAACTCCAACGCCATGGGCAAGGCGTTCGACGAGTCGAAGAACGACGACTCTTTCTACCTGCCGCCGGAGACCTTCAACAACGCCGAGTTCAAGAAGGGCATGAAGAACTTCATCTCGCCCGACGGCCACGCGGTGCGCTTCATCATCAGCCATGACGGCGATCCGATGTCCCAGGAAGGCATCTCGCACATCAACCTGATCCGCAAGGCCGCCTACGAAGCGCTCAAGGGGACGCCGCTGGAGGGCTCGAAGATCTATCTCGCGGGCACCGCGTCGATCTACAAAGACCTCAGCGACGGCAACGCCTACGACCTGTTGATTGCCGGGATCTCCTCGCTGTGCTTGATTTTCATCATCATGCTGCTCATCACCAGGGGTGTGGTCGCCTCGGCGGTCATCGTGGGCACGGTGCTGCTGTCGCTGGGCGCGTCGTTCGGGCTCTCGGTGTTGATCTGGCAGCACCTCATCGGCATCGAGCTGCACTGGATGGTGCTGGCCATGTCGGTCATCATCCTGTTGGCCGTGGGCGCCGACTACAACCTGCTGTTGGTGGCGCGGTTCAAAGAGGAGATTCACGCCGGCTTGAACACCGGCATCATCCGATCCATGGGCGGCACCGGCTCGGTGGTGACGTCGGCGGGCCTGGTGTTCGCGTTCACCATGATGACGATGGCGGTCAGCGAGTTGACGGTCATCGGTCAGGTGGGTACGACCATCGGCCTCGGGCTGTTGTTCGACACGTTGATCGTCCGGTCGCTGATGACGCCGGCGATCGCCGCGCTGCTGGGCAAATGGTTCTGGTGGCCACAACGGGTGCGGCAGCGCCCGCTGCCGTCGCCCTGGCCCAAGCCCGGCGAACGAACCGAGAGCGACGCGCCGGTGATCAGCGCTACGTGACCCAGTCGGGTTGCGCGGCGACGTCGACCGCCGAGAAGTCCTTGTGCCCAAGGCCGGCGGTGACGCCGCCGTCCACGACGAATTCGGAGCCGGTCGAATAGCTGGACTCGTCGCTGGCGAGGTACACCACCAGGTGCGAGACCTCCCGCGGGTCGGCGGCGCGGCCCAGGGCGGTCTGGAAGATGTCGTCGGGCACCCATTCGGTCATCGGCGTCTTGATCAGGCCGGGGTGAATCGAGTTGACGCGAATACCGCTGGGCCCCAGCTCCAGCGCCGCCGATTTGGTCAACCCCCGAACGGCGAACTTGGTGGCCGTGTAGCCGTGGCACGCGATGGTGCCGGCCATCCCCTCGATCGAAGAGATGTTGATGATCGAGCCCCGGCCGGCTTCCTTCATAGGCTTGACCACCGACCGGATGCCGAGGAACACCCCGGTCAGATTGATGTCGAGGATGCGCTGCCACTCGGAGAGCGCGTAGTCCTCCAGGGTGCCGATGTTGATGATGCCGGCGTTGTTGACCAGCACGTCCACCCCACCGAACTCGGTGACCGCCAGGGTCACCGCCGCGTCCCACTCCTCGGGCTTGGTGACGTCGAGGTGCAGGTAGCGGGCCGCGTCACCGACCTCGGCGGCGACTGCCTTGCCTTCGTCGTCGAGGATGTCGCCGAACACCACCTTGGCGCCCTGCTCGGCCAGCGCGCGCACGTGCGACGCCCCCATGCCGCGCGCACCGCCACTGACCAGGGCCACCTTGCCCGCCAACCGTTGTGCCACCGCATCGCTCCCGTCGTGTAGGTGCCTAGCACCATACAAAGCGGAAGCGATGGATGGCCAGGGTTCCACCGTGGCGGGTCAGCTCCTGTCCGACCACCGGAAAACGGCGAGGCAGGCGATCAGCCCACCGATCGTCCAGGCCGTCAGCACGAAGAAGATGTGCCAATGTTCCCAGCGGCCCGCCGGTTCGAAGGCGGCCATCTCCGCCGGCAACAGCACCGACCGAAATCCCTGGGCCATCCACTTCACGGGAAACACCGAGCCCAGGGTGAGCATCCAGGCCGGCAACGCCATCAGCGGAACATATGTGCCCGAGACGAATTGCAAAGCCACGGCCGGGCCGTTGGTGATCACCGCCGCCGACACCGCGCTGCTGGCGAAGTTGCTGACGAAGATGCCCAACAGCGAGCAACTGACGATGCCCAAGAGGAAGACCCACGCCAGGGTGAACCAGCCGAACACCGTGGTGGGGAGCGCCAGCTTGAACACCAACACACCCACCGTCAACAGGACGACGGCCTCGGCGAGGCTGGCCACGGCGACCAGGCAGATCTTGCCGATGAAATACGACGAGGCGGTGGTCGGCGTGCCCCGTAACCGCCGCAGGGCACCGGTTTCGCGATCGGCGGCGATGCTGATGCCGAGGTTGATGAAGGAGGTCGACAGGATCCCGTAGGCAAGGATGCTCGCGGCGATGACCGCCCCGGTGCTGGTATTGCTGTGCGGCAACTTCGTCGAGAAGATCGACCCCAGGAGCACGCCGATGACGGCGGGCATCGAAAAGGTCAGCACCACCTGCTCGGGCCGCCGGTAGAACATCTTGAGCTCCGGCACTATCCGCGACATGCCGATTCGCATCGCCGACGGCAGCGCTACCACCGGCGCCCCCGAACGGCGCTGCGCCGCAACAGCTTTGACATGACCGACCTTCATCACGCCTCGCCGATGAGCCGCAGGTATGCGTCTTCCAAAGTCGGTCGAGACACCGTGAGCTGGTCCAGTTCTGCGCCGTGTTGTGACCGCTGCCTGATGAACTCGGTCGGGCGGTCCGTCTCCTCCTCGTGCATCTCGTCTCCCTCCATCCACCGGACCGTCGCGGCCGACTTCACGTACGCGGTCAACCTCGACGGCGAGTCGACCGCCACCACCCGGCCGCCCGCGAGAACCGCGACGCGGTCGGCCAGGGCGGCGGCTTCCTCGAGGTAATGGGTGGTCAACAGGATGGTCGTGCCATCGCTTGCCAGACGTTTGATGAGGTCCCAGAAGCGACGCCTGGCGTCGGGGTCGAACCCGGTGGTCGGTTCGTCGAGAAAGAGCAGTTCGGGCATCCCGATGATGCCGAGTGCCACGTCGAGCCGACGCCGCTGACCCCCGGACAGGCTGCGCACTCGCGCCTGAGACACCGCGGTGAGCCCGACGAGTTCGAGCGTCTCCTCGGGAAGTCGGGCCTTGCCATAGCATTTCGTGAACATGTCCACTGTCTCTGACACGGTCAGCATGCCGGCGTCGCTGGCTTCTTGCAGCACGATGCCGATCCTGGCCCGCCACCCCCGCCCGGCCGTCCCCGGGTCGTCGCCGAGAACCCGCACGATGCCGGCGTCGCGTCGTCGATGGCCCTCGAGGATTTCGATGGTCGTCGATTTCCCCGCCCCGTTGGGACCCAGGATGGCGAAGATCTCGCCGTAGCGGACGTCGAGATCGAGATCCTGAACGGCGGATAGCTGCCCGTAGGCCTTCGACAACCCGCGGACGCGCACGGCGGACGACCCGTCCGGGCGCGTCATCGCCACCACTCGGCGCGGCCCGCAGCAGTCACGACTGCGCCTCGTCCGTGTCGTGGTCCTGGGGCCCGCTCGTCAGTTCGGCGAGCAATTCCGCAAGCTCGGCTTCGGAAACCTGCTCCATCAGGCGGTCGACCTCGTCGCCAGGGTCGGGATGACCGGCCGGCTCGGCGAGTCTGGCCGTGTCGGTGCCGTCCAAGCCGAGTTCGCCGAGCAGCCGCACCGCCAGTGAGTTCACGCTGACACCTCTGAGCAGTTCCAGCACCGGCAGGTCGACCGCGAACACCGCACCGATTCGGGCGCGGAAATCCATCGCCATCATCGAGTCCAGGCCGAGATCGTCGAGGGCGTCGTCCGGCCCGATCTCGGTGACGGCCAAGTCGAAGACCGCCGACGCGATGTGGCGAACCTGGCGCGCCACCGTGTCGAGCCTCTCGGCTGGGGGGCATTCCGCAAGGGACTCCAGCACCGACGCTCCGTCACCGGTCTCACCGGTCGGTGCCTGCTCCGTGCCCAGTTCGCAGAACATCGGGGGGAGCGCTCCGACGACGCCGACCCGCCGGGCGCGCGCCCAATCGGCGGTGATGGCGACGACGTGCGGCGCCTTCTGGTTGATGAGCCGATCGAGGACCCGGATGCCCTCGGCGGGCGTGATCAGCTCGATTCCCCGCTGCGCGTAGACATTTTCGAGCTTGAGGTCTTCGACCATGCCGACCGACCAGGGACCCCACCCGATGGTGAGGGCTGGCAGCCCCGCCGCCCTGCGGTAGTGGGCGAAGGCGTCGAGGAACGCGTTCGCGGCGGCGTAGTTGCCCTGACCGGGCGAGGCGATGACCGATCCCGCGGACCCGAACATGACGAAGAAATCCAGGCGGTGGTCTCTGAAGGCGTCGTGCAGCACCCGGGTTCCGACGATCTTGGGCGCTAGGACGGTGGCGAAGTCCGCCTCGGCCATGTTGACCAGCAGCTGGTCGTGCACGGAGCCCGCCGCATGGACGATGCCACGGATCGGGCGGCCGCCCTCGGACTCGTGGCGCCGCAACCATGCCTGTACCTGGCCGGCGTCGGTGACATCGACGCTCACGGTGCTGACCCGGGCGCCGAGCCCTTCGATCTGCCGGATCGCGCTGACAGTGGCGTGATGCCTGTCGCCGTGGCCCAACATGGGCCAGCGACTCCTGGGGGGAAGTTCGCTGCGGCCCAGCAAGACGATGTGCCGAGCCCCCTGCTGCGCGAGGTAGGTCGCCACCGTGCGGCCCAGGGCGCCCGCTCCCCCGGTGACCACGTAGGTGGCGTCGGGCGCGAGCTTGGTGGGGAAAGCCTTGGTAAGTCCGGTGATCGACCGCATCCTCGGGACCAGCGTCGAGCGGCCGCGCAGGGCGATCTGATCCTCGGCATCCTCGGCGAGGACGTACTCACACAGGCGTGCGGCGGCGTGGTGGCGCGCGTCGGCGTCGGCGTCGGGGGCCAGGTCGAGGTCGATGAGGCCGCCCCACTGTTTGACGAACTCCTGGTGGCCCACCACGCGGCCGAGCCCCCAGATGACCGCTTGGTCGACGGCGAGCGTTTCGGATCCTAAGGCCGGTTGCGCGTTCGCGGTGACCAGGAAGAGGCGCAGTGGGCAGTCGTGCGCGGCGAGCGCCTTGACGAGGTGCAGTACCGCGAAAACACCGATGCTGTCGTTCGTTTCGGCTCGCGTCGGGATCCGCTCGGCGGCGTCGAGAGAAGCGCCGTCGGGGACGGGCCGGATGTCCAGCGGCCAGCAGTCGACGATTCCGGCGAGGTTGCCCTCGTCGTCGAGGTGAGCGCGCAGCAGGTCCTGGAATTGGTGCGGTCGCGCGGGATTGACGAGGTATCCGTCGCCGGTTCGGGTGAGGGCGTCGACGGGCCGGTGCTCGACCGTCCGGACCCGCTGGCCGGCTTGCCGCAGCTGCTCCGCGAGTGCGGCTCCCGTCCCTCCGCCGTCGGCGAATACGAGCCACGACATCCCCTCGGAGGCAACGGGACTCGTGGGACCGACGTCCTGACTCACGCTGGTCGGTGTCCACACGAGCTCGTAGAGCCCCTTGTCCACCCGTTCGGGCGACACGCGCGACGACGCGCTGAGCGACGAGACGGTGAAGCCGTCGAACACGGCCAATGGCCGGCCCTGCGCGCCGACGATCGCGATGTCGCTCTCGATTTCGTCGTCGGTGGCGGACACGATGCGCACCTGCACGGTCATGTGGTCTTCGGGCGGGAAGTAGATGCGGCTTCGCCGCACCCGGACGGGAACGTAGGCACTGCCGTCGGCATCATCACCGAAAAGGGGGATTCCCAACAGGGTTTGGAAGGCCCCGTCGATGAGGGCCGGGTGAAAGCGGAATTGCCCGACCTGAGCACCGAGGCGGGCCGGCACGGCGAGGCGGGCGGTGGCCCAGCCGTCCCCGGCCGCCACCTCGGTGACGGTGTGGAACGCCTCGCCGTATTCCATTCCCACGGAGCGGGTGCGGGCGTAGAACTGCGCTCCGTCGATGGTGGTGACCGGTCCGGTCCCGGGCGTGGCGTCGCCGCGATCCGGCACTGCGGGCAGCGTGTTGAGTTCCGCGGTCGCCGTCACCGTCCACTTGAGGTCCCCGCCCGCAGTGGCTGTGAACGCCGCGAATTCGAGTACGCCGGTGTCTTCGTTGAGGGTGGTCCGAAGGATCGGATCACAGCTGTCGTCGAGGATCAGTGCGCGCCGAAGTTTCAGGTTGTCGACGCTGTGATCAGCCGACCCATAGGCCGCCTGCCCCGCCGCGAGGGCCATCTCGACGTACACGGCGCCGGGTAGCAGGATGCTGCCCTGGATTCGGTGGTCCTCGAGGAACGGCACGGTGGCGGTGCTCAGCTCGACTTCCCACGTCGGATGCACGGCACTCACCGGTTGCCCGAGCAACGGGTGCACCGGGTGGTAGTGCAGGTCCTCCGTGGCTTCCTCGGTTTCGTTCCAGAACCGCTTGGCTTGCCACGGATAGGACGGAAGCGCCACCGGCCGCTGCTGCGGGTAGAGCGCGCTCCAGTCGATGCGGTGTCCATGGCAGTGCAGCGCGGCCAGGCAGGACATCAGCGCGCGCCCGTCGTCCTCGTTGCGCCGCTGCGCCGCCAGGACGGCGACGTCCGCCTTGTGCGCGGCGGCGATCTCGACGATCGACGTCGCCAGCACAGGATGTGGGCCTAACTCGACGAAGTGGTTGTATCCGTCCTCGAGCATGCGACTGAGGGCCGGCTCGAAAAGCACTGTGGCGCGGGTATTCTGCCACCAGTAGGCGTCCCCCGCGGCGTAACGGTCCAACCGCTCGCCGGTCACCGTCGAGTACAGCGGGACCACCGCCGATTGCGAGGACAGCCCGGCCAAGGCGGTGTTCAGTTCGTCCTTGACCATGTCCATGTAGTGGGTGTGATACGGCACCTTCACGTCGAGGAATCTGTTGAAGATCTTCTGCGCGTCCAACTGCCGGGCGATGCCCTGCAGCAGGTCACCGTCGCCGGCGAGCGTGATCGCCGACGGGCTGTTGACGGCGGCGATGGACACGCGCCGACCGAGGTGTCCGGCCGTCGTGGAATCTATCGATTGCAGCAGCGCGTCGGCACCGACGCCGACGGCCAGCAGGCGACCCAGCCCGGTCGTGCGTTGTTGAAGACGGCTGCGGTGGTAGATGACTCGGACGGCTTGCTCGAAGGTGAGCGCGCCCGCGAGGTAATGGGCCGCCACCTCGCCGGCGCTGTGCCCGACGACGGCGTCCGGGGTGATGCCGAACTGCCGGAGCTGCTCGGCGAGCGCCACCTGGATCGCAAAGTTCGCGGGCTGCGCGACAGCGGTTTCCGCCATTTTCGAGTCGGCCTCGTCGGCGCGTAGCTCGTCGAGCAGGGACCAGTCGGTGTAGCGGGACAGCTCGCGATCGCTTCGCAGGATGCTTTCGGTGAAGGCCGGATAGACGTCCAGGAGCCCACGACACATCCGCCACCACTGCGGCCCCATGCCGGTACACACGAAGGCGATCTTGGGGGCGTCGCCCGGCGTGCGGGCCGCCGAGCCGGATCCGCCGGCGGCCAGCGCGCGGAGTTGGTCCAGCGCGTCGTCGATGCTGCCGGCGACGAGCGCGCGTCGGTGGGTCAGGTGGGAGCGGCGGCGGCTGAGCGTGTAGCCGAGTTGGTGCGCGGTGATCTCGGGGTGCGCGCTGACGTGGTCGGCCAACCGGTTCGCGGTTGCCAGCAACGCGTCCTCGGACCGCGCCGATATCGGCAGCACGGCCAGCGGCCACTGGTGGGTGCCGTCGGTAGCCGCGACGTCGTCGGCAGCGGGAGGCTCGGCGAGCACGACGTGAGCGTTGGTGCCGCCGAAGCCGAACGAGTTGACTCCGGCGATGCGGCGGCGGACGGCGGGAAACGGCCGGCTCGTCCGGGCCACCTCGATAGGCGCGTCGCCGACGGTGATGGGGTTGTTCGCATGCAGGCTGGCGGGGATATACCCATGCTCGAGCACGAGCGCGGCCTTGATCAGACCGGCGACCCCGGCACCGGCCTCCAGGTGGCCGATGTTGGTCTTGACCGACCCGATCAGCAGTGGCTCGTCCGAAGGCCGATCGTGAGCCAGCGCATTGGCCAGAGCCCGCATCTCGACGGGATCGCCCACGGGTGTTCCCGTCCCGTGTGCCTCCACGTAGCCCACGTCCGCGGGCTGGACTCCGGCCCGTCGCAGCGCTGTGGTGATCGCCGCTTGCTGTGCCGTCACACTGGGTACGGTGATGCCGTCGGTGTGGCCGTCCTGCGACACCGCGGTGCCGAGGATTTGGGCGTAGATCCGGTCCCCGTCGCGGCGGGCCCGCTCGAGGGGCTTGATGACGACGACCGCGCCGCCTTCTCCCCGGGCGTAGCCGTCCGCGGACTCGTCGAACGCCTTGCACCGACCGTCCGGGCTGAGGAACCCGCTCTTGGACTCGGCGATGGCGGTGTTGGGGCCAATCATGATATTGACGCCACCTGCCACGGCGAGCGCGCATTCACCGTTCCAAATGCTCTGCGCGGCAAGGTGAACAGCGACCAAGGAGCTCGAGCAAGCGGTGTCGATGGTCATGCTCGGTCCGCGGAAGTCGAAGGCGAACGACACCCGGTTGGCCAGCATGGTCATCATCATTCCCGTGGCGGAGTGCGTCTTGAATCGGTACCGGCTGGCTCGGCCCCGGTTTTGCAGCAATTGATAGTCCAGCGTGAAGCCGCCGACGAATACGCCGACATCGGTGCCGGCGAGGCTTTCCGCGGGTATGCCGCCGTCCTCCAACGCTTCCCAGGTCGCCCGCAACATGAGGCGCTGCTGGGGATCGATCAGGTGCGCCTCGCGCGGGGAGATCCCGAAGAACTGCGGATCGAATTGGTCGATGTCGGTGAGGAAGCCACCGCGCCGCGTGACCATCTTGCCGACCTTGCCGGGGTTGGGGTCGTGATACTTCTCGGCATTCCACCGGGTTTCGGGCACCTCGCGGGTGGCGTCGGTTTCGTCGCAGAGCAGGCTCCAGTAGCTGCGCGGATCGTCGGCACCGCCCGGGAACTGGCATCCGATCCCGACGATAGCCAGGGGCTCGCGGGCGCCGTGTTCGACACGCATGTTCGTCCTTTCGCCTATAGCTGCCCGCGCCGGGCGCCGCACACCCCGTGACCGCACCGGTGTGCTCGGCGCTGGCCGGCGCACAGCCCGCCCCGCCGCGGCGGGGCCACCAACCCGGCAGGGCATCGGTCGATTCCCGAGGAAAGACCGGAGCCTTCGGTGATTGCTCTGTCGCTCAACGTGCTTCGAGCGCGGGTGCGGCGCCGAGGATCCATTCTCGGCTGAGGGGGTGGAGCGCCTGCTCGCGGCGATAGATCGATCGAAGCTTGCGCAACAGCGCGTCCTGCTGCCAGGCCTGAAGCTGCCGCACCGCCCGGTCGTCGGCGAAGTCGTCGCACTTGGCCGCGATCACGGTCTCGACGAGTTGGCCGGCAAGCTGGTGCAAGAGCCGGGCGTTGGCGTCGAATTGCGCGGCGAAGTCCGGTGATTCGTCCATCATCGCGGTGTGCAGCGTCACCATGAAATTCAACGGTGAATACAGGTCGACGAATCCCGCCGCCGGGCGCCCGGTCTCGATCGCGGCCCACTCGCGAAAGAACCTCTGCGTGCGGTTGCTGAGGTCGATCATCCCCTCCAGGTGTGGCACCACGTGCGGGTCATCGGCGACGGTGACGAACTTGCCGTTCCGGTAGAGCAGGCCCACGAACCCCCAGTAGAACGCGATGTCCCAGATGACCTTGGCGGTCATCACCGCCGGCGAACCCATGAGGGGGTACTGGTCGCAGTAGACCGCGAGCCACATGTCGGTGAGGGACCTGAACAGGGAGTCGCTGATGCCCGACCGCGCGACGACGTCTTCACCGTCGAGCTCGCGGGTGATCATGTCGGTGATGAGACCGTTGCCGATCGCGACGAGGTCCAGCCCCGACGAATAGAGGGGATCCAGGAACACCGCGGCGTCCCCCGTGCAGCACCAACGGTCCCGACCGCTGTACACCGTGGTGGCGCCGTGGCTGTAATTCTTCATGACCCGAAAATCTCTGATGAGGTGCTCGTGCGCCGCCAGGACCGCGGCGAATTGTGGCTCGTGCTCGCCCAGCCACGCGCGCGCTTTCGCCAGCGTGTTGAAGCCGTCGAAGTCGTGGCAGGCCGGGTCGGCGACGATTCCCACGCTCGTGGATCCAGACGGGAGCCGGATCAGCCAGACCCAGTAGCCCTGGCCCATCAGGTGATTGGTGGACATCGCGCGGTCGCCCTCGGCGAGACGGGTTCGCCACGCCGGGTCGTCGCTCCAGGCGCCGATTTCCAGTTCGGCCGCCACGCGCAGCCAGACGGCGTTGCAGAGGTGTGCGTTGCTGCGCCGCAGCCCCAGATGCCGGGCCACCGTGCGGGTGCGCCCCGAGGCATCAACCAGCCAGCGAGCCGTCGTGCGGGTGACGGCGTCACCTGACTGCACCGAGATCACGTGTGCGCGCCCCTGCCGCTCGATCGATGCGGCCCGGCCGAAGACGATGTCGATGCCGGCCGACCGGCAGCGCCTGTTGAGCTCGTTCTCCAAGCGGCCGCGGTCGATCTGATAGGTGACCTGAGGGATGAAGCGGGAGCTGCCGAGCTCCAACCGGTCGGCAATGTCGAGGTTGCCGCCGTTGGAGAAGAACATCCGCAACCCCATCTTGCGGATTTGGGCGGTGCTCAGGTGGTCACCCAACCCGAGGCGGTCGCGCAGGTAATGGGCGGACACCTCGACCGTCGACTCGCCCACCGTGTGGGTGACCTCGGGAACCGGGTGGGCGTTGGGCGAGATGACCACGATCCGCGTTTGCGGCCGGGCGGTGTGCACCTCCAGGGCGAGCGTGAGACCGGCCGCGCCGCCGCCCACGATCGCTACCTCGCGGTCGGTGACGACCGCGTCGTCATCCCTTGCGGCCGCGATTTTACGACGCAGGGCCTCGCGTGCCTGCGGGCTCAACTGCGACAGTTGCGAGCGCACGTCCACGCGTCCACCTCTTGCAAACCGGCTTCGATTCAATTACTTAATAGTTAAGTAGGTTACACGAAACGGGGGACCTGGCAAGCGCAGCCGCCCCCGTATCGGTGGCGCCTATCGTCGGCGGTACGTGCACCGAAAAGCGTTGCAATGTCGCAACTTCGAATGTCGACTCGACCGCAGCCGGACCGTCGCAAGCGTCAGATAGGACCCCCGGACATGTTCCCGAGATTCGCAGGTGATGGCGAACTTTCACCGGCACCTCCGGCCGCGTCGGCTCGGTGACCTGACTCCATGCCGGCAGCGACAGCGGTCCACTTCTTCCTCGAACTCGCCGTCATCCTGGTGGCGTGCCGTCTCGTGGGGTTGGCGGCCCAACGCGTCGGCCAGCCACAAGTCGTCGGCGAGATGATCGCCGGTGTGCTCTTGGGACCCTCGTTGCTGGGCCGCGTGGCGCCCGGCGTGCAGCACAGCCTTTTCCCGCCCGGCCCGGCGAACACCGTGCTGTACACGACGGCGCAGATCGGCCTGGTCCTGTACATGTTCCTGGTCGGCCTCAGCTTCGACATCGGGCTGATCAGGCACCGGGCCGGGACGGCCACGGCGGTCTCGGCCGCCGGCATTCTCGCCCCGCTCGCCTTGGGGGCGCTGGTGGCCGCGCCCTTGCTGACGAGCGGCCGCTTCTTCGGCCATGACGTCTCGCTGCCGCTGGCGATGATGTTCTTGGGCGCCTCGATCGCCACCACCGCGTTTCCCATGCTCGCCCGGATCATCTTCGAGCAACGGCTCTCCGGAACGCCGTTGGGCACCCTCGCGCTGACCTGCGGCGCGACCGACGACGCGCTGTCCTGGTGCATCTTGGCCGTCGTCCTCGCCATCCATCGGGGCAGCCCTAGCACCGCGGTGACGGCCATCGTCGGCGGAATCGTCTACACGCTGGTCCTGCTGACGGTGGGACGCAAGTCGCTGGCCGTCCTGGGTGCGCGCTCCGAGCGGGACAAGACGATCAGCGCGCCGGTGTTCAGCGTGGTGCTCGTGGTGTTGATGACGTGCTCGTGGCTCACCGACGCGATCGGCATCTACGCCATCTTCGGTGCGTTCATCCTGGGCGTCGCGATGCCGTCCGGCTTCTTCTCGCGCCAGCTCACGACCAGCCTCGAACCGCTGGTCACCACGTTGTTGTTGCCCCTGTTCTTCGTCTACTCCGGGCTCAACACGCAGGTCGGGCTGGTGAACACCCCGCGGCTGTGGGGGGTGACCCTGGGACTGCTCGTGCTGTCGATCGTCGGCAAGGGATTCGCCTGCGCGTCGGTCGCATGGCTGCGCAAGGTGCCACTGCGCGAGTCCATCGCGCTGGGGTCGCTGATGAACGCCCGCGGCCTGATCGAGCTGATCCTGCTCAACATCGGGTTGCAGGCGGGAATCATCACGCCAACCCTGTTCAGCATCCTGGTGCTGGTAGCGATCGTCACCACCTTGATGGCCACACCGATCTTCGAAGTGGTCTACGGGCGCTATCGCGACGACCCACCGGTGCCGGACGCGGCCACCGGAGCGCGCAGTGACCCGCCGGTTCGCCAGCCGCCGCTGCGCGGTCCGCGGCGCCGCAGACTGCCGCGGCGGGCGTGACGGTCTCGCGGGCGCCCGCAGCCCGTAGCATGCGCCCGCGACCCCGCGTCCGGATGGACCAGTTTCGGCAAGTAACCTCCGGTCCGAGCGATATGACCGGAACACATCCTTTCGACGAGGCCGTTCACCTCGATGCGATCGACGCGCAGCGCTGGCGCGGCCGGACCCACCACGAGTGGGCCAACATGGTCGGGCCGTTTGGTGGCATCACGACCGCCGTGCTGCTGCGCGCGATCGACGGGCATCCCGACCGCCTCGGCGAACCCATGGCGCTGACGGTCAATTTCGTCGCTCCCGTCGCCGACGGTGACTTCGACATCGCGGCGCGCGCGGTACGGACCAATCGCACCAACCAGCATTGGATCGCCGAACTCAGCCAGGACGGCGTCGTGAAGACCACGGCGACGTCGGTGTTCGCGACTGCGCGGGAAAGCTGGGCCGACACCGAGGCCCAGCCGCCTTCGGTGCCGGCCCCCGAGGAGCTCACCCGCCTCGACCCCGGCGTCGTGAAGTGGACCCGCCTGTACGACATGCGGTTCGTCGAAGGGGCGATGCCCGTCGAGGACGGGCAACCGAACCCCAGTTCGACGACCACGCTGTGGGTCCGCGACGCCGCGCGCCGCCCACTGGACTACCTGGCACTGGCCGCCCTGGCCGACATCTTCTACCCGCGAGTCTTCCTGCGTCGCGGCGGCTTCCTGCCGTCCGGAACCATCTCGTTGACGTCGTACTTCCACGCCGATCAGCGCCAGCTTGACGCCGTGGGCGACGACTACATCCTGGCCACCGCCCACGCCAACCGCTTCACCGGCGGCTACTTCGACCAGAGCGCACAGCTGTGGAGTCGCGACGGCGCGCTGCTGGTAAGCACCCACCAAATCGTCTACTTCAAGGGTTGACACCGCGATGACGGAACGCCCACTCGAACCCGGCATCATTGACGACGCCGCCTCGCTGCGGGCGATCGAAGCCATCAAGCAACTCAAGGGACGGTACTGCCGGTACCTCGACACCAAGGACTGGCCTGCGTGGCGCGCACTGTTCACCGATGACTTCGTCAGTGACACCTCCGCGGCCGGCGGCGTGGTGATCACCGGCGCCGACGACTTCGTCGCCTTTCTCCGCAAGACCCTGGGGCGGCCGACACAGGTGACCGCCCACCAGGTGCACGCCCCGGAGATCGAGTTGACCTCCGCGACGACCGCGCGCGGCGTCTGGGCGCTGCAAGACGTCGTCCGGTTCGCACCCGGCGTGAGTCTCGTCGGCTACGGCCACTACCACGAGACCTACGAGAACATCGACGGCCAGTGGCTGATCAAATCTTCGACGCTGACGCGACTGCGCGAAGACATCGCGACGCCGCTGTTCTCCGTCTACCTCTCGCCGCGCATCCGCCGGATCGCGGGCCGCCTCTCCGGTCGGCTGACCCGACAGTAAGGATCGCATGACCGTCGACACCATCCTGGTCACCGGCGCCTTCGGGCAGGTTGGAAAGCGTTGCGTGCAGCTGCTTTTGGAGCGCGGTCGGACTGTTGTCGCGCTGGACCTGCGCACCGACAACACCGTCGCGGTCGAGAAATCGTTGTCCGCCGGCGACGGCACGCTGATCGCGGCCTACACGGACCTGCTGGACGCCGCGGCCGTGCGTGAACTGGTCGGCGCCCATCGACCGCAGGCCATCGTCCACCTTGCCGCCGTCGTCTCCCCGCCGTCGTACCGCAATCCCAAGCTGGCGCGCCGGGTCAACGTCGGCGGCACCGAGAACCTGTTGGCGGCGGCGGCGGCCCTGCCGCGCCCACCCCTGTTTCTCCTGGCATCCAGCGCGGCGGTCTATGGGAGCCGCAACCCCTACACGCACCCCGAGCGCATCACTCCCGACACTCCGGTCAACCCCATCGATCAATACGGACAGGACAAGGTGCTGGCCGAGGCGGCGATTCGCGCCAGCGGGCTGCCCTACGCGTTCTACCGCCTCGCCGGCATCATCTCGCCGGACACCCAGGCCGAGATCAACGGCGATCACCTGATCCTGATGCGCTCGATGCCGAGCGACAACCGCATCCACGCCGTGGATGCCCGCGATGTGGCGCTGGCCTTCGCCAACGGGGTCGACCGAGAGGCCACGATCGCCGGCAAGGCCCTGCTGGTTGGCGGCAACGAAACGTACGTGCTGCTGCAGCACCAACTGCAGGACAGCATCATGGCGGCGGTGGGTCTCGGTGGGCTTGGCCCGTCGGCCGGCCTGCCCGGGGACCCCACGGACGAGCGCGGCTGGAGCTTCACCGGTTGGTATGACACCACCGAGGCGCAGGCCTTGCTCGACTTCCAGGAACATGACTGGTCCGAGACCGTTGCCTGGCTCGCCGAATCGCAAGGCCTGCGGCGCCAACTGTTGCGCGTCGTGGGGCCGCTGCTGCGCCCTGCCCTGCGAGTGGGCCTGCGGATACAGCGCCAGGTCGAACACCGGGGCCGGTATGCCGACCCCTGGGCCTTCATCGAAAAGACCTACGGGACAGCGGCTTTGGCCAGCGCAGACCAGAACCCCTAGCGGTCGATCCACGCCATCTGCGACTCGGAGTGGTGAGCTCCCAGCGGCGGGGTCAGCGCGTCGAGCCTGGCCAGCTGCTCCGAGCTCAGTTCCACCGTGTCGGCACCGACGTTTTCCTCCAGGCGCGCAACGCGTTTGGTTCCCGGGATCGGCACGATGTCCGGGCCCTTCGCCAGCACCCAGGCGAGTGCCACCTGCGCGGGCGTCGCCCCCACCTCGTCGGCGATCTCCCGCACCTGCGCCGCACTGCGCACGTTGTGCTCGAAGTTCTCGTCGGAGAACCGAGGGCTCGTCTTGCGGAAATCCGTGTCGGGCAGTTCGTCACGCGAACGGATAGCGCCCGTCAGCAAGCCACGACCCAGCGGCGAATAGGCCACAAAGCCGATGCCCAATTCGCGCAACGCCGGCAGGATCTCGTCCTCTTGCTCGCGCGTCCACAACGAGTACTCCGATTGGACGGCCGTGACGGGGTGCACCGCGTGCGCCCGCCGAATTGTGTTGACGCCCACCTCGGACAGCCCGATGTGCCCGATCTTGCCTGCGGCGACGAGCTCGGCCAGGGCGCCGACGGTGTCCTCGATGGGTGTCTGACGGTCGAGCCGATGCTGGTAGTAGAGGTCGATGTGGTCGGTCTGCAGCCGCCGCAGCGATCCGTCGACGGCGACGCGGATGCTGTCCGGACTGCTGTCCAGGCCGTCGCGGCCGGTATGCGAGATCATCCCGAATTTGGTTGCCAGAACCACCTGTTCGCGCCGGCCTTGCAGGGCGCGCGCGAGAAGTTCTTCATTGACGAACGGCCCGTAAACCTCGGCCGTGTCGATCAGCGTGACGCCCAGTTCGATCGCGCGGTGCACGGTCCGGATCGACTCGGCGTCGTCGAAGCCACCCATGGCGTAGGCCGCGGACATCCCCATCGCGCCGAGGCCGAGACGCCCGACCTGCAGGTCACCGAGGTGGGCTTGCTTCATGACGCGTCTCCTAAGGGCTTGGGCGATGCCGATCGGGGTACCGTGGCGCTGTGTCTGGCGTCGAGCTTTCCCGGAACTGATGGACCGCGCAACCAGCCCGCGCCCGCAGCGCGACCTGGCGGTCGACTACTACCGCGTGTCGGGCGTGGTGCTGATCGTGTTGGGGCACTGGTTGGCCGGGTCGGTGACCTACCACGACGGTCGATTCGGCCGGCAGAACCCGTTGGTCGACATGCCCTGGACGCAGTGGCTGACCTGGCCCTTCCAAGCCGTTCCCACGTTCTTCCTGGTGGCCGGCTACGCCGGCGCGGTGTCGTGGACGCATCGTCGCGAGACCGACGCGGTGTCAAGCCGGGCGTGGCTGCAGCATCGACTGGCCCGAGTCCTCGGCCCGACCGCGGTATATGTGGGGCTGGTCTCAGCGCTCGTCATCGTGGCGGGCGCCCTCGGGGTCGCGGGCGCGGTGCTGGAGTACGCGGGCTGGGCGGTGGCGATGCACCTGTGGTTCTTGGCCGTGTATCTGGTGGTCGTGTCCCTGACCCCCATTGCCGTTGCCGCGCAACGCCGCTGGGGGCTGCTGGCGCCGTCCGCCCTGGCGGTGGCCGTCGCCGTGGTCGACGCGGTCCGGCTGGGTGCTCACGTGCAATACCTAGACTGGTTGAACTACCTGCTGGCCTGGGGAGCGCTCTATCAGCTCGGGATCTGCTGGCGCGGCGGCCATTTGGCGGGCCGCAGGCCGGCGCTACTGGCCGCGGCGTCGACGGCGACGCTGGCGCTGCTCATCTGGGCGCGGCTGTATCCGGTCAGCATGATCGGCGTCCCGGGCCAGACGATCGACAACACAACCCCGCCCACCGTGGCGCTGCTGGCGTTCGCCGGCGCGCAGACGGGAATCGTGATGGCGTTGGCGCCCACGCTGAACCGGGTGTTGCGGGCCGCGGGCGTCCGGCGCGCGCTGGCGATCGGTAACCGCAACATCATGGCCCTGTACCTGTGGCACATGATCCCGGTCGTCGTCGTCGCGGTCGTCGGCTATCCGGCCGGACTCTTGCCGCAACCGGAGGAAGGCACCGCCGACTGGTGGCTGGCCCGGGCGGAGTGGGTTGCGATCCTGGCCGCCGTGACCGGCGCGGAGATCGCGGTGCTGTGGGTGGGCCGGCGGGTCTTCGCCGCGCCCCTCCCCCAGTTCGGCGTTCCGTGGCCGCAGCGCGCGGGTGCACCGGTCCTGCTCCTCGGCGCGGCGATGGCGGCCTACGCGCTGTCGGTGCTGGCCGCCGGGGGATTCGCTCCCGACGGCCAGTTTCCGTGGTGGGTCGCGGGGCTGTTCGCCGCCGGAGTGCTGCTGGTGGCGCTGCGTCCCACCCGCGCCGCCCGTCCGCAGCCGGCGTCGCGGGACGGGCGCCCGGCGTCCTAGCCGCCGTGCGCCGGGAGCACGTGGTCGGCGAGCTTATCGGTGGACAGACACAGCGAGCAGACGTGCGCGCCGTGCGTCTGGCAGGCCAACACGTCGGGCCGCTCGTAATCGTGATGGCAGACATGGCATTTCAGCTGCGCGCCCGAGGGGTTGCCGTGTTCGTCGTACATCGGAAGATCGATGCCGTCGTCGTGACGGCGCAGGTAGTACCTGCCCCCGGTGGCCACCGCGAGGATCGGCGGCAACGCCACGGCGATCACGATCGCCACCAGCGGCGAGAACGGCCGCAGGGTGGCGCCAAGCCCGCCGAAGAAGGCCGCGACGGACAGGCCCGCGGCCAACAGCATGGAACCGAACCCGACCGGGTTGATCGCGTAGAGCATGCCGCGACGAAACTCGGGCACTTTCGGCGACAGCTTGAGCAGGTATTTGTTGAAGACGATGTCCGACGCGACGGTCACCACCCAGGCCATCCCGCAGTTCGCGTAGAAGCCGAGGATGGTGTTCAGGACGTCGAACATGTTGGCTTCCATCAGGACCAGCGCGATGGCGAGGTTGACGCCCAGGAACACCACGCGTCCCGGGTAGTGCTTGGTGACGCGGGTGAACGAATTGGTCCACGCCAGCGACCCCGAGTAGGCGTTGGTCACGTTGATCTTGACCTGGCTGAGCACGACCAACACCACGGCCAGCGTGAGCGCCAGCCAATTCGGCATGAAATTGCGGTAGATCAGCAGGAATTGGTGCACGGGCTGGTTGGCGACCGGGGTGGAGCCCGCGACATGGGAGATCAGGTAGACGGCGAGGAACAAGCCGATGATCTGTTTGAGCGCCCCGAACACCACCCAGCCGGGGCCGGCCAGCAGCGTCCACGCCCACCAACTGCGTGCGTTGGCGGGGGTGCGCGGCGGCATGAACCGCAAGTAGTCGATCTGCTCGGCGATCTGGGCGATCAGCGACAGGCACACACCGGCGGCCAGCAGGCTGGACCCGGCGTTCACCGCGCCGCTGTGGGGGCGCCCGCCGTAGGCGAAGAACTGCTGAATCGACTCCGGGTGGCTCACCACGAGATAACCAAACGGGATGACCATCAGCACCAGCCACAACGGGGTCGTCCAGAGTTGAAGCTGTGACAGCACTTTCATGCCGTAGATGACCAACGGGAAGATGACGAGCGTCGAGCAGGCATAGCCGGCCCAAAGCGGCACTCCCAGGCCGAGTTTGAGGCCCTGGGCCATGATCGAACCCTCGAGGGCGAAGAAGATGAACGTGAACGTCGCAAAGATCACGTTGGTCACGACCGAGCCGTAATATCCGAACCCGCTGCCCCGCGTGATCAGATCAAGGTCGAGGTTGTAGCGGGCGGCGTAGTAGGCCAACGGCACGCCCGTCGCGACGATCACCGCGGCGAAGATCGCGATGCCGCACAACGCGTTGCCGGTGCCGTAGGCGATGCCGATGTTGGCTCCGATCGCGAAGTCGGCGAGATAGGCGATGCCGCCCAGCGCCGAAACTCCCACCACGGCCGTCGACCAGCGCCGGTAGCTGCGGGGCGCGAAGCGCAGCGTGTAATCCTCCAGCGTCTCGCGTGTCGCCGTCATCGTGTCGAGGTCCGCGGTGGCGGACGGGTTGTCGGTGTCCTGTTCGGTCATGCACGCCTCCCACGCCGGTTCCGGCCGAACATAGCCGACGTGGGTTTCGGGCAGGTGACGAGAAACGCCCACGCCCCGCCCGCAGCGGCCAGCCCGCCGCGTGGCCGGCCCGGCCGCGGACGCGCGGGTGACGAGGTCAGGCCCCGGGCCGGGCGACGATCACGGGCACTCGAACCGAGTGCACCACCGCGTTGCTGACCGAGCCCAGCAGCACGCTCGTCAACCCGCCACGGCCGTGGCTGCCGACGACGACAAGCTGTGCGCCCTCGGCTTTTTCGGCAAGCTGCCGGGCGGGATGATCGCGCACCACGATGCGGTGCACGGGGACGTCGGGATAGCGTTCGCGAAAGCCGGCCAGGCTTTCGGCGAGGTGCCGCTCGGCTTCGGCCTCTACCATCGACCAATCCAGGTCGGCGATTTCAGCCCCCATCACGTCGCTCCACGCGTGCAGGGCCACCAGATCGACGCCGCGGCGCGACGCTTCGTCGAACGCGATCGCCGTCGCCAGCTCGGACGCGGGCGAACCGTCGATCCCGACCAGGACGGGCCGACCACCGTGCGGATCCGGCAGTGGCCCGTCGCGGACGACCGCGACGGGGCAGTGCGCGTGGCGCACCACGGTGGACGTCACCGAGCCGAGCAGGCCGCGCGTCAGCGCACCGCGTCCGGCATTGCCGACGACCAGCAACTCCGCCGCCGCCGAGAGGGTGATCAGGGCCAGCGCCGGTGCCGCGTACTCCAGCCGCCGGCCGAGCGGAACCTTACGGTCGGCAGGCATCGACTCGTCGGCGATCTTCATGGCGTGCATGACGGCCTTCTTGCCCTCGTCCTCCAGTCGCATGCCCAGCGAATCCGGGTAGGGCACGGGCGGCCAGTAGGCGGTGGGGGTGGCCACCGCGTGCGCGACGGTCAGGGGAACGTTCCTTAATGTTGCTTCGGAAGTGGCCCACAGGGTGGCCGCTTCGGACGCGGGCGAGCCGTCGACCGCGACGACGACGCCAAGCTTTTCTCCGGTTGTCGACATGTCCATCTCCTCCCATCGCGAATGACGGTATTCGCCGGAGGGCGCGTCGGCGTGAGGCTTTGGTCCTCAGCGGCCGGGCCGTTGGACTTTCGTCACGGCCGGTCGGCGTCGCGCAGCACGTCGATTGCGTCGATGACCCCCGCGACGTGGTCGTCGCTGAGCTTCTCGCCGTCGAAGACGTGGTTGAGCAAGATCTTGAGGTCTTGCATCTGCTGGAGGTACACCAGGCACGGCGGGCATTCGTCGAGGTGCTTGGCGACGATCGCGCCCCAGCGTTGCGGGGGCGAGTCGACGAGGTCGTCGACGAGACGCACGAAATCGACGCAGTCCATGGCGGGCACCGTGTTGTCGTAGACGGTCATCGCTGATACGTCCTCTCCAATTCGTTGCGCAGGTTGCCTCGGGCGCGGTAGAGCAGGGCGCGCTGCGCCTCCGCGGAGAGGTCCAGGATGGCCGCGGCCTCGTCACCGGAGGCGCCGGCGAGGTCGCGCAGAATGATGAGCTGCCGTTGCCGCGGCGGCAGCGCGTCGAGCGCCGCCCGCACCTGCCCGACGAGTTCCTTGGTGACGGTGTGGTCTTCGGGCAGGAAGCGACCCGACGGCGGCACCCGCCAGTGCCCGGCGTCCGGATGCCCCGCGGGGTGCATCCGACCCGACAGCGGGTCGGGGTCGGTGCCGTCGGTCGCGGCCAACACCTCGTGTTGCCTGATCCGCGACTCCCGGCGACGATGCCGGATCGCGGTGTTCTTGACGATGGCGAATAACCAGGTGGCCACGGAGGAACGCCCTTCGAACGAACTCGACGATTGCAGAACCTGCACCCACGCCTCTTGCACGGCCTCTTCGGCCGCGACCGGTGAATCCACCACGGTGCGAGCGAAATTGAGCATCGCCCGGTGGTAGTCGCGGACCAGGCTGCTCAGCGGGACCCCGCCGACGAGAAGCTCGGCGGCCGGCTCGAACCCGGGCCCTTCGGACGGCGATGCCCTCGGCGGTGCCGGCGTCACCGTCGGCCCGGGCCGTCGCTCACTCGCAACGCTCGAGTTCCCACCGCAGCTGACCCTCGGACGGCGACTGAACCGGTATGAACGCGGCCTCGCGGTAGCGCCGGCTCGCGGGCGTGCGGCTCGCGTATCCCTTACCGCCCGCGGTACGGATCTCCAAAGCCGCGCTGCCGCTGGCGATCTCGGCGGACGCGAGCCGCAACGTCAGCAACTCCCTCTTGCTGGGCGGCTGTGTGCCACCGACCCGCGCCGCCAGGGTCGCCAGTTCCTGCTGCGCGGCGGCCAACCGCTGCGCCACGTCGTCGACCTCACCGGCGAACACGGCGTTCACGCCGGTCAATCCGAGCTTCGCCTGGGCCACCGTGGTCTGCGTCAGCCCCAGGCACATCGCTGACTGCAGCACCAGAAACGTCGGCCGGACGGCGGCGAGGAACCCGGCGAAATCGGTGGTCAGCACCTGCTCCGCTGCGACGAACGCGTCCTGCAAGGTCAGATACGACGACGCGGTGCTGCCCATGGCGAGCAGCGAAAAGTGATCTCCGAGCGCGACACCGGGCGTGCTGAGCGGCAGGGCCACGATCAGCTTATCGCCGGCCTCGGTTTGCGCGGCGGTGATCATCAGTGAGTCGTCGTACAGATTGCTGGCCCACCGGATGGCGCCGGAGAGCCGGTAACCGCCCTCGACCGGTGCGGCGGAGAGGTCCAGGCTGCCGCAGCCGGCCACGTCCTTGAAGGCCGAGGCCATCCCGGTGACACCCAGCGTGGTCCCGCCGAGCAGCCGTTCGGCCGCGGCGACCCCGAACGGCGTTGCGGCCGTGAGCAAATACTCGACCGCCATGCGGTGCGCCCACAGCGAGAAGCCGGTGCTCATGCATTCCGCGGAAATCCGGCCGATCACGTCGGCCATCTGCGGTAGGCGCCCGTCGGCGTTGCCGGGAGCCCCCAGCCCCAGCAGGCCCGCCCCACCCAGCGCCGCGAAGCTGCGGCGCGAGGTGTCTTCGTCACGGTCCAACGCGTCGGCGTGGGCGCGGATGTCCGGAAGGAGTTGAGATTCCAGCAGGCTCAGTCCGGCGTCGACGGCCGCGGTCATCCCTGCACCTCCCCATGCTTCCACGCGTAGTCGAGGAACTTCCCATCGAAAGTCACGATCACCCGGTCGCCCTGCGGGTCGGGCCGGCGTTCGACGCTGAGCTGGAAGTTGATCGCACTCATGATGCCGTCACCGAACTCCTCGTGGATCAGCTCCTTGATGGCGGGACCGTAGACCGACAGCGCCTCATGAAAGCGGTAGATGGTCGGGTCGGACACCACGGCGGGGTCGCTGCCACGGTAGGGCGCCAGCTGCAGAACCGCGACCGCCTCGTCGTCGAGCTCGAGCAGCTCCGCCACGATCGCGGCGTCCTCCGGTGTCATCGGGTGCTGGCCGAGCAGGGCAGCGACCGTCCACGCGCGGTCTTTGCCGATGGATTCGGCGATCTTTGCCCAACTCAACCCGTGTTTGAGCCGCGCCAGCCGGATGATCTGCGCCAGCTCCTGCTTCGTCAATGTGCTTGCCACGCTTGGCCGTCCCGTCTCGAGGGTCTCAGCCGATGGACAGCGTCGAGCCGACGCTCACCGGATTGCTGAACGTGTTGACCACCGGTGACCACGCGATGGCGTTGTCGTGGATTTCCTTGAGCGTCGCCTCGTCGGCGTCTCCCGCCAGCGTCACCTTGCAGCGCACCGCGCTGAAGCCGAGCCGCTTGCCCTCCGGGGTGTCCCCGACGCCCCACACCGCGGAGATGTCGATGTCGCCTTCCATCTCCACCTCGATCTTCGTCAGCGTCACACCGCGGTGGGTGGCGTTGGCGAGCAGCCCCACCGACACGCACGAACCCAGGGCGGCGAGCGCGGTCTCGGAGGGGTTGGGCGCCGAATCGTCGCCCAGCAGCGCGGGCGGCTCGCCCACCAGCATCGGCGCCAGGTCGCGGACGTAGGTCATGTTGCGGAACCCGGTTTCGCACACCGTCTTCGCCTTCAGCGTCTTCTTGCCGGTTTCCGGGTTGGCCTTGGCGTTACAGGAGAGCTTGTCGAGGCCTTCGGCGTCGATGACGAGCGCGTCGCTCATGTGTCTTTCCTTCCATAGCGGGGTGTGGGACCAACATGGGGTTAGTGCGTCGCCAGGGGTCGAGCGTGACGCGGCCCGCCGACGTTTTACCGCGACGACACCGAACCTCACACATCCGTAACCGACCGCCGCCCCCGGCGGGCCGGGCGCCTGGCGCGTTTGCTCAGTCGAAGAGGTTTTGACCGATGTAGTGGCCCTCCTTTGGGGCGGGCGGCACCGCAAAGATTGCTGAGCCGATGTGTCGGATGTATTCGTTCAGCAGGTCGTTGGCGCCCAGCCGGTTCTGCAGCCGGATAAAATCGCGGGGATCTTTTTGGTAGGAGATGAACAGGAGGCCGGCGTTGAGCTGGCCGTTGGCGTCCAGGCCGTCGGTGTAGTTGTAGGACCGCCGGCGGATCATGACGCCGTCGTTGTTCTCCCGGGCGGCGAGCCCGATGTGCGACCGCGGGTCGATGAGCAATCCGCCGTCGGCGCCCTTGGCCGTGAAATCGGGCGCGTCGAATTCCGCCTTGCCGGACAACGGCGCACCCTCTGCCTTGGTGCGCCCGAAGATTCGTTGCTGGTTGCCGATCCTGTCGACGTCCCACGTCTCGAGCAGCATCCGGATCTTGCGGACGACTTGATAGGTGCCGCCGTCCATCCAAGGCTGGTCGCTGTGGTCGACCCACACGAACCGGGCGTACTCCGCGTCGGAACCGATGTTGCGGGTGCCGTCCTTGAATCCCAATAGGTTTCGCGGGGTGCTCTGGCCGGGCCCTGCGGACGCCCGGCCGAAGCCCAGCACCGACCAGGAGGGCGAGACGATGGTGCGGCCGAGGCGGGCCAGGTTGCGGACCGCGTGGTAGCAGACCTGTGGGTCGTCGGCGCACGCCTGGACCGACAGGTCACCGCCGCGCAGCCGGGGATCGAGGTTGTCCCCGTTGAGCGGCGGCAGGTCGGTGAACACGGCCGGCCGTCGGGTCGCCAGCCCGAACCGGTCGCCGAACAGCGACGGGCCCAGCCCGATGGTGACGGTGAGGCTGGCGGGGCTCAGCCCGTAGGCCTCCCCCGTGTCGGCCGGGGGCTGTACCTCGCCCGACGGTTGCACCGTGCCGACGGGCTTGCCCTGCTGCAGAATCGCCGCGGCGGCCGACCAGCGCGCCAACAGCGTCTGCAACGCCGCACGTCCCACGCCGGCGCCGAGCGCGAACGACATGAACATCGCGTATCGCTGTGGCAGCGTGGCGATTCCGCCCTGATGCGGCTGGTCGTAGAACGGGTAACTGCGGCGCAGGTCGACGGTGTCGTCGGCGGCACCGTCGCGGTCGGTCGCCGCCGCGTACCCGGCGACACCGCCGCCCGCCGCGCCGACGGCGGCACCGGCCAGCATGGCACCGCCGAGCAGGCGCCGACGCGTCACTGAGGGTGGTTGCGCGGCAACACCGTTCGCGTTGTCTTTCACGTGGTCTTCTGCGTCGGCGTCTTTGCCGCCGGAGTCGTGGTGTGCGCCCATGTCAGTGTGCCGCCACGACCTTTTGCGCCACCGTGGACAGGCTTTGGTGCAGCGGCTGGATCACCGCGGTCAGCTTGGGGGCGTCGCTGGCCCGCAACGCGGGAGTGTAGGTCCGGTATCCACCCAACGCGGACGGGTCCCGATACCCGTCGAGGGTGTTCTGCACCGCCTGGAATTGCTGATCGATCTGTTTGACCAGGGCGGCGTCGATCTTGTCCAGTCCCGGCCGCAGCGAGGCGTAGGCCTGTTGCGCGCCTTCGACGTTGCCCGAGAAGTCGACTAGGTCGAGGTGGCTGAAGGCCTCCTCCTCACCGGTGATCTTGGTGTTCTGCACCTCCTCGATGAGGTCACTGGCCCCGTTGGCGAGGTCTTCCGGCTTGTACTCCAGGAGGGCGACGATCGCGCTCAATTTGGCGACGTTGCCGACCAATTCGGAGCTGAAGGCCTTGGTTCCCGGGGTGATTGTGCCGCCTTGCCACAGATCGCGTTCGATGGCGTGGAAGCCTTTCCAGCCCACCTTCGCGTCCACCGGGGTGGACTCGCGCATGTCGATCAGATAATCGAGGCTTCCGGCGTTGTCACCCACCGCGAAGCCCACCAGGATGAAACCCTCGACGGCGGACTCCGAACGTTCCCAAAACAGGCGCGCTTTACCGTAGGCGGTTTTCGCGGCCTCGACGTTGCCCTGCTGCACCGCGGCGTCCAGCGCCTTGACCCCGTCACCGAGTTGAGCGACCTGGTTGACGATGTACGCGGCGTAGTCCTTGGTGCCCTGGGTGAGGATGGTCGCGACGGTGCCCGTCGGCGACGCGGGCGCGCGGCCCGTCACCGTGAGGTTCTGGTATTCGGTGCTCGCGCCGGGGCAGTACAACTGATACGACCCGCCGTCGAGGGTGACGGTGAACGAGACCGGGTCCAGACCCGGGGCCAGGTCTTCCTTTTCACCGACGATGCGCTGGTCCCGCAGCAATTCGACCTCGCTGATCCCCGGCGAGTTGGTGTTGGCGATGGTGAAGGTCACGGGGCCGGCGGGCACGCTGGTGTTGTCGAGGGCGCAGGTGTCTTTGCCGGCGTTGTTGCTCAACGTCACTTTGACCGCGTTGCTGCTGCCGGGTTTGCCGGCGGGCGCCGACCGGCCGCCGGAGTGGCCGCACCCCGACGCCTCGGCCACCACCGCGGTCACCAGTAGACCCGTTGCGACCCAACGCATTCCGCGCGATCCGCCCGCTTCGAGTGACGCCCTCACCCGGTCTCCTTTCTTGCGCGGCGGGGCGGCTGCCAGCGCCGCGTCGAGGCTACAGCGCGAACGCCGCAGAGCAGGGCAAGCCCGCCGAGCAGCAACGGGAGCCACACCGCCCACAGCCTGGGTTGCGCCGCGTCGTACCGGTCGGCCGCGAGTTGCGCCGCGGTCCGGCGATCGTCGTCCGCGGTGGTCGACCAATCCGTGGGCAGGCCTCCGATGCTCACGGTCCTGGCGGCGGCCAGGCCACCGCCGGTCAGGGTTGCGGTGCGATTGGTCGACGCTCGCGCGCTCACCACGCAGTCACCGGCGGCCAATACCGAGTACACGATCGAGGTGTTCCACTGCACGCGGAACGCGCCGGAGGTACGTGCGGCGGACACCCCCACCGGCAACCGGCCGCCCGTTAAGTCGACGAGCTGCTCGAGGGTCACCGTGGGTGGGGCGTCCGCGGCGGCCGCGTCGCCGGCCGTCGCCTGCCAGGCGCGCACCCCGACGCCGTCCACGGCCTGCTCGCCGGCCGGCGACAGCGCCAGGGTGTGCACGTTCGCGGCGTCGGCGATGGTCAGCGTCGCGCGCTGCGGGCCGGTGGACACCGCGACCCGCGCGGTGCGGCCGGCCTGGTCGCTCACGACGCGCTGCCGCCCGCAGCTCACCGGGTGGGCGGCCGGCACGGCCAGCACCAGCAGGGCGGCGGCGACCAACGATGTCAGCGCCGCGGCCGTCAGCACCCTGGCCCGCGTTCGCGGTGCGGCGGCAAGCCCGTCCGGCCAGCAGAACACGATCAGCACCGGCACCGCGTAGGCCGCCCAGCCCAGCAGTTCGACGAGCCGCGGGTCGGCGGGAATGCCGAACATCCCCGTGATCAGCGCGCCCGGCACGGAGTCCGGGGGTATCCACCGGGACAGGTCGAGCGCCCGTTGCTGCCCGAGGTTCACCCAGCCCGCCTCGTGACCCGAGCGCAGGGCGCCCAGCACCAGCCCCGCGGCGATGAGCACCAGGAACACGCCGGTGACGCGGAAAAACCGGCCGAGGTTGAGGCGCAGGCCGCCGGCGTAGAGGCCGGCGCCCAGCCCGATGGCCACGGCGATGCCTGACGCGCCGCCCAGCGCGGCCGCCCACCGGCTGCCATGCGACGTCTGGGCGGCCGCCAGCAGAAACACCGACGTCTCGAAGCCCTCTTTGAGCACCGCCAGGAAGGCCATCACCGCCAGCGCCAGCGCGCCACCGCGGCTCATCGCGCGCTGGGCGTCGCGTTCGAGGCCACCCTTGAGGCGCGCGGAGTGGGTGTTCATCCAGACGATCATGGAGGTGACGAACACCACCGCGACGGCGTCGATGACCGCTTCCATCGCCTCCTGCCGGGCCTGCGGCAGGCTCGCCGCGAAGGCGTCCAGCCCGACGCCGACCGCGGCGCTGACCAGGACGGCCAGCGTGACGCCGGCGACCAGCGGGCGAGTCGACTGGCCGTTTCGTTTGAGGAACGCCGCGACGATGCTCACGATCAGCGCCGCCTCCAGCCCCTCGCGGAGGCCGATCAGGAAGGTGCCGATGAAAACGCCGAATACGCCCTGCATGCGCTCGTTTCCGCCCCAACGATCGAGACTGTCGACTTAGCCTAACCTCACTCGGCGCCGCCGCGGGCCGGCGGGTCGGCGGCGTCAGGCCGCCGGTTGCGTCACGAAGTCGATGAGCTCCTCGACCCGGCTGATCAGCGCCGGCTCCAGGTCGTTCCAGTCGCGCACCCGGGAGCGGATGCGCCGCCACGCCGCGGCGATGTCGGCCTGCGTGGTGTGTGGCAAGCCGAGCGTCCGGCACACGCCGCGCTTCCACTCGACCTGGCGCGGGACCTGGGGCCAGGCCGCAAGCCCGAGCCGCTGGGGTTTCACGGCCTGCCAGATGTCGACATAGGGGTGCCCCACGATCAGCGTGTCGGCGCCGCCCGGACCGCGACGCACCGCGTCGGCGATCCGCGTCTCCTTCGAACCCGGCACCAGATGGTCGACGAGCACGCCGAGCCGGCGACCGGGCTCGGGGGCGAACTCGGCGACGATGCTCGCCAGGTCGTCGACGCCGCCGAGCTGCTCAACGACGACGCCCTCGATGCGCAGGTCTTCGCCCCAGACCTGGGCGATGAGTTCGGCGTCGTGGCGGCCCTCGACGTAGATCCGGCTGGCACGGGCGACCCGAGCCCGCGCGCCGGGCACGGCGACCGACCCCGAGGCCGTTCGGGTTTGCGCGGCGGGCGCGGCTCGGCGGGGAGCGGTCAGGATGACGGGTCGCCCATCGAGCAAATACCCAGGACCCAAAGGGAATCCGCGCACGTGACCCCGCCGGTCCTCCAGGTCGACGCGCCCGTACTCGACGCGCACGACCGCCCCGACGTATCCCGTCTGGGCGTCCTCCACCACCAAGCCGATGTCGGCCGGGTGCTCGGTCGAGCGGGGCTTGGGTCGGCCGGCGGCCAGGACATCTGTTCCGTAGCGATCCACCCGTCAATATTAGAAAGCGTTGCGGCCGAAGCCCGTTGCAGCGCGCCCATCGTTGCCGAATCGTCTCCTGACGGTGTCGGCAACGTCGACATAAAAAACGCGTTTAACTGTGTGGCGTTACCAGGCTGCTGGTATCGCCGATGGTACGTTGCTAGCCAAGGGAAAGGCTGCCGTTTCGCCGGCAGTTAGCGAGGTGGACGCATGGACCTGGCGCATTGGGTGTCGAGCATCGTGGCTTTCGTGCGGGCCGGCTACCCCAGCGGCATGCCGGGCACCGGGTACATCCCGCTGTTGGCGCTGGCGCGCCGCCGCCTTTGCGATGACGACATCGCGGCCATCGCAACGAAACTCATGATGCGCCGGCTGTGGCCCATCAGTTCGGTGGACATCGGCGTGGAGATCACCCGGATCACCGACCAGATGCCGTCGCTGGACGATATCGACCGCGTCACCCGCCGCGTCCACGCGATCCGCTGCGCCGGCGGCTGAGCACCGGCGCCCGCGTCACGGCGTGTCGCAAACTTTGAGGAACTCCGGGTAGTCCCAGGTTCGTAGGAACTGTTGGCCCGCTCGCAATCCGCGTTGGTACAGCGCGTCGCGCTGGGCGGCCGAGAGGTCGAAGTCGATGGGGCTCACGTCGTTGGCGGGCACGAAGATGGTGCGTCGGACGGTGCACGGGTCGTCGATGTAGGCGTTGTCCTGGTCGCTGACGAGCGTTTCGATCGCCGCTATGCCCAACGACACGGGGCCGTGCACCGCCCGGGTGGGCGGGATGCCCGGACGCGCGGACAACCGGATACCGAAGGTCGGCCAGCGCGGACCCGGCCGGTCGAACAGTTGCACGGGGAAACCGGACAACAGGCCGCCGTCGACCCAGGTCGCGCCGCGGACCCGAACCGGTTGGAACACATACGGGATCGCCGCCGACGCGTGCACGGCGCGGGCCACGGGAAAATCGTCGGGGTCGATACCGTACGCGCCCAGGTCCCACGGGATGCGCACCAGCCGGCGTCGGGACAGATCGCTGGCCGTCACCACCAACGACCACGCGTACTGGTCGGTTTCCTCACCGGTGCGCAGGTCGCCGAAGGTGCGCACGCCGAGGTCGTCGAGGAGCCCGGCCAGGAGTCGTTCGATGTAGGCGCCGCGGTACACGCCGTCGGCCAGCAGCAGCGACAGTCCCCCGCCGACGAGCGGAAGCCGACCGATGAGGCTGCGGTCCAGAAACTTTCGGTAATCGATGCTGCGCATCACCTCGGCCAGCCGGCTCAGCGGCTCGCCGGCGACCTGCAGCGCCGCGACCAAGGCGGCAACGATAGCTCCCGCGCTGGTGCCCGCGGCCCGCGGGAAGCTGTAACCGCCCTCGGACAGCGCATCGACGGCGCCGACGAGACCGATGCCGCGGACGCCACCGCCCTCGCACACCAGGTCGGCGCGGGCCGGCGTGCTCACGGCCGCCGACCCGCGGGTGTCCGTGGAGCCCCTAACACAGTCGCTGTCCGTCCACGCCGAAGAAGTGCAGGTGCCCGGGTTCGGGATGCAGGCGCACGCGACTGCCTTTCTCCGGCGGATGGCGCCCGTCCGCCCGGGCGACGATCGGCCGGTCGATCACCTTGCCCGAACCGGTGATTCGCCCGTAAAGGTAGGCGTCGGCCCCCAGTTCTTCCACCACGTCGACTTCCATTTCGACGCCCAGGGTACCCAGCTCGAAGTGCTCGGGCCGGACCCCCACGACCACCTCGCCCGCGGCCGCCGTTGACGAGACGATGTCGCGCGACAGCGGGATCAGCCAATCCCCCAGCGCCACCGCCGAATCCACCACGGGCAGGGTGAACAAGTTCATCGCCGGGGATCCGATGAACCCCGCGACGAAAACGTTGCACGGATTTCGGTAGAGCTCCCGGGGCGGAGCGAACTGCTGCAGCAGACCGTCGCGCAGCACCGCGACCCGGTCGCCCATGGTCATGGCCTCGACTTGATCGTGGGTGACATAGACCGTGGTGGTCCCCAGCCTGCGCTGCAGCGCCGCGATCTGATTGCGCGTTTGCACCCGCAGCTTGGCATCCAGGTTGGACAGCGGCTCGTCCATCAGGAACACCTGCGGGCGGCGCACGATCGCGCGGCCCATGGCCACCCGCTGGCGCTGCCCCCCGGACAGATCCTTCGGTTTGCGCTCGAGATAAGGCTCCAGGTCGAGCAGCCTGGCGGCGGCCAACACCCGTTCGGCGATTTCGGCCTTCGGCGTCTTGGCGATCTTCATCGCGAAGCCCATGTTCTGCGCGACCGTCATGTGGGGATACAGCGCATAGTTCTGGAACACCATCGCGACGTCACGCGCCTTCGGGTCGACGTGGGTGACGTCGCGGTCGCCGATCCGGATGCTGCCGGAGTCGACGGTCTCCAGCCCCGCCACCATCCGCAGCGAGGTGGTCTTGCCGCAGCCGGACGGCCCGACCAGCACGACGAATTCCCCGTCGGCGACGACGAGGTTGAGGTTGTCCAGCGCCGGGCGCTCCGCGCCGTGGTAGCGCCGCGTCGCCTGGTCGAAAGTCACCGACGCCACGATTACCCGTTCAACCCGGTCACGGCGATGCCGCGCACGAACGAGCGTTGCGCGACCGCGTAGACGAGCACCAAGGGCAGCATGATCAGCATCGAGGTTGCCATCAGCACCGGCCACCGGGCAACGTACTCGCCCCGCATCCGGACCAGCCCGAGGGTCAGCGTCGCCAGGCTGTTGCGCTGAATCATCAGCAGCGGCCACAGGAAGTCATTCCAGACGTTGACCCAGGTGAGCACCGCCAGCACCATCACCGCCGGGCGGGCGTGCGGCAGCAGGATCCGCCAGTACACTTGCCACGGCGAACAGCCGTCGAGAATCGCCGCCTCCTCCAGATCCGTTGGTAGCGTGCGGAAGAATTGCCGCATCAGGTAGGTGCCGAACGCGCTGCCGAAGAATCCGGGCGCGATCATCGCCCACGGCGTGTCCACCCACCCCAGGGTCCGCATCACCAGAAACTGCGGGATCACCGTGACGGTCAGCGGCACCATCAACGTGGCCAGGTATAAGACGAACAACACGTCGCGGCCCCGGAAGTCCAGGCGCGCGAAGGCATATCCCGCCAACGAGCAGAAGAACACGTGCCCCGCGGTGACGCAGCCGGCGTAGACGACGGTGTTGAAGAACATTCGGCCGAACGGCATCAGCGCGAATACCTCGGAGTAGTTCGACCACCGGGGATGCGCCGGCAGCAGTTTGGGTTCGCTGATCTCGCCCTCGGTCTTGAGCGAACCCGACACCGCCCAGGCGATAGGAAACAGCGCGCACCAGGCGATGACGGTCAACGAGGCGTAGACGACGCCGGCGCGGACGACCGCGCGCGAAACGAGGCCCCGCCGCTGGGCTTGCGCGCTCCTAGGTGAGCCCACGCGAGTTCTCCCAGGATCGTCGGTGGCTCAGGCGCAACTGCAGCACGGTGAGGACCAGCAGCACGGCGAACATCACCCATGCCAGGGCCGAAGCGTAGCCGAATTCTAGGAACCCGAAGGCGTGCTGGAACAACATGATTCCGAGGACGTAGGTGCCTGATTCCGGCCCGCCGCTGGGACCGGTGAGGACGTACACCAGGTCGAAGGCCTGGAATGCGTGGATGATCGAGATGACGACGACGAACGAGATCGACCCGCGGATGAGCGGCATGGTGATGGAGACGAATTGGCGTATTTCGCCGGCCCCGTCGATCTTGGCCGCCTCGTACACGGTCTCCGGGACGCCCTGCATGGCGGCCAGCAAGATGACGGTGGTGAACGGCACGCTCCGCCAGATGCTGACCAGGCACAGCGACGCCATGGCCCACCGGGGTTCGACCAACCAGGGGATCGGCCCGATGCCCACCCAGCCGAGCATGATGTTGAGCAGCCCGTTGTCGGTGTTGAACACGAATTGCCACACCACCGCCATCACGACCGACGAGATGGCCAGCGGCAGAAAGACGATGGTGCGGAAGAACCCCATGCCCCTGACCTTTTGGTTCAGCACGGCGGCGACGACCAGGCTGATCGCGACCGTGGGAACCACGGTGCCCACGGTGAAGATCACCGTGTTGCGGATGGCGATCAGGAACAACGGGTCGGAGGTGAACAGGTCATGGAAGTTCTTCAAGCCCACGAACTTCGGGGGCCGGAACACGTCCCAGTTCTGCACGCTCATGTACAGCGAGAAGCCGAGGGGAAACACCATGAACACGGCCACCGCGAACAGGTTGGGCGCGACGAACATCCGTCCCGCCCGTGCGCGGCGCCGGGCGGCGACGGAGTCGTTGCGGCGCTGGGGGTGCGCCGCGTCGTGGGCCGGGTCGACCGCGTTGACCACACTCATGGGCTGCGCAACACCTCGTCGATGGGGCCGGGCAGTGCGGCCAGCGACGACGCGGGCCGGCTGCCCCGCAACACCGGCCCGAAGTTGCGGTCCATCAGGGCGTTGACCTTCTCCCAGGCCGGGGTGATGGGCAGGCCCTGCGAGACGGCCGGTCCCTGGGTGAGCACGCTGAGGTTACCCACCCGTTGGTGGGCCTTGGCGAACCCCGCCGAGTTCAGGGCGGACCGCAACACTGGCACGAACAGGCAGGTCTCACCGATCAACTCCTGCCCGACCGGACCGGTCGCGAACTTGACGAATTCCCAGGCTTGTTCGATGTGCCGGCTGCTCGACGCGATGGCCAAGCCGGTCGCGCCGATGTCCGAACACGCGGCGTGCCCGGCCGGCAGGGCCGGCCCCACCGGCAGCGGGGCAACGTCGAAGTCCAGCCCCTCGGCCCGGATGTAGGTCTGGTAACGCCAGTGACCGCCCAGCGCGATCGCGGCCCGGCCGAACGCGAACAGGTTGGGCGTGGACATCGACTGGGTTTCGGAGGCGTTGGGGGCCACTCGGTACCGGTTCGCCAGATCGGCGTAGAACTGCACCGCCTCGATGAACGCGTCGTTGTCGAAGTTGAAGTGCGTCGGGTTCAGGCGTGGCGTCGACCACGGCACACCGTTGTTGATGGCGAACAGCCCGGCGGAGTAGTACGAGCCCCAGGTGTTCACGAATCCGTATTGGGCGGCGCGCCCCGAGGCGTCCCGCTTGGTGAGCGCTCGGGTGGCGTCGAGGAATTCGCCGAACGTCCAGGGGCGTTCCCACGTCGTGGGCGGCGGCGCGACACCCGCCTCGGCGAAGAGGCGTTTGTTGTAGAACAGGTAGTTCCCCGACCACTGCTCGGGCAGCGCGTACTGCGCCCCGTTGAACGTGAAGGTTTCGTAGAGCGGCCCGATGCTGTCCGCCTTGAGTTGTTGAGCGAACGCCCGGTCGCGGGCCAGCAGCGTGTTGAGGTCCAGCAACACCCCGCGGGCGGCAAGTTCGGCGTACGACAGTTCCCAGGTCATCAGCACGTCGGGGCATTTGCCACCCGCGCAGAAGGTCGAAAGTTGTTGCATAACCCCGGGTCCGGAGAGGATCGCCCGAACCTTGATGTCGGGATGCTGGCGCTGGAAAGCCTCGACGACGCGCATCCTGGCGTCGCGCTCGTCGGGATTGGCCGCGAAGAAAAAGGTCAGCGCGTCGTCGTCGGGGGCGCAGCCCGCGGCCCACGGCGCCAGCGCGCTGACACCGAGCGCCCCGGCGCCGCGCAGCAAATCCCGCCGGCCCAACGGCTTATCGAGCATTGCACTCCCGACGGTGTTTCGGCGCCGTCCGGGCGGCCGGCGCCGTCTGCCCTCCTTGGTACCGCAAGACGTTGCGAAGGTCACGGCCGCGCGTCCGATCTCGAAGGGCGTGCCGCGACAGCGGCGTCTGACGGTGTCGATTGTGCGCCGACCCGCACCCGGGACGGGGATGACGCGCCGCCACAAAGCCGCTGCGCGACAGCGCAATGCCGGAGGCCACCACGTCAGGCGGGAAAATAGCGGATGCGGTCGATGGCGTTACCCCGCCATGCCGCCTCGGCGAACAGGATTCCGCGGCCGTGACTCGAGTTGACCGCGACGGCGACGGTGGGGCCGGCGCTGTTGATCTTGGTCGGACTGGCGTTGTCCAATTGCGTGGTCAGTTCGGGGAGGTCAAGGGGTTCGCGATCCCCCAAAGTGATTGCGGCGGAGGGCGACAACGCGCGCGCCGCGGCGGCCGTGTCGCCGCGGGCCGCGGCGCCCAGAAAAGCCCGGACCAGCGCCTTGTGCCGCGAGCCCGCCCGCCGGAACCCCGCCAGGAAACCAGCGGTGCCGCGCGGTCCCTGGTTAGCCCACAACGTCGCGGACAGGCGCAGCGCGGGCGCCGCCGCGCGCGTCCCGCTGCGCAGGAATTGCGCCATCATCGCCGGCAGCTCCCAGTAGGCCCGCAGTTCGCCAATGTGCCACTGGCCCTGCTCTTCTCGCAGGTCGTAGCGCAGGAACGCGGGGATGTACATCGTGACGCCCCGGCCCATCGCCACTTCCAGCTCGAGGTCACGCAGCACCACGGCCCCGAAGACGATGTCGAGGTCCCGATGGAAGGTGATGTCCCGGGGACCGATGAAGGTGTCGTAGAAGCGGCCGATCTGTTGGTGCCCGACATGCGGGCGCGAACCGACCGGATCCTCGATGCGACCGTCGGCGGTGAACAGCGACACCCACCCGGCCCGATCGTGCGCGGCCGCCGCCTGCGGGGAGCGCTCCACTGCGGCGAGCAGTTGTTCGCGGTCGGACGCTGTCGGCATCACATTCTCCCTACCAGCTCGATGCCTTCGGCATGCATCATTGCCAGCGCCTCGGCCGCCGACGCCGCCGCCACGGCGGCGGTCAGGTCCACCAACACCCGCGTGCGCAGGCCGGCCCGTGCCGCGTCCTGGGCGGTGCGGCGCACACAATGGTCGGTGGCGATGCCCGCGACGTCGACCTCGTCGATGCCGCGTCGGCGCAGCCAGTCCAGCAGCGGCGTGCCACGCTCGTCGGCACCCTCGAATCCGCTGTAGGCCGCACCGTAGGCGCCTTTGCGGAACACCGCGTCGATCCGCGCGGTGTCGAGGTCGGGCCGAAAGTCCGCACCGGGCGTCCCGGCGATGCAATGCGGCGGCCACGACGACGAAAAATCCGGTCGATCCGAGAAGTGATCTCCCGGATCGACGTGGAAGTCCTGGGTGGCCACTACACACCTGTATCCCGGCGCCGCGGCCAGGTGGGTGTTGATCGCGGGAGCCACGGCGGCTCCCCCTGGCACGGGCACCGAGCCGCCCTCGCAGAAATCGTTTTGCACGTCGACGATGATCAACGCTCGCACGGCTCCACCCTATCCGGTCCGGACCGCCCGATTGCGTTCGATACAGCGGTTAAGCTGCGCATATGGCCGGGGCGGTTTGCTCGTCAGACAGTCGGGTAATACAGCCGCCATGGTGATCCGGAGAATCGCGCGACCCCTGTTATCAGCAGCATTCATCGGCCAAGGCATCAACTCACTGCTCAACCCGAAGACGGCGGCGGCCGCGGCCGCGCCGGCGGTGGACGGTTTGCAGGCGTTGCCCGATTCGGTGAGCAGCAGCATCCCCAGCGACCCCGAAACCTTCGCGCAGATCAACGCGGCGGTGCAGATCGGCGGCGGCCTGCTGCTCGCCACCGGCAAGCTGCCCCGCGTCGCGTCGGCCGCGTTGGCCGTCACCGTGCTTCCGGCCAACCTCGGCGCGCACTCGTTCTGGAACGAGATCGACCCCCAGGCGAAGGCGCACAAGCGTCAGCAGTTCCTCACCGATCTGAGCCTGCTCGGCGGCCTGTTGATCGCGTCGGCGGACACGGCGGGTAAGCCCTCGCTCGGGTGGCGCGGCCGTCAGGCCGCCGAGCGGCTCTCGGAGCGGGTGTCGTCGGCGCTGCCGGGATCCGATGACTCGTTCGATCCCGACTTGTCCGAGCTCGGCGAGAAGATCGTGCACGGGCTGCAGATCGGCGCCGAGCGGGGCCGCGAGCTGGCCGCCACCGCCGCGGAACGCGGCGCGCCGTACGCCGAGGCCGCGCTGGAACGCGGGCGGGGGCTCGCCAACACCGCCGCGGAGCGCAGCGCCCCCTACGCCGAGGCCGCGCTCGAGCGTGGCCGCGACTTCGCCAGCACCGCCGCGGAACGCGGTAAGCCGCTGGCCAAAAAGGCCCGCAAGCGTGGCGAGGAGTGGGCCGACGACGCCGCCGACCAAGCCGCGTACCTGGCCAAGAAGGCGCGGCAGCGCAGCGAGGAGCTGGCCGACGAGGCGGCCGACTGGGCCGCGCCGTTGGCGAAGAAGGCGCGCAAGCGCAGCGAGAAGTTGGCCAAGAAGGCGCGCAAGCGCAGCGAAAAGCTCACCGAGCAGGCGCGCAAGCGCAGCGAAAAGCTCGCCGAGCAGGCGCGCAAGCGCAGCGAAAAGCTGGCCGAACAGGCGCGTGACCGCGGTGAGGAACTGGCCGAGACGGCCCGCCAACGGGGTAGTTACCTCGCCGACACTGCGCGCGAGCGGGTGGGGGCGCCGGCCAAGACCGGGCGCGCCAAGCTGCCTTGGTGAACTAGTCCGGCCAGCGGGACCGCAGTTCCTCGGGTGCCCAGGACGGCCAGTCCGGGGCGCCGACCGTGACGCCGCCGCTGAATTGGGCGACGATCCGGGGTCCGCGAAGGCGGCTGTTGTCGTAGGCCGTGACGCTGTCGCACCGGGTGATGGCGTCGGCCACCTGAGCCCAGAGGCGGCGGTGCCGTTGCCGGATTTTCACCTCCGGCACGTCGTGGCCGCCCGCCTGCACGCGGTGCCGGACCCGCTCGACCGCGAGGTCTTCCGGGATGAGCAGCGCGTGCAGGACGACGGTGAAGCCCGCGCGGCGCGCGGCGTCGACCAGGTCCAGCTTCGACGGGTGGGAGAACACCGTCTCGGCGATGAACGACCGACCCAGCTCGATCAGCTTCGCCCTGGTGTCGGCGGCGATCCGCGCCGCCTCGTAGGAGTGTCCGGCCGGGTCGGCCGGCCAACGCTGCCTGGCGATTTCGTCGGCGTTGACCACGAAGCTGCGCGGCAGCAGCGGCGCCAGGGTGAGCGCGATGAAGGTGGATTTGCCGGCGCCGTTGGGCCCGACGACCACGTCCAGCCGATCCATCGGGCCGCCGGGCTATCGCCGCGGGATCAGCGACGCCCCGCGAGCACCACCGCGGCACCGTCGGGGCGGTGCTCGACGATCTCCCCGGCGTCGTTGAGGGCCACGGTGGTGACGCCCTGCGCGGCCAACGTCGCCCCGTAGTGCGTGCGGGCCAGGCTTTCCTCGATGGCCGCGGAGATTTCGGCGTTGAACACGACGCCCTCCTCGACGGTCAGCTCGCCGGTGCCCAGCCGACCGGCCAGCGCGGATTCCACGCGGCGCCGCGACGCGGTCTGCTGGCTGGAGACGGCCCGGCCCACGCGGGCCCAGTGGTCGAGTTGCTGTTTGGCAGAGCGGCTTTGGCGGGCACCCTCGGCGGCCGCGCTGTCCATCAGGTCCGAGGCCACCCGCGTGACCCGGTCGAGGGACTTCTCACTCGACGTCGGGGCGGATTTGTTGGCGGATCTGGCCATGACAGACTCCCGAGGCGATGTGCAGCATTCCGTTACGGCTTGTAGCACAATGCTACACCGTGCACCGCCGCGCTGCGCTTTCCTAGCCAGTGTGCAGCGCCGCGACGGCGGCGTCGACGATGGCGTCGACGCCGGGGCCGACGTCGACGGTCGCGCCGGCCTCGTCGGCGCCCAGCGGCTCCAAGGTGTCGAGTTGCGAGCGGAGCAGGGCGGCGGGCATGAAGTGGTCGACGCGCGTCGACAGCCGGCGTGCCAGCAGCTCCGGAGAACCGGTCAGGTGCAAGAACGCGGCGCCCGGGCAGTGCGCACGCAGCTGGTCGCGGTAGCTGCGCTTGAGCGCCGAACAACTCGCGACGCCCCCCGGATGGCTCGCCAGCCACTCGCCGACCCGGGCCAGCCAGGGATACCTGTCGTGGTCGTCGAGCGGCTGACCGGCGGCCATCTTGGCGATGTTGGCCGCGGGGTGCAGGGCGTCGGCGTCCACGAACGGCGCCCCCAGGCGGTGCGCGAGCGCCGCCCCGACGGTCGACTTGCCGGAACCCGAGACGCCCATCACCACGATGGGTGCTGACCGGCTCACCCGGGCGGGCCGGCGAGGTTGCGGTTCCATTCGAGCCACCCGACGCCGCCGCGGCCGTCGGCCGTGCGGACGGTGGCCCACACCCGGGGGAACTGGCTGACCCGCCCGTCGGCCGCGGTGAGCAGCACGGGCGCCTGACCGCGCACCTCCGTTTCGGCGGTGACATTCACCGGCCGCAGAGTCAACGCCGCCTCCAGCGGTAACCCGTTGTCGCCGAATGACTCTCGGGACGTGACGGCCTGCAGCTCGGTGACGCGGGCACCGGGGCCCTGGTCATAACCGATGGTCAAGGCCGGCGCGCCGGGGATCCGAATGTTCACCGCGTGCAGATGGCTGCCGTCGTCGAGGTGCAGGGCGCTCCACATCCAATCCATGCCCCACCAGTCGCGCACCCCCCAGGAGTGGTCGCGCTGGCCCGCCACGGCGTCCAAGCGGTAGGTGGCGTCGTCGACGGTGACGGTGCCGGACACCGTGCACGGGATCTCGTAGCGCGTCGTCACCCGGTAGGCGTAGGGCGTGCCGTCGGTCGTCCACTCCAGGTTCATCGAGACCTTGACGGGCGTGCCCGCCTCCCCGCGCAGCAGCGCCGACGGGTCGGTGTAGGCCTGACCGCGACCGCGGACCTCGACCCGGTAGGTGTGCAGCGGCTCGACGACGCAGTGCCCGATCTCGACCGCGCCGGTGCGCACCGTCCACGGGTCCTCCGGCAGCGCGACGTTCGTGTCGACGAGGGCCACTGTCGGCAGATCGGGGCCGCACACCAACGCGTGTACCCATGCGGTGCGCTGGTTGGCTACCAGGCCGAGGCGGAACCAGCCGCCCAAACCCTGTGCGGGGTCCGCGAAGTCGGCGTACCAGCTCTCGCTCCATAGCGGTTCGGCGGTGGGCGGATGGGCCCGTTCGTCCTCGGGTGCCGGTTGCAACGGTTCGGGCGCGGCCGCGTCCGGCAGCGTGGCCAGCGCGTCGGTGTCGAGCACGTGATCGCAGTGTCGTCGCAGCAGGGTCATGAACATCAGGTCGCCGCGATCGGTGCGCTCGACCAGCATCGAGGACACGATCGCCATCATGACGCCGAAGAAGCTCTGCCGGCGCACCCCCTCGGCAATGTCGACCAGCGTGAGGGGCGCCTCGGGACCCAGCGCCTCGTGGTAGGCGCGCAGCAGCGCGTCATAGTGCTGCCGCCGCTGTGCAGTGGGCAGCGCGCAGCCCACGAAGTAGGCCAGGTCGGTCAGCGCCGGCCCCCACGACACGGTCTGCCAATCGACCACGGTCAGCGCGCGTTCGGCGCCGGCGCCGCCGAACAGCATGTTGTCGAGCCGGTAGTCGCCGTGCACCAGGCCGTGCATCCGCCGCGCCGCGTCGCCCTCTTGGGCCAGGTAGCCGTCGAACGCTCCGACCAGGCGCTCACACACCGCGCGGTGCTCGGGCGCGATCTGCGCGCCGTACCGGTCGAGGAAGGCCGCGTAGAGCGGGGCGATCATGGCCTGGTTCAGCGGGGATTCGCGGTTGAGCCACGGCGCGTCGGCCAACGACGGATCGCCGAGCAGTGGACCGTGCAGTCGTCCCAACTCGACCGCGCCCAGACGCGCCTGCTGCAGGGTCGCGCCGGCGATCTCGTCCCCGACGACGGCCGGGCCGGCGTCGCCGAGCAACAGGTCGAACGCGCCCGTCGAGGAGTCGACCGCGGCGTGGTAGCACGGCGCGATGGGGCCGCCCAGGCGTGGCGCGATGTCGCGGTAGAACCGGACCTCGCGCTCGTAGAGCCCCAGGGCCTGCCCGGTCTGCCGGCTGATCGGGTCGCTGGCCGCGACCTTGAGGACCACCGACGGGGGGCCGGCGGCCGTGCCGTCGGCGTAGCCCAGCGTGACGCGGTAACACTCGCTCATCTGGCCGGTGCCGATGCGCTCGACGGCGAAGTCCGCGACCGGTCCGGTGCCCAGCATCGCCGCCAGCCAGGAGGCGGTCAGGTCACTGGGTCGCTCGAGGACGGACTCGGGGTCGGCGCGCATGGGGCTCAGCGTGCCAGGTCACTGGGCCAGTGAGAAGCCGTCCCACGCCATGCGCCGCTCCGGGTGCGGGTCGAACTCGACCCGCGTCTTGTTGTCGAAGACCATGACGGCCCGCTCGTCAGCGGTGTAGGCGGGCCAGTCGTCGCCGGGAACGCCGGTGCGGCTGAACCACCGCCAGCGCCGTTGCACCTGATTGCTCACCCGCAGCGCGGCGCGCCGGTCCGCCGCGGCGGTGAGCAGCTGGCCGAACCGGCTCCGATAGACGTCGAACACCGCGAACAGCTCGGTCGCGTGCGTGGCCCCCAGCCCGGACCAGCGCAGGGTGCGCGGGGCGAAGTCGTACCGGTAGAGATAGGTGGGCGCGTGGGCGCCGTGCGCCTCGGCGATCTGCCAGGCCGCGGAGCTGAACGCGAAGTCGCCGCCGAGCTGGATGCACGCCGACGAGCCCGGGTAGCCCGGGTACGCCGCCGTAATGCGTTCCCGCGCCGCGGGTTCGGTGTCGGCCAGCAGCTCCTCGATCATCGAGCGATTGGTCGGCAGCAGTCTGAGGAACCGGGTGAACAGGCGGCCCTCCTCGGCGTTGGTGCCCACGATCAGCGGAACGCGATGCGCCCGGCCTCGTCGCATGGCGTCGACGGGATCGAGCGGCAGGACGTCGTCGCCGCAGACCGGCCCGATCGGAAAGGCGCCCAGCCTGCTCTCCATGCCCTGCTCGATGAGCCGGTGCTGCGCATCCACCAATTCCGCGGAGGGCACCCGCAACAGCGCCTCGGCGGCGTCGCGGGGCCGGACACCGAGCAGATCGGCGTAGCGGGTGGCGAATTGCGCCGCGGTCGCCTGCGAACGGACCATTCCCGACGCCGGGCTTTCCGCGATCGCCCGGGCGAACAACCCCTCGGCCTCCGGCACCGCCAGCAACGTGGCGGTCAGGTGCGCGCCCGCGCTTTCGCCGAAGATGGTGACGTTGTCGGGGTCTCCCCCGAACGCCGCGATGTTGTCGCGCACCCACCGCAGCGCCAGCACGCAGTCGCGCAGGAACAGGTTGCCGTCGATGGGAAATTCCGGCGTCGACAGCGACGACAGGTCCAGGCAGCCCAGCGCGCCGAGCCGATAGTTCACCGACACGTACACGCAGCCGCGGCGGGCCAGCGCCGCACCGTCGTAGAGCGGCGTGGCCGAGCTGCCCAGGATGTAGCCGCCGCCGTGGAAGAAGACCATGACCGGCAGCGGCTCGGCCGCCACGGTCTCGGGGGCGACGACGTTGAGCGTCAGGCAGTCCTCGCTCATCGGCTGGTAACGCCCCGCGAAACCGGAGACGCCGAGCAGGGTGTAACGCCGTTGCTGCGGGGCGCAGTTGGCGAAGCCGTGGCAGTGCCGCACTCCCGACCACGGCGCCGCGGGCCGTGGCGCCCGGAAGCGCAACCGTCCCACGGGCGGTTGGGCGTACGGGATGGACCGCCAGCGGTTGACCCCGTCGCGGGTGAAGCCTTCGACGATGCCGATGGTGGTGCGTGCGCGAATACTGCGCTGGTGCATGACCCGACGTTAGCCGACATAACCGCCACGACGCGCGCGCAGCGCCTCAAAGCACCCGCCTGCGGCTAGCCTGACGGGATGCGGATCGCCGCGTTACTCGCCGTGCCCTTGCTGGTCGGCGCGTGTTCGCACACGGTCAGCGGTCGGTCCGCGCAGCTGCCGCCCGGCCCGCCGACGAGCTCGACGCCGTCGGCGAGCACGGGCGCCGCGCCGGCCCCGGGTGCCCCGATCGCCCAGGTGATCGCCTGGATCGAGGCGGGGAAACCCGCCGATCCCGCGCGATATCACAGCGCCACCCGCGACGGCACCAGCACCGCTCTGGGTGCCGACACCGCCCTTTCGGCCGAGGCGGGCAAGGTGTCCTGCCTGACCGATGCCGCGCACACCGGCGGCGCCCTGCTCTGCCTGGTCAGCCTCACCGCTCCCCCGCCGCCGCCCACCACTGCCTACGGCGACTGGCAGGGCGGCTGGGTTGACTTCGACGGCAACACGCTGCAGGTGGGGGCGGCGCGCGCCGATCCAGGCCCCTTTCTCAACGGCAACGGCGCCGACCTGGCGGACGGCGCCTCGTTGTCCTTCGGTGACTACCGCTGCCGCGCCGACCAAGCCGGGCTGTTCTGCGTGAACTACGCGCACCAATCGGCGGCGCGGTTCAGCCCCGCCGGCGTCGAGCCGTTCGGTTGCCTGCGCCCGGCGCCGGCGCCCGACGGCGTAGGCGTGGCGTTCAGCTGCTGACGCCTCACCAGCTGACGGGAAGTTCTGTCATGCCGTAGATGTTGGCGTCCTTGAACCGCAACTCCTGCTGCGGCACCGCCAATCTCAGGCCCGGCAGCCGTCGCGCCAGCGTCGCGAACGCCACCTGCATCTCAACACGAGCCAGGTTGGCTCCGATGCACTGATGCACGCCATAGCCAAAACCCAGGTGACCGCGGGTGTTTCGGTCACCGTCGAATGATTCGGGATTGTCGACGAATTCGGCATCCCAGTTGCCCGACATCAGGCTCATCATGACAAACTCGCCCGCCCGAATCAGCTGACCACCGATCATCACATCTTCGGTTGCCACCCGGTCGACTTGACTGTGCACGATACTCAGGTAACGCATCAGCTCTTCGACGACGTTCGCGATGACCGCGAGGTCGTCGGTCTGACCGAGTCGCGCAAAGATTTCGGGATGTTCCAGCAGCGCAACAGTTCCCAGTGAGATCATGTTGGCGGTGGTTTCATGGCCGGCCTGCATCATGATGACACCGTTCATGGCGGTTGTGGCCCGGTCGAGCTCGCCCGTCGCCACGTATTTGGTGAGCAGGTGGCTGATCAGGTCATCGCCGGGTTCACGTGCTTTGCGCTTCACCAACTCCTGAATGTAGGCGTACATCGCACCGAACGCCTGACCCCTTTCTGCGTCTGTGGACTTCTGGTCGAGGCCCTTGGTGGTGTTGTGTTGGAAGATTTCGAGGTCTTCAGGTGGCACCCCCAATAACAGTGCGATCACCACAGACGGCACTGCAAGCGCGAAATCGCGCACCAGATCGGCCGGCGCGCAGTTGGTGATCATTCGGTCGAGATAATGGTCGACCGTCTCGGCGGATTTGCGGCCGCATTGCCTCGCAACGGCGGAAAGTGAAGTTGCTGGTCATCATTCGCCGCAGCCGGTGATGCTCGGGGTCATCGGTTCGCGCAAACATCACCACCACCTTGTTGTCGGCATCCGTCGGCATGATGGAATCCGGAATGGTTTTGGCGGACAGAAGCGGATTTACCAGCGCCGCCCTGATGTCTTGGTAGCGGCTGACAACCCAGACCGGGTTGCCTTGAAATATCGCCTTCGGCAACCCGGGAGCGGACCGCCAGGTCGCAAACTCAGGCGGTGGTGCCAGCGGGCAACCCTGTGGCCGCGGCAACGGCAAAACGGGAAGTTCCGTGTCGGAGCGGGATTCCTCGGAAGGGGTTGCCATGAAGCGCCTTCCCATTATTGTCGTTCTCCGCCAGTAAAAGGGCGTAGAGCCAGGCTGATTGGCGGCCACATCAGAACACGTTTGCCGAACGCGTTGCGTCCCGTGGGATTCAACGCTCGCTCCACATGACGCCGCGCATCGTCGCCGACAGCGGTATATCCTCCACTGTGATTAGTCCCTGAGGAGCGCGACAGACCCAGTCGATCGCATTGACGGCCCGGCCCGCTGTCGAGATGCAGCCCGCTTCGGTGGAATCCAACTTTGGGTGGGAGACGTGGGTGTTGATCTCGACGCGCGGGTCACCCTCCACGACGACGCGGTGCACGCCGGTGTGCCCATCGGGGGGGAACTCCCAGTCGGGCGCCGCGGCGCTGGTGAGTCTGGTGACGTGCTCGAGCGTGATCACCGGGCGCTCGTCGCGCACCCCCTCGGTGGCAAAGCGCACCGCGGCCATCTGTCCGGGCTCCACCGTCATCATCGTGCAGTCGATGCGTTCCGCGGTGTACCAAGGTTCGACCCGCTGGCGCACGTCATCGAGTTTGATGTCGAGATTGTCGGCCAGGCTGCGGACCTGACCACCCCACATCGACACGATGACCCCAGGCAGAAACATCATCGGTGGCGTTTCGTCCTCGGCCGACCCGAAACCCATTGCAGCGCCCGTGAACTCCGCATCGTCATAATTTCCGTAGTCGAAGATTTCCTGCACGGTAATTGAATCCACCCTGGTGGTCAGGCTCACCGCCGAATGCACGAGCGTATCGCCGGAGAAGCCGGGGTCGATGCCGTTGACGTAGAGCGACGTATCGCCGGCTTTGCACGCGGCTTCGAGGGGTGCTCGCAACCAGTCTTCCGCGTGACGAGGCGTGACCAACCACACCAGCGACGTGCCGACGACGTTCACACCGGCTGCCAGGAACCTCACCATCTGGTCGATGGCCTCCATAGGCCGCGTCTCACCCTGCGAGGTGTACACCACACAGTCGGCGCCGAGGTGGACGAGGGCGTCAACGTCGTCGGTGGCGACGATGCCGGTCGCCACGTCGAGTCCGCACAGCTGCGCCGCGTCCTTGCCCACCTTGTCGGCGCTGGCGGCGTGCACCCCGACCAGTTCGAGGTCTGGCCGGCCGATGATGGCTCGCAGCGAATGCCGGCCCACGTTCCCGGTCGAGAATTGAATGACCCTGCGCAACGTTACCTCGCTATTCCCATGACCATTCGATGTCGCATTCAGTCTCAGTAGTCGGGTATCGGCAGCGGCGAATTATTCGAGTCGATGCCGCCGTCGACGTGGAACGTTGCGTTGGTTGCGTAACAGTCGCGCGTGGACAGATACACCGCCAGGCGTCCGAGGTCCTCGACATCGCCCAGACGATGTAGTGGCGTGGCCTCTTGCATCTTTTCCAGCGATCCCGGCATCAAGTCCAGGCTCCCCTTCAACCCGTCGGTGGCGAATGATCCGAGTGCGATGGCGTTGACGCGAATCTTCGGCGCCAATTCCTGGGCCATGGCACGCGTGAGAGCCTCCAGACCGCCCTTGGCGACGCAATAGGCGGTCAAGGCGCGAATGCCGAACCGGGCCGAACCTGACGAAATGTTGATGATGGAACCGTGTCCGGCACTGAGCATGTGCGGGGCCGCGAGCTGGCTCATGATGAAAGCCGAAGTCACACACCAGTCGAACGTGTGCCGAAAGTCTTCGTCGGTGATATCCAAGAAGCGCGCGTAGGTGGAGCCACCGACATTGTTGACGAGAATGTCGATGCGACCGAATCGCTCCATCGCCGTATTCACGACGCGCTCCCCGTCGGGACGCCTCATCGCGTCAGCGACCAGCGCGAGTCCCTTGCCGCCGCTCTTCTCGATACCCGCAACCGTGCGAACGATATCCGCCTCGGTGCGCGCGGTTCCAACGATCGTGGCGCCGGCTTCCGCCAAGACCCGGGCGATGCCGGCGCCGACACCCTTCCCGGCGCCGGTGACGATGGCGACCTGTCCGTCCAGCCGGAACTGTTCCAACGCCATGCTTGGAGCTCCTTCGATGGTGTCTGACGCATTCAATCTACGAAATTTTTCTGACTTAAGTCAATGACTCTTGCTGACCCGAGTTTGGTCGCGCCGTGCAGCGATGATATCGACTAATCCGCGCAGGCCTTTCTGACGAAAATCCGTCATAATGTACGAGCTACTGGCTGAATCTTGGGTGAGTCAGGTCAACTGTGAGGAACAAAATGGCTGTGACTGAGAGGCCGTCTGCGCGAGAAACCAAGCGCTTGCAGACCCGTGAGCGATTGATGGGCGCCGCGATCGCGGAGTTCGCCAGAGCCGGGATGGCCGAGGCCGACGTTGGTGCCATCGTGGGCGCGGCAGGAGTCGCCCACGGTACTTTCTTCTTCCACTTCCCCACCAAGGAACACGTTCTCCTGGAACTCGAAAGGCGCGAAGAGGAGCGCATTGCCAAGCAGTTCGCACAGTTCTTGAAGTCGAAACACGATCTCGCTGCCGCGCTGGACGAGGCGGTCCGCCTGGTCGTCGGATTGGAGCGCCGGCTGGGTGATGTGCTCTTCAACGACTTTCTTGCGCTTCACTTTTCGCAGACACGCCCGCCCACCGAAGGCGGCCGGGATCACCCGCTGATCGTCTTGGTCGCCCAGGAGATCTCGCTGGCCCAAGAACGCGGCGAGACTGATCCCGACGTCAATGCGATGAACAGCGCGGTGTTTTTCCTGCTGGGCCTGTATGCCCTGTTGATCACCACGAACCACTGGCCGACCGGCCGCGATCTGCTCGACGACTATGTCGCGAGGACACTGCGCAGCATGCGGCCGTGAGCCGTAACGCTAAGGACGTGTGACGCCGCGCAGCGGCATCAACCCAAGCTCGTTGTGGGACATGGATCCCGGGTCCTCTAATCGTTCGGAGAAGATTGGCAAGGGCGCCGGCGAGTTTGTGCGGTATACCACAGATCGGTGTGCTGGCGACCAACGAGAAAGACGTCATCGAGGCGCTGGACGCCGACTGCGTGTTCTATGCGCCGCTGTGGTCCGACCCCGACGAGGTACGTCGACTGCTGCGCGCCGGCAAGAATGTCACCCCGAGAACTGGCCGCAGCACTATCACTGCCGGATTCTGATCGGGGGCCATTCACCCACCGAGCTTTCCCAAGGGGCGCGGGATCCGAACGGCGGATACGCGCTGCCAGCGCTACACCTGGGCGGCGATGGGTCCTGCGAACGCGACGACGTGCCAACGACCGTCAGCTGCCTTCAGTCAGCTAATGCCAGCTGATGTCGCTGTAGATGATCGAACCGGTGCTCAACCGCGGCGTCGTCAGCGGCAAGTCCAGCGATGTCCGGCTGGCTGCGCTTAATCAGAAGTGTTATCACTGACTGAAGTCAGTGCTATAGTCCTCCATGTCAACGGCCTCGACAACGCGGAGGAGCTCGTGAACCTGCCGAAGCTGCGCCAGCGTGAGGTGAACGCCACCACGGCCGCCATCGAAACGAGCTCTGTCCGAACAGGTCTGAATTTCGACGAGCATCTCGAGCAGTCGGAGCTGGCGCAGCGTGGAGCCGACAAATGGCTGATCTCCGGCAGCCTGCTGATCGGCACCGCGGCCTTGGGTGTCTTCGGCCTGCCGCTTTTCCTGCGGGGCGTGCAATTGCTGCGCCGCGCCCAGCGTGACGGACTCTCGGTGCGACCGATGCTGGTTACGTTGCTTGGCTACCTGGTCATCATCGACGCCGCGATCAACACCGTGGGATGGGCGCTCGACCTGGCAGCGAACCACACGATATGGGCCCGCGTGCTGCTCAACGGCTGGGGCAACATGTTCGACGCGGGCTACTTCTGGCACTACAACGAACTTTGGGTCGGCGGCGCGGCGGGCCCGGGCGAAAAGGCCATGGAGGTCGGGCTCATCCTGACCGTCTTCACGATGCGCATTGCCGCCGCGATCGGCTTTCTCCAGATGAAGAGGTGGGGCCATCAGTGGATGGTCGTCACGTGCTGGATGGGCGTGGTCATCTGGATCACCTACGTGTTCAACATGACAATGTTCGCCGACGTGCGCTTCGCCGGTGTCGTCCTGCCGGTGGTCGGTTGGTGGCTCTACGACATCTTCTACATCACGCCGTTCCTCGCCATCCCGTATCTGCACACCGTCAACCGCGAGCTCTTCTCCGACTGAAAGCTGGAGGTCAGGTCATGGGCTATCTCTGGGAGATCCTTCGCTATGTGGCCGCGTGGGGCGGCACCGGCCTGGTCATCTGGTTCTGGTACTGGCTCTTCTCCAACATCGGCACATTTTGAGCACTGATACGACACCGATGACTGACAGCCGCGACGCCCACGCCATGGCGCTGGAACGAAGTTGCGCCGTGACCGCCGTCGCGCTCAGTGAGCAACGCCGCGACGGAGTCCGGCTCGTGACGGGCAGCCGTCGCGGATTCGGGCTGAACACGGCGCTCACCTTCGTTCACATCCCCTATCCCGTGCCAACCGAATGGACCCGGCGATCACTGACATGCGGCGTCGCCCTGCAATGTTCGCCGTCAAAGGAGCGCGTCACCGAATATCGGCTGAACGAGCTGACCGCTCGGGAACTGCGGGCACTCACCCTGGTCGAGGCGGGCGTCGCACTCGGGTGGATCGCGGACCGGTGGCCGGGGCTGCTACCCGAACTGCGGCGGCTGCTCCCGGAACTGGCCGCCGAGGCCGCCGACATGGCGGCCGTCGAGATGCTCAATCGGGCGGTGGCATTGGCGGCCACGGGACAAGCATTGACCGTGGCTCCGTTGCTGGGCGAATTACCGCTGGCCTACACAGTGCCGCAGGGCGTGACGGACAAGTTGAGGCGCAGCTTCGGCCGGATGCCTTGGACTACAACGCAGAAGCGTCTGCCGCGGCCGTACTCGGTTGCGGTCGGCGGCGACGGCGGCGTCCGCAATCCGAACTTGCCGTCGCCGAGCCGTCCACAGGACAACGACCTCGACATCACGCCCGAGCACCGGCCGGGGATTCCGTACCCCGAGTGGAACGCGTGGACGAAGAGTTTTCTGCGAGATCACGTTGCGGTCCTGGAGCGCGCAGACGCCACCCGCGACCGCCAGCCCGTGGCCGTCTCCGCCGACCTTCGGAAATGGTTCGAGGAACGGACGCATCGCGCCATGAAGAATCGTCTCGAAGACGGCTCCGATCTGGATGTTGAGCAATACGTCAGGCACTACATCGACACCGCGACCGGCCAGGCGAGTCAGCCACGCATCTTCCGCGAACTGCTACCCAGCAGCCGAGACGTGACCACCGCGCTGCTCTTAGACGGTAGTTCATCATTGGGCGTGCACGGCGGCCGGATCTTTCAGCTGGAATTGGCTTGCGCCGACGCGCTTTCACGCGCCATGAACCGGGCCCGCGAACGTCACGGCATCTTCGTCTTCACCGGAAACACTCGACACCGAGTCGAGGTCCATTGTCTGAAAAATTTCGAGGACCCCCGGTTTGTGCCACCCAGCGCTCTCGGGCTGCAGACCGGTGGATACACCAGGCTCGGTGCCCCGCTGCGCCATTTGACCAACCGGCTGCTGACCCAACCGTCCGAGCGACGCCTGTTGATCGTCATCGGGGACGGGCTGATCTCCGATGAAGGGTATGAGGGTCGCTACGCCTGGGCGGACGCCGCGCATGCCGTTGAGGAGGCCAATGACGCGGGTGTGTCGATGTATTACGTCGGCGTCGGGCCCACCCGGGTGGATCCCCTTCCGGAGGTGTTCGGACCTCGCCGATCCCAGCGCATCCGGCGCATCGAGGAACTCCCGCGCGTGCTGGCCCACGTTCATCGTGAGCTGGTCGCCGCATGATCCGACGCAAGCCTCGCCAACCAAGGGGGCACCGATGAGCACCGACACGTATTTCGCGAACGGCAACGAAGTCCGGCTGTTTGAATTGGCTTATCAACGCCGCCTGCCGGTGATGCTGACCGGCCCGACGGGATGCGGCAAGACCCGGTTCGTCGAGCACATGGGGGTGCTGTTGCGACGGCCCGTCGTCACCATCAGTTGCCACGACGACCTCACCAGCTCGGATCTGGTCGGCCGCTTCATGGTGACGGGCGGCGACGTCGTCTGGACGGACGGGCCCCTCACCAGAGCGGTGAAGGTCGGCGCCATCTGTTACCTGGACGAGGTCGTGGAGGCCCGGCACGATTCGCTGGCGATCCTGCATTCGCTCACCGATCACCGCCGCGCCCTTTACCTCGACCGCGCCGACGAAGTGGTCAGCGCGCCAGAGACGTTCATGCTCGTATGCTCCTACAACCCGGCCTATCGCAGCTCACTTAAGGAACTCAAACCATCCTTCCGGCAGCGGTTCGTCACGTTGGGAATGAATTATCTGCCCTCGGACCGCGAGGCCGAGGTGATCGTCGCCGAGGCCGGGGTGGAGCCGGCCGCGGCGAAACGTCTCGTGCAGTGTGCGACCGCCATCCGCACCGCGGACAAGGCGTTTCACTTCGAACCGCCGTCCACCCGGGTGCTGGTGACCGCCGCACAGTTGATTGCCGCGGGCGCAAGCGAATTGGAAGCCGCACAAGCCTGCATCCTGGCCCCGCTCAGCAGCGACGGCGCGATCAACGACGGGCTGCGTGAAGTTGCGGCAGCACGGCTAGCCACCTCAAACACCTGAGAAGGGAATCCGCCAGTGAACCAGCAGGAGCAGAAGCGCAAGCGGGCGCTGATCGTCTTCCAGATTGTCATCTATGGCTACCTCCTGGCGATGTTCGGAATCCAGCTGTACATGTCCTTCGCGCGAGGATGGTGGGACCTGTGAACCTCCCGATGCGAAGCCATCTTTCGGGTAACGGCACCACGACCGCTGAGGCTGGCGGCTCGATCACCCTCGACGATCACCACGACACATCCCGCCTGGCTCAGCGCCGGGCTGACAAATGGATGATTGCTGGCGCCGCCTTGATGGGCATGTGGGCCCCCGGTCTGATCGGGTTCCCCATCTTTATGCGCGGCGTCTGGCTGCAGCGCCAAGCGCTGCGCGCCGGCCTCTCGGTCCGTCCGATGATTGTGACCCTGATCGGCTATCTGACCCTGATCGACGGGATGCTCAACAGCCTGGGGTGGGCCCTGGACCTGGTGGCCAACCACACGTTGATCAACCGGGTCTTGATGGTCGGGTGGGGCAACATGTTCGATGCCGGTTACTTCTGGCATTACAACGAGCTCTGGGTCGGCGGCGCGGCGGGGCCGGGCGAAAAGGCCTACGTGGCCGGGCTGATCCTCACCGTGTTCTCGATGCGGGTGGCCGCCGCGATCGGTTTCCTGCAGATGAAGCGGTGGGGCCATCAGTGGATGGTCGTCACGTGCTGGATGGGCGTGGTGATCTGGTCGGCCTACGTGTTCAACATGACCATGTTCGCCGACGTGCGCTACGCCGGTGTCGTGTTCCCGGTCATCGGCTGGTGGCTCTACGACATCTTCTACATCACTCCGTTCCTCGCCATCCCCTATCTGCACACCGTCAACCGCGAAATCTTCTCCGACTGAACAGGTTCAAGGAGCATGTCATGACCGTAGAGTCACCTACAGAGGAAATAGATCCGGGCGCCGGTCTCGAGCCGGGCACCACTGCCTACTACGCACGCATGCACAGATGGATCAAGCGGGCCGTCCTGGTGTGCTTGGTGGCACTCGTGGTCGAGGGCGCGTTCACGTTGCCGTTCATGGCGGTGTATTACGGCTACCCCACCCTGAGCCTGACCGAAATCTGCAGTGAGCTGCTGAAGATCCGCTATTCCAACGACACCCTGGAGTGCAAGTATCCCTATCCACCGCTCGGACCGCCCGAAGGCGCCGAGGGTAAGGCCACCGCCCAGGACGTCTGGGGTATCCAGCCAATACCCAAGTACCACCGGCTCGGGTTCCGCGAACTCGTCAGGATTCACAACGATCGGCTGGCTCACCAAGCGGCCCAACAGCACGCGGGGCCGCACCCTTGACGTATCGCGTCGTTCAATGGACGACGGGCAACCTGGGCAAGAAATCGGTGCACGCGATCGCCGAGAATTCGTTGCTCGAACTCGTCGGCTGCTACGCATGGTCGCCCCACAAGGTCGGCCGCGACGTGGGCGAGCTGTGCGGCATCGAACCCACGGGCGTGCGCGCGAGCGACGATGTCGACGCGCTGCGAACCCGACCCCTATTGCTCCCGCGCGGAGTGCTGGCGCGCGACTGAAAGGAACCGCATATGACGGCCACCACCGATGCACCCAGCATCTTCGAGGCCAGACCGCCGACGCTCGGGTATGACGTCACCGAATCGCCACACGCGGTCAGCACACGGCTTCGGGCTGCGCAGCAGCGGGCACCGATCGCTATCGGACCGTTCGGCCCCGAAGTACTCCCCTACGACTTGGCCCGAAGTGTCGTGCGCGCCAGCAGATTCGTAATTCCCCCGGGACTCCACTTGAGTGTCGCCCAGCGCTACGGCTCGACCACCCGTTTCCGGCAAGGCTTCTCCGGTGACGGCAACTATCTGGAGAGGTTGACCTGTCGGTGTTGGGATTGCCGCTGACGTTCCTGTCCACCAACCTGCCGTGACTTGGAGTAGACCGGTTGACGATCCACCCTGACTCGCCGCTGTGACGACGTTCGGCCCGGGTCAGCGGGTTTGGCCGTTGGCCGACAGCGGCGGGCTGTCATCGGACGCCCGCTCCACCAGGGTGATCTCGCCCGTGCTGCCGTCGACCTCGACGAGCGCGCCGGGCGGCAGGGATCGCGTCGCCCCCTGCGCGTCCACCACGCAGGGGAAGCCGAACTCGCGGGCCACCACCGCCGCGTGCGACATCGGGCCGCCGAGTTCGGTGACGACGGCCGCGGCGTAGCAGAACGCCGCGGTGTAGCCGACATCGGTGACCTCGGCGACGAGGATCTCGCCGGGCTGCAGGTCGTCGATGGTGTCGGGCCGCACGATGCGCACGCGGCCGCGCACCCGGCCGCCGCACACCCCGACCCCGCGCAGCGTCTCCCCGCTGGTCAACTCGGGCGTCGCGGCGACGGCCGGCTGCCAGCTCCCGCTGAACACCGTCGGCGGGGCAACGGCGACCAGCCTGCTCCGCTCGGCGCGGCGGCGGGCGACGAGCTCGGCGACCTCGGCGGGCAGCGCGTCGACCTCGTCGACCAGCAGGTAAAAGACGTCGTCCACGCGGTCGAAAACCCCCGCCTCGACCATCCGGCGGCCGTATTCGCGCAGCAGCGCGCGCAGCACCCAGTTCGCCCGCACCATCTTGTCGCGGCGCACCTCGCGGTCGCGCAGCTGCCGCACCGCCAGCGCGGCGATCGGCTTGGCGTGCAACGGGATTGAACTGTGTTCGGGTTCGGGCGCGGCGGGCCCGTTGACCGCGCGGGCCACCATGCGGACCAGCAGTTCCGGGTCGTCGGCGTAGCTGGTCGAGAGCATCTCGAGTTCGGCGGGGCCGCGGTGCCCGATCAACGCCAGCTCGGCGAGCACCGCGGCGTGAAACTTCGGCGCCTCGGCGGCCAACGCGTCCAGGCGCTGGCCCGGCTCGGCCAACAGGCGAAGGACGTTCGGGTCGCGGCGGGCCGCCGACACCAGCCGCTGCATCGCCTCGACCGAGCGGGCGCTGGCCAGCTCCGGCCCGGCCGACGGGGCGGCCGGGCGCCCGGTCAGGCCGCGCAATAGCACGTTGAACGCCGCGCACAGCATGAACGATCCCGACGCCAACACCCACGCGTGCACGACCTCGTCGCGCGCCAACAGGATCAGGCTGCGCAGCCGGGCGTCACCGAGCCGGGTGAGGTCACCGGCCGTCAGGCGCTCCAGGCGGTCGACGTCACCGACGAAGTCCTCGGTGTCCCGCGGTGAGCCGGCGCTGAGCCCGACCAGGTTCACCCCAAACACCCCGATGTTGCGGATGGTGCGCAACCGCCTTCGGGCCCAACCGGTTTGCGAGGGCGGGCGCTGTGCGCCGAAGATGGGAAGGGAGCCCATGCTGGGTCCGAAGTATCCGCTGTTGCTGACGATGGTCGAGGGCTTGGCGAAGGGCACGGTCTCGGCCATGAAGTGCGCCGAGGTGATACCCCCGTAGAGCCGGTGGGCGAATACCGCGACGGTGCGCATGGCGATCTCGCGCTGGATGATTCCGCCGGGCCGCAGCCGTTCGGCGATGCCCACCCCACCGGCGCGCACGCCGCGCACCGTCACCGACGCCGACGACGGCGAGAACGGGCCGGGCAGGGCCTCGGACAGATTGGTGGCCAAGTACGTCGGGAAGCGCGGGTCGATCGGCGTGTCGAACTCTCCGTTGACGCCCGCGGGGCCGGCCAACTCGGGCACCACCCCGTCGTCGGCGGGAGCGTCGACCGCGGGCAGGTCGCCGATGAGCGCGAGCCGCCAGGGCAGGGAGAGCACCCGCCCGCCCAACGTCACGCGGCCGCGCACGGACAACGCCGCGTCCTGCACGCATTCGTCGGCGTCCCACGCGGGCGCGAACCCCCAGTCGTCCCGCAGCGTCGAGGTGTCCATGTGGGGCGCGTCGCGAATGAGCTCGAGGTCGGCCAGGGCGGCCGAGGCGCTGACGCGCGGCAGCGTCACGAGCGGGCGCCCGAGCGCGGCGGCCAGCCGCCGAAAGCTCGGCGCCCCGTCGGCGGCCACATTGACCGTGCGCGCGGCGAGGTGGGCATCCAGGGTGGCGCGCACCAGCAGACGCAGTGCGTCGTCGAGGTGGACCAGCTGCAGCGGCCGGTCCGGTGCGCCGGCCGGGAATGCCGGCAACGCCAACGCGCGGCGCACCCAATTGTCCACGGCGCGACCGACGATGGGCGCGCAGCGCAGCACCACCGGCTCGACGGCCGAAGCGGCAAGCAGCTCCTCGACGCGGGCCTTCAGCGCGCCGTACGCCGTGCGTGGAGCCGGAAGGTCCGCTTCGGTGTGCGCCGAGCCGTCGTGGGCGTATACGTGCGCGGACGACGGGAACACGATGCGCCCGACGCCGCCCCGTTCCATGGCGTCGAGGACGTTGCGGGCGCCCTCGACGTCGACCCGGGGGTCGGCGGCCCACGCGCAGTGCACGACGACGGCCGAGCCGGTGACACAGCTCCGCACCGCGGCCGCGTCGCGGATGTCGGCGGTCACGAACGAGGCTGCGCTGGGCCAACTCTCGGGCCGGTGCCGGGCGAGCCCGACGACGTCGTGGCCCTGGCTGAGCAGCCGTGCGGCGAGGCCGCGGCCCAGGACGCCGCCGGCCCCGGTAACCGCGATCCTCACCGGCCGACCCCGTTAGTCGTCATCGTCCAACAGCGCCGCGTTGACCAGGTCGTCGAGGTCCATGTCGGCGATGTCCTTCTCGGTGGACGCCGCCGGTCCCGCCTGGCCGTTGCCGTCGCCGTTGGACTCGTTGGCCAGCGCGAGCAGCAGCTCGAGGATGCCGGCCTGCCGCAACCGCTTGACGGGAATGGACCCGACGACGCGCTGAATGTCGGCCTCGCCCGGCGCTGCGGCCACGGCGGGCCGCTCCGACGCCCCGACGAGCTCCCGGTGGATGTAGCCCGCGAGCGCGGCCGAGTTCGGGTAGTCGAAGATCAGGGTCGGCGAAAGGGCAAGGCCGGTGGCGGCTTTGAGGCGGTTGCGCATCTCGACCGCGGTGAGCGAGTCGAAGCCCAATTCCTGGAACGCGCGGTCCGGGTCGACCGACTCCGGGCTGGCGCTGCCGAGCACGGTCGCGATGTGCGAACGGACCAGGTCCAGCAGGATAGCCTGCTGATCCTCCTCCGACAGCCCCTCGAGTCGTTGCAGCAGAGCCGATTTCGACTTCGCGGCGGCCAGCGAGTCGTCGACCTGGCGCCGGGTCGGCGCGTTGATCAGGTCCACGAACATCGGTGGCAGCGTCCCGCCGTCGAGCTTGACGCGCAGCGCCGCGAAGTCGATGTGGGCGGGCAGCAGGAAGGGCTCGTTGACGATCATCGCCGTGTCGAGCAACTGGAGCGCCTCGTCCGAGGACATCGCGACGATGCCGTCACGGGCGAACCGCGCGAAGTCGACGGTCGCCAACGCGCCGGTCATGGCGCTGGCCTGGTTCCACAGGCCCCACCCCAGCGAGACCGCCGGCAGGCCCCGGGCCTGCCGATAGACGGCGAGCCCGTCGAGGAACGAGTTGGCGGCCGCGTAGTTGGCCTGCCCCGAGGAGCCGACCAGGCCGGCCATCGACGAGAACATCACGAACGCCGACAGGTCCAGATCGCGGGTCAGCTCGTGCAGGTTCCACGCCGCGTCGACCTTGGCCCGCAGCGCCACGTCGACGCGCTCGGGCGTCAGCGACGTCACGACCGCGTCGTCCAGCGCGCCGGCGGTGTGGATCACCGCCGACAGCGGCCGCTGCACCGGGATGTCGGCGATCACCTTGGCCAGCGCCGCCCGGTCGGCGGCGTCACAGGCGACGATCTGCACCTGCGCGCCGGCCGCGGCCAGTTCGGCCGAAAGTTCCGCCGCGCCAGGAGCATCCGGGCCGCGGCGACTCACCAGCACCAGGTTGCGCACCCCATGGCGGGTCACCACGTGGCGCGCCAGCGCCGACCCCGCCATGCCGGTGCCGCCGGTGATCAGCACCGTGCCGGCCGCCCATGCGTCGGGCATGGTCATAACGACCTTGCCGACGTGGCGGGCCTGACCCAGGTAGCGCAGCGCCGCCGGGGCGCGCCGCACGTCGAACACCGTCACCGGCAAGGGCCGCAGCGCTTCGTCACCGAATAGGGCGGCCAGCTCGGCGAGGATTTCCTGGATGCGGTCGGGCCCCGCCTCGAACAGATCGAAGGCGCGGTACCGCACGCCCGGGTGCTCCGCCGCCACCGCGTCCGCGTCGCGGATGTCGGTCTTGCCCATCTCCAGGAAGACCCCGCCCGGCGCCACCAGGCGCAGCGACGCGTCGACGAACTCACCGGCCAGCGAATCGAGCACCACGTCGAAACCGCGGCCCCCCGTCGCCGCACGGAACTTGTCCTCAAACTCCAAGGACCGCGAATCCGAGATGTGCTCGTCATCGAAACCCATGCCGCGCAACGTGTCCCACTTGCCCTTGCTCGCGGTGGCGAAAACCTCCAGACCGAGATGCCGGGCCAACTGCACCGCGGCCATCCCCACCCCACCCGCGCCCGCGTGCACCAGGACGCGCTGGCCGGGCTTCGCGGCGGCCAGGTCGACCAGCGCGTAATAGGCGGTGGCGAACACGACCGACGCGGTGGCCGCCGACGTGTGCGACCACCCGCTGGGCACCTTCACCAGCAGCCGCTCGTCGGTGGTGGCGACGGTACCGGTGCCGTCGGGGAACAGGCCCATCACCCGGTCGCCCACGGCGAACGGTCCGTCGCCCGAGCCGGTTTCGAGGACCACCCCCGAAGCCTCGACCCCCATCACGGCGTCCGGGTCGGGGTACAGGCCGAGGGCGATCATGACGTCGCGGAAGTTGGCGGCGATCGCCGACAGACCCACCCGCACGTGGCGCGGTTCCAGCGGCGCGTCGGCGTCGGGAATGCGCTCCAGCCGCAGGTTTTCGAAGGTCCCGTGGCTGCTCATGCCGACCCGCCACGGACCGTCACCGGGCGGCACCAGCACCCCGCCGGCCGCCCGGCTGCCGTGCACCCGCGCGATGTGAATCGTGCCGCCGCGCAGCGCGACTTGCGGCTCGCCGACACTCAGCGCCGCGGCGACCGCGTCCTCATCCAGGGGTCCATCGGCGTCGACCAGCACGACCCGGCCGGGGTGCTCGGTCTGCGCCGAGCGCACCAACCCCCACACCGCCGCGCCCGCCAGATCGGCGACGTCCTCCCCCGGCAACGCCACGGCGCCGCGCGTCGCGACCACCAGGGTCCCGGCGCGGTCGACGGACAGCCACTCCTGCAGCACGGTGAGGACCGCCCGGGTGGCCGCGTACACCCCGGTGACCACGTCACCAGCCACCGGGACGGAGTTGAACACGTACGCCACCGGCTCAGCGTCGCCGGGTTCGGAATCGATTGCACCCCAGGCGCGGACGGCGACGGGTGACACCGCGTCGGGCTGCTGTGCCGACCAGACCACCTCGAAGAGCCGGTCCGGGCCGGAGTTGTTGACCGCAGCCAGCAGCTGCTGGTCGCTGACCGGCCGCGCCACCATGGACGACACCGACAGCACCGGCAGGCCCAGCCCGTCGGCGAGCTCGATCGACACCGAGGACGGACCCGTGGGCGCGATGCGCGCCCGCACCGCCGACGCGCCCGCGGCGTGCAGCGACACCCCCTGCCAGGAGAACGGCACCAGGACCGAGCCCTCGTCGACGGCCATGGCGTGCAAGGCGCCCTGGCCGGACGCGCCGTCCGACGCCAAGATCACGGCGTGCAACGCCGCGTCCAGCATGACCGGGTGCACCCCGAAACCGGCGACCGACACGCCGGCGTCGGCGGGCAGCGCTACCTCGGCGAACACCTCGTCGCCGCGGCGCCACATCGCGGTCAACCCGCGGAACGCGGGCCCGTAGCCGTAGCCGCGCTCGGCCAGCCGGTCGTAGCCGTCCCCGACGTCCACCGCGACGGCCCCCACCGGGGGCCACGCGGACAGGTCCGTGCCGGGCGCGACCGAGCCGGAGCTCAGCAGGCCCTCGGCGTGCAGCAACCAGTCCGACCCGGTCTCGGCCCGGGAGAACACCGACACGGCCCGCACGCCGGCCTCGTCGGCAGCGCCGACGACCACCTGCACGGCGACCGATCCGGCGGCGGGAAGCACCAGCGGCGCAGCCAAATTCAGCTCGTCGACGACCCCGCACCCCACCTCGTCGCCGGCCCTGATCGCCAGCTCGACGAAACCCGCGCCGGGGAACAACACGACGCCGCCCACGGCGTGATCCGCCAGCCAGCCCTGCAGGCTGGGTGACAGCCGACCCGTGAGGACCACCCCGCCCGTGGCGGGCAGCTCCACCACCGCGCCCAGCAGCGCGTGCTCACCGGCTTCCAGCCCCAGCCCTGCGGCGTCGGCGGCGGCGCCGTCGCTGGACAGCCAGAACCGGCGGCGCTCGAAGGCGTACGTGGGCAGCTCGACGAAGTTGGCCGCGCCGATCACCGCGCGCCAATCGACGGCCATTCCGGTGACGAACCCTTGCGCAATGGCGGTGGTCAGGGTTTCCGGCTCGGGCCGGTCCTTGCGCAGGGCGGACATGGTGCCCACCGGCGCATCCGGCAGCGACTCCTCGATCGAGGCGGTCAGGCCGCCACTGGGCCCGACCTCGAGGAAGCGGGTGGCGCCGGCGGCGTGCGCGAACCGCACGCTGTCGCTGAACCGCACCGCCTCGCGGATGTGCCGCTTCCAGTAGGCCGCGGAGGCGAAGTCGTCGCCCGCGAGCTGCCCGGTGAGGTTGGACACGATCGGGATGGTGGGCCGCCCGACGGGCAATCCTGCTGCGACGGCGGCGAACTCGTCCACCATGGGATCCATCAGCGGTGAATGGAAGGCGTGCGAGACGGCCAGGCGGTGCACACGGCGGCCGTCGGCACGCAACCGGTCGGCGATCGCCAGCACCGCGTCCTCGGAGCCCGAGATGACCACCGACGCGGGGCCGTTGACCGCGGCGATGCCGACCTCGTCGGTCAGCAGCGGGCGCACGTCGCCCTCGGTGGCCGCGACGGCCACCATGGCGCCGCCGGACGGCAGTGCCTGCATGAAACGCCCGCGGGCGGCCACCAGCACCGCCGCGTTCTGCAACGACAGCACGCCCGCGACGTGCGCGGCCGACAGTTCACCCACCGAATGCCCCATCACGAAATCCGGTGTGATGCCCCATGATCCGAGCAGGCGGAACAGTGCAACCTCTACCGCGAAGAGCGCCGGCTGGGCGAATTCCGTGGTGTTCAGCAGGTCCTCGTCGTGGCCCCACATGACTTCGCGCAGCGGGCGCAGCAGGTGCCGGTCCAGTTCGGCAACGACGGTGTTGAACGCCTCGGCGAAGACCGGGTATCCGGCGTGCAGCCCCATCGCCATCCCCAGGAGCTGCGAGCCCTGGCCCGGGAAGACGAAGACGGTCTTGCCCGAGGGCGTCACCGTGCCCTGAATCACCGAAAGCGGTTCGCCGCCGGCCAATTCGTCCAGCCCGGCCAGGAGCCGATCCCGGTCCGAACCCACCACCACGGCCCGGTGTTCGAACGGCGACCGACCCGCCAGGGTCCACGCCACGTCGGCGGGGTCGAGGTCGTCGCGGGCGCGCAGGTGCGCCGCCAGCCGGGCGGCCTGGGCCGGCACGGCCGTCGGCGACTTCGCCGCGACCACCCACGGCACCACGGGCAGCTTCGGGCCCTCCGCGACGCGGGTCGGGGCGGCCGGCGGGGCCTCCACGATCACGTGCGCGTTGGTGCCGCTGATGCCGAACGAGGAGACCCCGGCCCGGCGCGCATGACCGTTGGCCGGCCACTGGCGCGGCTCGGTCAGCAACGACACGGAGCCGGCCGACCAGTCGACGTGCGGGCTGGGCTCGTCGACGTGCAGGGTGGCGGGCAACAGCTCGTGGCGCATCGCCAGCACCATCTTGATCACCCCGGCGACGCCGGCGGCGGCCTGGGTGTGACCCATGTTCGACTTGATCGACCCGAGCCACAACGGCTCGGTCCGGTCGCGGCCGTAGGTGGCCAGCAAGGCCTGGGCCTCGATGGGATCGCCCAGCGTCGTCCCGGTGCCGTGGCCCTCGACCACGTCCACCTCGGTGCCGACCAGGCCGGCGTTAGCCAGGGCGGCCCGCACGACGCGTTGCTGCGACGGGCCGTTGGGTGCGGTCAGCCCGTTGGAGGCGCCATCCTGGTTGATGGCCGACCCGCGCACCACCGCGAGCACCGGGTGCCCCAGCCGCTGCGCGTCGGACAGCCGCTCCACCACGAGCATGCCGCCGCCCTCGGAGAAGCCGGTGCCGTCGGCGGCCCCGGCGAAGGCCTTGCACCGGCCGTCCGGCGACAGGCCGCGCCAGCGGCTGAATTCGACGAAGATGTCCGGGGTGGCGTTGATGGTCACGCCGCCGGCCAGCGCCAGATCGCTCTCGCCCGAGCGCAGCGACTGCACCGCCATGTGCAGCGCCACCAGCGACGACGAGCACGCGGTGTCAACCGACACCGCGGGGCCCTCCAGCCCCAGCACGTAAGACACCCGGCCCGAGGCGACGCTGGACAGCTGGCCGGTGAGCCGGAAGCCTTCGACGGGCTCCGCGGCGAACATGCCGTAGCCCTGCGTCATCACCCCGGCGAACACCCCGGTGGCGCTGCCGCGCAGCCCGGCGGGATCGATCCCGGCCCGCTCCAACGCTTCCCAGGACAGCTCCAGGAACATGCGCTGCTGCGGATCCATGGCCAGCGCCTCGCTGGGACCCACGCCGAAGAACGCGGGGTCGAAGTCCGCGACACCGTCGACGAAACCGCCGGTGCGGGTGTAGCAGGCGCCCGGCACGTCCGGGTCGGGGTTGAACAGGTTGGCCAGGTCCCAGCCGCGGTCGTGCGGGAAGTCCGTGACGACGTCGCGGCCCTCGACCAACATGTCCCACAGGTCGTCGGGGGAATTGATGCCGCCCGGGTAGCGGCACGCCATGCCGACGATGGCGATCGGGTCGTCCCCGGCGGCCCTGACCACTCCGGCGGTCGGGACCGCCAATTCCTGTGGCACGCCTGCCAATTCGGACCGCATGTAGCGGGCCAGCCCGCTGGGCGTCGGGTAGTCGAAGATGAGTGTCGGCGACAACGCCAGGCCGGTGGCGGCTTTGAGCCGGTTGCGCATCTCGACTGCGGTCAGCGAGTCGAACCCGAGTTCGGAGAACGCCTTGTCGGGGTCGACGGCCTCGGGGCTGATGTTGCCGAGCACCGTGGCGATGTGCGAGCGCACCAGGTCGAGCAGGACGGTGTGCTGTTCGGCCTCGGGCAGCCCGTGCAGGCGATGCGCCAGCGCGGACTTGGACTTGGCGGCGGCCAGCGAGTCGTCGACGCGGCGCCGGCTGGGCGCGTTGACCAACTCGGCGAACATCGGGGGCACCGCGACGCCGTGAGCGCGCAACGCGGCCAGGTCGATGCGGGCCGGCGCGAGGTACGGCTCGTCGACGACCAGTGCGGTATCGAACAATTCGAGTGCCTCGTCGGACGACAGGCCGAGCACACCGTCGCGGCCCAGGCGCGCCCGGTCGGCGGCGTCCAGGCCTCCGGTCATGGCGCTCGCCTGGTCCCACAGGCCCCAGCCCAGCGACACGGCCGCCAGGCCGTGGGCCCGCCGGTGCGCGGCCAGGCCGTCGAGGAAGGTGTTGGCCGCCGCGTAGTTGGCCTGACCGGACGAGCCGACCAGCCCGGCCATCGACGAGAACATGACGAACGCCGACACGTCGAGGTCGCGGGTCAGCTCGTGCAGGTGCCACGCCGCGTCCACCTTGGCGCGCATCACCGCATCGACGCGCTCGGGCGTCAGCGAGGTGATCACCGCGTCGTCGAGCACGCCGGCGGTGTGGATGACCGCGGTCAGCGGCTGGTCCGCGGGAATGCCCGCGATCACGTCGGCCAACGCGGTCCGGTCGGCGGCGTCGCAGGCCACCACGCGCACCTGCGCGCCGGCCGCGGCCAGTTCGGCGGTCAGCTCCGCCGCACCGGGCGCCTCGGGGCCGCGACGGCTGAGCAGCAACAGGTTTCGCGCCCCGTGGCGGGTCACCACGTGGCGCGCCAGGGCCGACCCCGCCATGCCGGTGCCGCCGGTGATCAGCACCGTGCCGGCCGCCCATGCGTCCGGCATGGTCATGACGACCTTGCCGATGTGGCGGGCCTGGCTCAGGTAGCGCAGCGCCGCCGGGGCGCGCCGCACGTCGAAGGTGGTGACGGGCAGCGGGCGCAGGATGCCCGCGTCGAACAGCTCGGCCAGCTCGAGCATGTACTCGTGCATGCGGGCGCGGCCGGGCTCGAACAGGTCGAAGGCGCGGTACCGCACACCCGGGTACTCCTGGGCGACCGCGCCCGGGTCGCGGATGTCGGTCTTGCCCATCTCCAGGAAGACCCCGCCCGGCGCCACCAGGCGCAGCGACGCGTCGACGAACTCACCGGCCAGCGAATCGAGCACCACGTCGAAACCGCGGCCCCCCGTCGCCGCACGGAACTTCTCCTCAAACTCCAAGGACCGCGAATCCGAGATGTGCTCGTCATCGAAACCCATGCCGCGCAACGTGTCCCACTTGCCCTTGCCCGCGGTGGCGAACACCTCCAGACCGAGATGCCGGGCCAACTGCACCGCGGCCATCCCCACCCCGCCGGTGCCGGCGTGGATCAGCACCCGCTGGCCGGGCTGCACGGCGGCTAGGTACACGAACGCGTAGTACGCGGTGGTGAAGACCGCCGAGATCGCGGCGGCCTCCGGGTAGCTCCACTCGGCGGGCATGGGCAGCAGCAGCCGCACGTCGCCGGCGACGAGCGTGCCGCTGCCGTCCGGGAAGAATCCGAAAACCGAGTCGCCGACCGCGAATTCGCTGACGCCGGGACCCACCTCCACCACCACGCCGGCACCCTCGCCGCCGATCAGCGCGTCGTGGGTGAACATGCCCAGGGTGATCATGATGTCGCGGAAGTTGGCGGCGATCGCGCGGATCGCGACGCGCACCTGGCCGGGCTCCAGCGGCGCGCCGGCGTTCGGCACGGGCTCGAGCTGCAAGTTCTCGAAGGTGCCGGCGGTGCCAATGCCCAGGCGCCACGGCCCGTCGGCCGGGGGCTTGAGCAGCCCGCCCAGCGCCCTGCTGCCCCGGACCCGCGGCGTGTGGACGGTGCCACCGCGCAGCACGGCTTGCGGCTCGCCGACGGCGAGCACCGCGGCCACCGCCGCCTCGTCCAGCGGCGCGTCGCCGTCGACCAGCACCAAGCGGCCGGGGTGCTCGGTCTGCGCCGAGCGCACCAACCCCCACACCGCCGCGCCCGCCAGATCGGCGACGTCCTCCCCCGGCAACGCCACCGCGCCGCGCGTCGCCACCACCAGCACGCCCGCGTCGCGCTCGGTGAGCCAGGACTGCACCGCGGTCAGCGCCCGCTGTGTCCGCGCGTGCGCACCCGCCACCGGATCGTCTTCGGCAGCAACGGATTCGAACACCTCGTAGTGCGGTGTGTCGCCGCCCACAACCTCGGGGACGGATGCCTGCGACCAGGCCACCTCGAACAGCCGCTCCGGGCCGGACCCGGCGACGGCCGCCCGCAGCTGCTGCTCGCTGACCGGGCGCGCGACCATCGCGTCGACCGACAGCACCGGCAGCCCAAGGCCGTCGGCAAGCTCGATCGACACCGAGCCACCGCCGGCCGCGCCCGTCGGCGCGATCCGCGCCCGCACCGACGACGCTCCGGCCGCGTGCAGCGACACTCCTTGCCAGGAGAACGGCAGCAGCACCTCGGCGGCCGGCGTGGCCATCACCACGGCGTGCAGCGCGGCGTCCAGCAGCGCCGGGTGCAAGCCGAAACCGCCGACGCCACCGGCCGCCTCGGGCAGCGTCGCCTCGGCGAACACCTCGTCGCCCCGCACCCACGCCGCCGTGAGGCCGCGGAACGCCGGGCCATAGCCGTAGCCGGCGGCGGCCAGCCGCTCGTAGCCGTCGGTCAAGTCCACCGCGACCGCCCCGGCCGGCGGCCAAGCGGCGAGGTCGGCGGCCGGCCCGCCCGACCCGGCGCCCAGCGCCCCCTCGGCGTGGCACACCCAATCCGCGTCGCCGTCAGGCCGGGAGAAGATCGACACCGCGCGTCGCCCCGCGTCGTCGGCGACGCCCACAACCACCTGCAGCGCAACGGAATTGCCGGGCGGCAGGATCAGCGGCGCCTGCAACGTCAGTTCGTCGACCACCGGGCAACCGACCTCGTCGCCGGCGCGGATCGCGAGTTCCACGAATCCCGTACCGGGGAACACCACCGTCTGGGAGACGGCGTGGTCGGCCAGCCACGCCTGCGCGCCGGGGGCCAACCGGCCGGTCAGGACCACCCCGCCCGAGGCGGGCAGGTCCACCACCGCGCCCAGCAGCGCGTGCTGCCCGGCCGCCAGCCCCAGGCCGGCCGCGTCGGCGCCCGCCCCGTCGCCGGACAGCCAGAACCGGCGCCGGTCGAAGGCGTAGGTGGGCAGCTCGACATAGGCGCCGCCGTGCAGGGCGCCCCGCCACTCGACGCCGATACCGGCGACGAAGGCCGCCGCGGTGGAGGTGAGGAACCGGTCCAGGCCGCCGTCGTCGCGGCCCAGAGTGGGCACCACGATCGCTTCGCCGTCACCGCAGTCGTTGGCGGTGTCCTCGATGCCGGCGATCAGGGCCGGATGCGGGCTGGACTCGATGAACGCCCGATACCCCTGGGCGCAGGCGCTGCGGACCGCCTGGTCGAACTCCACCGGCTGCCGGATGTTGCGGTACCAGTAGTCGGCGTCCAAAGTGGCGGTGTCCGTTCGGTTTCCGGTCACCGTGGAGAAAAAGGCGGTGCGCGAGGCCCGCGGCTCGATGTCGGCCAGCACCTCAGCGAGCCGGCCGCGGATCGCCTCGACCTCCGGGGAGTGCGACGCGTAGTCGACGTCGATGCGCCGGGTGCGCACGTCCTGCTCGGCGCAGACCCGGATCAGGTCCTCGAGCGCTCCCACCTCGCCGGACACCACGACGGTCGCCCGGCCGTTGACCGCGGCGATGCCGGCCCGAGTGCCGTACGCCGACAACAACTCTCGGGCGCGCTCGGCGCCACACGCGAGGGACACCATGCCGCCGGGGCCCGAGAGGGCGGTCAGCAGTTGGCTGCGCAGGGTGACCACCTTGGCCGCGTCGCGCAACGACAGCGCGCCCGCCACGTAGGCGGCGGCGATCTCGCCCTGCGAGTGCCCGATGACGGCGTCGGGCTGCACCCCCACCGACTTCCACAGCTCCGCCAAGGAGACCATCACGGCAAACAGTGCGGGCTGCACCACGTCGACCCGGTCCAGGCCGGGAGCGCCGGGGGCGCCGCGCAGCACGTCGATCAGCGACCAGTCGACGAATTCCGCGAAAGCCTCGTCGCACGCCTCGATGTGACGCGCGAAAACGGGTGCCGAGTCCAGCAATTCGCGGCCCATGCCGAGCCACTGCGAGCCCTGGCCGGGGAACACGAACACCGTCTTCCCGGCGGGGGTGGCAACGCCGCGCAGCACCGAGCCCACCGCGTCGGAGGCCAGCTCGTCGAGCCCCGCCAGCAAACGCTGCCGGTCGGCGCCGACGACGACGGCGCGGTGCTCGAAGGTGGAACGGCCGGCCAGCGACCACCCGATGTCGACGGTGTCGAGGTCGCCCTCGGCGCGCACGTAGGCCGCCAACCGCGCGGCCTGTGCGCGCAGCGCCGCCTCCGATTTCGCTGACACGACCCACGGCAGCACCGCGGGTTTGGGGGTGTCCGCCACGGGCGTGGGTTGCGCGGGCACGGCCTCGACGATGACGTGCGCGTTGGTGCCGCTGATCCCGAACGACGACACCGCCGCCCGCCTGACGCGGGGGTCGTCGGCCGGCCACGGGCGCGGCTGGGTCAGCAGCGAGACCGAACCCGCCGACCAGTCGACATGCGGGCTGGGCTCGTCGACGTGCAGCGTCGACGGCAGCAGTTCGTGCTGCATGGCCAGCACCATCTTGATCACCCCGGCGACACCGGCGGCCGCCTGCGTGTGACCCATGTTCGACTTGATCGACCCCAGCCACAGCGGGTCCGCGGCCTCACCGCGGTCCTGCCCGTAGGTCGCCAGCAACGCTTGCGCCTCGATCGGATCGCCCAGGGTGGTGCCGGTGCCGTGCCCTTCGACCACCGCGACGTCGGCCGTGGTCAGGCCGGCGTTGGCCAGCGCCGCGCGGACCACCCGCTGCTGGGACGGGCCGTTGGGCGCCGTCAAGCCGTTGGAGGCGCCGTCCTGGTTGACCGCCGTGCCGCGCACCACCGCGAGCACCGGGTGCCCGAGTCGCTGCGCGTCCGAGAGGCGCTCGACCACCAGCATGGCGCCGCCCTCCGACCAACCGACGCCGTCGGCCGCGCCCGCGTAAGCCTTGCACCGGCCGTCCGGCGCCAACCCGCGGTGCCGGCTGAATTCGACGAAGACCGTGGGGGTGGCGTTGACGGTCGCGCCGCCGGCCAGGGCCAGGTCGCATTCGCCGGAGCGCAGCGACTGCACCGCCATGTGCAGCGCCACCAGCGACGACGAGCAGGCGGTGTCGACCGACACCGCGGGGCCTTCCAGGCCCAGCACATAGGACACCCGGCCCGAGGCGACGCTGGAGGTCATGCCGGTGAGGCGGTAACCCTCGATCTCCTCGGCGAGCATGCCGTAGCCCTGCACGATCAGGCCGGCAAACACGCCGGTGGCGCTGCCGCGCAGGCCGCCGGGGTCAATTCCGGCCCGCTCCAACGCTTCCCACGACAGCTCCAGCAGCATCCGGTGCTGGGGGTCCATCGCGAGCGCCTCGCTGGGAGCGATGCCGAAGAAGCCGGCGTCGAAGTCGGCGACGCCGTCGACGAAGCCGCCCGTGCGGGCGTAGGACTTGTGGCGCGCGTCGGGGTCCGGATCGAAGAGACCGGCCAGGTCCCAGCCGCGGTCGGTGGGGAAATCCGACATCACGTCGCGGCCGTCGGCCACCATCTGCCACAGGCCCTCGGGCGTCTCGATGCCGCCGGGGAATCGGCACGACATCCCGACGATCGCGATGGGTTCGTTGGACCGCTCCAGCAGCGCGCGGTTGGTGCGCTTCAGGCGCTCAACCTGGACCAGCGCTTTGCGCAGCGCTTCGGTCGCATGCTGGAGTTGATCAACCATCACAAACCTCGCCTAACCCTCACCTGACGTGGGCAGTCGTTCATCACGGGATGCGGCTGTCGGCCGATCACGGGATGGGCTGCATGAAGCGGCGCCGCTTCCGGTTCGAGCAGCGTCGCGCTGCTTTCGAACCCACGAATGTTGCTGGTGAGTATGTCCAACTCCGACAGGATTTCAAAACGTCCGCTCCCCGAGTGCTACAGGGAATTCGGCTTCGGCGACCGCGGCGCCCCGTCGAGGACAGGCGTGACGCGGGGCGCCCGGTTCGCTCGTGGGACGACGGTCCGCTGCATCCGTGGGCCGTGGTCCATGGCGCGACTGTACCCGGCTAGCCATTGGCGATGGTCACGCCCACGTCATACACCGGCGCGGCGCCAACCGTCGGCGGCCCTGGCGGCCTGCACCAACACGTCACACAGCTCCCGTAGCTCGGCCGGTGGGGCGCCCTCGTCGAGGGCGGTGGCGATATCCTCCGCCGCGCAGCGCACCTGGTACACCCGGTCCGACAGGTCGGCGGCGTCCTCAGCCGACAGCACCACCGCGTCGGCGGGCACGGCCGCCGCGCCGTCGCGGGTCAACGACGCCCGCTGCTCGTAGGCCCGCTGGCGGCACGACTGACGGCAGTACTGGCGGCGCCGGCCCACGCTCGCGTCGGGCACGTCGCGGCCGCACCAGCGGCACGGTTGCGGGCGGGCACGGCGGGTCACGCCTGACGACATTAGTCGCCGATGCCCGGCGCGCCCCGGATCGCCGGTATCATGGAAGGTCGCGTCGCGGATACCGGTGCACCGCCGGGGAACTGCGCACAGCGCCGCAGCGTTTGCTATACGGAACAAAACCGGGCCTGCAGGCCCGAAGGACTGGTAAGGAGTAGCAGCCATGGCTGATCGCGTCCTACGGGGCAGTCGTCTCGGAGCCGTGAGCTACGAGACCGACCGCAACCACGACCTGGCGCCACGCCAGCTCGCGAAGTACCGCACCGAGAACGGCGAGGAGTTCGAAGTACCGTTCGCCGACGACGCCGAGATCCCCGGCACCTGGCTGTGCCGCAACGGCATGGAAGGCACCCTGATCGAGGGCGACCTGCCCGAGCCGAAGAAGGTCAAGCCGCCGCGGACCCACTGGGACATGCTGCTGGAGCGCCGCTCGGTGGAGGAGCTCGAAGAGCTGCTCAAGGAGCGCCTCGAGATCATCAAGACCCGCCGGCGCGGCTGACCCGCCGGGTTACGACGAGTTCTTGGCGCGCGCCGCCGGGGTGCGCGTCCGCCGGCCCTCGATGCCCCACCGGGTGACCTTGACCAGCGCCTCGCGGATGTTCGATCCGCTCATTTTGGAGACGCCGAGTTCGCGCTCCGTGAAGGTGATCGGCACCTCGGCGATGGTGAACCCGTTGGAGACTGTCCGCCACGTCAGGTCGATCTGGAAGCAGTAGCCCTTCGAGTCGACGGCGTCCAGGCCGATCTTCTCGAGGACCTCGCGGCGGTAGGCCCGGTAGCCGGCGGTGATGTCGTGCACCCCGATGCCCAGCGCCAACCGCGCGTAGGTGTTGGCCGTCCAGGACAGCGCCCAGCGCCGCCACGGCCAGTTACGCACCGCTCCCCCGTCGACGTAGCGTGAGCCGATCGCCAGGTCCGCCCCGGCGTCCACGGCGTCCAGCAGGCGGTGCAGTTGTTCGGGCGCGTGGCTGCCATCGGCGTCCATCTCCACGAGCACCGAATAGTCGCGGCTCAGCCCCCAGGCGAAGCCGGCAAGGTACGCCGCGCCCAGGCCGTCCTTGGCGGTGCGGTGCAGCACGTGGGTGCGCCCGGCGTCGGTGGCGGCGAAGTCGTCGGCGAGCTGCCCGGTGCCGTCGGGGCTGCTGTCGTCGACGATGAGCAGGTGCACGTGCGGGCAGGCGTCCTTGAGCCGCCGGTGGATCACCGGCAGGTTCTCGCGCTCGTTGTAGGTCGGGATGATCACGAGGACGCGCTGGCTGGGACGGTTGCCCTGGGCTTGGGGCGCCGGCTGGCCGGTGGTCATGTAGCTCCTCTGTGTCGCCCGGAATGACGCGACGGTCGTCGGCCGCCCTCGGGGAGCGGACTGTCCTCGCCGCCGCCAGGTGGCGGCGTGCGGTCACCGCCCTCGGCGGGCGGCGGATCCGAGGGTCCCTGCCCGGGCGGGGGGTCCCTCGGCGGCGTACCGGCGCTCGAGGCTTCGTCGCCGGCGGTGGACCTGAGACGAACGGGACGCGCGAACCAACCATTGTGCCGCATCCCGACCAAAACCACCGCCCCGGCCACCACCAGCAACACCCACTGCAGGACGGGCGCCCATCGCGTCGCCGGCGTCAATCTGGTCTTCAGGCGCACCGCGATGTCGAGGTAGGCGGGTTGGAAGAAGTCGGTGCTGACCAGCTCGGCGCCGTCGGGGGCGATCACGGCGCTGATTCCGGTGGTGCCGGCCACCACCACGTACCGGTCGTGTTCGACGGCGCGCAGCCTGGCGAACGCCAGCTGCTGCTCGCTCATCGTCTGGTTGAAGGTGGCGTTGTTGGCCGGCACGGCGAGCAGCTGGGCGCCGTCCAGGACGGCCTTGCGGGGGGCGCGGTCGAAGATCACTTCCCAGCAGGTGGCCACTCCCAGCGGCACCCCGGCGATGTGCACCACGCCGTTGCCGGCGCCGGGCACCATGTTGCCGGCGCGGTCGGCGTACCCCGACAGGTGTCGGAAGAAGGAGCGCATCGGCAGGTATTCGCCGAAGGGCTGCACGATCTGTTTGTCGTGGCGGTCGGCGGGGCCGGTGGACGGATTCCACACGATCATGGTGTTGGTGAAGCGGGGATCGTCGGGCGGGCTCCCGGGGACCGCCAGGACGCTGCCGATCAGGATGGGCGCGCCGACGGTCACCGCGGCCTGAGAGATCTCGAGTGCGGCGTCGGTGTTGACCAGCGGATCGATGTCCGACGAGTCCTCGGGCCAGATGACGAATTGCGGCTGCGGGGCGGTGCCGGCGCGGACGTCTTCGGCCAGCCGCAGCGTCTCACGAACGTGGTTGTCCAGCACCGCGCGGCGCTGATCGTTGAAGCCAAGACCCAGGCGCGGCACGTTGCCCTGCACCACCGCGATCGTCACGGGCGGCTCGCCGCCGGACCCCGTGCCGGCGTGCCGTACCTGCGGCCAGACGATGACGGAGGCGAGCAGAACCAGGCAGATGCAGATGCCGGGCAGCACCACGGCGGGCGGGGCGGAGTCGGTGTGTCCCGGCGGGTCGACGGCGGCGTCAGGCTCGGCGGTCCGCTGGCCGCCGGGGCCGTGCCACCACGCCGCGATCTCCAGCGCGATGGCGGTGCCGCTGAAGCCGATCAGCATGACGGCCACCGAGAGCAGGGTCGAGCCGCCGAGCTGGGCAAGCGGCAGGAAGGGGCCGTGGGTCTGGCCGTAGGCCACCACGCCCCACGGGAAGCCGCCGAACGGGAACGTCGACTTCGCCCACTCCTGGGCGGCCCACAGCACCGCGAACCACAGCGGCCATCCCGGCAGCCCGCGCACCACCACCGCGAACAGGCTGAAGGCGGCGGGGAACGCCGCGCACAGCATGGCCAGCACCACCCAGGGCACCGGTCCGACCAGGCTGCCCACCCACGGCAGCAACGGCAGGTAGAACACCAGGCCGAACACGAAGCCGTAGCCCAGGCCGCCGATCGCGGTCGTGGCGGCGCGCGTGAGCACCCAGCCCAGCAGTGCGGCCGCCGGGACGGCGGCCCACCACCAGTTCCGGGTCGGGAAGCTCGCGTAGAGCAACAGCCCGCCGGCCACGACGCACGCGAGCCGGGCCAGACGCGGCAGCAGCGCGGCGCCGAGGCGGGGCAGCCGCGCGACCACCGCCGCGCCCACCGCCGTCGCGACGCGCAGTGCGGCGGAGCCGGAGCGCCGCGCGGATTCCGGCCCGGCTTGCGGGTCGGTCTCGCGTTGCGCGTCGGGTTCTGGCTCCGGCCCGGGTGGCAGGTCGGGCTCGGGTTGCGGGGCGGCCTCGGGCTCGGCTGGTGGGCCGAGCTCGGCTTGCGGGTCGGGCTCGGCTTGCGGGTCCAGCCCTGGTTGCGGGTCGGGCTTGGCGTGCGCCGCGGCCCCCCTGTGCACTGCCGCGGGGTCGTCGTCGCGGTCGGCCTCGGCCTCGTCAGCGCTGGCGTCGGTGGCCGGGCCGACCGCCGTGATCTCGCGGATGCGATCGGCCGGTTCGGGCTGGTCGGCATGGGCCGGGTCGGGGCCTTCGGAGCGCTGGTCACCGCCCTCACCCTGGTTCCGGCGTCTCGACCAGCGCCTAGCCATAGATCACCGCGCCGCGGTGCACCGTTCGCCGGCATCGCGGCAGGGGATCCGTCGGGCCCAGCCGGGGCAGGGCCGGCACCCGAGAGCGGGGATCGGTCGACCAGCGCTGGACGGCGTCGCGCGGCGCCTCGACGTCGAGCGTCCCGGCGTCCCACACCGCGTAGGAGGCGGGGGCGCCCGGGGTCAGGGTGCCGGCCGCGCCGTCACGCGCGCCCGCTGCGCGCCAGCCGCCGCGGGTCGCGGCCGCGAACGCCGCGCGCGCGGAGACGGCGCTGCCCGGGGTGCGGTGGTTGACGGCAGCGCGGACGCTCATCCACGGGTCCAGCCCCGTGACGGGGGCGTCGGAACCAAGCGCGAGGGGCACGCCTTGGGATGCTAACAGCGCCAGCGGATTGAGTTGACTGCCTCGCTGCGGGCCCAGACGGCGCGCGTACATGCCGGCTTCGCCGCCCCACTCGGCGTCGAAATTGGGCTGCACGCTGGCGATGACGCCCCACTGGCCGAGCTTCGCCGCCTGCTCGGCGGTGACCATCTCGACGTGCTCCAGCCGGTGGCCACAGCGCGCCACCGCCACCGCGCCGAGCGCGTCGACGACCCGCTCGAAGGCGAGCACCGCGGCGGCCACGGCCGCGTCACCGATGACGTGGAAACCGGCCGTCACCCGCGCCTCGGTGCAGGCCCGGACGTGGGCCTCGATGAGGTCGGGTTCCAGGTAGCAGGTGCCGTGACGGTCCGGGGCGTCGGCGTAGGGCTCGCATAGCCACGCGGTGCGCGACCCGAGCGCCCCGTCAACGAAGAGATCACCGGCCAGGCCGCGGGCACCGGTGGCCCCGACGAGCTCACGCGCCTGCGCGGCGGTGCTCACCGCCTCGCCCCAGTACCCGATCACCTCGACGCCGTGGGCGAGGGCGCGCAGCGCCAGCCAGTCGTCGAGCCCGCCGATCTCCGGTCCCGCACACTCGTGCACGGCGACGATGCCGGCCGCGGCGGCCGCGCCCAGGGCCGCGGCCCGCGCGTCGGCCAGCTGCTGAGCGGTCAGCAGGTCCCGCGCGACGGCACGGACGAGGTGGTGCGCGTCGCCGGCCAGCGGGCTCGCGGCGGCGTACCCGGGCGCCGCCGCGAGCCCGCTGACCCGCTGGCGCAGCCCCGTCGAGGCCAGCGCGGAATGCACGTCGACGCGCGTCAGGTAGGCCGGTCGGTCGCCGAGCACGGCGTCGAGGTCGCCAGTGCTCGGCGGGGCGTTCTCCGGCCACGCCGTCTCGTCCCAGCCGTGGCCCCACACCGGCAGCCCCGGATGCGCGGCCGCGTATTCGGCGATCATGCGCAGGCAGTGCGCGCGCGACTCGGCGGCCCGCAGGTCCAGCCCGCTGAGGGTGAGGCCCGTGGCGGTCACGTGCACGTGGCTGTCCACGAACCCTGGCGCCACGAACCCGCCGGCCAGGTCCTCCACGCGGGCATCGGGAAACAGGCGGCGGCCGACGTCGTCGCTGCCCAGCCACGCGATGACGTCGCCGCGCACGGCCAAGGCCGTCGCGTCCGGCTGAGCGGGACTGTGCACGTGACCGTTGACTAGCAGCGTGGTGGGCGGTCCATCAGTCCGCGTCATAGGGCAAAACTACGTTCGGGCACCGACCTGACGAGCAGGGCGGCGCGGTTCAGCGGCGCGTGGAGCGCGGCGACGCCGAGGGGTGCAGGTCGCGGGCCATTTCGCCGTCGATGACTTCACCGTCGATGACTTCACCGTCGATAATCTCGCCGTCGATGATCTCGCCGTCGATGTAGTCGCGCTCGGCGGCCGGGCGGCGCCGCGCCGCCGCGGCCGGGTATCCCGGAATCCGCTGCAGCCGGCGCATCGCGACCGCGGTCAGCGCCGGGCGGGCGACCGAACGCACCGGCGGCAGCAGCAACAACAGCCCCAGCGCGGTGCTCACCAGACCGGGGATGAGCACGAGGACGGCGCCGAGCCCGATCAGCGCGCCGTCACCGGCCGCGCCGCGTGACGCGCCGAGGCCCCGGCGCAGCTGCCCAACCTGGCGCACCAGGCGCGAACCCGCCATGGGAGCCACGACGCCCCACCCGAGCAGGAACGTGCCCAACAACACCAGCAGGGTCCAGCCCCACCCGACCGTCGACACCAGAGCAAAGATCACCGCGATTTCGACAACCGCGTAGATCAGCAACAACCGCGACACCATGATCGGACAACGCGGGGCAAACGTCTGGAAGTTCCCGTGGTGCCGCGCGGCACGGCTGCGATTAGATGACGGTATGACGACGATTCAGATCGATACGCCCACCGGACAGATCGACGCGCTGCTGGACCTGCCCGGAGGTCAGGGCCCCTGGCCCGGCGTCGTGGTGGTTCACGACCTCTTCGGATACAGCCGCGACAAGGAGTCGATCAACAAGCGCATCGCCGGGGCCGGGTACCTCGCGATCACCCCCAACCTGTACGCCCGCGGTGGCCGGATCCGCTGCATCACGCGGGTCATGAAGGACCTGCAGACGCAGCGCGGCCCCGCGCTCGACGACATCCTTGCCGCCCGGGATCACTTGCAGGCCCTGCCCGAATGCACGGGCCAGGTGGGCATCGCGGGGTTCTGCATGGGTGGCCAGTTCGCTCTGGTCATGTCGCCCAAGGGATTTGGCGCCTCAGCCCCGTTCTACAGCACTCCGCTGCCGCGCAACCTCGACAGGACGCTCGACGGCGCGTGCCCGGTCGTGGCCAGCTTCGGCGGTCGCGACCCGCTCGGCCGTGGCGCGCCGGAGAAGCTGAACAAAACCATTGCCGCCAAGAACATTACGGCCGACGTGAAGGTGTATCCGGGCGCGGGCCACAGCTTCGCCAACGAGCTGCCCGCCCAACCGCTGCTGCGGATCTCGGGTTTCGGCTACGACCACGATGCCACCGAGGACGCGTGGCGGCGGGTGTTCGCCTTCTTCGGCGAACACCTTGCGGCAAAGCCGGCCTAGCCCGGTTCAGCGCCCTACGGCCAGCACGACCCGGCCGTCGCGCGCCCCGCGGTCCACGTCATCGTGCGCCCCGGCTATCTCCGCAAGCGCGCGCGGTGGTCCCACCGCGATGGTCAACGCGCCGCTTCGCGCGGCGGTCGTCAGGTCGGCCGCCGCCTGCCGTTTGGCCGCGGCCGGGAAATCGTCGCTGCCCAGGAAACGCACCGTCGTGTTGGCGAAAACCAGTGGCCAGAAGGGCAACTCGGGCCTGTCCCTGCGGGTCGCGTACGCGGCGATCACCGCGTCGTTGGCCACCACCGCCGCGTCCAACTCGGCATTGTCCGACAAAGCCACCTCGACGATGCGGTCCACCCCGGCCGGGCTGAAGTCACGCACCGCGGCCGAGGCGTCGCCGTCGCTCAACGCGACGGCGTGCGCGATCACCGAGCCGTCCACCCGGCCCAGGTCGCTTTCGCGAACGACGGTGCCGATGACGGTGGCCCCGCCCCAGCTCGCCAGTTGAGCCGCCAGCGAGCCGACGGACCCGAGCACGCCGTGCACCAGGAGCGTCTTGCCTTCGACCGGCCCGTCGCTGAATACGGCCCGATGAGCGGTGATGCCCGGGATTCCCAGGCAGGCACCCATCCCGTCGGACACTTCGTCGGGCAACGGGACGGCCTGCGCGGCGGGAACGCAGCTGAACTGGGCGGCGGTGCCGAATGGCCGATAGGACTGGGCGCCGTAAATCCACACCCGTTGCCCCACCCGGTCGCGATCGACGCCGTCGCCGACGGCCTCGACCACTCCGGCGCCATCGCTGTGCAGAACGATTCGCGGAAAGCTCATCGCCCCGCCCTGCCACCCCGAACGCTTCTTCGTATCACCGGGATTGACGCCGGAGAAAGAGATCCGCACGCGAACCTCACCCGGTCCGGGTGAGGGGTCGGGAAGTTCACCGATCTCAAGAACGCTCGCCGCGTCGCCCTGCCGGTCGTACCAGGCCGCCCTCATGCGTGATCTCCTCGCCTCGCGGCGAACGCCGCGTACCGATCACTAATATACATTCCGTGGAATGTAAACGCGCTGCGGTTACTTGTCGACGGCGGCGTTGGCCGCTCGCAGCGCGACAAGCGTCGAATGGAACTGCCGCAGCGATCGCTGAGCGACCGCCGACCCGATGCGGAGCTGCAGCTCCTCGTCGAAAGCCGTGACCGCCTTCGCCAAGACTCGGCGGCCTTGCGCCGTCAGTTCGATGATCGTCGACCGGCCGTCCGCCGGATTCGCGCGGCGAATGCAGTAACCCGCCGCTTCGATACGGTCGACCAACTTGCTGGTGCCGCCGATGGTGATGGCCAGCTCCTCGGCAATGTCGTTCACCCGGCACGATGATCGCCGCGCGATCACCTGCATGGGCTCCAGCCGGCTCAGCGGAAGGTCGAGATCTCTACGCAAGCGGGCGTCCACCGCGTTCCACAGCTCCGTCTCGAACCGGACCAACTGGTGAAAAAGGTCGAGCATCTCCATCGGCGAACCTATCTCGATCACCCTGCGGGAAGGCCTATCCTGCCATCGCGCCGGGATCAACGACCAGGCTTGGGCGACAACGCCCTTGCGAACGTGTGCCGTCGAGGCCGGCCTGCGCCCAGGTGCGGGGTCGTCGACATTCGTTGCGGGCGTCAGCCCACGCGCAACTCGAGGCCCACGTTGTTCTCCATGCCGCCGCGCAGCTTGCTGAAGAGGTTGAACACCTTGCCCAGCAGGCCGTAACGCTTGCCGATCGCGTCGTAGACGGCGGCCGTGTGCGACTTGTCCAGGACCGCCGCGGTGCCCTGCACCGCCTCGCTGGTCGGCTTGCCGTTCATGGTGCAGGTGGCCAGCGTGACGCGGGGCGTGTTGCGGATCCGCTTGACCTTCCAGGACTTCGCCTGCGTGATGACCAGCAGCCGGTCCCCTTGAGCCGCGGCCCAGATCGGCGTGGGCTTGGGCCGGCCGTCCTTGGTGAAGGTGGTGAGCAGAATGTATTGCGCCTTGGCGAGGTCGGCGAAGGTGGGCGTCACAGCGTTCAACCTACCGCGGCGGTGTGTGCCAGGCGTGCGGCCGGCCGCACGGTCGCCACCGACAGGGCGGCCCGCCACAGACCCGCGCCGGCGTCAGCCCTCCAGGCTCCCCTCGGTCTCCAGGAGCGTCTGGCGCAAGCCGTCCAGGGTCTCCGGCTGGGGTTGTGCCCACATGCCGCGGCCCGCGGCCTCCAGCAACCGTTCGGCCATGCCGTGCAGCGCCCACGGGTTGGACTCCTCCATGAACTTGCGGTTCTCCGGGTCCAACACGTAGCGCTCGGTCAGCTGCTCGTACATCCAGTCCGCCATGACCCCGGCGGTGGCGTCGTAGCCGAACAGATAGTCGACGGTCGCGGCCATCTCGAACGCGCCTTTGTAGCCGTGCCTGCGCATCGCCGACATCCAGCGCGGGTTGACGACGCGGGAGCGGAACACCCGCGTCGTCTCCTCCGACAGCGTGCGGGTGCGGATTGCGTCGGGCCGGGTGTTGTCGCCGATGTAGGCGGCGGGGGCCTGGCCGGTCAGCGCCCGCACGGTGGCCACCATGCCGCCGTGGTACTGGAAGTAGTCGTCGGAATCGGCGATGTCGTGTTCGCGGGTGTCGGTGTTCTTGGCGGCCACCGCGATGCGCCGGTACTGGCGGTTCATGTCGTCGACCGCCTCGCGGCCGTCCAGGTCGCGGCCGTAGGCGAAGCCACCCCAGGCGGTGTACACGGCGGCGAGGTCGCCGTCGTCGCGCCAGTTGCGACTGTCGATCAGCTGGAGCAGCCCGGCGCCGTAGGTGCCGGGCTTGGATCCGAAAATCCTTGTGGTGGCGCGTCGTTGGTCGCCGTGTTGGGTGAGGTCGGCCTGGGCGTGCGCGCGCACGTAGTTGTCCTCGGCGGGCTCGTCGAGGTCGGCGACCAGCCGGACCGCGTCGTCGAGCATCGTGACCACGTGCGGGAAGGCGTCGCGGAAGAACCCGGAGATCCGCACCGTCACGTCGATGCGCGGCCGGCCCAGTTCGGTCAGCGGGATGGCGGTCAGGTCGACGACGCGGCGCGACGCGTCGTCCCAGACCGGCCGGACACCCAGCAGCGCGAGGACTTCGGCGATGTCGTCGCCGGCCGTGCGCATGGCCGAGGTGCCCCACACCGACAGGCCCACCGACTCGGGCCACCGCCCGTGGTCCTCGCGGTACCGGTTCAGCAGCGAATCCGCCAGCGCCACACCGGCTTCCCACGCCAACCGGGACGGCACCGCCTTGGGGTCGACGGAGTAGAAGTTGCGTCCGGTCGGCAGCACGTTGACCAGCCCGCGCAACGGCGACCCGGAGGGGCCCGCCGGGATGAACCGGCCGTCGAGCGCGTTGAGCACCTGATCGATTTCCGATGAGGTGCCGGCGAGCCGCGGCACCACCTCGGTCGCCGCGAACCGCAGCACCGCCGCGACGGTCGCGTCGTCGGTGAGGCGGTCGGCGGCGGCGGGATCCCAGCCGGTGGCTTGCAGGGCGGCGACGAGTTCGCGCGCGGCGGCCTCGGTGTGGTCGACGGAGCCGCGGGCGTCGGTGCCGTCCTCGGCGAGGCCGAGCGCCTGGCGCAAGCCGGGCAGCGCCTGCTCGCCGCCGAACAACTGCCGGGCTCGCAGGATCGCCAGAACCAGGTCGAGTTCGCCGTCGCCGGAAGGCTTTTGACCGAGGATGTGCAGGCCGTCGCGGATCTGGACGTCCTTGATCTCGCAGAGCCAGCCGTCGACGTGCAGCAGCATGTCGTCGAACGAATCCTCCGCCGGGCGTTCGGCCAGCCCCAGGTCGTGGTCCATCTTGGCGGCCCGGATCAGCGTCCAGATCTGCTGGCGGATCGCCGGCAGCTTGCCCGGATCCAGCGCGGCCACGTTCGCGTGCTCGTCGAGCAACTGCTCCAAACGTGCGATGTCACCGTAGGTTTCGGCGCGCGCCATCGGTGGGATCAGGTGGTCGACCAGCACGGCGTGCGCCCGCCGCTTGGCCTGGGTGCCCTCGCCGGGGTCGTTGACCAGAAATGGGTAAATCAGGGGCAGGTCGCCCAGGGCGGCGTCCGGGCCGCAGGCCGCCGACATGCCCAGCGTCTTGCCGGGCAGCCATTCCAGGTTGCCGTGCTTGCCCAGGTGCACCACCGCGTGGGCGCCGAACCCGGTGTCCAGCCAGCGATACGCGGCCAGGTAGTGGTGGCTCGGCGGCAGGTCGGGGTCGTGGTAGATGGCGACGGGGTTCTCCCCGAAACCGCGCGGTGGCTGCACCATCAGCACCAGGTTGCCGGATTGGATTGCCGCGATGACGATTTCGCCGTCGGGATCGTTGCTCCGGTCCACGAACAGCTCGCCGGGCGGCGGACCCCAGTGCTCGGTCACCGCGTCAGCGAGTTCGGCCGGCAACGTGGCGAACCAGTCGCGGTAGTCCTTGGCGGAGACCCGGATCGGGTTGCCGGCCAACTGTTCGGCGGTCAACCAGTCGGGGTCCTGGCCGCCTCGCTCGATGAGCGCGTGGATCAACGCGTCCCCGTCGCCGGCCTCGACTCCGGGAAGGTCTCCCACCCGATAGCCGCGGTCGGCCATGGCGCGCAGCAGCGCCACCGCGCTGGCCGGCGTGTCGAGGCCGACCGCGTTGCCGATGCGCGCGTGTTTGGTCGGATACGCCGAGAACACGAGGGCCACCCGTTTGTCGGGCGGCGCGACCTGGCACAGCCGCGCGTGCCGCACGGCCAGCCCGGCGACGCGGGCGCAGCGTTCGGCGTCGGCCACATAGGAGATCAACCCGTCGTCGTCGATCTCCTTGAACGAGAACGGGACCGTGATGATGCGGCCGTCGAACTCGGGCACCGCGACCTGGGTGGCGACATCGAGCGGGCTCAGGCCGTCGTCGTTGGCCGACCACTGGGCGCGCGGGCTGGTCAGGCACAGCCCCTGCAGGATCGGAACATCAAGCGCGGCAAGGTGTTCCACGTTCCAGCTGTCATCGTCACCGCCGGCTGACGCGGCGGCGGGCTTGAGCCCTCCGGCCGCCAGGACCGTGACCACCATGGCGTCGGCGTCGCCGAGCCGCCGCAGCAGCGCGGGCTCGGCGGTGCGCAGCGACGCGCAGTAGACGGGCAGCGGCCGCGCCCCGGCGTCCTCGATGGCCCGGCACAACGCGTCGACGTAGCCGGTGTTGCCGGCCAGGTGCTGCGCGCGGTAGTACAGCACGGCGATCGTCGGGCCGGCGGTGTCGCGGGCGCCGGCCCGCGGCAATTCACCCCACGTCGGGGTGACCACGGGTGGGCCGAAGCCGAACCCGGTCATCAGCACGGTGTCGGACAGGAAGGCGTGCAGCTGGCGCAGGTTATGCACGCCACCATGCGCCAGATAGATGTGGGCCTGCACCGCGATCCCCGCCGCCAACGTGGACAGGCCGGTCAGCTCGGCGTCGGCGGCCTGCTCGCCGCTGACCAGCACCGTCGGCACGCCGCTGGCGGTGACCGCGTCGATGCCGCTCTGCCAGGCGCGGTATCCGCCGAGGATGCGGACAACCGCGACGTCGGCGCCGTCCAGCAGCGCGGGCAACTCGTCGTCGGACAGCCGCGCCGGGTTGGCCCACCGATAGTTCTTGCCGCTGGAGCGGGCGCTGATTAGGTCCGTGTCGGACGTCGACAGCAGCAGGATGGTCGGCTCAGCCACCCACCATTCTTACCGCACCAGCGTCGCGGCGATCCGGTCGGCAACCTCGCGGGCGACGCCGAGCGCGGGCCCGCCCGCCGCCGGCCGGTAGCAGTCGGCGGCGGCGTCGTAGTCCGCCCCCGCGATCGACCCGTGATCGGCGTCCAGCTCGGCGAACTCCACCGGCCAGCCCGCCCGCCGCAGCCGCCCGGCAAAGTCCCGGCTGGCGTCCACCGGGACCACGTCGTCGGAGATGCCGTGCAGCAGGGTGAACGGGGAGCCGGGGCGCCCCTCGGGCAGCGCGCCGGTCAGCGGGCGCCCAAAGACGGGGTCGGCGACGATGAACGCGCCGGCCAGGCAGACGGTGTGGTGGACCGTCAGGTCCAACCGCCCCGCCTCGAGCGTCACACCCGCTGCGGCGGCACCGCCCATCGACCACCCGACCAGGATCACACCGTCGGTGCCGAGGCCGCGGGCGAACTGCAGCGACCGCAGCAGGTCCGCACGGCCGCCGTCGGCGGCGTGGGAGTTCCAGTCCGCGGCCACCACCGCCGCGCCGCGCTCGGCGAGCAGGCCGGCCAGCGGCCCGACCGCCGCGCGGGCGTCGGTCTGCGCGCCGTGCCACAGCAGGATCGTGGGCGCCGCCGAGTCACCGTAAACGTCGGCGAACCGGCCGGGCGCGTACTCGTGGGTGCGCATGGCCACGAGGGTGCCCGCGGCGCCGAGCCTTCAATCGCACGCGCGTCAGGCAATGCCCTTGCGCCGCAGGATGGGCAGCACACCCTCGGCGAACCAGTACGACTCCTCCAGGTGCGGGTAGCCGGACAGGATGAACTCGTCGAAGCCCAGCGAGTGGTACTCGGCGATCAGGTTGGCGACCTCCTCGTGGCTGCCCACCAGCGCGGTGCCGGCGCCACCGCGGACCAGTCCCACTCCCGCCCACAGGTTCGGGTAGATCTCGAGCTTGTCCAGGCGCCCGCCGTGCAGGGCGGTCATCCGCCGCTGCCCCTCTGATTCCGAACGGGAGTGCTGCGCAGTGGCATTGGCGATCTGCTCGGGGCTCAATTCGCTCAGCAGCTCGTCGGCCACCGCCCACGCCGCGGCGGAGCTGTCGCGGGTGATGGTGTGCAACCGGATGCCGAAGCGCAGGGAGCGGCCGTGCTCCTGGGCGCGGGCGCGCACCTTCGCGATCTTTTCCGCCGCCGCCTGCGGCGGCTCACCCCAGGTCAGGTACACGTCGACGTACTCGGCGGCGATGTCCAACGCGGGCGCCGACGAACCGCCGAAGTAGATCTGCGGCAACGGGTCTGGCGGCGCCGACACCCGAGCGTCTTCGACGTGGTAGTACTTGCCGTTGAAGTCGACGGACTCCTGGCGCCACACCGAGCTGACGATGTGCAGGAATTCACCGGTGCGCGCGTAGCGCTCGTCGTGGTCGAGCCAGTCCCCGAAGCGCCGCTGCTCGAGGTCGTCGCTGCCGCTCACCACGTTCAGCAGCACCCGTCCTCCCGAAAAACGTTGTAGCGTCGCGGTTTGCTGCGCGGCCAACGTCGGCGGCACCAGGCCAGGCCGGAAGGCGACCAGGAACTTCAGTCGTTCCGTCTCGGCCAACAGCGCGGCGGCCGTCAGCCACGCGTCCTCGCACCACGTGCCCGTGGGCGTCAACACACCCTCGTAACCCAGCCGGTCCGCCGCCCGCGCGACCTCGGCCAGGTAGCGGCGGCTCGGCTCGCGATGACTCGCGGGGACTGCGTGGTGCGACGACGCGTGCGACCCGCCCACGATGGACCTGCTGTCGCCGGTGGTCGGCAGGAACCAGAAGAACTTCGCCGGCATACCCTCCCCTATTCAGCTGACGAGGCCTTGGCGCAACACCTCGTTGAATCGACGGTCGACTGAGTTAGTAAACCGTGGCGCCGACTCGAGCTGACCGGAGGCCGCGAACAGGTCGGCCAACTTCTGCTCCGAGGCCACCACGTCGTCGCCGAGCTCGATCGGCAACCGCAGGCTACGGCCTTGCGACACCGCGGCCACCTGCGGGTCTAGGCCAACCGCCGCGGCGTAGCTCTGCGCCCACCGCTGGGGGTTGGCCCGCGCCCATTGCACCGCCTTCTCGAAGCGCACCAACAGGTCTGACAGCGCGGTGTTGCGTTTGGCGTCGGCCAACGCCTGATCGGACGCGACGCCCAGCCAGTCGCCGTTGGTGACGCCCTGCGCCTCGGCGATGCTGCGCACCGGGATCTGCTGTTCGGCCTGCGCCGTGTAGGGATCCCAGATCGCCCAGGCGTCGGCCTGGTGCTGGCTGAACGCCGACAGCGCATCGGCAGGCTGCAGGTATACGAATTTGATGTCGGAGGCTTTCAGTCCCGCCTTGTCCAGCTGCGCCAACAGGTTGGCATGCGACGAGCTGCCCTTGCCGACCGCGACCGCCTTGCCGCGCAGGCCGGCCACCGAGGTGATGGGCGAATCCGCATGCACCAGAATGCGATTGCCCGCTCCCCCGCCGCCGTACGCCGAGACCACCTTGATCTTCGCGTTGCTGGCCGCCCCGAAGATCGGCGGGGTGTTGCCGGTGATCGCGAAGTCGATCTTGCCGGCGGTGGCGGCTTCCACCTGCGGCGGCCCGGAGGTGAACGTCGAGAACGCCACCTGGTAGGGCAGGTTGTCCAGCTGCCCGGCGGCGCGCAGCAGGGCCTCGGTGCCGCCCTTCTGGTCACCGACTTGCAGCGTCAGCCCGGCCAACGCCGTCAGCGGCACCGCGGCCGGCGGTGCCGCTGGACCGGAAGTGCTTGTCCGAGAGACGCATCCGGCCGACACCAGCGCGACGGCCGCGATCGTCGCGAGCCAACCCCTCAAAGCCGCACACCCAACCGGTCGAGCAGCTCGGCGCGGCGCTGCTCGGTGTGCGCCCCGGCTGCGCCGGTCGCGCGGCGCGGCTCGTCGATGTCGGTCGCGTGGACGACGCGGCCGTCGTCGAGGACCAGCACCCGGTCGGCCAGCGCCACCGCTTCGTCGACGTCGTGGGTGATCAACAGCACGCCGAACCGATGTTGGCGCCACAGCTCGAGCAGTAGCGCGTGCATGGTCCGTCGGGTCAACGCGTCCAGCGCTCCGAACGGTTCGTCGAGCAGCAACAGCCGCGGTTCGGCGACCAGCGCCCGGGCCAGCGAAACCCGTTGGGCCTGACCGCCGGACAGCGTCAGCGGCCAGGCGGTGGCGCGGTCGGCCAGGCCGACGTCGGCCAGTGCCCGCTCCGCGCGTTGCCGGACCTGCGATTTGGACAGGCGGCTGCGGGTCAGTCCATAGCCGACGTTGGTGACCACGTCGCGCCAGGGGAACAGACGCGGCTCCTGGAACGCCAGCGCCGGGGCGCCGGTCACCACCCGGTCCCCGGTGTGGTCGGGCGACAGGCCGGCCAGTACCCGCAACACCGTCGATTTGCCCGAGCCGCTGCGTCCGATGAGCGCGACGATCTCGCCGCTGCGCACTTGCAGCGACACGTCTTTGAGGACATGACGGTCCCCGTACCACTTGTCGACGTGGCGCAGTTCACCGGCGATGTCGGTGCGCGCCCTGGTGGCGGCGCCGGAGTCAGCGATGAGTGTCACACCGAACCTTTCTAGAGTCGGTAGCGCAGGGCGCGCCGCTCGATGAGACGCACGCCCGCGTCGGTCAGGATGCCGAGCAGCGCGTACACGATGAGGCCGAAGATGATGATGTCGATACGCAGAAAGTCGCGGGCGTTGTTGATCAGGAAGCCAATTCCCTTGTCGGCGTTGATCTGTTCGGCGACGATGAGGGTCATCCAGGCTATCGCCAGTGACTGTCGGAACCCGACCAGCACCTGCGGCGCCGCGCTGGGCACGATGATGCGGGTGAGCCGCTGTGGGAACGAAAACCCCAGCACCTGAGCCGTTTCGAACAGTTTCGCGTCGACCTGTCGGATCGCCGAGAACGTGTTGAGGTAGAGCGGGAACGCCACCCCCAACGCCACCAGCAACACCTTGGGCAACTCGCCGATGCCGAACCACAGGATGAACAGCGGGATCAAACCCAGATGCGGCAGCGCGCGGATCATCTGCATCGGCGGGTCGACGGTCGACTCGAGCCAGCGCGACAGCCCGACCGCCGCGCCCGCGGCCACCCCGACGGCCCCGCCCAGCGCCAGCCCCTCGACCACGCGCATGGTGGACACGTGCAGGGCGGCCGCCAGCTGACCGTTGCGGATCAGCTCCAGGCCGGCGTCCAGGATCAGCGACGGCGCCGGCAGCACATCCTGCGGGATCACCCCGATGGCGCTGCCCAGCTGCCATAAGGCCAGCAGCGCCACCGGCGAGACCACCCGGATGACGTCCCACTTGCGGCGCGCCCAGTACCCGGCCGGCGCGGTGGCCGGGGCGCCGCCCGCGGTGGTGGAGGCAGCGTCGAGCGCGGTGGCAATGCTCACCGTGTCGACGCTAAGGCGAGCCCCGCTGACCAGGTAAGGGTTAGGTTCTGGCTGAAGCCAAGTCCCGCCGGTTGGCCCCGTACCGTGGACTGGTGGCCAGGACGCGCCGAACCGACGCTTGCCCGGGTGCGCTGCAGGTGCACCGGGCGGCCGACGGGGCGCTGGCCCGGGTGCGGCTGCCCGGCGGGATGCTCACCGCGGCCCAGCTCGGCGCTCTGAGCGCCGCCGCGAGCCACTGGGGCTCGGGGACCCTGGAATTGACGGCCCGGGGCAACGTGCAGGTCCGCGGGATCACCGACGTCGCGGCGGTGGCTGACGCGATCGCCGGCGCCGGCCTGTTGCCGTCGGCCACGCACGAGCGGGTCCGCAGCATCGTCGCGTCGCCGCTGTCGGGGCGCGCCGGCGGGAACGTCGACGTCCGGGAATGGGTGGCAGACCTGGACGCGGCGATCTGCGCCGAGCCGCGCCTGGCCGAGCTGGGCGGCCGGTTCTGGTTCAGCCTCGACGACGGGCGCGCCGACGTGTCCGGGTTGCGGGCCGACGTCGGCGTGCACGCGCTGCCGGACGGCTGCGCGGCGCTGCTCGCCGGGCGCGACACCGGCGTCCGGGTGCCCCACAGCGAGGCGGTGACGACGCTGATCGCCGTCGCGCTGCGGTTCGTCGAGGCCCGGGGAACCGCCTGGCGCGTCCAGGAATTGGCCGACCCCGCAGGCCTGCTGCCCGGCGCCGACGCCGCGGGCGTTGTGTTGCCGGCGGTGACCAGGCCTCCGGTGGGCTGGCTCGAACAGGACGACGGCCGGGTCGCGCTGGGGGCCGCGGTGCCGCTGGGCGTGCTGCCGGCCCGGGTGGCCGACTACCTCGCCGCCATCGAGGCGCCCCTGGTGATCACGCCGTGGCGCTCGGTGCTGGTGTGCGACCTCGACGAGGCCGTGGCCGACGTCGCGCTGCGGGTGCTGGCGCCGCTCGGGCTGGTGTTCGACGCGAACTCGCCGTGGTTGACGGTGAGCGCCTGCACCGGCAGCCCCGGCTGCGCGCACTCGGCCGCGGACGTGCGGGCGGACGTCGGGCGGTCACTGGTCGCCGGCGCCGCGGCGCACCGGCACTTCGTGGGTTGCGACCGCGCGTGCGGCAGCCCGCCCACCGGCGAAGTGTGGGTCGCCACCGGGGACGGATACCGGCTGCGCTGAAGTCATAAGGTGGGCGGGTGCTCGACTACATTCGCGACGCGGCGGAGATCTACCGACAGTCGTTCGCGGCCATCCGCGCCGAGGCCGACCTGACGCGGTTCCCGGCCGACGTCGCGCGCGTCGTCGTCCGCCTGATCCACACCTGCGGGCAAGTGGACGTCACCGAACACGTCGACTACACCGCCGACGTCGTCGAGCGGGTCGGCGCCGCCCTGCGGGCCGGCGCCCCGGTGCTCTGCGATTCGTCGATGGTGGCCGCCGGGATCACCGGCGCCCGGCTGCCCGCCGGCAACGAAGTGGTGTCGCTGGTGGCCGATCCGCGGGCCGCCGGCCTGGCCGCCGAGCGCGGCACCACCCGCTCGGCCGCCGGGGTGGAGCTGTGGGCCGATCGGCTGCCCGGCGCGGTGCTGGCGATCGGCAACGCCCCGACCGCGCTGTTCCGGCTGCTCGAACTCGTCGACGAGGGCGTGGCCCCGCCGGCCGGGGTGCTCGGCGGCCCGGTCGGCTTCGTCGGATCGGCGCAGTCCAAGCAGGAGCTCGTCGAGCGGCCCCGCGGCATGTCCTACCTGGTGGTGCGCGGCCGGCTAG
>NZ_LZJC01000149.1 GCF_001666755.1 Mycobacterium sp. E1214 | reverse complement strand
TCGGCAGCACCGGCGCCACCGCGTCGGGCGTGCCCGGCTTCGCCGAGTACGCGTACTCGATCGCCGACCTGGACAGCGCGCGGCGGCTGCGCTACGCGCTCGCCGACCTGCCGGCCGACGCGCCGGTGGCCGTGGTCGGCGCCGGGCTCACCGGCATCGAGGCCGCGGCCGAGCTGGCCGAAGGCGGCCGCCCGGTGACGCTGATCTGCGGCCCGCGGCTGGGCCCGTCGCTGAGCGAGCGGGGCCACCGCACGGTGGCCAAGCGGCTGCGCAGGCTCGGCGTCGACGTGCGCGAAGCCGTCGCGGCGGCCGAGGTGCGCCGCGACGAGGTGGTGCTCAGCGACGGCGCCGTGGTGCCCAGCGCCGCCACGGTGTGGACGGCCGGGTTCACCGTGCCGGACCTGGCCGCACGCAGCGGGCTGCGCACCGACCGGCTGGGACGGCTGCTCACCGACGAGACCCTGACCAGCCTCGACGACCCGCGCATCGTCGCCGCCGGCGACGCCGCCGCGCCGTCGGGCCGGCCGCTGCGGATGAGCTGCCAGGCCGCCGAGCCGCTGGGCGCCCAGGCCGCCAACACCGTGTTGAGCCGCCTGGCGGGTGCCGAGCCGGCCGCATTGAGCCAGGCGTTCGTCGGGCAATGCATCAGCCTGGGCCGCACCGACGCCGCGCTGCAATTCGCCCACACCGACGACACGCCGGTCAACGTCGCGCTCGGCGGCCGGGCGGCCGCCGCGGTCAAGGAGGCGGTCTGCAAGGGCACCCTGTGGTCGATCCGGCGTGAGGCGGCCAAGCCCGGTTCCTACCGCTGGCTCAAGGGCGGCGGCCGGGCGGTGGCCGCACCGGCCGACGACCCGAGCCGGTTGTGACGCCTGGGCCGCCGGCCGCCGGGGTGGGAATCGGGCGCCGTTCTGTCAAGCTTGGGCGGTGCGTATCGAGCCGCTCGGCGACCTGGGCGCCGCACCAAGGGTGCTGCGCGCCGTCGGCGACGCCACCGCCCGGCTGGGGTTGCCGCCGCCGGCGGCGCTGACCGGCGAGTGGTTCGGTTCCCTGGCGGTGATCGCGCCCAGCGTGACGGTGCTGCCGGTGGACGCCG
>NZ_LZJC01000148.1 GCF_001666755.1 Mycobacterium sp. E1214 | reverse complement strand
CCTCGGGCGCGCCACCGACAACGACATCGTCATCCAGGACGTGCTGGCCTCCCGGCATCACGCGTTCCTCACCCAGACGCCGCTGGGAACCGAGATCCGCGACTCGCACAGCGTCAACGGGACCTTCGTCAACGGCGTGCGGGTGGGCTCGGCGGTCCTGACCGAGGGCGACGTCGTCACCATCGGCAACGTCGACCTCGTGTTCACGCGGGGCACGTTGGTGCGCCGCACCGAGGCCGCCACCCGCACCGGCGGCCTGGAGGTCAACTCGGTCTGCTACACCGTCGACCACGGCAAGCAGCTGCTCGACCACATCTCCCTGACCGCGCGGCCCGGCACGTTGACGGCCATCATCGGCGGCTCCGGCGCCGGCAAGACCACGCTGTCGCGGCTGATCGTCGGCTACACCAGCCCCACCTCCGGCGTGGTGACCTTCGAGGGGCACGACATTCACGCCGAGTACGCGTCCATGCGCAGCCGGATCGGGATGGTCCCGCAGGACGACGTCGTGCACCGCCAGCTGACCGTCAACCAGGCCCTGAACTACGCCGCCGAGCTGCGCCTGCCGCCCGACACCAGCAAGGCGGAGCGCGCCCGCGTCGTCGCGCAGGTGCTCGAGGAACTCGACATGACCAAGCATGCCGAGACCCGGGTCGACAAGCTCTCCGGCGGGCAGCGCAAGCGCGCCTCGGTGGCGCTCGAGCTGCTCACCCAGCCGTCGCTGCTGCTCCTCGACGAGCCCACCTCCGGTCTGGACCCGGCGCTGGACCGCCAGGTCATGCTGATGCTGCGCCAGCTCGCCGACGCCGGCCGCGTGGTGCTGGTGGTCACCCACTCGGTGTCCTACCTCGACGTGTGCGACCAGATCCTGCTGGTCGCGCCCGGCGGCAAGACCGCGTTCTGCGGGCCGCCCGACCAGGTCGAGGCCGCCATGGGCACCCGCAACTGGGCCGACATCTTCGCCAAGGTGGGCGCCGACCCCGACGAGGCCAACCGGCGCTTCAAGGAACGCAACCAGCAGTCGTCGCAGCCGCCGTCGCCGCAGAGCCCCGCCGACCTGGGAGACCCGCCCCAGACCGACCTGCTGCGCCAGCTGTCCACCATCGCCCGCCGCCAGGTCCGGCTGGTCATCTCCGACCGGGGCTACACGATCTTCCTGGCGATCCTGCCGTTCCTGATCGGGGCGCTGTCGCTGACCGTGAAGGGACCGAAACCGGGCCTGGGTCCGGCCGACCCGCTGGGCATCGCGCCGACGCAGCCGCAGTACATCATGGTGCTGCTCAACATCGGCGCCGTGTTCATGGGCACCGCCCTGACCATCCGCGACCTCATCGGCGAGCGGCCCATCTTCCGGCGCGAGCAGGCCGTCGGCCTGTCCACCACCGCCTACCTGCTGGCCAAGATCGCGGTGTTCTGCGTCTTCGCGACGGCCCAGGCGGCGGTGGCCACCGTCATCGTGCGGCTGGGCAAGGGCGCCCCGACCGCGCACCCGCAGTTCTTCGGCAACTCCACGTTCTCGCTGTTCGTCACCGTCGCCGGGACCTGCGTGGCCTCGGCGATGCTGGGGCTGCTGCTGTCGGCGGTGGCGCAGTCCAACGAGCAGATCATGCCGCTGCTGGTGGTCTCGATCATGTCTCAGCTGGTGTTCTCCAGCGGCATGATCCCGGTGTATCAGCGCTTCGGCCTCGAACAGCTGGCCTGGCTGACCCCCGCGCGCTGGGGTTACGCGGCGGGCGCCTCGTCGATCGACTTCCCGTCGCTGGTGAAGGTCAAGCAGATCCCGACGAACGACCCCATCTGGCAGCACTCGAAGCACATCTTCGTGTTCGACATGGCCATGCTGGCGGCGCTGTCGGCCGCCTACACCGGCTACGTCCGCTGGCACATCCGGCTCAAGCGCTGAGCCGCCGGCCGCGACGATGACCCACCCGGCCCAGCCCGTGCTGACGGCTCGCGCCGAGCGCTCGCAAGGCAGCTTCGCGCCGGGCCGCGACGTGGTCGTCGGCAGCGACCTGCGCGCCGACCTGCGGATGGCGCACCCGCTGATCGCCCGCGCGCACGTGCTGCTGCGCTACGACGGCGGCCGGTGGGTCGCCGTCGACAACGGATCGATGAACGGCATCTACCTGCGCGGCCAGCGCGTGCCCGCCGTTGACATCCACGACGGCCAGGTGATCAACATCGGCAAACCCGACGGGCCGCGGATCACCTTCGAGATCGGCCGCCACACGGGCAGCGTCGGCCTGTTGCCGCCGACGGACTCGGTCCCGCTCCTCCAGCGGCCGCGGCCGCCCGGCCCACTCGCGCCGCGGCCCGGCCCGCCGCGGGAGGCCCAGCGCAGGACCGCCGTGCCCATCGTCCGGCCGGACTCCTCGACCCGCGCGCTGCCTCAGCAGGGGCCGCCGTCCGGGGCGAACCCGCCGGTGCCGCCCGGCTCCCCCGCCGACTTCCCCACCACGCGGGTAAAGGCTCCCGGCTCGGACCGCCCGGCCCGGCCCGCCTGGATCGGCCGCGCGCTCGACAACGACATCGTCGTCCACGACGTGCTGGCGTCGCGGCACCACGCGTTCCTCACCCCGACCCCCGCGGGCGCCGAGATCCGCGACGCGCAGAGCAGCAACGGCACCTTCGTCAACGGCGTCAAAGTCGGCTCCGCGATGCTCACCGACGGCGACGTCGTCACGATCGGCAACGTCGACCTGGTGTTCACCGGCGGCATCCTGGTCCGCCGGCAGGAGGCCGCCACCCGCGCCGGCGGCCTGGAGGTCCGCGACGTCAACTTCAGCGTCGACGGCAAAAACCTGCTGGAGCGAATCTCGCTGACGGGCCGCCCGGGCACCCTGACCGCGCTGATCGGCGGCTCGGGCGCCGGCAAGTCCACGCTGTCGCGGCTGATCGCCGGGTACGCCGTCCCGACCGCCGGCGCCGTCACCTTCGAGGGCCACGACATCCACAGCGAGTACGCGTCGCTGCGCACCCGCATCGGCATGGTGCCGCAGGACGACGTGGTGCACCGCCAGCTCACCGTCAGCCAGGCGCTGCACTACGCCGCCGAGCTGCGGCTGCCGCCGGACACCAGCAAGGCCGACCGCGCGCAGATCGTCGCCCAGGTGCTCGACGAGCTGGGGCTGACGCAGCACGCCGACACCCGCGTCGACAAGCTGTCGGGCGGCCAGCGCAAACGCGCCTCGGTGGCGCTGGAGCTGCTGACCGGGCCGTCGCTGCTGATCCTCGACGAGCCGACCTCGGGTTTGGATCCGGCGCTGGACCTGCAGGTCATGACGATGCTGCGCCAGCTCGCCGACGCCGGCCGCGTCGTGCTGGTGGTCACCCACTCGCTGACCTACCTCGACATCTGCGACCAGGTGCTGCTGATGGCGCCCGGCGGCAAGACGGCGTTTCTGGGCTCGCCCGGCCAGATCGGCGCGGCGATGGGGACGACCAACTGGGCCGAGATCTTCGCCAAGGTCGGGGCCGATCCCGACGAGGCCAACCGCCGCTTCCTCGAGCAGAACCGGCCACCGCCCCCCACGCCGGCCGAGGCGCCGGCCGACCTGGGGGCCCCGGCGCGCACCAGCGTCGCGCACCAGTTCTCCACGATCGCGCGCCGCCAGGTTCGCCTGGTCGTCTCCGACCGCGCCTACTTCGTGTTCCTGGCGGTGCTGCCGTTCATCATGGGCGCGCTGTCGCTGACGGTGCCCGGCACCGTCGGCTTCGGCTACGCCGACCCGACCAGCGAGTCCGCCGGTGAGGCCGGGACGATCCTGACGCTGCTCACCATGGCCGCGGCGTTCATGGGGACCGCGTTGACCATCCGCGACCTCATCGGCGAGCGCCCGATCTTCCGGCGCGAGCAGGCCGTCGGGCTGTCCACCACCGCCTACCTACTGGCCAAGATCGCGGTGTTCTGCGCGTTCGCCGTCGTGCAGGCCGCGATCGCCACCACCATCGTGGTGCTGGGCAAGGGCACCCCGACGCGGCCGGCGGTGCTGCTCGGCCATTCCACCTCGGGGGCCACCGTGGAACTGTTCGCCGCCGTCGCGGCGACGTGCGTGGCCGCCGCGATGCTCGGCCTGCTGCTCTCGGCGCTGGCCCGCTCCACCGAGCAGGTGATGCCGCTGCTGGTGGTGTCCCTGATGATGCAGATGGTGCTCTCCGGCGGCATGGTGCCGGTCACCCACCGGATCTTCCTCGACCAGCTGTCGTGGCTGGTGCCGTCGCGATGGGGTTACGCGGCGCAGGCCTCGACCGTCGACCTGTGGGCGGTGTCGCCGGGCCCGCAGAGCCCGCGGGACAGCCACTTTCAGCACACCGCCGCCACCTACCTCTTCGACATGGGCATGCTCGCGGCGCTGTCGCTGGCCTACGCGGTCGGGGTGCGGTGGCGGATCCGGCTCACGCGCTGACTCAGGCGTCCAAGCGCAGCCCGTGCGCCACCGCGAACGCCACCGCCTGACCGACGTCCACCCGCGCGCCCGCCAGCTTCGCGGTGGTCCACAGCGCGGGGTCCACCCGCGCGCCGCGCAGGTCGGCGCCGTCCAGGCGGGCGCCGGTGGTCCGGGCGCCGGTGAGGTCGGCGCCGCGCAGCACCGCCTTGCGCAGGTCGGCCTCGACCAGGCCGGCCTCGCGCAGCCGGCAGCCGCTCAGGTCGGCGCCGCGCAGGTCGTTGCCGCCGAGCACCGCAAGCGTGAAGTCCACCTCGTCGAACGCGATCGGCCGCAACCGGCACCGCACGAACACCGACCCCAGCATGCTGCACTGGGCGAACACGCTGTGCCACAACGAGGTCCGCTCGAAGGTGCAGTTGCGAAACGCCGAGCCGCTATGCCGCGACTCCGCGAGGTCGGCGCCCCGGAAGTTGCAGCCGTCGAACACCACCCGCTCGGTGCGCAGCCCGCGCAGGTCCTCGTCGGTGAAGTCGCGG
>NZ_LZJC01000147.1 GCF_001666755.1 Mycobacterium sp. E1214 | reverse complement strand
CCCCCGCCTCCCGCCGTGGCGCCGGCCGATCTCGAGGGACTGTTGCCCAGCCTCAACGACGTCAGAAACATCGCCGGTGACCAGAACCTGAAGGGCGACGACCCGGTGCGCCAGCTCGCGCCGCTGAATTCCAAAGACGCCGGCTACGATCCGCCCGACTGCGCCGTCACCGTCGCCGTCGGCGTCGGCGAGGTGTACACGGTCCAACCCGTTCAGGGCATCTTCATGACCGGCTACTTCGACCTGCAAAACGCCGGCAACCCACGCGGTTCGGTCCAGTCGGTCGCCGCGCTCGCGGACGCGGCGGCGGCGCGCACCCAACTGACCAACCTGCAGTCGACCTGGGCGCGGTGCGCCGGCGCGGGCCTCAAACTCACCTATCCGGACACGCACCGCACGGTCGGATTTGCGGTCGATCCGCCCGCTGATTCCGGGGGCGGCGTCGTCACCATGGAGGTCCGCACCCAGGGGCAGCCGGTGCGATTCGTCCTCGCGATGGCCGCCAAGGACAACGTGTTCGTCGAAGTGCGCGCGAGCGCCACCGCGTCCGAACGGGCCCACCGGGCCGCCCTGGACGTGGTCAATTACGTGCTCGGCAAGATCCCGGGCTGATGAGGACCGCACGATGAGCAATCCGCAGCAACCGTACGGCCCCAACCCGTACGGTGGTGGCCACCAATTCGGTGGATTTCCCGGCGCCCCTCCAGTTTTCACCGCACCCCCGCCGATGCGCCCGCGCGCCAACACCTTTGCGACCCTGTCGGTGGTGTTCGCGTTCGTCTTCGCCCCCGTCGGAGCCTTGTTCGGTCACCTCGGGCTCCGGCAGATCCGGCGCACCGGTCAGGCCGGCCGCGACCGCGCCATCGTCGGGTTGATCCTTTCCTACGCGGTGATCACCCTGGCCGTGGTGGCCTTGATCGCATGGCTCACCCGGCCCGACGACAACCCGGTTCGGACGGCCGCACCCAGCACCACGACAGCCCCGGCCACGAC
>NZ_LZJC01000146.1 GCF_001666755.1 Mycobacterium sp. E1214 | reverse complement strand
CGGCGCGACGGCGCGCATGGTGACGCCGAGCGGGCTGCCGGGCCTGCTGCCCAGCCTGGCCGACGTCGAAAGGTTCGTCGACGACCCGGCTTTGGTGGCGTTGCCGCCGAGCTATCAGCTGGCCCCGGCCTCCGACAGCTCCGCCGTCGACCGGCCCGAATGTTGGCCGGTGATGGGCGGCGGCGCCCCGGACACCGACATGCAAGCGCTGATCGGCTACTACGAGCAGGTGTTGAAGGACGCCAGCAACGCCCCCGCCATCCGCGAGGCCGGACAGTCGCTGATGGCTTTCCGCGACGCGGCGGGGGCGCAACGCCAGTACGCGAACCTGGTGTCGATCTGGCGGCGGTGTGGGGGATCGACGATGAACATCCTGCCGCCGCCCGGCAAGCAGGACAAGCCGGTTCTCGTGTCGATGAGCGTGCCCGCCGACGCCGGAAACGGCATCACCACCATGGTGCTCACGGCCCAAGGCCCGCTGATGCGCTCGCGCAACGACCGCGCGATCGCCGTCAAGGGCAACGTGGTCGCCGACATCAACGTCGTCCTGGTCGACACCGACCGTGGCCAGCAAGCGGTGCTCGACATCGTCAACGCCATCCTCGGCAAGATCCCGGGCTGAGAGATGTCAAACCCGTTCGGCGGCAACCCCTTCAACGCCGGCCCTTTTCCGCCGCCGCAGCAGGCCGCTGCGCCGCCGGCCCCGCCGCGCGACGAGGTCAACGTGTTGGCGACGCTGTCGGTGATCTTCGCGTTCGTGTTCGCCCCCGCGGGAGCGCTTTTCGGGCACCTGGGGTTGGTGCAGATCCGTCGGACCGGGGAGAGGGGCCGCGACCGGGCGTTGATCGGCACCACCCTGTCCTATGTGTTCATCACTGTCGCGGTGGTGGCGCTGATCGGGGAAGCCACGCTGCCGCGGACCACACAGACGACGGCGCCGACGAGCACGACCACCAGCACGGCCGCCACGAGAACGACCGCCACCACGACGACGACCACGGCGCCGCCGCCTACGGTGGCCCCCGCCGACCTGGACGGTTTGCTGCCCAGCGTCGAGGACGTCGAAAACACCACGGGCGACCGCACGATGACCACCAGGCGGACGCTGCACCAACCCACCGCCGACGACCCGCGAGGCCAACTAGAGCGGCCGGAATGCTGGCCCGTCGAGGAGTCCAGCGCGCCCGAGGGATACGACGGATCGGGATTCACCGGGTTCTCCGCCCGGGAAATTGTGGACAGCCACGACGTCTATCACCAGTGGAACACCGGTGCGGGCGTCGCGGCGTATCGGGACGCCACCGCGGCTCAGGCGCAACTGGCCAAGCTGCAGTCGGCCTTCCGTCAATGCGGCGGCTCGACTATCAAGGCGACCTGGCCCAACGGCAAGACCTGGCCGATGACCATCACCTCACCCGCTGATGCCGGCAACGGCATCAGCACCGTGCAACTGCTGGCGCAGACAACCGTGCCGATCTCCTGCACCCACGCCGTCGCCGCCAAGCTCAACGTGGTCGTCGACGTCCTCACCTGCTCCACCACGCCGACCGCGGCCGAGAGTCAGCAAGCCACCGTGTCGCTCACAAACTCGATCCTCGGCAAGATGCCCGCCTAGCGGCCGGTCAGCCCCCGAAGCCGCTGCCGGCCGGGGCCGCGACCGGCGCCGGCGGCGGCGGACCGCCCAGGCCGAGGTGGCTGGAGGCGAAGGCCACGCCCTTGTCGATCATCGAGCCGTCGTCGACATAGCTGTTGTGCGCCGAGAAGTTGAGCCCGTCGGAGCACACCGGGTCGTCGGTGGCGCACACCTTGACGGTCTTAGCGTCGAACATCGGGCCGATGACGACCGGCGGCTCGTTGAGGAAGTTCATCGCCCGCACATTCGGCATGCCGAACAGCACGACGGACGAAATGTGGCTGGCCACCGCGGGATCCAGCGGCTTCGGCACGGTCGCCGGGTCGACGCCGTCGGGGACGGACGGCGAGGTCACGAAGCCCATCACGGCCGCGCCCTGCGAGTAGCCGCCGAGCACCATCTGGGTGTTGGGGCAGTCGTGCGCCATCGACACCACGTGCGCACCCGCGTCCCGAACACCGTCCACCCCGGTTGCCCACTGATCACTGGCGGGATAGTTCACCGGATAGACGTCAAAGGACCTGTTGCCGACGCGTTGATGCAGCGCGTCGACGAACGCCTGGCCGGTCGGCCCGACGCCGGGCGCCTCACCGGTGCCCCGGGCGAACACCACCTGGATGTCCGGACACTGGGCGGAGGCGGAGGGGAGAGCAGAGCCGACCAGGACGGACGCGCCGACGGCGGACACTGCGGCTGCTGCGGGTACAAGGGAACGAATGACGTGACGTGCGACCATGCCGGACAACTTGCCCATGCCGACCCCTCTCAAACTCTGAATTCTGCGACCGTTCCTTGGAGTTTCCTGTAACTGGCGTTACGCGCCGCGCCACCGTGTGATCGCGCTCGTCGCGCCGCGCATCGGCGTGCTCGCGTCGTTGGGTCACGCACCGAAATCCGCCTGTAGCTGTCGTTTGGTCCCGAACTTTTAGGGTACCGAACCGACTCTAATAGGGTCCGACACACCGGCCTGAAGTGGGCGACGACATAGCCACACGCGAGACGGGCTTCGCTGCGATGACGGCGACGCCGAGCGCGGGGGGCCTCGAGAAGTGGTCGCCCGCAGGGCAATGCGCGTGCTAAGTCCACCGCTAGTAGGGATACTCCTGCTCGCCCCGCGGGTGCGGCAGGCCACGCCACATCGCCGCCGACCAGGCACGAACGGTTTCTGGCGGCGTCTACCCGCGGCTGCACCACCCGGTCACGGTTGGGCTGTCACGAAGGTCACATGCGGGCAAAGCCCGGCTGCGTCGGCGTGCATGCGCTATTAGAGTTGCGTATCTTAGAGAAAGTTTATGTACTCGCCAGTAGAAACCACTGAGAAAAGCGTAAGCACGGAGCAGGCAGTGAATACGAACCGTTTCGACGCCATCATCGTAGGTGCGGGCTTCGGCGGCATCGGCGCCGCGATCCAGCTCAAGCGTCTCGGGTACGACAACTTCCTCATTCTCGAGCGCGAGGACGACCTGGGCGGCACCTGGCACGTCAATCACTACCCGGGCATCGCCGTCGACATCCCGTCGACCACCTACTCCTACTGGTTCGAGCCGAACCCCACCTGGTCGCGGCTGTTCGCGCCCGGCGCTGAGGTCAAGCAGTACGCCAAGGACGTCGCGGACAAATACGACGTGCGCCGCCACATGCGTTTCAACACGACGGTGGAAGGCGCGCAGTGGGACGAGGACGCCGAGGTGTGGCGGGTGGCGCTCGCCGGCGGCGACACGTTGACCACCCGCTTCCTGATCACCGCGACGGGATTCCTCTCGCAGCCGCGCCTGCCCGACATCCCGGGGATCGCCGGCTTCGAGGGCAAGATCGTCCACACCACCGCCTGGGACCACGACTACGACTACGCGGGACGGCGCATCGCCGTGATCGGGACCGGCGCCTCGGCGGTCCAACTCATCCCCGAACTGGCCAAACAGGCCGGGGACCTGACCGTCTACCAGCGCACCGCCACCCACGTGATGCCGAAGCCGGACTTCGAGTTCCCGGAGGCGGTGCGCCGCCTGTTCTCGCGGCTGCCGGTGGCGCAGCGGGCGTTGCGGTGGGTGACCGACGTGATCCTGGAGATCATCATGGTCGTCGGGGCGCTGCACCACCGGGAGACCCGCGGTCGCGGGAACATCTCGGCCGCCGACCTGGCCAAGATCAACCGGTTCCGGTGGCTGCGCAATAAGGAACTGCGGGCCAAGTTCACCCCGGACTACGACTGTGGCTGCAAGCGGCCGACGCTGTCCAACACGTTTTATCCCGCGTTCACCAAGCCCCACGTGCACCTGGAGACCACCTCGATCGAACGGATCGAGCCCGACGGGATCGTCACCGTCGACGGCCGCAAGACCGTCATCGACACCCTGGTGCTGGCGACGGGATTCGACCTGTGGGAGGCCAACTTCCCGGCCATCGAGGTGGTGGGCCGCAAGGGCCGCAACCTCGGCAAGTGGTGGCGCGAGACCAGATTCCAGGCCTACCAGGGCGTGTCGGTGCCGTACTTCCCGAACTACTTGGGTCTGGCCAGCCCGTTCGCCTTCTCGGGCCTGTCGTTCTTCCACACCATCGAATACCAGATGCGGCACATGAACCGACTGCTCGGTGAGCTCAAACGCAGGGGCGCAACCACTTTCGAGGTGACCGAGGAAGCCAACGCCCGGTTCCTCGACCGGGTGACCAAGCTGCTCGACAACACGGTGTTCTACTCGGGCAACTGCGCGACGTCACGGTCCTACTACTTCAGCCCCAGCGGCGAGGCCTCGCTGCTGCGGCCGACGTCGACGCTGAACTCGGTACGCGAAGCCGACAGCTTCCCGCTCAGCGACTACTCGTTCAGCTAGCGGCCCCCGACGTCGGCGCGATCAGCGCCGGGTCCGGCTTCTCCGAGGACATCGATAAGAATCCCCGCGCGCAGCGGGCGGCCAGCCACCAATTCGCCGGTCGCTTGAAGTCCAGCCCGCCGAGCAGCTGCTTGATCATGGTCAACGTGTCGAAGTAAATCCGCTCGCAGACAAGCGTTTCGGTGGCGTCGAACACGAAGTAGGCGGTCATGCGGACCCGGAACCGGCTGCCGGTCGGCGGCACCTTGCCCAGGTAACCCAAATGCGTGCCCATCAGGAAGAACTCGACGATGACCGCGTCGGCGCTGTGCCGCAGCGCGATGATCTCGTGATCCTGGTCGGGAAAGGCGGTGCGCGTGTACGCGTAGTAGTCGCGCACGGCGGCGTCACCGTCGTGGACGAGGAGCTGCGGGATCAGCTCGTAGCGCGGATGCGGGAAGGTCGCCAGGACGTCGTCCCAGTCCTGGCGAACCTCGTCGTGAAAGTGGTCGAGCACCAGCTTCTCCCGGGCGGCGAGCACCTCGGGAGCGGGAAAGACGGGGACGGTCACGGGGGACAGAGTAAGCCCGGTTGCCCAGCGCGAACCACGTGTGGCGGGTAACCGCTACCGGCGCGGCGGGGTCCAGGCCACCGGCAGGCTCTTGATGCCGTGAATGAACTGGGACAGCAGCCGCGCCGGCTCGGCGGTGGCGACCAGGTCGGGGATCTCGTGATGCAGTTCGTCGAAGACCACCCGGATCTCGCGGCGGGCCAGGTTCGCGCCCAGGCAGAAATGCGCGCCTCCGCCGCCGAATCCCAAGTGCGGGTTGGGGGTTCGGGCCACGTCGAAGAGCCACGGATTGGCGAACTTCGATTCGTCGCGGTTGGCCGAGTTGTACCACAACGCGACCTTGTCACCGGCCTTCATCTTGGTGCCGCCGAGCTTGACGTCGCGGGTCAGGGTGCGCCGCATGTAAACGACCGGGGAGGCCCACCGCACGATCTCCTCGACCGCCGTCGGTGTCAACCGCTCGAAGTCCGACCACCACTTGTCGCGTTCGGCGGGGTAGCGGGACAGGGCCAGCACCCCGTGGCTGATCGCGTTGCGGGTGGTCTCGTTGCCGGCCACCACCAGCAGGATGAAAAACGACGCGATCTCCGACGACGACAGCCGCTCGCCGTCGACCTCGGCCTCCACCAGGCTGGTCGTCAGGTCGTCGTGGTGATTGACGCGCCGGTCCTCGGCCAGCGCATTGGCGTACGCGCCGATGTCCATCGCGACCTGAAGAAACTCCTCGAAGTCCGTCGCCAGGTCGGGGTCACCGAAGCCGAGGATCACGTTGGTCCAGTGGAAGATGCGCTGGTGGTCCTCCTCGGGGATCCCCATCATGTCGCAGATCACCTGCAGCGGCAGGGGACCGGCCAATTCGCTGACCAGGTCGGCCGTCCCGTCGGGGTGGTTGGCGATGAGCGAGGCGACCAGCCGGCGCGCCCGCTCCCGCACCGACGCCTCGATGCGCGCCACCACCTTAGGGGTGAACGCGCGGCTGACGATCGAGCGCAACCGCTGGTGGCGCGGATCGTCGAGCACGATCATCGAGCCGAAGTACTCGGCGATCTCGGGGTTGTTGTCCGGGATGGTGATGTTCGGGCTGGAGGAGAAGACCTCCGGATGGCGGCTGGCGTAATGCACGTCGTCGTGGGTGGTCAAAGCCCAATAACCCTGGCCACTCTCGAATCCCTCGACCTCGATCGCGGGCCAGAACGAGATGGGCGCCTCGCGCCGCAGGGTGGCGAAGGCGCCGTCACGGACGTCGTCGTCCAGGCTCCAGAAATCCAGCGACTCGAAGTTGATGTCGCCGAGCGGGACCGGCGGCGGGGGCGTCCCGTTCTCGCGTGACGCCAGCCCGCTGCGCGGGCCTGTCTTGAGGCTCATTCGGACCCTCCTTCGTCTCTGGGGACGCGGGATTCGGTGGTCAGTGCGTGCAGACGGTCCGCGCGGGACTGCCCGCGGTCGCCGTGGCGTTGGCCACCACGTTGCCGTCGACGAAGATCTTGCAGGAGATGGGGCCGGGCCCCTGCGCGCTGATGGTCAGCACCTGTCCGCCGAACCCGGTGAACTGCGTGGACCAGGGCAGCGGCGCGTTCACCTCGTGCAGCTGTCCCGCGTCGGTTTGGTAGTAGATGAATTCCGCGGCGGCGGGCCCGCTCACCTCGTAGCGGATCGTGGGCATCTGGGGAAGGGCCTGGGCCGCGCCGCAGGCGTTGGCGAACCCGACGCCGACGGCGAACAGCAGCGCGGGCCGCACAAGACGCTTCGTCATGGCTTCATCGTTACACCCCCCGGGACCGCGCGGAAGCGCTTTGCGCGATGCCGGTCCAGCAGTGCGCGCCGCCCGCCCTTTCTACCGTTCGGCCTCCCGCTTACTGTGAAGCCGAGCGGGGGCTGGGGATCCGGGAAGGTGGTTTGACCGAGATGGCGGAACACGGCTCGAAGCGCGTGGTGGTCTGGGGCACCGGGTTCGTCGGCAAGATGGTGATCGCGGAGATCGTCAAGCATCCGGTGTTCGAGTTGGTCGGCGTCGGCGTCAGCAACCCGGACAAGGTCGGCCGCGACGTCGGCGACATCTGCGGGCTGGCCGAGCCGATCGGGATCGCCGCCACCGACGACGTCGACGCGCTGATCGCGCTGCGGCCCGACGCCTTGGTGCACTACGGCCCCACCGCCATGCACGCCGACGACAACATCGCCCTCATCACCCGCTTCCTGCGGGCCGGCATCGACGTCTGCTCGACCGCGATGACCCCGTGGGTGTGGCCCACCATGCACCTCAACCCGCCGAACTGGATCCGGCCGATCACCGAGGCCTGTGAGCTGGGGGAGTCGTCCTGCTTCACCACGGGCATCGACCCCGGCTTCGCCAACGACCTGTTCCCGATGACGCTGATGGGCGTGTGCTCGGAGGTGCGCCGGGTCCGGGCGTCCGAACTGCTGGACTACACCAACTACGAGGGTGACTACGAGGTCGAGATGGGCATCGGCCGCGAGCCGGAGTTCAGCCCGATGCTGGAAAACCGTGACGTGCTGATCTTCGCGTGGGGCGCCACGGTGCCGATGATCGCCCATGCGGCCGGCATCATGCTCGACGAGATCACCACCACCTGGGACAAGTGGGTCACGCCCACCGAGCGGACCTCCGCGCGCGGCGTCATCAAACCCGGCCACGTCGCCGCGGTACGGTTCACCATCAACGGGGTCTACAAAGGGCAGACGCGCATCCAGCTCGAGCACGTCAACCGGATCGGGCGCGACGCCGCACCCGACTGGCCGTCCGGGCACGACGACGACGTCTATCGTGTCGAAATCGACGGCACGCCAAGCGTTTTCCAGGAGACGGCGTTCCGGTTCACCGACGGCTCCGGCCGCGACGCCGCCGCCGCCGGATGCCTGGCGACGGGGATGCGGGCCCTTAACGCGGTGCCGGCGGTCAACGAGTTGCGGCCCGGCTGGGTCACCCCGCTCGACCTCCCGCTGATCGCGGGGGCCGGCAGTATCCGCTGACCTCGCACAGCGCGCACCTAGGTTGCGCTGACGCGCGATACAGGATTTACCGGCACAATAACGGCTAGCTTGGTGAGGGCGCGTGCTGGCGAAGACGGGGATGAAGCTGATGGTCGATGCAGGGGGGCCCGCGCTGGGCCTGTCGATTGGTGCCACCACCTTGGCGGCGACCACCGCGGACAACGCCCTCACCCGCAAACCCGTCCTGACGCTGTACGGCGACCGCGCCGCCGAGGTCGGCGTCCCCGCGGAGAACCCCCGGCTCGGCCGCCCGGGCCTGGTCATCGGCGGCTTTGTCAACCGCGTCGGCGATCCCCGGGGTGTCGTCGCCAGCGACGGCTCGGTGCACCGCAGCGAGGCGCTGCTGGCCGACGCGCTGCGGGCGCTGGCCTACGCCGCCACGAGGGGCCGGCCCCTGCCCGAGAAAGTGGCGGTCAGCTATCCCGCGCACTGGACCTCCGCGGCGGTCGACGCGCTGGGCACCGCGCTCGGCGAGGTGCCGGAATGGTCGAACCACCCGCGACCGCTGCTGCTGATCCCCGACGCCGCGGCGGCGCTGCTGGCGGTGCGGACCAACCCGGGCCTGCCCGCCGAGGGAACCGTGGCGGTGTGCGACTTCGGCGGCACGGGCATCAACATCACCCTGATGGGCGCCGGGGGCGACTTTCAGGCCGTGGCGCCGACCGTGCGCTTCGCCGAGTTCTCCGGTGACCTGATCGACCAGGCGCTGCTGAGCGTCGTCGTCGCCAACATGCCCAGCACTGGCTCGTTCGAGGCGTCCGGATCTGCGGCCATCGGGTCGCTGAGCCGGCTGCGGGCGGGCTGTCGAAGCGCCAAGGAGCGGCTGTCGATCAGCACCGCCACCGGCGTGACCGACGGGTTGACGGGAACCCGTGACGACACCCGGCTCACCCGCGCTGAGCTCGACGACGCCATTCGCCCGGCGTTGCAGCGCTGTCTCGCCGTCCTGGACGACACGTTGGCGCGCAACGACATTCGAGACCTCGTGGCGGTGGTCTCGGTGGGCGGCGGGGCGAACCTGCCCACCGTCACCACCGCGCTCGCGCGGCACTTCCGCGTTCCCGTCGTCACCACGCCGCGCCCGCAACTGACCGCCGCCGTCGGCGCGGCGCTGCGGGTGGCCAACCGTGCTGGTACCCCGGGCGCGGCGCCGGCCACGCTCGCGGCGGCAGCGGCGCCCGTGACGGCCGGGACTCCCGCCACGCGACCGGCACCTCCCGCGCCCGCCGCGACGGGCCGGGCGCCCTGGCCCGGCTCGCGGTCCCGCGCCGAGCCGGCCACGGCGCAGGCGACCGCGGCGCCGGCTACGGCCACGGGACAGGCGACCCCGGCCACGGCACAGGCGGCCCCGGCCCCGGACACCGCTCAGGCGACCGCGGGGGCGGCACCCGACACCGCTCAGGCGAGCGAGGCGCCCCAACCCGATGCCGACGACGCGGCGACCACCGTGCTCAACACGCCGGCGAAGCGGCGATTTTCGCTGCGATCGCGGCTGCACCGGCCGCCGACCGTCGCCATCGTGTGTGCGGCCGCCGCGCTCGTGCTGCTCGGGATCGTGGCGGTCGTCGGCCTCATGGGTCCGTCCGGCGGGGGAACGTCGGCGACGACGCCCTCGCCGGGGAACGCCACCACGCCGGCCGCGCCGCCGCCGGCGACCAGCGCGACCGCGCAGCCGGCGTCGCCGACACCCGAGGTTCCGGTGCCCACCACCTCGGATGCCGAACCGTCAATCGCGACCGAGCAGCCCACGACCACGACGCCCCCGGCGACCCCGCAGGCCGCCCCGCCCGCGCGGCCGCACCGCGCCGCGCCGCCGCTTCCCGGGGTCAACGGACCGATCCCGGGGCTGGACAAGGTGAATCAGATCATCCAGGAAATCGAGGGGGGCCTGGGCATCGGCGGCATCCCGCAGCTGCCCGGCCAGTGACGCCGATGTCGTTGCGGCTCAGTCTTTTTCGCCCTTGTTCTCCGCGGCGGCGGCCTTCTTGAGCTCCTCGTTGAGGGCCTTGTCCTTTTCGATCTGGTCCTGCAACTCCTGCTCGTCGCGCGTCCCGTCTTCTCCGGACTGAGCGGCGTCGTCGCCGCGGGACTGTTCCGCGTCGTCGGCCTTGCCCTGCCCGCCCTCGGGTTCCTGGCGGCGGGGGTTGCCGTCCTCGTCCAGCCAGTCGTTGACGGCCGTGCCGGAGACGCTGCCGCCGGTGCCGGGCAGCACGATGGTGGGCTTTTCTTTGTAGGCCTCCATCATCTCGGCGGCCTTTTGCTTGTCGTCTTCGTCCGGTTCCGGTTTTTCGGTCACCCGCTGGTCGTCGTCCTGGTCGGCCGCTTTGTCGTCGTGCTCAGCCGTCGTGTCTTCCTGATCAGCTGCTTTGTCATCCTGCACGCTCATACACCTACCCCCTAGCCACCGCAGATTTCGACGATGTCTGGGGGACTACCCGTAACGGCGTTGTGTCGAAACTCTCACCCGAGGGATCGTTGGCGCTTGACCAGCGACACCAACGCCTGCGGAATACGCATCGGTGCGGGTGCGCTTGACAGCCGCCGCGCCACCCCGTCCTCGAGCCCGTCGGCGAAATCCCGCGCCCGGGGATCGCCGACGCCCCCGTCCAGCGCGGCGGTCAACGCGGGAAACAGCGCGGACCGGGCGAAGGCGGCCCACTGGGCGCCGAAGGCGTCGGCGTCACCGTCCATCCGGTAGCGGCCCCAGAACCGATCCTCGGCGTTGAACGTCTCGAGATGCTCGATCACCAACCCCTCGAAACGGCCGCTGGGCGAGAACGGCGCGCGGAAGTCCTTTTCGGCGCGCGGGAACGTGGGAATCGCCATGCGGTGCACCTCGTCGCGGCGCACCAACCCGCTGCGCGCGTGTTCGTCGAGCGCCTCGACGACGGCCTCGAGCAGCGTGGCGAACCCGGCGGTGTCGTCCTCGTCCGCGGCGAGCGTGAGCACCACCAGCCGGCCCTCGGGCGCCAATTCCCGCCCGCGGAACGCCACGAAGTTGTGCCAGTCCCTGGCGGCCTGGTCGGCGTACGCCGCGCGTGCGCGGCCGTCGGAGCTCCCGGAGATGTGCACGTGATCGCTGATGTCGCAAGGCATTCGGCTCAGCCACTGCGTCGCCCAGGAGGTCCATCCGAGGTTGACGGTCTTCGACGGCACGATCTGGCCGTAGAAGGACCGACCGATCGCCGAGGTGAAGGTCGCGGCGTCCTGGTGCAGGTAGCTCTCCGGGTCGTCGCTGAGGGTGTGGAACAACGCCGTGAAGTCGTTGGGCGGTACGTCGGTGTGCGCCACCAGGATTGCGTGGTCGTGCCTGGTGCGCCGGCGCAGCACCCGGATCGCCGCCGAGATCGGCCGGAGCGAGTTGTGGCCGTTCGCGGCGCCGTAATCCGCGATCACGATCGGCTGCGAGCCTTCGGGCAGCGGGACCTGTGCGGCGGCGCTTTCGAACAGCGCGATGGCGGGCGTCAGGCCCGCGGCGCGCAGCCGCGAGGCCTCGGTGTACGCCGGCTCGGGCCGCACCACGATGCTCGACTCGGGCATTCGGGGCTCTGGCCGCATCCACCAACGATAATCGTTTCGCCGCCTGGGCTCTTGTCGATGAGCCGCGGTGTCAGTGGCCGCGCGCGACCCACTCCTCGTAGTGCACGATCTCCTCCCCGATGGAGGTGCTGTCGCCGTGGCCGGTGTGCACGACGGTCTCGCCCGGCAAGGTGCCGAGCCGGCCCGAGATCGACGCGAGAATCGTCGGGAAGTCCGAGTAGGAGCGGCCGGTAGCGCCCGGGCCCCCGGCGAACAGGGTGTCGCCGCTGAACACGACGCCCAGGTCGGGTGCGTACCAGCACACCGACCCGGGGGAATGGCCCGGGGTGTGTAGCGCCAACAGCTCGGTACCCCCGACGTCGATCGTCTCGCCGTCAGTGATTGCGCGAAAGTCCTTGCCCTCGTGTGTCATTCGCCACAGCACCTCGTCGGCCGGGTGCAGCAGCACCGGGGCGTCCAGGGCAGCGCCCAGTTCGGGGGCGACCGTGACGTGGTCGTTGTGCCCGTGGGTGCACACCACCGCGACCACGTGGCGGCCCGCAACGGCCTCGATGATGGGTTCGGCGGTGTGCGCGGCGTCGAACACCACGACGTTGGAGTTGTCGCCGATCAGCCAGATGTTGTTGTCGACTTCCCAACTGCCGCCGTCGAGTTCGAACGTGCCATGGGTGACGACCCGCTGAATCTCGACCATTACAGCTCCACCACCGACCGCAGCACGTTGCCGCCGTGCATCTTGTGGAAGGCCTCCTCGACGTCGTCGAGCCCGATGCGCTCGGTGACGAACTGCTCGAGGGGGAGTCGACCCTGCAGGTAGAGGTCGATCAGTGTGGGGAAGTCGCGCTCGGGCAGGCAGTCGCCGTACCACGACGACTTCAGGGAGCCGCCGCGGGAGAAGAAGTCGATGAGCGGCAGTTCCAGGCGCATGTCCGGCGTCGGAACCCCTACCAGGACAACGGTTCCGGCGAGGTCGCGAGCGTAGAAGGCCTGCTTGTAGGTCTCCGGCCGGCCCACCGCGTCGATCGCCACGTTGACGCCGAAACCCTCGGTGAGGTCCTGGATGGTCTCCACAACGTCGGCATTGCGGGCGTTGATGGTGTGCGTGGCGCCGAACTTGCGGGCCCACTCCAGCTTGGTGTCGTCGGTGTCCACCGCGATGATTCGCCGCGCCCCGACCAGCGCGGCACCGGCGATGGCGGCGTCGCCGACGCCGCCGCAACCGATCACTGCGACGGTGTCGTCGCGGGTGACGCCGCCGGTGTTGATTGCGGCGCCGATGCCGGCCATCACGCCGCAGCCGAGCAGGCCCGCGACGGCCGGGTCGGCGGCGGGGTCGACCTTGGTGCACTGCCCCGCGTGCACCAGCGTCTTGTCGGCGAACGCGCCGATGCCCAGCGCCGGCGTGAGCTCGGTGCCGTCGGTCAGCGTCATCTTCTGCGCGGCGTTGAACGTGTCGAAACACAGGTGCGGGCGGCCCCGCTTGCACGCCCGGCATTGGCCGCACACCGCGCGCCAGTTGAGGATCACGAAATCGCCCGGCGCCACCGCCGTCACGCCGGGCCCGACGGCCTCGACCGTGCCGGCGGCCTCGTGCCCCAGCAGGAACGGGAATTCGTCGTTGATGCCGCCCTCGCGGTACGTCAGGTCCGTGTGGCAGACGCCGCAGGCGATGATGTCGACCAGCGCCTCGCCCGGTCCAGGATCCGGGACGACGATGTCCACCAGCTCGACGGGCTCGCCCTTCTTGCGTGAAATCACACCGCGCACTGTCTGACTCATGGCTCCAACTTAGGGGTTCGCTACCACCCATCTCACCCCGGGCTCTCGCCCGATGACCCGGTGTAGCGTCGCAAAACGTGACGGCAGTGGAGAGCACCGAAGAATTCACCGAGAGGGTCGTCGCGGCCCTCGACGGCGCCAGCCTGACGCTCCTGCTGAGCCTGGGCCACCAGACCGGCCTGCTGGAGACCATGGCCGGCCTGGCGCCGTCGACCAGCGCGCAGATCGCCGACGCCGCCGGCCTGGACGAGCGGTACGTGCGGGAGTGGTTGGGCGGCATGACAACCGCGCGCGTCGTCGACTACGACCCGGCCACCGCCAGCTACGCGCTGCCCGCGCACCGCGCGAGTGTGCTGACCCGCGCGGCCGGACCGCACAACCTCGCGGTGGTGGCGCAATTCGTCCCCCTGCTCGGCGAGGTCGAGCAGAAGATCGTCGCCTGTTTCAAGCGCGGCGGCGGGCTGCCCTACAGCGAATTCCCGCGATTTCATCAGCTGATGGCCGAGGAGAGCGGCGCGGTCTACGACGCCAGCCTCGTCGACGTCGTGCTGCCCCTCGTCGACGGCCTGCCCGAGCGGCTGCGCTCGGGCGCCGAGGTGGCCGACTTCGGCTGCGGGAGCGGTCACGCCATCAACGTGATGGCGCAGGCGTTTCCGGCCAGCCGGTTCACCGGGGTCGACTTCTCCGACGAGGCCATCGCGGTCGGCGCGGCCGAGGCGGCCCGTCTCGGCTTGACGAACGCCACGTTCGAAAGCCACAACCTGGCGGAGTTTTACAAGGCGGACGCCTACGACGTCATCACCGTGTTCGACGCCATCCACGACCAGGCCCAGCCGGCGCGGGTGCTCGAAAACATCCATCGGGCCCTGCGGCCCGGGGGCGTGCTGCTGATGGCCGACATCAAGGCGTCGAGCCGGCTCGAGGACAACGTCGACGTCCCGATGAGTACCTACCTCTATACGACCTCGCTGATGCACTGCATGACGGTGTCGTTGGCCCTCGACGGCGCCGGGCTGGGCGCCGCGTGGGGCGAGCAGCTGGCCGTCGCGATGCTCGGCGACGCCGGGTTCGACGACGTGCGGGTGACCGAGATCGAGGGCGACCCGATCAACAACTACTACATCGCCAGGAAGTGATGGCGGCCCTCGACGCGTTGGCGGGCTGGCCGGTTCCGGCGTGCGCCGCCGCCGTGGTCGGGCCAAGCGGTGTGCTCGCCACCCACGGCGACGTTGACCGGGTTTTCGAGCTGGCCTCGGTGACCAAGCTGCTAGTCGCGCGGGCCGCGCAGGTCGCCGTCGAAGAGGGCGTGCTCGACCTCGACACCCCGGCCGGGCCGCCCGGCGCCACGATCCGGCACCTGCTGGCCCACGCTTCGGGCTTCGCGATGCTGACCGGTGACGTGCTGGCCAAGCCCGGCACCCGGCGCATCTACTCCAACCACGGGTTCGCCGTGCTGGCCCAGGCGGTGCAGAGCGAGTCGGGCATCGAGTTCGCTGGCTACCTGAGCGAGGCGGTGTGTGAGCCCCTCGGGATGGCCACCACCCGGCTGCCCGGCGGCGCCGCGACCGCGGGGTACGGGGCCTCGTCGACCGTGGCGGATCTGGCCGCGTTCGCGGGGGACCTGCTGCGGCCCCGCACGGTCTCGGCGCCGCTGCACGCCGAGTCGGCCAGCGTGCAATTCCCCGGTTTGGACGGTGTGCTGCCCGGATACGGCGTCCAGCGGCCCAACGACTGGGGCCTCGGTTTCGAGATCCGCAACGGCAAATCCCCGCACTGGACCGGTGGCCGCAACTCCGCGCGCACCTTCGGCCATTTCGGTCAGGCAGGGGGTTTCATCTGGGCCGATCCCGACGCCGACCTGGCGCTGGTGGTCCTGACGGACCGGGATTTCGGCGACTGGGCGTTGCAGCCGTGGCCGGCCGTCTCCGACGCGGTGATAGCTCAATACGGCTAATTGGCGGCTAATTGGCACTGCACACTAGCGCAACACGGGCATCACAAGGCACAATAGACACGCGAGACACACAATTTAACATTCGCGACTGCACGCTAGCGCGCTCGTCGGGTTCACCAGGTCGTTGGGGAAGACGTCCCTCGTGGAACCGAAGGAGCAAAACTATGCGAGCGTCGAATCAATTTGCCGACGTGACCACCGGCGTGGTGTACGTGCACGCTTCGCCGGCTGCGGTTTGCCCGCATGTGGAGTGGGCTCTGTCGTCGTCCCTCGGGGCGAAGGCGAATCTCACGTGGACGCCGCAGCCCGCGATGCCCGGGCAGCTGCGCGCCGTCACCAATTGGGTCGGTCCCGTGGGCACCGGCGCCAAGTTGGCCAACGCGTTGCGCTCCTGGTCAGTGCTGCGCTTCGAGGTGACCGAGGATCCCAGCCCCGGGGTCGACGGCCACCGCTTCAGCCACACGCCGCAACTGGGCCTGTGGAGCGGCGCGATGAGCGCCAACGGGGACATCATGGTCGGCGAGATGCGGCTGCGCTCGATGATGGCGCAGGGCGCCGACACCCTGGCCGCCGAGCTGGATTCGGTGCTCGGCACCGCCTGGGACGAGGCGCTCGAGGCCTACCGCGACGGCGGCGACGTCGGCGAGGTCACCTGGCTCAGCCGCGGCGTCGGCTAGCCGGGATCTCGCGACGAGGCGTGGCTGGCATGGTCTTCGGCAGCGCCACCGGAGCGGTCACTTCCGCGCGGGCCGCAGCAGCCGCAGCGCCCCCGGCACCGCCACGATCTCCGCGGGCAGCGGGCACGCGTAGTCGCCGTCGGCGTAGACGTTGATGCCCGGGCATTCGACGCGGATCGACTTCGCGCGCGCCGTGCTCACCTCGTCGAGGTTGATGTGGGTGCCCTTCATGACCGTCGGGAACAGCCGGACCAACTTGGACCGCGACGCCGAGTGCACCATGGTGATGTCGAGCAGCCCGTCGGTGGGGTCGGCACCCGGGCAGATCAGCAGCCCGCCGCCGTAACTGCGGGTGTTCCCGAACGCGGCGAGCGTCAGGTCGGCGTCGATCTCGCGGGATTCGTCGAGCACCATCCGAAACGGCAGCAGCCGCAACTGCGAGAGTTCGGCCAGCATCGCCAGGTAATACCGCAACCGCCCGTGCGGCCAGCTCATACGGTTGGCTCGGTCGGTCACCAGCGAATCGAAGCCGGCCGCCGCCACCGTGCCGAACCACGTATCGCGTCCGCCGCTGTCGCGAATGCGCGCCAGGTCGATGGTCTGCGCCCACCCGTCGGCCACGACGTCGGCGGCGGACTCGGGATCGTTGGTGGGGATGCCGAATTCGCGCGCGTGGTCGTTGCCGGTGCCCGCCGGGACGATGCCCAGCGGAATGTCGGTGCCCGCCAAGACCTGCAACGCGTTGGACACGACGCCGTCCCCGCCGGTGGCCATCACCGCGTCGGCACCCTTGTCCAGCGCGGCGGCGACGAGGTGGCGCGCGTCTTGCGCGTCGTCGCCGATGATCTCGACCACCTCCACACCGCGCCGATGCAGCCGGGCGATCGCGAGCTGCGCGGCCCGGATGGCGGCCCCGTGGCCGGAGGCCGGGTTGGTCAACGCGATCACCTTGCCGATCTCGCGCCGGGACTCCCCGGTGCCGGGCCGTCCGCTGGTCACGGAATCAGCTTGCCGGGGTTGAGGATTCCGGCGGGATCCAGGGTCGCCTTGACCGCGCGCAACACCTGCACGCCCAGCTCGCCCACCTCGTCGCGCATCCAGGGTCGGTGGTCGGCGCCGACCGCGTGGTGGTGGGTGATGGTGCCGCCGGTCGCCACGATCGCGTCCATGGCCGCCTTCTTGGCGCCGCGCCACTGCTCGATCGGATTGCCGCGCTGCCCCGCGACCACCGTGAAGTACAACGAGGCGCCGACCGCGTAAACGTGCGAGATGTGGCACATGACCAGCGCGGCAGTGCCGGTCGCGGCCAGCGCGTCGGTAAGCGCTTGCGTGACGGCGGCTTTGAGGGCGGGGACGTTCGACCAGTCGGTGGCGGTCTCCAGGGTCTCGCAGAGCGCGCCCGCCGACAACAGTGAGTCGCGCAGGTACGGCGCCCCGAACCGGCCCCGCTCCCAGGCCTGGGCGGGCGCCTCGCCGAGCGACGTGCCGCCGTTGGCGGCGAGCAACGCGCTGGTCTCGGCCTGCCGGCTTTCGACGTGGTCCGTGCTGCCCTCAAACACGGTGATGGCCAGGCAGCCGCCGGTGATCGTGTTTTCGCCGATGGCTTCGGTGGTGGCCAGGTTGACGCCCGTCTCGGCCTCGTCGGAGAGCCGGATGACGGTGGGCCCGGCGCCGGCCTGCGTGACCGCACGCAGCGCGGCGGCCCCTGTCGGGAAGTCGGGGAACGACCAGGCCTCGTAGCGCACGGCTTCGGGAACCCGGTGCACGCGCAGCCGCACCTCGGTGATGACGCCGAAGACGCCCTCCGAGCCGATCAGCAGCTGCCGCAGGTCTGGCCCGGCGGCGGATTCCGGCGCGCGACCCAGGTCCAGCGGGCCCACCGGCGTCACCACCCGCAGGCCCCGCACCATGTCGTTGAAGCGGCCGTAACCCGCCGAGTCCTGCCCGGACGAGCGGGTCGCGGCGAACCCGCCGATGGTGGCGTACTCGAAGCTCTGCGGGAAGTGGCCCAGCGAAAAACCATGCGCGCCAAGCAGTTCCTCGGCCTGCGGGCCGGTCACCCCGGCGCCCAGGACGGCCTGGCCGGACACCTCGTCCAGGGAGATCAACCGGTCGAAGCGGCGCAGGTCCAGCGAGACGACGGCGGGGAACTCGCCGCGGGCGGGTTCGAGCCCACCCACGACGCTGGTACCCCCGCCGAACGGGACGACCGCGATGCGGTGCTCGGAGCAGTAGCTCAGGATGGCGGCGACGGACTCGTCGTCGCCGGGAAGCAGGATGGCGTCGGGCGCGTCCTGCTCGCCCGTGTCCCGGCGGCGCAACAGGTCGAGGGTGGACTTGCCGCCCGCGTGCAGCAGCCGGTCGAGGTCGGCGGTGCGGCAGTACTCGGCGCCGACGATGGCGGCCAGTGCCTGCCGATCGGCCTCCGCCAACGCCGAGGGCCGCAGCCGCACCTGGTCGGCCGGCAGCTCCGCGTCGCCCGAATCCGCAACGCCCACCGCTTGTTTCAGCAGCGCCCGGATGCCGTCGGACAGCGGCTTGGCCGCCGCCGGATCTCCCCAGGCGTTCCACTTCATGGGCGGGAGCAGGGCGTCGGCTTGCGTCATGCGTTACAGTATTACACATGTTGTCAATCCGTAACGACAGCGTGGACGTCGGTGAGCGGATCCTCGCGGCGGCCGCCAGCTGCGTGGTCGACTTCGGCGTCGACCGGGTGACGCTGGCCGAGATCGCGCGGCGCGCGGGCGTCAGCAGGCCCACGGTGTACCGGCGCTGGCCCGACACCCGATCGGTGGTCGCGGCGCTGCTGACCCGGCACGTGACCGCGGCGATGCGTGCGGCGCCGCTGCTGGGTGACGACCGGGAATCGCTGGTACGCCAGGTCGTTACGGTGGCCGACCTGCTGCGCGCCGACGACCTGGTGATGTCGGTGCTGCATTCCGAACTCGCCCCGATCTACATCACCGAACGCCTCGGGACCAGCCAGCACATGCTGATCGACGCCCTCGCCACCCGGCTGCGGGTGGCCCAGCGCGGCGGCACCGTCCGGCCCGGGGACCCGACGCAGCTGGCCACCATGGTGTTGCTCATCGCGCAGTCCACCATCCAGTCGGCGCAGATCGTCGAACCCATCCTGGACGCGGCCACTTTGGCCGCCGAACTCGCCCACTCGCTGAACGGATACCTCTCGTGATCGCCGACCCGACCGCCCTGAACGCCGCGCGCCGCTCCGCCGACCTGGCGGCTGTGGCCGACGGTGAGCCGCTGGACGCCGTGGTCATCGGCGGCGGAATCACCGGTGCGGGCATCGCGCTGGACGCCGCGGCGCGCGGGCTGCGGGTCGCGCTGGTCGAGAAGCACGATCTGGCGTTCGGGACCAGCCGCTGGAGCTCGAAGTTGGTCCACGGCGGCCTGCGCTACCTGGCGACCGGCAACGTCGGGATCGCGCGGCGCAGCGCCGTCGAACGAGGAATCCTGATGACGCGCAACGCCCCTCACCTGGTGCGGGCGTTACCGCAGCTGGTGCCATTGTTGCCGTCGATGGGCCGCGGCCAGCGGGCGGTGGTGCGCGCCGGTTTTCTGGCCGGTGACGCGCTGCGGGCGTTGGCGGGCACCCCGTCGTCGGTGTTGCCGCGGTCGCGACGGATCTCGGCGCGCCGGGTCGCGGAGCTGGCGCCCACCGTCACGCGCGCCGGCCTGGACGGGGGATTCCTGGCCTACGACGGGCAACTGGTCGACGACGCGCGCCTGGTGGTGGCGGTCGCCCGCACGGCGGCCGCGTTGATGACCGCACCGGCCGTCACGTCGAACGACTCCTGAGTCCGGCCATCGGTCAACCGCACGGAGGTGCCGGTGGCCTGCGACGCCGACACGTGCGTCAGGATGCGAGCGCCGTGCTGGGCCGCCGTGCGGGCGACCGCCACCACCAGGCGCGCGTCGTCGACCAGTTGCCCGTCGTAGGCCAGGAATCCCCCGT
>NZ_LZJC01000145.1 GCF_001666755.1 Mycobacterium sp. E1214 | reverse complement strand
ACGAGACCGCGATGTTGCGCCGCCGCCTCGACCGCGGCTCCGCCGAGCCGACCGTGAACCAGGTCGTCGACGCGCGGGACCTGATCGCCATGCGCGAATCCGTCGAAACCGTGACGGTGCACGAAGACGTGCTGCACTACGTGGTGTCGCTGGCCAACGCGACCCGGCACCACCCGCAGGTGGCGGTGGGGGCCAGTCCGCGCGTCGACGACCTGGTTCACGGTCGGCTCGGCGGAGCCGCGGTCGAGGCGGCGGCGCAACATCGCGGTCTCGTCCTGTTCGGACAGGTAACGCAGCTCCAACCGGATCGCGAACCGGTCCAGCTGCGCCTCGGGCAGCGGGTACGTGCCTTCATACTCGATGGGGTTGTCGGTGGCCAGGACGATGAACGGCCCTGGCAGCCGGTGGGTTTCGCCGTCGATGCTGACCTGTCCCTCGGCCATCGCCTCGAGCAGCGCCGCCTGCGTCTTCGGCGGGGTTCGGTTGATCTCGTCGGCGAGCAACAGGTTCGTGAAGATCGGGCCTGCGCGGAATGCGAAGCGGCCCGATTGCATGTCGTAGATCGTCGAGCCCAGCAGGTCGGCCGGCAGCAGGTCCGGCGTGAACTGCACCCGCGTGAACTGCAGGCCCAGCGCCGCGGCGAAAGACCTGGCGATCAGCGTCTTGCCGAGGCCGGGCAGATCCTCGATCAGGATGTGCCCGCGGGCGAGGACGGCGATGAGGATGAGCCGCAGCGCGGCCCGTTTGCCGACCACCACGCGTTCGATCTCGTCGAGGACCGCCTCGCAGTGGGCGGTGGTGGTCGCGGCGGGCAGTGTCATGGCGAGATCGCGCCCCCTGTCATACCTGCTCCAGCTTCCGCAGGATCTCTTCCAGCGCCGCGCGGCCCGGCCCCGGTTGGCTGTCACGCGTCAGCGTGACGTTGTTGGGATTGACCCATTCCCACAGATCTACACCGAACAGCATTCGGCCGGTCGCGTGATAGGCCAGGGGGTCCTTCGATCGCCGTTGGCCCGTGGCGATCTCGTAACGCCGCGCGAGCATGGGGCGCAGGTGCCGGTCCCAGTCGGCCCGGGTCGACTCCGACCAGCGAATCGTCGTTTCGGTGGTGGACAGCCACCGGCGCAGCGCGTTGCCCTGCTCGTCGGCGGCGGGCTCGGTCTCGCCGGCCGAATCCTGCGCTAGGGCACGACGAATGCTGAGCAGCACCAAGGCCAGGCCGGCGCCTGAGGCTGCGAGCACCCAGCGCCGGTCGTGTTGGGTCAGGGCCAGCAACTCCATACCCAAGATGAAGCACACGCCCAGCGCGACAGGCCTTTTCACGCGCTCACCCGGACGCCTGGCTGCGCGATCGGAGCTCGTCGAGGACCACGTTCAAGACCCCCACCGCGACGTCGCGATGCCCCTCGTTCATCACGTGCGGGCTGAACCGCGCCTCGGCGAACAGGTTGACCAATTCCGAAGCGGTGTCGGCGCGCAGGGCATGCTGCTCGACGGCGCGGTCCAGCACTTCGGTGGCCGTGTCGAAGTGTTGCGGGACGGCGCCGGGGACGCGCGCAAGTTCACGTTCCATGGCCGCGTAACAGGCGATGATCGCCTCCCGCGGCTCGCGGCTGGGGTCCGTCATCTCGGCGAGGCCGCGTTCGGCGGCGCGCGCCAACGTCTCCGAACTCCGTTGCGTCTGTGGGGCTTCGACACGCTCGTCGGCGTAGTGGACCGCGGGCGTCGAGCGCCGGCGCCGCCGCGCCAGGGCAACCGTTCCGGTGATGAGCAGCGACAGCGTCGCAACGGTGGCGACGAGCAGGATCCCTAGCAGGTCGCCGATGTCGTGGTGCGGGCGCTGCCCGGGGCGCGCCGCGGCGGAAGCATCCGGGCGCGCGGGCGCGCTCGCGTCGGTCGGCGGTGGGGACGCAGCCAGGTGTCCCGGCAGGTGGTGGACCAGCAGCGTCACGATCAGCAGCCACGCGGCGAGCACCGCGAGCCCGAGCACCAGCACGCGCCAGCTGGGGCGGCCTCGACCGGTCCCGAGCATCTCGGACAGGTCACCGACGTGCGGCGCCGCGGCACGCGGATCGCGCAACCGCGCGATGACGGCGAGCGCGACCAGCGACAGCGCCACCGCCAGGGCCGTCACCACGAACAGCAGCGCGACGCCACTGTTCCCGGAGTCACCCGGCGTCGGGGCCTGCCGGGCCGGCAGGTAACCGCGCAGGGCGGCCGCGACGACGAGCAAAAGCACCAGCAGGGCGACGACCCGCCCCGCCGACCTGTCCGCCGTCACCGCCATTGCCACACCACTCGACCGGTCGCCCACCGCATGCGCGCCGTGGGCTTGCCCCATCCTGGCATGTCGCGCCGAGCGTTATCCACCGTCGGCGGTGCGGCGCGCGGACGCGGGAACTCAGCCGAGCTTAAACGGTGCGAAGCTGCCGTCGAGCACCTCTAGATGCCCGACGGTGCGGCCGGTGACCTTTGCCGGGTCCACGAGCACCAATTCGACTGCGGCGCGGGCGAATTCGTCGGCCGGCGCGGTGTCGTCGAAGTTGCGGGCGTAGTAGGACAGGCCGGGCGTGAGGATGGGCTTGGACGGCGACAGCGCGTTGACCGCGATGTTGTGATCGGCGAGGTCGTACGCCGCGCACTGGGTCAGGTGCTCCAGGGCGGCCTTGGACCCGCCGTAGCCCGGCAGCACTGCGCCGCTGCGGTCGGCGTAGGGCCCGTCGCCCGGCAGCCGAGACGCGACCGAGGTGACGTTGACGATCGAGCCGCCACCCGAGCCGATCATGTCGGGACACACCATCTGCATCAGCTCGTAGGCGGCGAACACGGCGATTTCGAAGTGCCGCCGGTAGGCCTGCAACGGCGTGCTGACGAAGCCGGGCCACCCCGGCTTCGACAAAGGCCGCGAACCCGCGGGGGTGCGGCGCGAGGGCGCGTCGGGCCCGGGCGGGCGGCCCGGGGCGGTGAACGCCGCGTTGTTGACCAGAATGTCGACGGGCCCCAGGGCGTCTCGCGCGGAACTGGCCAGCCGCGCGACGTCCTCGCGGTCGGTGAGGTCGGCACGGATGGCGACGGCGCGGCCACCGGCCGCTTCGATCGCCGCGGCCGTCGCGCCGATGGTCCCCGGCAACCGCTCGTCCCAGACCTGCTCGGTGCGTCCGGCGACCGCGACCGCCGCGCCCTCGGCCGCCAAAGCCAGCGCGATCGCGCGGCCCAGGCCCCGGCTGGCGCCGGTGACGATCGCGACGCGGTCCGCCAGGCGGCCCGTCATCCCGTCACCCCGTGGACGACGATGGCCGTGGTCTGCTCCACCCAGCACTCGTCGAGCTCCTCCTCGGGGCGCAGCAGCATCCGCAGCATGGTGGCTCCGCCGATCAGCTCGATCAACCGGTCCGGGTCGACGTCGGGATGGGCCTCGCCGCGGTCGACCGCGTCGCTCAACCGCACCCGCACGGTGCCGAACAGGTCCGCGAAGCGCGACATCACCCGGGCGTTGAGGGCGGGGTCGGCCGTCATGTCGGCCACCAAGCCGGGCAGCGCGGCCCGCACCACCGGGGTGGTGAAGACGTCCCGGGTCGCCTCGATCATCATGCGGACGTCGGCGGCGATGTCCCCGGCGGGCGCCTCGAGCGCGGTCGGCGCGGCGGGAAATGCCGCCTCGTGCACCAATTCGGCCTTGCTCGACCACCTGCGGTACAGCGCCGACTTGGTGGTTCCGGCCCGCTCGGCGACCGCGGCCAGACTCAGATTCGAATAGCCCATTTCCACAAGCAATTCGGCGGTCGCGGCTAATATGGCCGAGTCGATACGCGGATCGCGCGGGCGGCCGGCCCCGGGGGCCTTGTCAAGGGTGGACGGGTCTGCTTTCATATCGCTACCTACCGTATCGTAATTGATCGCCGCGACGAAGTGCTCAAGGAATGGAGGCACGCGTGGCCAATGAACCCGTGCTCGACCAGGTCGACCGCCTGCAGCGGTCCAGCCGCGACGTCACCACCTTGCCGACGGTGCTGTCGGACTGGCTGAGCACCGTGGTGCCCGGCGGCGCCAAGCCCGAGGTCGTCGTCGAAAGCGGCGTCGACGCCACGGGCATGTCCTCGGAGACCATCATCCTGACCGCCCGCTGGCAGCAGGACGGCGAGCCGGTCGAACACAAGCTCGTCACCAGGGTGGCGCCCAGCGCCGAGGACGTGCAGGTGTTCCCCACCTACCGGCTCGACCACCAATTCGAGGTGATCCGCCAGGTGGGCGAGTTGACCGACGTGCCCGTGCCGTCGGTGCGCTGGCTGGAATCGACCGGCGGCGTGCTGGGCACCCCGTTCTTCGTGATGGACTACGTCGACGGCGTGGTGCCGCCCGACGTGATGCCCTACACGTTTGGCAACAACTGGTTCGCCGACGCCGCCCCCGAGCGGCAGCGCGAACTGCAGGACGCCACCGTCGGGGTGCTCGCGACGCTGCATTCAATCCCGGACGCGCAGAAGACGTTTGGCTTCCTCACTGATGGGCAGCAGGGCGACACCGCGCTGCGCCGGCACTTCAACTGGGTGCGCGGCTGGTATGACTTCGCGGTCCCCGACATCGGCGCGTCGCCGCTGCTGGAGCGCACCTTCGCCTGGTTGGAGGACAACTGGCCGGCCGACGTCGCGGGGCGCGAGCCGGTGCTGTTGTGGGGTGACGCGCGGGTCGGCAACGTGCTGTACCGCGACTTCAAACCCGTGGCGGTGCTGGACTGGGAGATGGTGACGCTGGGCCCGCGCGAGCTCGACGTGGCGTGGATGATCTACGCGCACATGGTGTTTCAGGAGCTGACCGGCCTCGCCGGCCTGCCGGGGTTGCCGGAGGTGATGCGCGAGGACGACGTGCGCGCCACCTACGAGCGGCTGACCGGTGTCGAGGTGGGCGACCTGCGCTGGTTCTACGTGTACTCCGGGGTCATGTGGGCTTGCGTCTTCATGCGCACCGGTGCGCGGCGGGTGCACTTCGGCGAGACCGACAAGCCCGACGACGTCGAATCGCTGTTCTACCACGCCGGGTTGATGCGGCGCCTGATCGGAGAGGACCAGTAATGCTCGGACCGCTCGACGAATACCCGGTGCACCAGATCCCGGCGCCGATCGCGTGGCCGGGCTCGTCGGACCGCAACTTCTACGACCGGTCGTACTTCAACGCCCACGACCGCACCGGCGACATCTTCGTGATCAGCGGCATCGGTTACTACCCCAACCTCGGCGTCAAGGACGCGTTCTTCCTGGTCCGGCGCGGCGACACCCAGACCGCGGTGCACCTGTGCGACGCCATCGACTCCGACCGGCTCAACCAGCGTGTCAACGGCTACCGCATCGAGGTGATCGAGCCGCTACGCAAGCTGCGCCTCGTCCTCGACGAAACAGAAGGCGTCGCCGCCGATCTCACGTGGGAAGGCCTGTTCGACGTGGTCCAGGAGCAGCCGCACGTGCTGCGCGCCGGCAACCGGGTGACCCTGAACGCGCAGCGCTTTGCGCAGCTGGGCAGCTGGAGCGGCCGGCTGGCCATCGACGGGGAGGAGATCGCCGTCGACCCCGCCGTCTGGATCGGCAGCCGGGACCGGTCGTGGGGCATCCGGCCCATCGGCGAACCCGAGCCCGCGGGGCGCCCCGCCGACCCGCCCTTCGAGGGCATGTGGTGGCTTTACGTGCCGATGGCGTTCGACGACTTCGCGATCGTGCTGATCATCCAGGAGGAGCCAAACGGGTTTCGCTCGCTCAACGACTGCACCCGCATCTGGCGCGACGGTCGCGTCGAACAGCTCGGCTGGCCGCGGGTCGAGATCCACTACCGGTCCGGCACCCGGATCCCCACCGGGGCGACCATCGACGCCACCGCGCCCGACGGCACGCCGGTGCACTTCGACGTGGAATCGAGACTCCCCGTGCCGATTCACGTCGGCGGCGGCTACGGCGGCGACTCGGACTGGCTGCACGGCACATGGAAGGGCGAGAAGTTCTTCGAGCGGCGCACTTATGACATGACCGACCCGGGCATCGTCGCGCGGTCCGGCTTCGGCGTCATCGACCACGTCGGCCGCGCGGTGTGCCGCGACGGCGACGGCGAAGCCGTTGAGGGCTGGGGTCTTTACGAGCACGGCGCGCTCGGCCGCCACGACCCCTCGGGCTTCAGAGACTGGCTCACCGTCGCGCCGTAGCCTTTATGACCCGACGTCGGTCGGGCTCCCGTGGCAGTACGACAGCACATGCTCGCGCACCAGCTCGCCGACATTCGGATCGTGCCTGGCGAAGGCGTCGACGATCGCGGTGTGATCGTCGACGTTGTCGTGTAATCCGGTGCGAAGTAGGCGGAGCGACAGGTTTGTCCACACTTCGATGCCGAGCGATTCCCACACCGCGAGCAACACTGCGTTGCCCGAACTCGCGACGATCTCGCGGTGGAACGCGACGCCGGCCCGAACCTGCATGCCGACGTCACCCAACTCCGCGGCCCGCCGGATCTCGTCGGTATGCCGCTGCAATGCCGTCACATCACCGGCCAGCTTGTCGACCGCAAGTGAGGCCGCGAGGCCTTCCAGAGCTGCTCGCACGGGGTACATCTCGAGCAGGTCGCCGGCACCGATGTCGCGCACCCGCGCGCCCTTGTTCGGCTCCGAGCTGACCAGCCGCAGTGCTTCCAGATCGCGCAGCGCCTCGCGCACGGGCGCTTGGCTGACGTTCAGCTCGGTGGCGACCTGGCGTTCCACGATACGGTCACCGGGTTGCCACCGGCCGCTGATCAGCCCGTCGAGCAGCACACCCAGAATCTGTTCGCGAAGCGGCATGCCCCGAACTTCAGGCCGCCCGTCGGACGCGTTGGACACCGCCTCACTCTAGGCCTGCCGCCAGACCCGGTTGCGGACATCGGCGAGAGTCGGCCCGGGCTCCCGGTCTATCTGCATTACCCGACACTTGATGCCGCCACACGCCTTCCGGATCTCAGTACCGGTCACTTCGATAACCTGCACGCCGGCGGCCCGGATTTTCTCGTTCGTCCGGTGGCAGTCCGCGTGGGCGATCACCTTGCCGGGCTCGAGCAACAGCACATTGCACGGCGCGAGGAAATCGCGCTGCTCTTCTGGATCAGCTTCGATCAGTTCGAAGTTGTTGTCGTACAACCAGGTACGCGCCTCCCAGTCCAGCGCTGCCGGTGAGACGATGAGCTTTCCCACGTCGATCGCGTTGATGTTGATGTCCGGATGCGCGCAGGCACCGGTGGCTTTGTTGAAGAAGCCTTCCACGGCGGGGCGCAGTTGCAGGTTGTGAAACTCCTCGGTGCCGCTGGTTCTGGAGATGGCGTCGACGAATTGGTCCGTTCCACGCTGGTCGTACGAGGCCGAGAGGCAGGTGACCAGCACCTCCTCGGCGATCATGTTGCAGGCGCCTGGCTCCATGGCGCCTTCGGTGATCGCGACAAGCGGCGGAATGTTCAACGTGTTCCACGCCCACTTGGCGAGGTACTCGGTGACGCCGACCATGCCGGGCAGGAATCCGAAACGCGAGATGACCGATCCGCCGCGCCAAATCGAGCCCCAGGACAAGAACACATGGCCCATCAGTGGCCCGTAGGCATTGGTCGGCTCGTCGGGGTAATCGATCCAGTGCACGGTGATGCCATTGCTCTGCAAGGCCGTTGCCAATTCCTCGGTTTCGCGTTGAAACGCGGCCAGGTCGACCGGGCCGCGGTCCGGGACACCCATCAGGCCTTGGAAAAACGCGGGGTTCTGCCGGTATTGCGGGCTCTGATCGTGGATGGTGTGTTCGGTCGGCATGTGCAGGGCAACTTCGGTCAATCGGCCGATGCCGTTGAAACCGAACGAACGCCCCGCTACCGCCTCGGCCTGGTACGTCCGGTAGTCCGCCTGATGCGTGGCGCGCACGAACTCGTAGGTGCTGATGCCGTCCCGATAGTGCGGGATGTCCGTCAGCCGCCAATCCTGGTAGGCGCGGGCGGATTTGGGTGCGTCGATGGCCGTCATCTGATTCCTCCGGCGTAAGTGGACTTGCTCCATGGCAATTTGATCGATGATCGATCATTCGTGAAATGAGTATATCGCTCACTCCGGGCCCACCGCTAGCCTCGCCGGTATCGCGCACCGGGGTGGTCGTCAGCCAGCAACGGGCCGGCGCCGCCGAGCCGCTCGCGCAGCGTGGCACGCGGCACGCTCTCGGGCACCCGACCGCGGCGCCGCAGCTCCGGGACCACCAGGTCGGCGAAGTCGGCGAAGGTGCCCGGCGTCGTCACGTAGGCGACGTTGAACCCGTCGACGTCGGCCTCCTCGACCCACCGCTCCAACTCGTCGGCCACCTCGGTCGGCGAACCGGCGAGCACCGGACCGCGCCCGCCAAGTCCCACCTCTTCCGCCAATTCCCTTACGGTCCACTGCCTTTCGGGTGTTGCAGTGGTGAATGCGGCCAGTGCGGAGCGGTTGGCGTCGGTCTCGACGTAGCGCAGCGGCTCGTCCGGGTCGAGCTCGGCCAAGTCGACCCCGGTCCAGCCGCCGAACAGGGCCAGCGCGCCGCTGGTGCTGACAAAGCCGCGATACTCGTCGAGCTTGGCCAGCGACCGCTCGTGGGTTTCGGCGACCACCGGGGTCACCATGGTGAACACCTTGATGGAGCGCGGATCGCGGCCCAGGTCGGCCGCGGCCGCGCGCAACGCCTGCACCGGCCCGCGCACCACCTGTGGCGTGGGACCGGACACGAACACCGCCTCGGCGTTCGCGGCGGCGAACCTGACCCCGCGCGAGGACGCGCCGGCCTGAAACAGCGTGGGCGTGCGCTGCGGCGACGGTTCGCACAGGAACGGGCCGGGTACCGAGAAATACCGGCCCTTGTGCTCGATGTCGTGGACCTTGGCCGGATCGGTGAAGACGCCGCGGTGCGCGTCGCGCACCACCGCGTCGGCTTCCCAGGAGCCCTCCCACAGCTTGTAGCAGACCTCGAGGTACTCGTCGGCGATCTCGTAGCGCTGGTCATGCGGGATCTGCGCGTCCAGGCCAAGATTGCGCGCGGCGCTGTCCAGATAGGAGGTGACGATGTTCCACGCCACCCGCCCGCCGGTGAGGTGATCCAGCGTGCCCAACCGGCGGGCCAGCGAGTAGGGCTGCTCGTAGGTCAACGACAGGGTGATCCCGAAACCGAGCGACTCGGTCACCGCCGCCATCGCCGAGACGGCGGCGGTGGGGTCGTTGACCGGGAACTGCGCCGCGTCGATCACCGCGGCGTCTCGCGAACCACCGTAAACGTCGTAGGCGCCCAGCACGTCGGCGAGGAACAGCGCGTCGAAGCCGCCCGCCTCCAGCAGGCGCGCCAGGTCGGTCCAGTACCCCAGTTCGCGGTACCGGTGGCCCTGGTCCTCGGGGTGGCGCCACAACCCGGCGGACTGATGCCCGACGCAGGCCATGTCGAAGGCGTTGAGGAAGATTCTGCGCGTCACACTCACTCGATTTCGTCGGAGCTGGTCTCCCGCGCCGCGTAGGCCGCCGCGCCGGTGAGCGCGGACAGCACGGCGAAGTATCCCACGATCCACCATGGCTTGCCGCCGCCGAACGCCAGCAGCGACGCGGCGATCAGCGGAGCGAAGCCCCCCGAGAGCACGGCGCCGATCTGGTAGCCCAGCGACGAGCCACTGTAGCGCAGTCGCGTGTCGAACAGTTCCGCGAACCAGGCGGCCTGCGGACCGTACATGGAGTCGTGAACGATGTTCACTCCGAACACGATTGAGGCCACCACCGCGATCGCCGATCCCGTCCCGGCGGCCAGGAAGAACGTCGCCAGGGCCAGCACCCCGGCCACCGCGCCGAACAGGTACGGCGGCCGGCGGCCGATGCGGTCCGACAGCCACGCCCAGGCCGGGGTGCTGATGAATCCGAGGGCCGACGAGATCAGCACCGCGATCAGGCCCACCGCGCTGCCCTTGCCGAACGAATCCTGCAGGTAGGTCAACGAGTACGTGGTCAGCAGCACGAACAGCGCGATCTGCGACAACCGTAAACCGGTGGTGAGCACCACGTTTCGCGGTTGCCTGCGCAACACCTCCACGATGGGCAGCCGCGCGAGGTCGTCGCGTTGCTTGAGGCGGCCGAAGATCTCGGCGTCGGTCAGCCGCAACCGTAAAAACAGGCCGAGACCCACCAGAACGGCGCTGAGCAAGAACGGGATTCGCCACCCGTACGCCAGGAAGCCGGCCGGTCCGGTGGCGGTGCGAGTGATGAAGAACACCGACGTCGCCAGCAGCATGCCGGCCGGGGAGCCCAGCTGGGTGAAGCTACCGAACAGCCCGCGCCGCCCTGGCGGGGCGTGTTCCACCGACAGCACCGCGGCGCCGCCCCATTCGGCGCCCACGGCGAGTCCCTGCAACACCCGCAGCCCCGCCAGCAGGGCGGGCGCCAGCAGTCCCGACTGCGCGTAGGTGGGTAACACCCCGATGGCGGTGGTGACCAAGCCCATCGCCAGCAGCGCCCCCACCAGGACGGCCTTGCGGCCCACCCGGTCCCCGATGTGCCCGGACAGGATCGCGCCCAACGGCCGCGCCCCGAAACCGGCGGCGTAGGTCGCGAACGAGGCCAACGTCCCGGCGGTCGAGGACACGTTCGGGAAGAACAGCGGTTTGAACACCAACGCGGAAGCGGTGGCGTACAGGTAGAAGTCGTACCACTCGATGGTGGTGCCGACCATGCTGCCCAGGGCGACGGTGCGCAGGCCGGGCCCCTGCGGGGCGTCCGGCCCGACCTGGGCGGTCGGGGCCGAGCTAGTGGCAGTCACGCGGCACCACCGTAGCGAAAGCGGCGAGGTCAACCCAGGTTTGCCCTCGCGGTGAGGCGAAGACGGGCCCTCGACTCGCGGCCCCGCCGCACCGCCGGCCGTCGTCACCGCAACGGACGCGCGGTCGGGTTCGCCGTACAAGCGGCGGGAGAATGCGGTTCACTGGAGCCCGTGACGAAGCCGCCGCGCATCTACGACGTCGTCGTGGTCGGCGCCGGCTTCGCCGGTTTGGCCGCGGCCCGGGAGCTGACGCGGCAGGGCCACGACGTCGTGGTTTTCGAGGGCCGCGACCGGGTGGGCGGGCGCTCGCTGACCGGCAACGTCGCCGGCTTGCCGGCCGACATGGGCGGCACCTTCGTGGGCCCGACGCAGGACGCCGTGCTGGCGCTGGCGGCCGAGCTGGGCGTGCCGACCGTTCCGACCCATCACGAGGGCAAAAACCTGATCCATTGGCGCGGCTGGACGCATTCCTACCGCGGCACCATCCCCAAGCTGTCACTGACCGGGCTGCTGGATATCGGGCGGTTGCGGTGGCAGTTCGACAGAATCGCGCGCAGCATCCCGGTGGCGACCCCGTGGGACGCGCGCCGCGCCCGCGAGCTGGACGGCGTGTCCCTGGGCGGCTGGCTGCGCTCCGTGCGCGCGACGGCCTCGTCGCACGACCTGCTGGCGATCGTCGCGCGGGTCACCTGGGGCTGCGAACCCGACGAGGTGTCGATGCTGCACGCCGCCCGCTACGCCCACGCCGCCGGCGGCCTGGACCGGCTGCTCGACGTCGAGAACGGCGCGCAGCAGGACCGGTTCCCCGGCGGCACCCAGCAGATCGCCCAGGCCGCGGCCGACGAGCTGGGCACGCGGGTGGTCCTCAACGCACCCGTCCGCCGCGTCGAGCGCCACGGCGGGGGCGTCACGGTCACGACGGACGCCGGGCAGGCCGAGGCGGGCTTCGTGATCGTCGCCGTCCCCCCGGCCCACCGGGCGGCGATCGAGTTCACTCCCCCGCTGCCGCCCGAGCACGAGCAACTGGCCCGGCACTGGCCGCAGGGCCGGCTCAGCAAGGCCTACGCGGCCTATTCCACGCCGTTCTGGCGGACCGCCGGCTTCTCCGGCCAGGCGCTGTCCGACCGGGGGCCGGTGTTCATCACCTTCGACGTCAGCCCGCACGCGGACGGCCCGGGCATCCTGATGGGCTTCGTCGACGCCCGCGCGTTCGATGCGCTGCACCCCGACCAGCGCCGCGACGACGCGCTGCGCTGCTTCGCCACGTTGTTCGGTGACGACGCGCTCAAACCGCTCGACTACGTCGACCATTGTTGGGGCAGTGAGCCGTTCGCGCCCGGCGGTCCGACGGCGGCGGTGCCGCCGGGTTCGTGGATGCGCTTCGGGCGATGGCTGCGCGAGCCGGTGGGTCCCATCCACTGGGCCGGCACCGAAACCGCCGACGTCTGGACCGGATTCCTCGACGGCGCAGTGCGATCCGGCCAGCGGGCAGCCGCGGAGGTCAACGCGCGGCTATGAGCTGATCAGGCTGGTCCGCGGGTCGTGAGCCACCGACTCGGCGAGCGCCCGCAGGTGGCCGCTCACGGTCTGCGGGTGTTCCAGCATCGAGCAGTGCCCGCCGGGCAACTCGACGAGGCCGACGACGTTGGGTGCGGTGCGGGCGATCCGGCGGGCCTGGCTGATCGGCGTCAGCCGGTCGCGTTGGCTGCCGATCACCAAGGTCGGCACCGTCAAGCCGCTCAGGTCCAGGTGTTTGGCCCCGAGTGACGCGACGAGCGTGCGCGCGCATCCGGAGCGCCCGGCCGGGGAGGTCTGCTCGAACAGTTCGTAGATGAGGCTCGCGACGGCGGGGCCGGCGTCGCGACCCGTCGCCAGCATCCCGACCAGGTAGCGGCTCGGGACGCGCGCGGGCGCCGGGACCGGGAATCCGCCGAAGGCGGCGAGCAGCGCGCGCCCGGCCAGGATTCGGGCCGGCGACAGACCGCGGGGCACGGGCAGCAGCTGCAGTTTCTGCAGCAGGTCCCCGGTGGTGGTGTTGATCAGTGCGACGGCGTCGGCGCGACGGGCCACCTTGTGGCGGTACCGCGCCGACCAGGCGGCGATGGCGATGCCGCCCATCGAGTGACCGGCCAGCACCGCACGCTCGTGCGGCGCCAGCGTCGCGTCCAGCACCGAATCCAGATCGGAGGCAAGGTCTTTGAGGCCGTAATTTTTGCGGCGCGGCAGGCCGCTTCGGCCGTGGCCGCGGTGGTCGAAGGCGATCACCCGGTAATCGGCGGACAGGTCGGCGATCTGATACGCCCACGCCCGCAGGGCGCACGTGATGCCGTGCGTCAACACGATCGGGTAACCGTCGGCCGGTCCGAAAACCTCGGCGTGCAACCGGGTTCCGTCGGCGGACCTGACGGCGACCGTGCGGCTCGGCGGCAATGTGTCGGGGAAGGGCATCCCGGTGCGGGCTGTCGCCCCAGCGCGAGAACCGGACGCGCCGGCCGATCGTCGAGCATTCATCGCCGCTCCCCCCCGATCGCGGCACCGTTGCCGCAGCTAAGGAATGAACCGACTGTACCCCCACGCGGAGACCGGCATTGGCAATTCCGGCGAACCACCGTGTGAGACGCTGGCATCCGTGTCCCCGTTCTCCCGGCGGGAATTGCTGACGGCGGCAACGAGCTGCGTCGGCGGGTTGGCCGGCGGCGCGCTGTTCGGTGCCTGCGCGTCGAGGCCGGTGAGCCCGGCGACCGGTGGCGCGCCGGTGCCCAACGACGCCGTCATCGTCGTCGGCGCCGGCATGGCGGGCCTGGCCGCCGCGCGCACCCTGCGCGACGCCGGCCGGCCGGTGTGCGTCGTCGAGGCGCGGGATCGGATCGGCGGCCGGGTGCACACCGACCGGGGCTGGGGCGTGCCGCTCGAGCTGGGCGCGTCGTGGATCCACGGGACCACCGACAACCCGGTGCTGGAGTTGGCCCGGCGCGCCAACGCGCAACTCGTCGCCACCGACTACTACGGTTGGGCCGAACTCGCGGTGGATCCGGCATTGCCGCCGCTGCACTACGACAGCGCGATGTGGCGCGCCTTCGTCGAACGCGCGCGCGGCGGCGCCGCCGGCGCGAGCCTGGGCGCCGCGGTGCGGGCCGCCGCCGCGCGCGAAAGGATTTCGGCGGTCGAGCGTGCGGAACTGGCTTTCTACCTCACCACCGAGGTCACCGACGAATACGCCGCGGACCCCGACGACCTGTCCGCCAACGCCTTTGACAAGGGCGACGACGCCACCGGTGATCAGGACGTGGTGACCAACGGCTATGACGCCCTGCCTCGGCAGCTCGCCGACGGGTTGCCGATCGTGCTGAACTCACCCGTCACGGCGATCACGCAGCGCCGCGACAACGTCGTCGTGCGAACCACGGGTCGAACGTACGAGGGGCCCGCCGCCATCGTCACCGTCCCCCTCGGGGTGCTGAAGTCACAGACGATCGCGTTCGACCCGCCGTTGCCCGACGAACACGCGCACGCGGTGCGCGCCCTCGGATTCGGCGTGTTGGCCAAGAGCTTCTTCCGCTTCGACAAACGACACTGGCGGACGGACAACGCGTTCTACCAATACCTCGGCGCCGAGGGCGAGTCGTGGGCGCAATGGTTCACGCTGCCCGGCGCCGCCGGCCCGATCGCGGTGGCGTTCAACGGCGGTGCCCGTGGCCGCACCGTCGAATCCTGGCCCCCCGAAAGGCAACTCGTTGAGGCGTCACCGGTCGCGCGCCGGATCTTCGGCGACCAGGTAGCGCTGACCGCGGCACGGACGTCGGCGTGGAGCCTCGATCCCTTTGCGCGTGGGGCGTATTCGTTCCACGCGCCCGGCTCCGGAATCGACGACAGGCTGCGGTTGCGGCAACCGATCGGCGAGCGGGTCTACTTGGCGGGCGAGGCCGTCGGCGCGGACAACCCGGCCACGGTGACCGGCGCCGTGGTCAGCGGCCGCTACGCCGCCAACCAAGTGCTCCAGCGATTGAATGGTTGACCACCGCCGGACGGCCCTGGGGCTCTTGCTGGCTTGCCAGCCGCGACACGAACCGCCGACGCGCCCGGGTGGCGCGGTCGATGTCGCGCAGCGCCGTAGGCACCGAGTCGGCCAGCGACAGCCCGCGGGCGGGCAGCACCCGCGTGATTCGCCGCAGGGCCGAGCCGTCGACCACCAGGCACCGGACGTTGGCCCGGCGAGCTTCTCGGGACAACAGCTCCACGGCGGTGAGCCCCGCCACGCTCAGGAAGTCCAGGTCGGTCAAATCCAGGATCAGCGGAGCGCGTAACCGGGAGAAGCGTCGAATCGTCTCCGTCAGCAGGCCGGCGTTGTAAGCGTCGACGTCACCCTCGATGCGCAGCACGGTGGCGACACTGCGTGCGTGCACGTGCAATTGCGCACCGGCGCAATCAATTTCGTAGCGGCTGCGCGGCTCGCCGAGCAGCTGGGGTGCGCTGTCGGATCCGCGCAGGTCAGGAAAAGCAGTCATAGGGATGCCCTTAATGCTTGTCATGTGCAGGGCGAGCGACAACGGTGTCCGAGTGGCGCCCGTTAAAAAACGGCAGCTGGGGACTCAACCTGACTCGATCCTACCGCCGATGCCGGCCCGGCGGCGTTTCCCGCGGGTGGACGGGACGGGCCGCAGGCTAGGCAAAACCGGGGTCGAACAGGCGTTTTCCCGCGGAAAAACCCGGTAAATGTCGTCGGCGTGGGCGGGCCCGTTCGCGCCCCGATCGGGCGGCACGGGTTGAAATCGCGGTGCGGTTATGTGGGCCCGGTCACGCGGGCAGGCCCGGCTGGCGCAGCGTGGTGTGCGGGCTCTGCCCGTAGGTCTGCCGGTAGAGCACCGCGAACCGGCCGGTGTGCGCAAAACCCCAGCGCTGAGCGATCTCGGTGACCGTGGCGGTGGACGGCTCGCCCGCGAGCAGGTCCTGGTGAGCGCGGTTGAGCCGCACCCGCCGCAGGTACTCCGTCGGCGTGGTGTCGAGCTGGCGGCGGAACAGGTATTGCACCGCCCTCGGCGTCAGGTGCACGGCCGCCGCGACGTCGTTGATGCCCACCTCCGCCGCGGCGTTGCGATGGATGAACGACACGGCTTCTTTGAGCGTCTCCGGCAGCGCCGGCTCGTCGCCCGGATTGCGTTCGGTGACATTGGACGGAAAGCACTCGAGTAACGCCCCGGCGAGCAACTGCGCCATTCCGGTGACGATCAACGGTTGCTGGGCGGTGTCCGCCGACGCCAGGCCGGCGGTCACGTACTCCAGCGCCCGCTGCCAGGCACGCACCGCGGCGCCGGACCGGGGGCGTTGATCCACGAACTGGATCTGCTGGGCCAGCGCGCCCTGCCAGTCGGCGGCGACCTTGTGCAGCACGTCGGCGGCGACGCTCACCACGTCGAAGCGCGCCCCGTTGCACTGCAGCGCGCACGACATGCCGTGCGTGACGAGCAGGGGCACGTCCAGGGCCGTCAGCGATGCCCCCGCGACGGCCAGCGAGCCGGCGCGGGGTTGGATGACGACCGCCGTCGCGGACGCCGGGACCTCCAGGACCGCGCGCCCCTGGATCATCACGTCATCGACCGTCAGGAAGCCCGCCTCACAGCGCCGGTGCGACACCGCCGTCGCGGGGGTCATCCCCGAGACCCGCCAGCCGGGCCGGTAGACGCTGGCGAAGAAGCGGCGCAGCACCTGCGGGTCGACGGTGCGAAACTGGCTGTGCTTGACCGCGATCGCGGCTCGCTCCCGCCGCGGCGCCTCGCCCCGCTGGCCCGGATCCGGCTCGGGGTGACCGACGTCGGCCTGCCCGGTGGGGCCGGCGAGCTGCTCGCCGGCCGCCGGGCCGGCGGCGTGTCCCGTCATGGTGGTCATCACCGAACCTCCAGGGCCATGGATGCTGTCATCATCGCATCACCGCTGGATGGCCGACTGCAAGTGTCCCGACAGGGTGCGCTCGACCGCGACCTGCCGGTAGATGTTCAGCGCGTCGTGCGCGATCCGGTCCCAGGCGAACCGGGAGACCGCGCGGCTGCGACCCGCCGAGCCCATGCTCTCGCACTGAAAGCTCTGACCGACCAGGCCGCGCAGGGTGGCGGCCAACGCCCGCGGGTGTTCCGGTGACAGCACCAGCCCGGTGACGTTGTCCACGATGACGTCGGGCAGGACGCCGACGGGCAGCGCCACCACCACCGCGCCGCAGGCCATCGCCTTGAGTGCCGGCGCGGGGTGCGGCGGTTGGCGCGGGGCGCACACGACCGCGTCGGCGGACCGCAACAGCACGGCGAGGTTGTCGTCGTCGACCGGGCCGGCGAAGCCGACCCGGTCGCGCACCCCCAGCTCGGCGGCCAGCCGGCGCAGTCCGGCGCGCGCTTCGTCGTGGTCGGCGGTGCTGGCGTCGGTCTCCGCGAAAACCACCTCGGCGCCCGGCACCCCGGTCAGGGCGCGCAACAGCAGATCGAAACCGTTGTGCGGCAACGGATTCGACGCAGGACACACGATGCGGTGCAGCCCGGTGCGCGCGGACACCGGGCCGGTCGGGGTGAATCGCTCGACGTCCACACCGCACGTCAACGCCGACACCCGCGCCCGGCTGCGGCGCAGCCGCGCGAGCAGGTCGACGTCGCCGCTGCTCTCGCCCGTCGCCCACACTGCGCTGCGCGCCAGCATCGCCTCGACGCGACCGCGCGGGCTGTCTGCGTCGCGGGCGGCGCTCAGGCCCGGGAGGCTCTGGACGGTGGGAATGCGTTGCCGGCGCGCGGCCAGCTGCGCGGCCAATCCGCCCAACCACCCGTACGCGTGCACGACGTCGGGACGGCTCGACGCCCACTTGCGTTCCAGCGCGGCCGCCCACTCCCCGACGTAGGGCATCACCTCGGCGGGTGACACCGGCCCGGACGGCCCGACGGGGGTGCACACGATGCGCGGGCCGGACGGCGGCGTGGAGCGGCGGCGCCGCTGCCGCAGGTACAGCGCCGCCTCGTGGTCATGGGCGCCGACCGCGGCACACAGGTGCTGGGGGTCGTCGTGGACGATGTCATCGCCGCTGACGAACGCAATCTTCACTTCGAACTCCCCGTGCCGCTAGGGTGTCGCAATTCTGGCCTCTTGGCGACGGGGCGTACCCGGGCCCTAAGGGGCCAAACCCGGCGGCTTCGCCCAGCGCGCCCGTGCTTCGCCTGCCGGACAGCCCGCGCCCGTGATCGGCGACGAGATCGCGGCCGCGCCGTCGGCGGTGGACACTGAGGGCATGACGACGGACACGCATCGTCCGGTGATCGAAATGGTCGTCCTGGTGGCCTCGGCCGGAGGGCTGGCCAGTCTGACGGCCGTGCTGCGGGAGCTCCGCACCGAGCTGCCGGCCGCAGTCGTGGTCCAGCAGCATCTCGGCGGTCACGACAGCGTGCTGCCGAACGTCTTGGCGCGGCAGACGGACCGCCCCGTCGGGTGGGCCCAGCACGGCCACCGCCCGGCGCCGGGACGAGTGGTGGTGTGTCCGCCGGGGGTACACCTGGAGTTCTCCCCGCACGGCGTTTGCCGGTTGCGTCCCTCGCTCGCGGCCGGGGACCACCGTTTCGACGTGTTGCTGACGTCGGTGGCCCAGTCGTACGGTCCGCGCAGCGTGGGCGTGGTGCTGTCGGGTTCGGGGCGCGACGGCGCCGTGGGCACCGCCGCGATGCGGCGGGCGGGCGCGCTGGTGATTGCCGAGAGCCCGGAGACCGCGCGGTTCGCCTCGATGCCGGCGGCGGCCGCGCGGGCCGGCGCCGGCCTGGTGCTGCGCATCGAAGCGATCGGCCGCACCCTCACGGCCCTCATGGACGGCGCCGCCGTGCCCGATGCGCTGGTCTGCGCCTTGGTCGACCCCCGCGCGCCGGACCGCAGCCCCGGACCACCGCCGAATTTCGACGAAGCGTGGCTGGCCGGCGCCATGTCGAACGCGGCGGGCCGCGCCGAACTGGCGCGGCTGCGGGCCGCGGAGCTCGCGCGCCGGCGCAAGGCTCTGTCGTCGGGGTCCGGCGTCGATGCGCGCACCGCGGCCACGGCCCAGCGCAGGGCGGCGGAGTCGCGGCGCCGCGCGCAGCTGGCGCATCAGGCGGCGGCGGAGGCGGCCGCCCGGTGGGGCTCCTAGCCGTCGGCCGGCAGGGCCGTCGTTAAGTCAGCCGCGCGGCTGCTGATTCACCAGATCCATCAGTAACAGTGCCCCACCGACCGCCCCGTCGCTCGAACGGAACGAGGTGCAGGTGACCCGCACCCGGGCCGGCCGGCCGCGGCGGTTGACCGCGTCGAGCTCGATCTCACCGGAGCTGTCCGGGTCCACGAACGCGTTGCCGATCAACGGTCGCACGCCGTCCAGCGGCAGCCCGATGTCCAAGGCGGTCAGCCGCAGGCCCGTCGCCTCCTCGGCGCGCAACCCCCAGAGCTCCTCGCAGCCACGGTTCCACAGGATGACCTTCATCTCGCGGTCGACCACCACCATGCCCATGTGCACCGAGTCGATCAGCGAATCCAGGAAGCCCTTCGCGTCGTCGAGCTCGACGCTGCGTTCGCGCAGCATGTCGTTGATGGTGTGCAGTTCGTCGTTCGTCGACTGCAACTCCTCGTTCATGGTCTCGAGCTCTTCGTTGGTGGATTGCAGCTCTTCGTTGGTGGTCTCGAGCTCCTCGACCGTGGATTGCAGTTCCTCGTTGGTGGTTTCGAGCTCCTCGTTGGTGGACTGCAACTCTTCGTAGGCGGCCTCGAGCTGCCGGTTGGTCTGCACCACCTTGTCGAGCAGCGCCCGCGTCGCGGTGACGTCGAAGAAGACGATCGACACACCCAGTAACCCGTTCTCGGTGTCCACCAAGGGATTCACGTGGATCTCGAACCAGACCGTGTCTGCGCCCGGCCGCTGCCACTTGACGTCCTGGATGCGCGCGGAGCGGCGCTCCACCTTGGCCTGCTCGAGGTAGGCGCGCAGCTCGACCGGGCGGTAGGACACCTCGAGATCCCGCAGCAGCCGGCCGATGTCGCGGGCCGACAGGCCGAAGATGGATTCCGCCTGCTGGTTGATCATGGCCACGGTGTCCTCGCCGGTGACCACGATCTGGGCGACCGGGCTGGCGCGAAACGCCAAGTCCCGCACGTTGGTCAGGCCCGGCTGGTCGATCTGGCGTTCGTAGAAGGTGCCGGCCGGGTCGTAGCGTTCTCCGCTGCTGTGGGAGCCGGCCGCCTTCCGGAAGATTCGGTGTTTGAGGTTCAACGGCGTGTAACGGTCGCCATGGCTGAGCAACATCTCGGCGTGCCCAAGGAACAGCGTTCCCTGCGGCGCCAGGGCAAAGTGCAAGCGCCCCAACACGTTTCTTTGCGTCTCCGCGTTGAGGTACATCAGCGTGTTACGGCACACCAGCAGGTCCACACGGGAAATCGGCGCGTCCTTGACCAGGTCGTTGCGGCCGAAGATGACGGCGCGCCGCAGATCTTTGTGAAACACGTAGCGGCCGTTGACATGTTCGAAGTAACGCGGCAACAGCGCCTCCGGCACCGATTCGACCGCCTTAGCCTCGTAGGAGGCGGCGCGCGCCTCGGTGAGCGCGTCCTCGTCGACATCGGTGGCGTAGATCTTGGCGCGCTGCCGGAACGCCTCGGGCCCAAGCGCTTCCGAGAGAAGCATCGCCAGGGTGTACGCCTCCTGGCCCGAGGCGCATCCCGCGCTCCACACCCGGATGGGATCGGTGGGGCCGCGTTCGGCCAGCATCCGCGTGATGACCTCGGAGCCGATGAATTCCCACGCGTCGGGATCGCGGAAGAACGAGGTGACGTTGATGAGGATCGTGTTGAACAGCGCCGTGAATTCATCCGAGCTGGCCTGCAGGTAGTCGAGATACTCCTCGAAGGAGCCATACCCGGCGTGGTCCATCCGGTGGCGGACCCGGCGCATCAACGAGGTGCGCTTATAACCGGTGAAATCGAAACCGCGAGAGTCGCGCATGTAACGCAACAGGGCCTCGAAAGCCTCGTCCGTCGTGCCGTCCATCGAAGTCCCGTCCGCGTAGGGGTTCGCCGAAGGAGATGAACATTACTCGGTGTCAGAACCGATTCTCGTGACCGACCACCGCCCACACCGTCTTGCCCGACGGTGTGGGAGTGGCGCCCCAGGACCGGCACAGGGCGGAGACGATGGCCAGGCCCGAGACGGCCCCGGCGTCCCCGTTAGCGTCCTCGTGCCGGGCGGGGAGGCGCTCGCTGCAATCTTGCACCGCGACGGTGACGGCGTCCCCGAGACTCTCCACGATCAGAATGGGCGCGCTCTGCGTATGGTCGAGGACGTTCTCGACGAAGACGGTCGCGAGGGTCGCCGCGACCGGGGCCAGCTCGGGATGGCCCCAGTCCGTCAACCAGTCGGTGACGGCGGCCCGCGCCCGGTCGAGGCTGTCCCGGGTTCGGGAGAGTTCGGCTCGCGCCCGGCGCCGGATGTTGGGTTGATTGCCGGCCGCCGCCCGCAGCGCCGTATCCATGCCGGCATGCATCGGCACGTACCGGGTGACGCCGCTTCCGACGATGTCGCGCCGCATCGCGGGATCCGAACACACCAGCAATATCGGCACGTCCGGCCACACGCTGACGTGCCAGCGGGCGCTGGTGAACACCGTCCACGCCGACGCCGAGGGCGCGCTCAGCCCGCTGACGTCGACGATCACGGCGCTCGGCTCGTCGAGGGCGGCCTTGATGACGGTGTCGCGGATGTGCCGATAGGTGGAGCTGTCCAGCATCCCGTGCAGCACCAGAACCGGCACCTCCTGTTGCGGGTGCAGGTCGATGCGCACGGCCGATCGCGGCTCAGTCACCGCCGTCCTCCTGGGCCTGCGTGGCGTTCGACAGCCGGTCGCTGAGGACGGTCAGCGCCTGCTCGGTCTCCTCGGCGATGCGCGTGTACCGCTCGAAGAGTGGGCCGCGACCCGCCTTGCGGGCGAGTTCCCCCGACAGCCGCACCTTTTCCTGCAGGCTGCGCACCGCGACCCACAGCGCCCCCTCCAGCTCCTGGTCGCGGGCGTTGAGCAGCGCTTCGGCGGTCCACGCGTGGCCCACCTGGCAGCGAAAATTGCCGTCGCTGACGGAGGCCAGCGACCCATTGCAGTCGGGGCACGTGAAACCCGACGGCGCACCCAGCTGCTCGGTATCGAAGTCCGTGGCGAACCGTGACATCATCGCTATCCGATTTTCGAGTTCCATGGCCGCGTCGTGTTCCATGCCGGGTTCCTCGATCTTTCGGTACGACAGCTCCTTGAGCAGCGCCCCCATCTCGGCCGCCGACGCCTGGCGGTCGAGCACGCCGGCCTCGAGGGCGTTGTTGGGCATCGCCGGAAACAACGCGTCCTCCAACGACTGACCGATGGTCGTGCCGCCGCGGGACCGGATGGCCGCCAGCCCGAGCACGCCGTCGTCGAGCACCCCCGAGAGCAGCACGCCGACGGCCCGGGGCCCGAAGGTCAGCGCGACCGAGCGGAACAACGCGTTGATGGCGGGGCGGTGCCCGTTTTCCGTGGGCCCCTGCGACAACACCACCCGGTGGTCGTCGACCAACAGGTGCCGATCCGGGCGCGCCACGTAGATGGTTCCGGCTTCGAGGGGCGCGCCTTGCCGCGCCGCGACCGCGGGCAGCGGCCCGCTGCGATCCAGGATGCGGGCCAGCACACTCGGCGCGCCCGCCGGCATGTGCAACGTCACCACGTAGGCGAAGGGCACATCGGGGGACAACCCCGCGGCGAAGCGCGACAACGCCTCGACACCACCGGCGGAGGCGCCGACGGCAACCACGCCCACCAGGCCGTCTCCGTTGGTCATCTCCGCCACCACCCTTGGCTACCCCTCACCATCGTAGGTAACCCAACAGTCGCTGGATAGTCGGTGATCTGCGGCGCACAGTTTTCCGGGTCCGCGGCCGGGGCACCCGTCAGTCATGCCGAATTCATCGATCAAGAACGACAAAATGTATCGGGACCTGCGCAAGCAGGGCGACTCCAAAGAGAAGGCGGCGCGCATCTCCAACGCGGCCGCCGCGCGCGGTAAGTCCGTGGTCGGCCGCAAGGGCGGCGAATCCGGGACGTACCAGGACTGGACGGTTCCGCAACTGAAGAAGCGGGCGAAAGAGCTCGGCATCACGGGCTATTCGGCCTGACCAAGGACAAGCTGATCGCCAAGCTGCGCAACCACTGACGTCAGGCGCACAGACCCAGCCGGTCGACCAGCACCAGGAAGGCGACCGCGAAGTTGTTCTGCGCCGTCTGCGCCCGGATTCGCTCCCAGTCGAGCCGTTCGCGCACCGCGCGCACGGCCGGCAGCAGCTTGCCGAAGTCGCAATGCCGTTCGGTCATCGCGCGCAGCTGCTGGATCAGCACGACCGTGGGCGGCAGCACCGGCATCCTGATCGCCAGCACGTCGACCTCCTCGGCCTGATCGAGGTCCGCCGGCCCCACGGGCGCGCCGTTGACGCGGTGCAGCACGTCGACCAGCGTGTCCCCGATCCACGCCTTGAACAGCCAGTCCTCGGGGGGCCGTTTCACGATGAAGCCCGCGTGGGTCAGCGTGGCGACGGCGTCGTCGACGTCGGATTCGGCCACCACCAGGTCCACGTCGTGGCTGGGCTCCGGCGCCCCGTACGCCCACAGCGCGTAACTGCCGGCCAGGGCGAACCGCGGCCCGTGCTCCTTGAGCGCCGACGCCGCCGCGCGCAATCCGTCGCGCAGCGCGCCGGTCGCGGGCGGCTCGGTGGCCGCCGGGGGGAATGCTTCGGACGGTGCCTCGGACGGTGCCATAGTGCTGCAGGCATACCCGGCACCCGGGGCGCACAACCTGCGCACCGGCGCCCGACCGATCATTGTTAAGCCCGTTTAATTGATCGGGTTTCGGGAAATCTGCCACATATGCCAGCGCCCGCGCTTCGCGCCTACGACGCCGCCGCCGTGGTGATTCCCGCGCACAACGAGCGGGGCAAGCTGCCGGCGTGCCTGCGGGCCGTTCTCACCGCCGCGCTGTGCGCACCCCTGCCGGTCACCATCGTGGTGGTCCTCGACGCCTGCGACGACGGCAGCGTGGACCTGGCCGGTGAGTACGGGCCCGACGTGCACTTCATCAGCGTCGACGCGCGCAACGTCGGCACCGCCCGCGCGGTCGGTTTCGGTTACGCCCGCTCGGTGCTGGGCGACGGCGTGCGCGAAGCCCGCTGCTGGTACGCCACCACGGACGCGGACAGCCGGGTCGATCCCGGCTGGCTGGTCCACCAGATCGCCGTCGGCGCGGACATGGTGCTGGGCGTCGTGCGGGTGACCGACTGGCGGCAGCACCCCGCCGCGGTCGCCGACCGCTACCAGCGCGGCTACGAGGCGGCGCTGGGGAGTTCGGGCGCCGACCACGAGCACGTCCACGGCGCCAACATGGGCTTCAACGCCCGGGCCTATTGGCGGGTGGGGGGCTTCCGGTCCCTCGCCACCGGCGAGGACGCCGACCTGGTCGAGCGGTTCGAGGCGGCCAACTACAGCATTCACCGGGACACCGACCTGTCGGTGATCACCTCTGCGCGAACCCAGGCCCGGGCCCCCTTCGGGTTCGCTCACCACCTCAGGCAACTGGGGAGATCGGCGGCGGGTGACTGCGCGTGACGGCGGGACTGGTCAGGCACTGGCTCGAGTCGGGACGGCTCGAGCTGCCGCTCCCCGCGTCCGGACGCACCGCCGAACGCTGGCAACGCCTGGCGCGGCTGGCCGAGGAGAACATCGTCGCCGCCCGGGTGGCCGAGGCCCACGTGGACGCGGTGGCCATCCTGCACGAGCTGGGCGGCAAGCCCCCTGAACCCGATCAGCTGTGGGGCGTGTGGGCGGCCGAGGCGCCGGACGCCACGCTGCTGGCCACCGACGTCAACGGCGCCGTCACCCTCAACGGCACCAAGGTGTGGTGCTCGGGCGCCGGGTTCTGCACGCACGCGCTGGTGACCGCGCGGCTCGGCGACGGGCGCCGCGGGTTGTTCGCGGTGGCATTGACCGATCCGTCCGTCAAACCGTTGCCCAGCACCTGGTGGAACGCCGGCATGGCCGGCAGTGACACCCGGCCGGTGCAGTTCACCAACGCCCAGGCCGTCGCCGTGGGCGACCCCGGCGACTACCTGCGCCGGCCCGGCTTCTGGCATGGCGCCATCGGCGTCGCCGCCTGCTGGCTCGGCGGGGCACGCCGGGTCGCCGATCCGCTGTATCGTTGCGCCGCAGGCGAGTCCGCCGACGCGTACTCCCTCGCCCACCTCGGCGCGGTGGACGCCGCCCTGGCGGCGAGCGACGCGATCCTGGCCGTGGCCGCGACGCAGGTCGACTCCGACCCGTTCGACCGCTCCGGCACCGCGCAACTGTTGGCCCGCCGCGTCCGCACGGTGGTGGAACACGCGGTCGACGAGGCCATCACCCGCACCGGCCGTGCGCTGGGGCCCGGTCCGCTCTGCCAGGACGGGCGGCACGCGCAGCGCGTCGCCGACCTGAGCATCTACATTCGGCAAAGCCACGCCGAGCGCGACCTGGCCGAGCTCGGCCGGTTGGCCGGGCAGCAGCCGGTGCGCACGCCTTGACGGCCCCCTGCAACTGCGCCCGATTCGCCGCCGCGCCGCTGTCACACGGCGGCACGCCCACCGAGTTGTGGCGCACCGCCTTTGCGAGTTCACCCCCGCCGCCGCTCGACCTCGCGTCGTGCCGGCACCTCGTCGTGGCGGCCCCGCACCCGGACGACGAAACCCTGGGCTTCGGCGCCACCATCGCCCAGCTGGCATCCGCGGGGGTGCCCGTGCGGGTGGTGTCGGTGAGCGACGGCGACGCCGCCCACCCCGGGGCGCCGGAGGCGCAGCGGTCTCGCCTGGCGGCCGTGCGGCGAGACGAAATACGGCGCGCCACAACCACTTTGCGCACGGCCGCACCCGTAGAACTGGGGTTGCCCGACGGGGAGCTGGCCGACCACGAGCCCGCGATAGCGCACGCCCTGACCCAACTGCTGCAGGATGCCGACGACGCGACGTGGTGCGCCGCCACCTGGCGAGGCGATGGGCATCCCGACCACGAGGCCGTGGGGCGCGCGGCGGCCACGGCGTGCGCGCGTACCGGGGCGACGCTGCTGGAGTATCCGGTGTGGATGTGGCATTGGGCGCAACCCGAGGATCGCGCGGTGCCGTGGGACCGGGCGCATTGCGTGCCGGCGCCCGGCTGGGCCACCGCACGCAAACGCCAAGCGGCGCAACGCTATCGGAGCCAGTTCACCTCGAGCGGGGACGAGCCGGCGGTGCTGCCGCCGTTCGTGCTGGACCGGTTGTTCGCGGTCGGCGAGGTGGTCTTCCGGTGACGTCGCGGCTGCCCGACGCGTACTTCGACCGCATGTACGTCGAGGCCGAGGATCCGTGGCGGCTCGCGACGCGGTGGTACGAGCGGCGTAAGTACGCGATCACGCTGGCGCTGCTGCCCCGGCAGCGCTACCGGCACGCCTTCGAGCCCGGCTGTTCCATTGGGACGCTGACCGCGCGGTTGGCGGAGCGCTGTGAGCGGGTGACCGCCGCGGACGTCGCCGAGGCGGCGCTGCGCGGCGCGGGCGCCCGGCGGCGGGGGGGGGGCGCCCGCGACCGGGTGACGCTACTGCGTGCCTCACTGGACGCGGCGTGGCCGGACGGCCCGTTCGACCTGCTGGTGCTCAGCGAGGTCGGCTACTACCTGCAGGCGGAGGCGCTCGGCGCGACGCTGCGGCGGGAATGTCCGCGGCTGCTGCCGGGCGCCACCGTGGTCGCCGCCCACTGGCGGCACGACGTCGCGGACTACCCACTGACCGGCGACGAGGCACACGCCGTCATCGCGGCCACGCCGGGCCTGACACGGGTGGGGTGTTACCGGGACGACGACGTGGTGATCGAGGTGTTCGACACCGGTGACGGCCGGTCGGTCGCCGCCCGTGAGGACGTGCCGGGCGCGTGCTGAGCGGCGCGCGTCCGCGACCGGGAAAGTGGGTAGGCGAAGACCCATGCGGGTAGCGACTTTCAACATCCTGCACGGCCGAACCGTGGGCGACGGCGTCCACCTGGACCGGCTGCGCGACTGCGTGCGCCGCCTCGACGCCGACGTCCTCAGCCTGCAGGAGGTCGATTGTGACCAGCCGCGCTCGGAGCGCGCCGACCTCACCGCGGCCGCGGCCGAGGCGATGGGGGCCGTCGAACACCGCTTCGTCGCCGCCATTTCAGGCACCCCGGGGGCGACCTGGATGGCGGCCACTGGCCGAGAGCAGCCCGGTACCGCCGCCTACGGCATCGCGCTGCTGTCGCGCTACCCGGTGGACAGTTGGCAGGTGGTGCGGCTCCCCCGCATCCCAATGCGGTTCCCGATGTATCTCCCGGGCCCCAACCGGGTGATGGTGGTCGACGAGGAGCCGCGCGCGGCCGTCATCGCGCGGCTACGCACCCCGACGGGGGGCCTGACCGTCGCCAACACCCACCTGTCCTTCGTCCCCGGCTGGAATCGGCGCCAATTGCGCCGGCTCGTGCACGACCTGCGCGGGTTTCCGGGGCCGCGGCTGCTCACGGGTGACCTCAACATGACCCCGTCGACCGTGCAGCGCTGGTCGGGCATGCGGCCGCTGGCGGCGGCGCAGACGTTCCCCGCCGACAGCCCCAATCGGCAGCTCGACCACATCATGACCGACGACCCGGCGCTGCGCGGGCACGCCGTCGCGGCCGAGCCGATGTCCATCTCGGATCACCGCCCGCTCGTCGTCGACATCGAGCGGCAGTGAGACGGTACTCAGCGGTCGCTGGACGTCCCCATCGCGTGCACCAGCCGCCGGACGCGGTCGATCTCCTCGACCGAGGGCATCTCGTCGGTGACGCCGATGATCGCCACCCCGACATCGGCGCTGTCGACGCGGCGTCGCGTGGGCGCAAGCAGCCGCCGGGCGATGGCCGGGAGCTCGTCGTCGGCGACCCGCCGCGGCAACAGGGCCAGCAGCGGTGAGTACCCGAGGCTGGGCGCCCGGCCGGGGTAGCCGACGCGCAGGAACGCGACGACGCTCGCGACTCGGTCGCTCAGGCCCATGTCTCACCTCGCTCACCCACCCACGCTGCGCGATGCGGGCAGTCAGGCCAGGGATAGCCCGGCGCGGCGATTTGAAACCACCGATCGTCGGTCGGCGGCGTTTCTGACACCCTACGCCGAAGGGGCCCGGCCCTCGCCCGGACCGGACCCCTGGCGGCGAAAAGTTACGCCGTATTGATTATTGATTGTCCTTTTGGCGCTCCTCGGCGGCCTTGGCGCCGGCCCGGGCGGATTCCGCCTCGGCTTCCTTCTTGCCGGCGTCGCGCTGCGCGTCGGCCTTATCCTGCTGCGCCTGCCCCTCCTCGACCAGGTCATCCTTGCCGAGGACGGCACCGCCGACCTCCTTGACCTTGCCCTTGATGCCCTCGACGCCGCCCTGCACCGCTTCCTGCGGACCGCTCTTGTCGTCCCCCATTGCCTGACCTCCCTGGTCCCTGTGTTGTCGGGCGTGCGCCCGTTCGCGTAGGGCTTCCCCGTCGGCCCGCGATCAAACGGGGTCGCGGTGGCGGGCATTCGGGTGCTCGCCTCCGCGTTTGACGGGAGAAACCCCGGGTAGCACTAGCGGCGATTGGGAAGCGGGTGCAGATGACGACCATCGCCGTGCTGGGGGCGACCGGAACCGCCGGGTCCCGGGTGGTGGCGCGGCTGAGGAGCCGCGACGTCGCGGTGGTCGAGATCTCGCGGGCGCAGGGCGTCGACGTGGTCAGCGGGGCCAACCTGTCCCGTGCGCTGGACGGCGTCGACGTGGCGATCGACGTCACCAACCCGACGCCCCCGGACATCGGCATGGACATCGCCGAGACGCTGGTGACCGCCGCCCGCAACATCGTGAACGCGTGCGTAGAGCGGGCGGTCCGGCGGCTGGTGGCCGCCACCATGGCCGGCATCGAGGATCCCGCCTTCGACGGCTACCCCTACTGCGAGGCCAAGCGGGCGGCCAAGGACGTCCTGCTCGACGGGCCCGTGCCGACGACGATCGTGAAGTCCACGCACTGGTACGAGTTCGCGACCAACGCCGACGCGGTGAACGTCGGCCCCGACGAGGTCGTCGTCGAGGATTGGCTGATTCAGCCGATAGCCGCCGACACCGTCGCCGACGTGCTCGTCGAGGCGGCCCTGGGCCAAACCCACACGCCGCGGGCCATCACCGGTCCGCACACCCTGCGACTGCCCGAGCTGACGGCGAAAGTGCTTGCGCTGCAGGGTGACACCCGACCTGTTCGACCGGTGCAACCCGCCGTTGCAGCGCTGGGCGGCGGCGCGCTGCTGGCCTCGGGCCACGCGGTGGCGCTCGGTCCGGACATCGACGGTTGGCTGTCGTCCCACGCTGCGGCCGGCCCCGCGGCCGCACCGGCGAGCAACGGCGCCAAGGGAACTCGGAACCTCGATGGGGCGTTCGACGGGGCCCAGCCGAGCCTGACCTAGGTCACGATTGCGTCACGACGCGCTGGCGATTCCTTAAGAAGAGGCGCCCGAAGTTAAGAGATTTCGACCGCCTTTGATCATTCGCTTAGCTAATTGCCGGTTATCGGAGACGCCTGAGCCGGCGGAAGGCGGGCGTTCGTCGTCAACGAACGGGCGGCGCTGTTCACTTCCGCTACCGTGGAATTCGAGGATCGGGAGCCTCATTCGCGAGAAATCGTTTCTGTCACATCGAAGGACAACACTGATCATGAAAATCAGCAGTAATGTCGCGCGCCGGCGAATTGCCGGCATGGGCGTCGGCTGTCTGCTCGGGGGAATCGCCATGGGCTTCGTCGGCGCTCCGTCGGCAGCCGCAGCACCCGACTGCAGCCCCGGCGGCGTGAACTCGACCGTGTCCTCGGTCGAGGGCTCGGCGCAGCAGTACCTGGCCGCCCACCCGGACGCGAACCAGGTGGTGACGGCCGCGTACGGGCAGCCGCGCGCGCAGGCCGAGTCGAACCTGCGCAGCTACTTCACGGCGCACCCCAACGAGTACTACGACCTGCGCGGCATCCTGTCGCCGATCGGTGACACCGAACGGCAGTGCAACGTCAAGGCCCTGCCGCCGGCCCTGGAGTCGGCTTACCAGGAGTTCATGGCCGGCTGACCCCGGCTCTCGAGACGACCCGCCACGGCGCCGTGGCGGGTCGTTTTCGTCTCGACCGTGTGAACGCTTCGCGCGGCGGGTAATTGTCTTCTCAGCTAACACAACTGGGAGGAACAATGCGCCTGCGTCGCAGCGTCCTGAGCAAGCCGGGGTTCTCGCGCAAGCGTCGGGGTAAGGGATTCGCCTATTACGGCCTCGACGGTGAATTGCTCAGCGATCCGCAGGACTTGCAGCGCATCAAGGAGCTGGTGATCCCGCCGGCGTGGAAGAACGTGTGGATCGCGCCGTACGCCAACGGCCACATCCAGGCCGTCGGCACCGACGCGGCGGGCCGCCGCCAGTACCTCTACCACGTCGCGTGGCAACAAGAACGCGCCGAAGAGAAGTTCGACCGGGTGCTGGAGTTGTCCACCCGCCTGCCCGCGTGGCGCGCGGCCATCGCGAAAGACCTGGCGCGCAGCGGATTAACGCGCAAGCGGGTGCTCGCGCTGGCGCTGCGGCTGCTCGACCGCGGCTACTTCCGGGCCGGCGGCGAGCAGTACGCCGAGGAGCACGAGTCGTACGGGTTGGCGACGCTGTTGTGCGAACACGTGGCCGTCGGGCGCAAGGCGGTCGGATTCGACTTCCCCGCCAAGAGCGGGGTGCGCCGCTGCGTCGAGATCGAGGACGCGGAGGTGGTGCGGGCGGTGCGCGCGCTGATGCGCCGCCCCGAGCGCACCGAGCGGTTGCTGGTGTGCCGCACCTCGACCGGTTGGGTCGAGCTCCGCTCGGATGACCTGAACGCGCGCTTCAAGGAGCTCGTCGGCGCCGACTACAGCGTCAAGGACCTGCGGACCTGGCACGGCACGGTGCTGGCGGCGTCGGCGTTCGCCGACGCCGATCCCGTCGTCTCCCGGCGCGTCGCCAAGCGTGTCGAATCCGCCGTGATGAAGGAGGTCTCCCAGGAGCTCGGCAACACCCCCGCGGTGGCGCGCGCCTCCTACGTGGACCCGCGGGTGGTCACCGCCTACGAGCAGGGCCAGACGATCGCCGCCGCGGTGCGCCGCGCCGAGCGAGCCAGCGATCCCGACGCCGCGCAGGAAATCCTGGACAAGGCGACCCGCATGCTGATCCGGCGCGTGGCCAAGGGCCACAGCAGGACGTCGTCCCTGCTGCTCAAGAGCGCCTGACGCGGCAAACCGCTTCTCCCCCGCGCCATTTCGCTTCGAGGTGGGCGTCGGTTCGCGTACTGGATAGCGCACCGGACGATCGGTGCCGACCCGGGCGGCATCGCGGCTGGTGACGCGGCGTTACCGTCGGCGCGACACGCGGCCGCGCGACGGCGCAGAAGTCGTCGCAAGAACACCGTTTAGCGAACCACCTATAGGGTATTTGGCTCTTCCATGCTGGCTTCTGGCGGACCGAAGAACGTGCTGCTCTGGCATGTTCACGGGTCGTGGACGCAGGCGTTCGTCGCCGGACGGCACCGGTACTTGATGCCCGTGGCCGCCGACCGGGGCGAGGCCGGCATCGGCCTGGCCGGGCGGTCGTGGCCGCACGCGCGCGAGATTCCCCTCGAGGAATTGGCCGGCCAGGACATCGATCTGGTGATTCTGCAGCGCCCGCACGAGGCGGACCTCGTCGCGCGCTGCACCGGCCGCCGCGCGGGTGTGGACCTGCCCGCCGTCTACGTCGAGCACAACGCGCCGCGCCCCAGCCCCACCGAAAGCAGGCACGTGGTCGCCGACCGCGACGACGTCCTGCTCGTGCACGTCACCGACTTCAACCGGCTGATGTGGGACAACGGCCACGCACCAACGCGGGTGATCGACCACGGCGTCGCCGACCCCGGCGCCCTGTACACCGGCGAGATGCCGCGCGTGGCGACCATGATCAACGAGCCGGTACGCCGCGGCCGGGTGGTGGGCGCCGACCTGTTGGCGCCGCTGTCGGCGTACGCGCAGATCGACGTGTGGGGCATGGGAACGGAATTGCTGCCCACCCACGGCGGCGGGGTGACCGGACGCGGCGACGTCGCCGCCCCGCAACTGTGGCAGGAGATCGCGCGCCGGCGCGCCTACCTGCATACCGCCCGCTGGACCTCGCTGGGGCTGTCGCTGATCGAGGCGATGCTGCTCGGCATGCCGGTCGTCGCCGTCGGCACCACGATGGCGCCGTTCGCCGTCCCCGCAGAAGCGGGCATCGTCAGCGCCGACCCGGCCGCGTTGGGCCGCGGCCTGCGGGACTTCCTCAACGACCAGGCGCGGGCGGCGGCCGCAGGCAAGGCGGCGCGTGAATTCGCGGTCGCGCGTTTCGGACTCGACAGATTCCTCGCCGAATGGGACCAGGTGATTGAGGAGCAGTGCAGATGAATTCCGAAGGAGCCCGCATGAGAATCGCGATGATCTCCGAACACGCCAGCCCGCTGGCCCATCTGGGCGGGGTGGATGCGGGCGGCCAGAACGTCCACGTCGCCGAGCTGTCGGCAGCGCTCGCCCGCCGCGGCCACGACGTGGTGGTCTACACGCGCCGCGACGACCCGCAGCTCCCGGAGGTCGTCGAGACGCAGCACGGCTACTCGGTGGTGCACGTCCCGGCCGGGCCGCCGCGCGTGCTCCCGAAAGACGAACTGCTGCAATACATGTACGGGTTCGCCGCCTACCTGGAGCGGCAGTGGGTCACCGAGGCGCCCGACGTGGCGCACGGCCACTTCTGGATGTCGGGGGTGGCCACTCAGCGCGCCGCCCGCGCTCACCGGGTCCCCACCGTGCAGACGTTCCACGCGTTGGGGTTGATCAAGCGGTTGCATCAGGGATCAGACGACACCAGCCCGGACTGCCGCATACGGATCGAGGCCCGGCTCGCCCGCGAGGCCGGCTGGGTCGCGGCCACTAGTACCGACGAGGTCTTCGAGCTGGTCCGCATGGGCCGCGCCCGCTCCCGCACCTCGGTGGTGCCGTGCGGCGTGGACACCCGGGCGTTCTCCCCCGACGGGCCGGCCGCGTCCCGCACCGACCGCCCGCGCATCGTCTCGGTCGGACGGCTGGTGCCGCGCAAGGGATTTGAAACTCTGATCTGCGCATTGCCGCGGGTACCCGACGCCGAGCTGGCCGGCGAGGCGCTGCAAGTGCTGGGCCTGCGCGTCGTCGGACAGCGCCGCGTGCGCCGGGCCGCCGACGATCACCAGCTCGGCGTCGG
>NZ_LZJC01000144.1 GCF_001666755.1 Mycobacterium sp. E1214 | reverse complement strand
GGGGCGATGCGGTCGAGTCGATCGGCCGGCACGCCGTGGGTGTACTGCCAGTGCGTCGTCTGCAAGGTGAAGTATTCGCGGACCGAGTCTTCGTTGGGGCCGCGGTCTTTCGCGTGCGCGAACAGTCTGTCCCAAAAGGGCGTGAAGCCCTCCATGTAGGCGTTTCCGCTCTGCGTGATGATCGCGGTGATGCGCTCCGGTCGTGCGCTGGCGATGCGCAACCCGATGGGTGCGCCGTAGTCGTGAATGTAGATGGCGAAGCGTTCGAGCCCCAACGTGGTGATGAGCTTCTCTGTGATCTCGGTAAGCCGGTCGAAGCTGTAGGTGAACTGGTTGACCGAGGGCATCGAGGAGCGCCCGAAGCCGATGTGGTCGGGCGCCACCAGGTGGTAGGAGTCGGCCAGCGAGTTAATCAGATTACGGAACATATGAGAGCTGGACGGAAAACCGTGCAGCAGAAGCACTGTGGGTTTCGAGCGATCACCGGCCTCGCGGTAAAAGACATCGAGGCCGTCGATCGACACGGTCTGATAGCGCGTGCTGAACTCGGTCATGCTTCCCTCGCAGTAGGCGTAATGTGCTTGCCTCCAGACTGCGTCGCAGCGCCTGCGCGAAAAAGGGCAAATGCCACATCACTGTGATCGCAAGCGGGGATCAATGCCACCAAAGTCGTCGTCGGACAGCACTACCGTTTCTGGGCATCGCCGGGAAGACTGACGACCGAGACACCGCGGGAAGCGCAGGCGCCGCGCATGACCTCACTGTCCAAGCTGTGGGTCTCCCGATGGCGCACCGACCCGAGTTCGGGTGCGCGACAGGGGTGACCGGCAAGACGTCAGGCAATGATTCGTCAGATGCGGGACGCCGTGTCGTACCGGTAACCATCATTCGATTCCTGCAAATTCCTGCGAACAGCTGGCCTGGCTACGTCACGTACGGCTAGGTGCAGCGACCGGAACTGGGCCGGTATGCCGAGGCAGGTAGGGGCGGAGTCTGTTCAAGGTCAGCATGTCGAGCAGTTGCAGATCTCTAATGTGGGTGAGGTGTGCGCCCAGGGTGCTCCCTGCTCGGCAGGTGCCCGCTCATTCCCGTTGGACGCGACGTCAGTCCAATGCTGCTCCATCAGCCGTTTTGAGGCCTGCCAGGGCTATGGCGACGACGGTTTCAACTTCTTGTGAAGCTGTGTCGGGGTCAGCCGCTGCGGCGATGTACAGGATGGCGTTGCAGAAGACGCTGAAGAAAATTTCGACAGTGGCATCGATGGGAACCGCGCGTGCGTACCCTTTGGTCACGAAGTCTTGCAGTGTGGCCCGCAGGAACGGCAACGCGATTTCTTCATCGAGTGCCCGCACACCGTCCCAGCCCAGGACACCCATGACCTGACCAAGCAGGGCTCGGGCGTCGTTGTCGTCGACGTAGCTGCGCAGGAATAGACGGGTCCCTTTTTCGACCAGCTGCCATGGCTCCTGCTGCCTGGATGGTTTGTTCATGGAGTCGATGACCTTGGCCACGATCGCGTTTTGACTGGCTCGGTAGACCTCGGTGAAGATCTCGCGCTTGTCGCGGAAGTGGTGATATACCGCCCCCTTGCTGGACTGCGCTAGCCGGGCGATGTCGTCGATCGAGGTCGCTTCGAAGCCGCCCGAGATGAATAACGTCTTCGCTGCTTCGAGCACCGCCGCGCGAGTGAGCTGGGCATACAGCTGACGTCTGCCCGGCTTGACGCCGTCTTTCACAGTCATAACTTTACTGACAGACTCTGAGTTGTTTACCGACTGACAGTCGTGGAAGTATATGAGTCGACGGAGTAAGTCGGGTTCGGAGGATTTCTCGATGTCTGGTGAGCAAGCCGTTGGCACGCAGCCCGCCCGGGGTCCGGGGTTGATACGGTGGGTGCTCCGTCGACGCCGATTGGTGCTGCTTGTCGCCGGTATTTTGGCGGTCACGGCGGCGGTGATGAGCTTGGGTCTGCATGCACGATTAACGAGCGGGTGGGCGAATTGGGACGACCCGGCAGCACGTAACGTGCAGGCCCGCCAGGTGATCGAACAGGCCACCGGAATCGATTACCACCAGGGTTATGCCTTGCTGGTACGCACCGACCAGCGGATCGACCCGAAACTAGCCCCGCCGCCAGAAGTGCCGGCCGCGGTCGAGCTGCTCCACCATCGCGGCGAGGTACGACAGGTCATCGATTACCAGTCCGCCCGCAATCCCGCGCTCATCGCACGAGACGGCCACCACACCGTCGTGTGGGGCAGAGTCGGGCCCGTCGCCGAAAAGCAGGTGGTGCCCGAGCTGGAGCGGCAGATCAACGACAATCCGCTGCTAGCCGGCCATGTGCTGCTAGGCGGCCCCACCGTCGCCAACGTTCAAGGTGCCGACGTGGTCATCCACGACCTAACTTTCGCTGAGCTGATAGTCTTCCCGCTGCTGTTCATGCTGCTCATTGTCGTGTTCCGAGGCGTCGTCGCCGCCGGCGTTGCGTTGCTCGGCGGCGTGGTGACGGTGTTGCTCGCGCTACTCGCCATCCGCGTCCTCGTCGAGTGCACCGTCGTGTCGGTATACGGACTGAACCTGGTCTTCGCCCTGGGCCTGGGCCTGTCGATTGACTTCAGCCTGCTGATCATCTCGCGCTACCGCGAACACCTCGCCGACACCGGTGATGAGCGAGCAGCACTGCACACCACGATGAACACCTCCGGACGCACGGTTTTGTTCTCCGGGTTGACGATCGCGTCGGCGCTTGTGGGGCTACTGGTCTTCCCGCAGGAGGTGCTGCACTCCATAGGCCTCGCCGGCATCCTGGTCACCACCTCCGCGCTGGTCTTTGCATGGATAATCCTGCCCGCCTCGCTGGGCGTTCTGGGCGTACGAATCGAGTCGCTGGCACCGTCACGCTGGCAGCGGCGGGCCCAGCGAGGCGGCCAGGACCCGAGTGCGGCGCGGTGGCGACACGTCGCCTCTGCGGTGATGCGCCGACCCGCCCT
>NZ_LZJC01000143.1 GCF_001666755.1 Mycobacterium sp. E1214 | reverse complement strand
ACGAAGCCCAGTAGGAAAAACCCGGCAATGAATTCGAATAACCTGGCTTCGATATGCATTTCGCGTCGTCACCTACTCGGTGACCGGCACCAAAGCCCCCGGTGACATCATCTCGGTGACCTACGTCGACGCGTCGGGCCGGCGTCGCACCCAGCACAACGTCTACATCCCGTGGTCGATCACGGTCACCCCGATTTCGCAGTCCGACGTCGGCTCGGTCGAGGCGTCCAGCCTGTTCCGGGTCAGCCGGCTGAACTGCTCGATCACGACCAGCGACGGCACCGTGTTGTCGTCGAACAGCAGCGACGCGCCGCAGACGAGCTGCTAGATGGTGAGCAGATACTCGGCGTATCGCCGCGCGGTGGGGGACGACACGATCGCGCCCGACGTCATCGACCGCATCCTGATCGGGGCGTGCGCCGCCGTCTGGCTGGTGTTGCTGGGGGTGAGCGTCGCCGCCACCGTCGCGCTGGTCGACTTGGGTCGGGGCTTCCATAAGGCCGCCAGCAGCCCGCACACGACCTGGGTGCTGTACGCCGTCATCGTCGTTTCCGCGCTGATCATCGCCGGGGCGATCCCGATGCTGCTGCGGGCGCGCAGGCTGGCCCAGTCCGAGCCGGCCGCACGCGCGATGACGGCGCCCGACAGGCCGCCTGTGCGCCTGATGTCGCAGGCGCCGCGCACCGCCGCCGAGCGCGACAAGCGGCCGCGCTTCTCGGCCGCCACGACGCCGACCCCCGAGCCGGCCGGCGAGGCCGTGGACCGGGTCTGGCTGCGCGGCACGGTCCTGCTGGTCGGCACCATGGGCGTGGCCCTCGTCGCGGTCTCGACGGCGACGTACCTGATGGCGGTCGGCCACGACGGCGGCTCGTGGATCGCCTACGGCCTGGCCGGTGTCGTGACCGCGGCGATGCCGGCGGTCGAGTGGTGGCACGTCCGCCAGTTGCGCACCCTCGCGGCCGACGCCTAGCCGGAGCTCGATCCCGCGGCATCCCTTGCGGCCGGTCGCACCCGCGTCGGCCCAGCAGGCCACGCCCGCCGACAGCAGCCCCACAAACGGCAACGACGCGGGCCGCGCTCAAAGCGGGCCCGCGTCGTTGGCGCACTACTACTAGTGGTGACCGTTCTGGCCGTTGGAGCCGTGGCCGTTCGAGCCATGGCCGTTGGAGCCGTTCGATCCGGCGATGCTGCCCTGATGCTCGCGCAGGGCGGTCAGCGACCGCTGCTCGGCGCTGTGCGCCGCCTCGCGCAAGGCCGCGTCCTCCGACGCCGGGTCGGCGAACAGGAAGCTACCGCTGCCCGGCGAACCGCCCGAGCCGAGCTTGTTCATCCGCTTGGGCAACGCCGCGCCCTGGTACTCCAGCGGCAGCGGGTGACCGTGATCGTCGACCGGTCCCAGCGGCTGGTGCAGCTCGACGTAGGCGCCGTGCGGCAACCGCTTGATGATGCCGGTCTCGATGCCGTGCTCGAGCACGCCGCGGTCGCTGCGCTGCAACCCGATGCACCACCGGTAGGTGATGAAGTAGATCAGCGGCGGCAAGATCACCATGCCGATGCGCCCGATCCAGGTCGTCGCGTTCAGCGAGATCTGGAACTTCAGCGCGATGATGTCGTTCATCGCGGCGAGCGTGAGCAGCATGTAGAACGCGATCGCCATCGCGCCGATCGAGGTGCGGACCGGAGCGTCACGCGGGCGCTGCAGCAGGTTGTGGTGCGCGTAGTCGCCGCTGAACCGCTTCTCCAGGAAGGGGTAGACGATCAGCAGGCCGAAGACGACGCCCATCAGGATGGCCACCCACACCACCGCGGGAATGGTGTGGTGGAAGAAGTAGAACTCCCAGGGCGGCCAGATACGCGCCAAGCCCTCGGTCCACATCATGTAGAAGTCCGGCTGCGAGCCCGCCGAGACGTGCGAGGGCTTGTAGGGGCCCAGGTTCCAGATCGGGTTGATCTGCAGCAGGCCGCCCATCAGGCCGAGCACGCCGACGATCGCGGCGAAGAACGCACCCGACTTCACCGCGAAGATCGGCATGACGCGCACGCCGACGACGTTGTGCTCGGTGCGGCCCGGGCCGGGGAACTGGGTGTGCTTCTGGAACCACACCATGGCCAGGTGCAGGCCGATCAGCGCCAGGATGATGCCGGGCAGCAGCAGGATGTGCAGGGCGTACATCCGGGGGATGATCGCTCCCACCGTGGCGCACTCGTTGCCCACGCCGCCGCACGGGAAGTCACCGCCGAACAGCGCCCAGTGCAGCCAGGTGCCGATCACCGGCATGCCCAGCGTGATCGACGACAGCGCGGCGCGCAGCCCGATGCCGGACAGCAGGTCGTCGGGCAGCGAGTAGCCGAAGTAACCCTCGAACATGGCGAGGATCAGCAGCAGCGAGCCGATGACCCAGTTCGCCTCGCGGGGCCGGCGGAACGCGCCGGTGAAGAAGATGCGGGCCAGGTGCACCATGATCGACGCCGCGAAGATCAGCGCGGCCCAGTGGTGGACCTGGCGCACGAACAGGCCGCCGCGCACCTCGAAGGAGATGTCCAGGGCCGACGCGAAGGCCTTCGACATGTCCACGCCGCGCAACGGCTGGTAGACGCCGTTGTAGGTGACCTCGGCCATGGACGGGTCGAAGAACAGCGTCAGGTACACGCCGGTGAGCAGCAGCACGATGAAGCTGTACATCGCGACCTCACCCAGCAGGAACGACCAGTGCGTGGGGAAGACCTTGTTCAGCTGTCGGCGGACCGCGGCCGAGGGGTGATAGCGGCTGTCCACGCCCTCGCCCTGGCGGGCCATGATGTCGCCGATTTTCGGGGGACTCAGTTTTGGACTCATGTTGTCGTCCTCTCCCAGAATGCCGGTCCGACAGGCTCGATGAAGTCGCCGTTGGCAACCAGATACCCGTTGGTGTCGATCGTGATGGGCAGTTGGGCCAACGCGCGCGCCGCCGGGCCGAAGATCGGCTTGGCGAAGTGCAGCGCGTCGAACTGCGACTGGTGGCACGGGCACAGGATCCGGTAGGTCTGCTCCTCGAACAGCGAAGCCGGGCAACCCAGGTGCGAGCACACCTTCGTGTAGGCGAACAACTCGCCGTAGTTGAAGCTTTCCTGACCCTGACGCTTGACCACGCGGCCCATGTCGACGGGCCGGATGCGGATGAGCATCACGGGGTTACGGACGCCCTGGTTGATGGCGCGCAGCTTCTCCTGCGACTCCGGCGTGGTGCCGTCGCCGTCGGATTCGCGCCACGGGAACACGGTCTCCATGCCGCCGGCGTCGAGGTCCTCGGGGCGCATCTTGATGAACGGAGCCCCGGTGTAGTCGCCCGTGGCCCGGGCCAGAAAGATCGTCTCGCCCTTGTAGCGGGGGGTCCATCCGGAGGTCCACAGGACGGCCTTCTTGCCGTTCGCGGTGGGCACCACCGGCTTCCACGGGTTCTTGATCAGCCCGCCGGCGAAGGCGACCAGGGTCGACAGGCCGAAGGCGCCGAGGCCCACGCCCAGCGACAAACCGATCAGCTTGCGGCGGCCCACGGTGGAGCCCTCGAAGGCGTCACCGAGGTTGGCGACGACGGTCTTGCGGTCGATCTCGGGGGAGGCGCCGTCGTGGCGATCCTGGATCGAGATCTCCTCGGGGATGAACCGCTTCTGGTAGAGGATGACGCCTATCGCGATCGACAGGATCGACATCCCGAACGTCAGCCCGTACAGCGGCGTGGTCAGGTCGTAGAGGAAGCTGCCGTCGGTGCCCTTCGGCTTGTACTCCCACGGCCAGAACAAGAAGATCAGCAGCAGCGCGAGCCCGAACCCGCCGCCCGGCAGCAGCCACACGGCGACGCCGCGCTCGGCGCGCTTCTCGGCTTTGGTGCCCTCGACCGGCCAGCGGGGCTCCTTGACGATGGTCTCGACGCCATCGAGGCGGCCGCCGAGCGCGACCAGTTCCTCCCGCGACATCGCGGCCAGCGCCGCGTCGTCGGGCTCCTTCTCGCCGACACCCTGGGTGCTGCCACCGGTGTCAGAGCCGCGAACGTCGTCCGTCATCTTGCGCCGCCCCTCCACATCGCTGTCATCGCTTCACCCTGCGTCGTCTCGGCGCGGCTCATGATGCTCGTGCCCCAATCCACAATGCCAGCCCGATGGCGGCAACCATCCCGATGATCCACGCCGCCATGCCCTCGGGCGCGGGACCGAAGCCGCCGAGGCCGTAGCCGCCCGGCTGCGTCTCCTCGGTGACCGCCTTGACGTAGCCGATGATGTCCTTCTTGGCCTCGAACGACAGCTGGCGGTCGGAGAACTTCGGCATGTTCTGCGGGCCCGTCCGCATCGCGGCCAGGATCTGCTGCTCGTTGGGTGCCTCCAGCGGGGGCGCGTACTTGCCCGAGGACAGGGCGCCGCCCCGACCGGTGAAGTTGTGGCAGGACGAGCAGTTCAGGCGGAACAGGTCGCCGCCGCGGCCCAGGTCGTCGCCGCGCAGCGAGCGCATCGCCAGCGTGCCGTCCGGGTTGCGCACCGTCGTCGGGCCGCCGCCGTTGGCCTGCACGTACGCACCCAGCGCGTCGACCTGCGTCTCGTCGAAGATCGGCTCCTTGCGGGGCGCCTGCGCCTCGCCGGTCATGGCGGGCATCCGGCCGGTGGAGACCTGGAAGTACACGGCCTCCTCGCCGACGCCGATCAGGCTCGGCCCGCGGTCCTGCACGCCCTGCAGGTTGGCGCCGTGGCACGACACGCAGGACGTCTCGAACAGCTGCTTGCCGGTCCGCAGCAACGCCGAGTTGGACTCGTCGGCGACCGCGACCTGCGGCCGGGGCGTCAGGACGGCGGCCAGCCCGCCGGCGATCGTCAGCGCGATCAGCAACAGCAGGCCGCCGGACAGCCGGCGGCGCAGCCGCCGCCGCGAGCGATCGCTCGCGGCGTTTCGCGGCTTCCGGTTTCGCATGGACCCCAGCTTCTTCAACCGAGCACTCCTGTTCATTCCGTGATTCGGAGCCGTCGGCTCATCGGATGAAATAGATGACCGTGAACAGCGCGATCCACACGATGTCCACGAAATGCCAGTAGTAGGAGACGACGATGCTGGCAGTGGCCTGCGCGGGGGTGAACTTGCTCATCGCGGTGCGGGCCAGCAGGAAGATGAAGGCGATCAGCCCGCCGGTCACGTGCAGGCCGTGGAAACCGGTGGCGAGGTAGAACACACTGCCGTAGGCGCTGCCCGGAATGGTGGTGCCGTGGCTGACCAGGTGGTAGTACTCGTAGCCCTGCCCGCAAACGAAGAACAGGCCCATCAGGAACGTGAGGACATACCAGCGGCGCAGCCCGAAGACGTCGCCGCGCTCGGCCGCGAACACCCCCATCTGGCAGGTGAACGACGACGCGATCAGCACCAACGTCACCGGAACCGCTTGGTAGAGGTTCAGTTCGGTGGGCGGCGGCGGCCATTTGCCACCGGATTGGGCGCGCGCGGTGAAGTACATCGCGAACAGGCCGGCAAAGAACATCAGCTCGCTGGACAGCCAGACGATGGTGCCGACACTGACCATGTTCGGCCGGTTCAGTGAATGAACCCGCGATGTAATTGCAGTGCCTGAAGTTCCGACAGCGCTGGTCACAATTGCAAGTATGACGCTTTGTAGTTGACGAACTCCACCCGGGGCGGCTTTTGGTGCCGGGTGTGTTCGGATCCGGGCGGCGCCCGCGGCGACGGGGGCCGGGCGCGCCGGCGGTTGGGGCGCGTTCGCCGCGCGTGGGACCATCGGCGCGTGGCTCTGACATCTGAGGGTGCGCCTGGGATCCCCGGGTCCGCGGCGGCGCCGTCGTGGCCGCAGATCCTGGCCCGGCTGACCGCCCGGCGCGAACTGGCGCGGGGTCAGGCGGCCTGGGCCATGGAGCAGGTCATGGCGGGGCAGGCCAGCGCGGGCCAGATCGCCGCCTTTGCGGTGGCGATGACGATGAAGGCCCCGACGTCGGGGGAGGTCGGCGAGCTGGCCGACGTCATGCTGCGCCACGCGCGCCCCCTGCCCGACGGCGTGACCGGGCAGGACGCGGTCGACATCGTCGGAACCGGCGGTGACGGCGTCAACACCGTGAACCTGTCCACCATGGCATCGATCGTGGTCGCCGCCGCCGGGGTGCCCGTGATCAAGCACGGCAACCGGGCGGCGTCGTCGCTGTCCGGCGGCGCCGACACGCTCGAGGCCCTCGGCGTGCGCATCGAGGCCGGCCCCGACGAGGTGGCCCGCAGCCTCGCCGACTTGGGCATCGGGTTCTGCTTCGCGCCGCTGTTTCACCCGTCGTACCGGCACGCCTCGGCGGTGCGCCGCGAGATCGGGGTGCCGACGGTCTTCAATCTCCTTGGGCCGCTGACCAATCCGGCGCGGCCGCGGGCCGGGCTGATCGGCTGCGCCTTCGCCGATCTGGCCGAGGTGATGGCGGGCGTCTTCGCGGGGCGCCGGTCCAGCGTCCTGGTGGTGCACGGCGACGACGGCCTCGACGAGCTGACGACGACCACCACCAGCACCATCTGGCGCGTGCAGGCCGGCACCGTGGACCGGCTGACGTTCGACCCGGCCGGGTTCGGGTTCCCCCGCGCCGACGTCGCCGACCTGCTGGGCGGCGACGCCCAGTTCAACGCGGCGGAGGTCCGGGCGGTGCTGGCCGGGGCCACGGGCCCGGTCCGCGACGCCGTCGTCCTCAACGCCGCCGGCGCCCTCGTCGCGCACGCCGGGCTATCCAGCCGCGCTGAATGGTTGCCCGCCTGGGAGGACGGGCTGCGCCGCGCCAGCGCGGCCATCGATTCCGGGGCGGCCGAACAGCTGCTCGCGCGATGGGTGCGGGTGGGTCAGCAGCCCTGAGTCGGCGTCGTGACGGGTGAGCTGGTCGGCGGCCAGCCGCGCCGAGCGGGCCGCCGCCGCCCACGCCGCCCAGGTGCCGGCCGCGCGTAGCGGTGACGCCCAGCCGCCGGCGTCGGGGGTGCCCTCGACCCGGACGATGCGCACACCCGGGGTGGTCAGCCAGCGCGCCAGCAGCGCGGTCTCCTCGACCAGCGCGCCACCGAGCGGCGCGGGCGTGGGCAAGATCGCCTGTGCCCCAAGGGAAAGCGCGTCGACCACCGGCATGGGCGGCACCCCGCGGCGGGCCGCACCGGCCGCGGCGAGCTGGCCGTAGCGAACGACGGCCAGCTGGTAGCCGCCGGCACCGTCGGGCGCCGCGGCGATCAATTCGGGCAGCGCCGCCAGCGCACGCAGTCGCTGACCACGCCACAAGATCTCTACCGCGGCGGCGGTGCGGTCCCGCAGCCGGGCGGCGCTTTCGAAATGCCGTCGTTCGGCCAGCGCCGTGACCTGATCGACGGCGGCGGTCAGCGCGCCGTTGTCGGCGCCGTCGATCAGCGCCGCGGCCCGCGCGACGGCCGCCGCGTACCGGGTGGCCGTGACGTCCCGGGCCGCGGGGCAGGGCGACACCTCCGTCTGCGCGCAGAGCGGACCGTGCAGCGCCGAGCGCCCCAGCCGGGTGGCGCAGGTCCGCACGCCGGTGAACCGGGCCAGCAGCGCGGCCGTGTCCGCGGCGTCGGTGCGCGACCGGAACGGTCCCACGGCGCGGTCGTGGCGGGGCGCCCGCACCACCACCAGTCGCGGGAACGCCTCGTCGCTCAGGGCCACCCACCACCAGCGGTGCGGGAACTTCGACCGCCGGTTGTACGGCGGGGCGTGCGCGGCCAGCATCCGCAATTCCCGGACGCCGGCCTCCAGCGCGTGGGCGCACTCGACATGCTCGATCGCTTCGGCCAGCGCCACCATCTCCTTCATCCGGCGGCGCGGGTCGGCGCCGGTGAAGTACTGGTTCACGCGGCGCCGCAGGTCCGTGGCCGTGCCCACGTACAGCACCTCGTTGGACGGCCCGCGGAACAGGTAGACGCCCGGCCGGCGGGGCAGGCCCTCGGCCAACACCCGTTTGCGGCGCTGCGCCGGGGTCACGTCGGGCAGGTAGGAGCGCAGGTCGGCGTAGGTGTGCACGCCCTGGTTGCCGACCCGCTCGATCAGCGCATGCAGCACGTCGACGGTGGCGCGGGCGTCGTCGAGTGCCCGGTGGGTGGGCTGGGTGGTCATGGCGAACAGGCGGGCCAGGGCGGCCAGGCGCACGCTGGGCGCCTCCTCGCGGCTGAGCACGCGGCGGGCCAGCCGGACCGTGCACAGCACCCGCGGCCGGGCCCAGGCGATGTCGCAGCGCTGGGCCGCGGCGCGCAGGAACCCGACGTCGAATCCGGCGTTGTGGGCGACCAGCACCGCGTCGCCGGCGAACTCCAGGAACATCGGCAGCACCGCGTCGATGGTCGGCGCGTCGCGCACCATGGCGGTCGTGATGCCGGTCAGCTGCACGACCTGCGGCGGGATGCTGCGCTGCGGGTCGACCAGGGTGGCGAACTCGCCGAGCACCGCCCCGCCGCGCACCTTGACCGCGCCGATCTCGGTGATGGCGTCGGGGGGCGTGTCGCCGGTGGTCTTGGTGCGGCCGCCCGTGGTCTCGAGGTCCACGACCACGAACGTCGTCTCCCTCAGGGACACGTCGTCGGTGGTGAACGGCGAACCCACGTCGGCGAACGTCAATTGGCTGGCCTCGCTCGCACCCACGGCGGTGACGTTAAGCCCGGGCACCGACACCGCGGCCGTCCCACGCCGCCGTCGCCCGCGCGATCGAAACGTGTCGGTGCCCGCCGTTAGCGTTCGCCGCAACGACGAGATGTTCGCCGGACCAGACCGACCGAGAGGACCGACCGTGGCATCGAACAGTGGACGCGAAGGGGACGGCATGACGGAGTTCGGGTCGACGGGCGGACCGCCCGGAGCGGGAACGCCGGTGGTGATCGACTGCGACGACTGCGCGGTGCGCGGGCCCGGCTGCCGCGATTGCGTGGTCAGCGTTTTGCTGGGGGTGCCGGAGACGCTATTGCAGGACGAGCGCGCCGCGCTGGAGGTGTTGGCCGAGGTCGGGCTGGCCCCAAGGCTGCGGTTAGTACCGATTCATCGGGGGCGCGGCACCGGTGTAGCGTAGTCGCCTTGTGTGTCACAAAAGACCTGTGCCACAAGGAAACCTGGACGCGAGGCGGTATTCCACTCACAGAGAAATGACAGAAATCTTTCCGATTTCTTAACCGCTCGCTTTGGACAAACGCCGATATCGTTTCGTAACCTGTTTGAGACCTAAACCAGCTCGACGCATCGCAGTCGATGGCCGTTTAAGGAAGCAAAATCTTGAGGCTTGTGTCTAGATACCCGATTGCGCGTGCCCTTACACGCTCCGCCGTCGGAACGCTAGCGGGCTTTACCGTCTTATCCGGAATCGTCACCTCCTACGCCGCGGCCGACCCCGCCGAGGACGCGCTGGCCAAGCTGAACCAGCTGTCGCGCCAGGCCGAGCAGACCACGGAGGCGATGCACAGCGCGCAGCTCGACCTGAACGACAAGCTGCGGGCGCAGCGCGCGGCGGAGAAGAAACACGACGACGATCAGGCCGCCGTCGACGCGGCCAAGGCCCGACTGGCCTCCTACCAGACCGCCGTCAACAACCTGGCCGCCGCCAAGTACATGGGCGGTCACGTCGACGGCATGGAAGCGATCCTGACCGCGGGCTCCCCGCAGGGGCTGATCGACAAGCTCGCCGTGCAGCGCGTGATGGCGACGCAGATGTCCAACCAGATGGCTAGCTTCAAGTCCGCCGGTGAGCAGGCCGCCAAGGCCGAGAAGGAATCGGCGAAGTCCGCCGCCGACGCCAAGAGCGCCGCCGAGCAGGCCGCCGCGGTGCGGGCCAGCCTGCAGTCCAAGCAGAGCCAACTGCAGGTGCAGATCGCGGTCGTCAAGTCCCAGTACGTCTCGCTGTCCCCCGAGCAGCGCACGGCGCTGGCGGGCCCCGCCCCGGCCGCGGCGCCACCCGGCCCGGGCGCGCCGGCGCCGGAAGCGGCGCCGCCCGGTGCGCCCCCCGGCGACGGGCAGGCACCCGGCGTGGCCCCGCCTCCCGGTGAGCAGTTCGCACCGCCCCAGGGTGGCGGCGACAGGAACACCGTCGTGCAGGCCGCGCTGACGCAGGTCGGCTCTCAGTACGTGTGGGGCGGCGCCGCTCCCGGCGGCTTCGACTGCTCCGGCCTGGTGATGTGGGCCTTCCAGCAGGCCGGCATCTCGCTGCCGCACTCCAGCCAGGCGCTCGCCCACGGCGGGCAGCCCGTGTCGCTGTCGGACCTGCAGCCCGGTGACGTGCTGACCTTCTATTCCGACGCCTCGCACACGGGCATCTACATCGGTGACGGCATGATGGTGCACTCGTCGACCTACGGCGTGCCGGTCCGGGTGGTGCCGATGAACTCCTCCGGCCCGATCTACGACGCGCGCCGTTACTAGACGCCCCAACTCACGCCGCCGGCGCCGACCGGTGCTGTTGGCCTGGGTCTTCCTCGTCGAGTTGGTGGTCGCGGCGGCCGTGCCGTTCGACGCCGCGCGCGATGGCCGGATCCGGCCGCCGCAGTTGATCACCCCCGCGCATCGCGCCGTCGACGCCGCGACCAAGTCGTTGACCGTCGGCGACCGCACCGTCAGCCTGCTCTCGCTGGGCGGCACCGCCAGCGATCGCCTGCTGTCCCGCGTCGTGGCGAGCCTCGGTCCGGCGGTGGGCGCCGTCGAGGCCTTCTGGGGCGTCGATTGGCCGCGGAACATCGCGCTCGTCGCGGCCGGCACGGATGCGGAGTTCCGCGGCGCCGCCGGCGGCGGATCGGAGTCGCAGTGGGCCGATATCGCGGCCGTGACGGTCGTCGACCGGGTGGACCCGGCGCGCCGGGTGGCCTACGGCCAGCGGATCGTGTTCGCGCCCGGCGCGGCGAACATGAGCCCGGCGTCGCTGCGAATCGTGCTGACACACGAGCTTTTTCACTACGCGTCGCGCGCCGATACCGTGTTGGACGCGCCCCGCTGGCTACCCGAGGGCGTCGCCGACTTCGTGGCCCGGCCGCCGACACCGGTGCCGGCCGACGCGTCGCCCGTGCCGCTGACGCTGCCGTCCGACGCCGAGCTGGACGCGCCCGGACCGCAGCGATCCCTGGCGTACGACCGCGCGTGGTGGTTCGCCCGCTTCGTGGCCGACACCTACGGTGCGCCGAAACTGCGCGAGCTCTACCTGGCCACCTGCGGCGTCCGCCACGCCGACCTGCCCACCGCCGCCCACGACATCCTGAACACCGCCCCGGCGGATCTGCTGGTGCGCTGGCATCAGTGGTTGACCCGCTAGGGCCGCGTGCGCGGCCCGCCTCGGCGCCGCGCTAGCCTGTCGCAGGTGAGTCGGGTCCTGCTGGTTACCAACGACTTTCCGCCCCGCCCGGGCGGCATCCAGTCGTATCTGGGCGAATTCGTCGACAGGCTGGTGCGGCAGGGTCCGCACGCGGTCACGGTCTACGCGCCCCAGTGGAAGGGCGCCGACGCCCACGACAAGGCCGCCGAGGCGGCCGGTTACCGGGTGGTGCGCCACCCCGGCACGTTGATGCTGCCCGGCCCCTCGGTCGACGCCCGGATGCGCCGGCTGATCGGGGAGCACGGCATCGACGCCGTTTGGTTCGGGGCGGCCGCGCCGCTGGCCCTGCTCGCCCAGCGGGCCCGCGGCGCGGGCGCGAAGCGTGTGGTGGCCAGCACCCACGGTCACGAGGTCGGCTGGTCGATGCTGCCCGTCGCGCGCTCGGTGCTGCGGCGCATCGGCGACGACACCGACGTCGTCACCTTCGTCAGCCGCTACACGCGCTCGCGGTTCGCGCCGGCGTTCGGGCCCAAGGCGTCACTGGAATACCTGCCCTCCGGCGTGGACACCGACCGGTTCCGGCCCGACCCGGCGGGTCGCGCCGAGCTGCGGGCGCGCTACCGGTTGGGCGAACGGCCCACCGTGGTGTGCCTGTCGCGGCTGGTGCCGCGCAAGGGGCAGGACGTGTTGATCAAGGCGCTGCCGTCGGTCCGCCGCCGCGTGGACGGCGCGGCCCTGGTGATCGTGGGGGGTGGCCCCTATCTGGAGGCGCTGCGCAAGCTCGCCCGCGAGTGCGGGGTCGACGAGCATGTCACCTTCACCGGCGGTGTGCCCGCCGCCGAGCTGCCCACGCACCACGCGCTGGCCGACGTGTTCGCCATGCCGTGCCGCACCCGCGGCGGCGGCATGGACGTCGAGGGCCTGGGCATCGTGTTCCTCGAGGCGTCCGCGACCGGTGTGCCGGTGATCGCCGGACGCTCCGGGGGCGCGCCGGAAACGGTGCGCGACAACGAAACCGGGCTGGTCGTCGACGGCCGCTCGGTCAGCCAGGTCGCCGACGCGGTCGCCGGGCTGCTTGGCGACCCCGACCGGGCCGCCGCGATGGGCGCCGCGGGGCGCCGCTGGGCGACCTCGCAATGGCGGTGGGACACCCTGGCCGCCCGGCTGGCCGGGCTGCTCGGCTAGGCGCGGCCCGTCACTCCTTCTCGTAGATCGACTCGATGTCGGAGGCGAACTTCTCGGCGACGACGTTGCGCTTGACCTTCATCGTCGGCGTCAGCTCCCCGGTGTCCTCGGTGAAGTCGACCGGCAGGATGCGGAACTTGCGGATCGACTCCGCGTGCGACACCGCCTTGTTGGCCTCCTTGATGGCGGAGTCCACCTCGGCGACCAGGTCGGGGTCGGTCGCCAGGTCGCCCACCGACGCGCCGGCGGCCTTATGGTTGCGCTGCTTCCAGCCGTCGAACGCCTCCGGGTCGATGGTGATCAGCGCGCCGATGAACGGCTTGTTGTCCCCGACCACCATCGCCTGGCTGATCAGCGGGTGCGCCCGCAGCCGGTCCTCGAGCACGGCGGGCGCCACGTTCTTGCCGCCGGCGGTGACGATGAGTTCCTTCTTGCGGCCGGTGATCTTGAGGAATCCGTCTTCGTCCACCGCGCCCAGATCGCCCGTGCGGAACCAGCCGTCGGTGAACGCGTCGTCGGTGGCCTGCTCGTTGCGCCAGTAGCCGCTGAACACAACGCCGCCGCGGACCAACAGCTCGCCGTCCTCGGCGATTCGTAAACTGTTGCCGGGCACCAGGGTTCCCACGGTGCCGATCCGGACGTTGCCCACCTGGTTGACGGTGATCGCCGAGCTGGTCTCGGTCAGGCCGTAGCCCTCGTGAATGGTCAGCCCCACGCCGCGGTAGAAGTGCCCCAGCCGTGAGCCCAGCGGCGCGCCGCCGGACAGCGCCGCGTGGCAGTCGCCGCCCAGCGCGGCGCGCAGCTTGTTGTACACCAGCCGGTCGAACACGGCGTGCTTGGCGCGCAGCGCCAGCCCCTTGCGGCCGCCGTCCTGCGCCTTGCTCCAGTCGACGGCGGTCTGCACGGCCGCCGCGAAGATCTTGCCCTTGCCGTCGTTCGAGGCGTTCTGCTCGGCGGTGTTGAAGACCTTCTCGAACACCCGCGGCACCGACACCACCACCGTCGGCTTGAACACCGCAAACAGCGGCACCAGGTTCTTGATGTCGCTGGTGAACCCGACGGTGACCTTGTTGGCGAACGCGGACAGCGTGAGCGAGCGGGCCAGCACGTGCGCCAGCGGCAGGAACACCAGCAGCCGCTGCCCCTCCTCGAGCAGCGTGGGCAGGCTCTCCTTGGCGCCGCGGGTCTCGTAGAGCAGGTTGGAGTGCGTGAGCTGGCAGCCCTTGGGCCGCCCGGTGGTGCCGGAGGTGTAAATCAACGTCGCCGGATCGTCGGCGCCCAGCGCCTCGAGCCGCGCGGTCACCTCTGCGGGGTCCACCGCCGCGCCCTCCTCGACCAGCTGGTCGAGCGCCTTGGGTCCCGACCCGTCGATGTGCAGGACCCGCCGCAGTGCGGGCAGTTCGGCGCTGAGTTCGGTGACCATGGCGGCGTGCTCGTCGGTCTCGGCGAACGCCACCACCGCCTCGGAGTCCTGCAGCACCCACCGCACCTGCTCCGCCGACGACGTCTCATAGATCGGCACGGTGACCGCGCCGACCGACAGAATCGCCAGGTCGAAGATGGCCCACTCGTAGCGGGTGGCCGAGAAGATGCACACCCGATCGCCGGACTGCACCCCGAGTGCAATCAATCCCAGTGCCGCAGAACGGATTTCATCGGCGGCCTGCGCGCAGGTGACGTCCGTCCACGCGCCGTCGACCTGGCGTTGGTAGATGACGAGGTCCGGGTTGTCGCGCTCATGTTCGAAGACCATGTTCGCGATGTTGTCGTGCTCGCCGACGGAGAAGCGGGCGGGGACGCTGTACTCACGCACTTTCTTGTGACCTCGATTTGCTCAGGTGGGATTTCCCGGCAGCGGGATTGCTGTCACCAGCCTAAACCGCCGGCCGGCCTGCTCCCGTCCCGGTGGCCGCGGGTGGCCGGAGTACCGGCCGCCCCCGGCGCGGCCACCGAAGGGAGTGTGTGAAGCTGACGGGATGAACAGCATCCAGATCGCGGACGAGACGTTCGTCGCGGCGGACGGCGGGCGGGTCGGCGCGGCCGTCGCCGACCCGTCGAGCTGGCGCCGGTGGTGGCCGGACCTGCGGCTGCAGGTCGTCGAGGACCGCGGCGACAAGGGCATCCGGTGGACCGTTACGGGCGCCCTCACCGGCACCATGGAGGTGTGGCTGGAGCCCTCGCTCGACGGCGTGGTGCTGCACTACTTCCTGCACGCCGAACCCACCGGGGTGGCGGCCTGGCAGCTGGCCAAGTTGAACCTGGCGAAAATGACGCACCGCCGTCGGGTGGCGGGCAAGAAAATGGCGTTCGAGGTCAAGGCGGAGCTGGAACGCCTCCGACCGGTCGGAGTTTCTCCGGTAGTTTAGCCGGGTCGGGTTGGTGCGGAGAGTAGCGTTTCCGACCGGAGGCCCGGGGTAAGTCCCGCAAGGCAGTTTCCCCGGAGCGGGGGTGACCCGCTTGCGGGAGAGAGGGCAGCAACCAGGTGGCGGAGAAGACGACCCAAACGATCTACATCGATGCCGACCCGGACACGGTGATGCAAGTGATCGCCGACATCGACTCCTACCCGGACTGGATCTCCGAGTACAAGGAAGCCGAGGTCCAGGAGAAGGACGCCGACGGGTACCCCAAGGTCGCGCGCATCGTGCTGGACGCCACGGTGCTCAAGGACACGATGGTCATGTCCTACACCTGGCCGGCGGACCGGCGCTCGGTGAGCTGGACGCTGGTCTCCAGCTCGCTGCTGCGCTCGCTGGAGGGCTCATACCTGTTGTCTCCCAAGGGATCCGGCACCGAGGTCACCTACGAGCTGTCGGTGGACCTGGCCATGCCCATGATCGGGCTGCTCAAGCGCAAGGCCGAGCGTCGGTTGACCGACACCGCCTTGAAGGACCTGAAGAAACGAGTCGAGGCTGAGTGAGTCCAGCGCATCCCGGGAGTCCGTCCCGACCCGACTCAGTCTTTTCGTTGGCAAAGGCGGGGTAGGGAAATCCACCCTGGCCGCCGCCACCGCGGTCAGCGCCGCCGGCGCCGGGCAGCGAGTGTTGGTGGTGTCGACCGACCAGGCGCACTCCCTCGGCGACGTGCTCGGCGTCCCCGTCCCGCCGAGCCGCGGGGAACCCCTCCGCGTCCTCGCCGAGCTCGACACCGGCGCGGCGGGCGGGGGTTTCCTTGACGCGCTGGCGCTGGACACCCTCGCGCTGCTCGAGACGCGGTGGCGCGAGGTGATCGCCGCGGTGGACCGGCAATTTCCCGAATCGGAGTTGAGTTCCATTGCGCCCGAAGAACTTTCGGCGCTGCCCGGCGTGCAGGAGGTGCTCGGCCTGCACGCCGTCGGCGAGCTGGCGGCCAGCGGGCGGTGGGACCGCATCGTCGTCGACTGCGCGTCGACCGCCGACGCGCTGCGCATGTTGACGTTGCCCGCCACCTTCGCCCTGTACGTCGAGCGGGCCTGGCCGCGGCACCGCCGGCTGGCGCTCACCTCCGACGACCCCCGGTCGGCGGGGGTCGTCGAACTGTTGGAGCGCGTCAGCGCCAGCGTCGACGGGCTCAGCGCGCTGCTGACCGACGGTCGACAGGTCAGCGCCCACCTGGTGCTGACCCCCGAACGGGTGGTCGCCGCGGAGGCGGCCCGCACGCTGGGGTCGCTGGCGTTGATGGGCGTGCGCGTCGAGGAATTGATCGTCAATCAGGTGCTGGCGCAAGACGACTCTTATGAGTACCGCAACCTGCCGGAGCACCCCGCCTTCCACTGGTACGCCGAGCGGATCGCCGAGCAGCGCGGCGTGCTCGAGGAGCTCGACGCCACCATCGGGGAGGTGGCGTTGGTGTTGACCCCGCACCTGCCCGCCGAGCCGATCGGCCCCAAGGCGCTGGCAGAGCTGCTCGACGCGGCGCGCCGGCGCGGCGGGGTCGCGCCGCCGGGACCGCTGCGGCCCACGGTAGACCTGGAATCCGGCACGGGGCTTGGCTCGATCTACCGCATGCGGCTAGCGTTGCCGCAACTCGACCCCGCCGGGCTCACGCTGGGGCGCGTCGACGACGACCTCATCATCAGCGCCGGCGGATTGCGGCGCAGGGTGCGGCTGGCGTCCGTGCTCCGCCGCTGCATCGTATTAGACGCCCGCGTTCGGGGTACCGAGCTGACAGTGCGTTTTCGACCGGATCCGGAGGTGTGGCCTAAATGAACGGCGCGCATTCCGATCTCGGCCCCGAGTTGCGCAGGCTGGCCCAGTCAATCCTGGACGGCATCGACCCCGCCGTGCGGGCGGCGGCGGCGCTGACCGCCGGCAAAGGGGTGGGAACCGGCAAGTGCCAGCAGGTGTGGTGCCCGGTGTGCGCCCTGGCCGCCCTGGCCACCGGCGACCAGCATCCGCTGCTTACGGTGGTCGCTGACCACAGCATCGCCCTGCTCGAGGTCATCCGCTCGATCGTCAACGACGTCAACGACCGCGCGGCGCCGCCACCGCACGATTCCCCGCCGGACGGTCCGCCCTCCGGCGCCGCCGACAGCCCGACCGACGGCGGGGCCGCCGGCGACAAGATCCGCTATCAACCCATCCCGGTCACCGTCGAGGAGTGACTCGCCCCCGACTTGGGCCCCGTCGAAGGTGGTCCCGCCCGGTAGGGGTGGGTACAGTTGGCGCAGAACACCGGGCGGGTGCAGCCAAGAGGGAGGGCCATGTACTACTGGCTATTCAAGTACATTCTCCTCGGCCCCTTGCTGTCCTTGCTCGGCCGGCCGAAAGTCGAAGGCTTGGAATACATTCCGAGCACCGGCCCGGCGATCCTGGCCAGTAACCACCTGGCGGTGATGGACAGCTTCTACCTGCCGCTGGTGGTGCGGCGTCGCATCACGTTCCTCGCCAAGTCGGAATACTTCACCGGCACCGGCCTCAAGGGCTGGTTTCAGCGGTGGTTCTTCACCGCCGTCGGGCAGGTCCCGATCGACCGCACCGACGCCGACAGCGCCCGCGCCGCGCTGACCACCGCCGAGCAGGTCCTCAAGCAGGGCAAGCTGCTGGGCATGTACCCCGAGGGCACCCGGTCCCCGGACGGCCGGCTGTACAAGGGCAAGACCGGCCTGGCCCGGCTGGCCCTGCACACCGGCGTCCCGGTGATCCCGGTCGCCATGATCGGCACCGACGTGGTCAACCCGCCCGGCACCAACATGTTGCGGTTCGGACGCGTCACCGTGCGCTTCGGCAAGCCGATGGACTTCTCCCGCTTCGAGGGCCTGGCCGGCAACCGCTTCATCGAGCGGGCGGTCACCGACGAGGTCATCTACGAGCTGATGGGCCTGTCCGGCCAGGAGTACGTCGACATCTACGCCGCCAGCATCAAGAACCGCGCCAACGGCGACGCTCCCGCCGACGAGGGGCAGCGCATCCCCGAGACCGCCGCCGGCTAGACCGGACCGCGATCAGCCGGCCGCGGTCACCGGCGTCAGCCGCTGCGGTGCGGCGTCGCGGGCGGCCACCCGCGCGGCGACGGTGAGCCCGGCCGCGACGATGACGGCCAAGGCCCACCACACGTAGGACATCCCGACCAGCTGGCGCCACCACGACGCCGTCGTCTCGTGGTGCTTGGGCAGCAGATCGATCGGTGTCCACCGCGTCAGCACCACGCCGAGCACGCTGAGCACCAGCAGGGCGACGTTGCGCCGCCGCCAGCCCAGGACCGCGGTCACCACGATGGTCGGCAGCACCCACACCCAGTGATGCGACCAGGACACCGGCGACACCACCAGCCCGAAGAGCGCGACGCAGACGACCGCCAGCAGCGGCTCGTCGGCGCGCAGCACCCGGCGCATCGCCCACAGGGTCGCCGCGAGCACCAGCAGGCAGGCGCCGACCCACAACGGGAACCGGCCGTGCTCGTCGAGACCCAGCCGGGCCAGCGCGCCGGCGATGTTCTGGTCGGTGTTCAGCGCGGCCTCACCGATGCGGTCGGTGTGGTGCAGGGTGTGGGTCCAGTACTCGAGCGAATCGCTCCACGCCAGCGCGAACCCGAGCGCCGTCGCCCCCGCGAACGAGGCTAGCGCGGTCAGCGCCGCCCGGCCGTCGCGGCGGACGAGGAAATAAAGGAGAAATACCGCGGGCGTCAATTTCAGGGCGATGCCGAGGCCGAGCAGCAGCCCGCGCGGCCACGGCGTGCGGCGGGGGATGCAGTCGGCGAGCACCAGCGTCATCAGCACCACGTTGATCTGCCCGAAGGCGAAGTTGGAGGCGATCGGCTCCAGCCACAGCGTCGCCGCGGCCGTCAGCAGCACCGCCAACCACAACCGGCGCAGCCACGCCGGGCCGCCCAGCCGGGTCGAGGACTCCCACACGCGCAGCCCGCTCAGCACCAGCGTCGTCGACGCGATCAGCAGCACCAGCGTCAACACCGTAATCGCGACGCTGGCGGCCGGCATGCGCAGCCACGCGAAGGGGCTGAACACGATGGCGGCCAGCGGCGGGTAGGTGAACGGCAGCTTCAGCCCGATCGGCGTCGGGAACAGCACGTCCCCGCGGTACAGCGGGCGCCCGTCCAGCCAGGCGCGCGCGCCCATCTGGTAGACGTCGATGTCGATCCGATACGGCGTGTGCGCGAACAGCTGCCAGCCGACGACGACCAGCGCCGCGACGGCCAGCAGCCCCATCGGGCACCACAGCAGCACCCGCCCGGATTCGCTGTGCCGGAAGCCCGCGCCGGGCGCCTGCCGTGTACTCATGTCGGACAACAGCGTAATCGGTGCCCAGCGGGCGACAGGCGGTGCAGCGCGGCTCCCGCGGGCTCGACGCCGACCGGCGTACGTTTTTCAGTGTGCTGCACTGGTTCGTGCCGAGGGTGACCCGCTGGTTCGCGCATGACATCGAGCACGGCGGCCGGCTGCCGTTGCTGTGCTGCCTGGTTGCCTTCATCCTGACGTTTTTCGTCACCCGATCGTTCGTGCGCTTCATCCGGCACCGCGCCGACGCCGGCCGCCCCACCCGCTGGTGGCATCCGCGCAACGTGCACGTCGGGGGAGTGCACATCCACCACGTCACGTTCGGAGTGGTGCTGGTGCTGCTGTCCGGCCTCACCCTGGTCACCCTGTCCCTCGACGGGACCGAGCCGGAATTCACGGTCGCCGCAACGTTTTTCGGGATCGGTGCCGCCCTGGTCCTCGACGAGTACGCGCTAATCCTGCACCTGTCGGATGTCTACTGGTCCGAGGACGGCCGCACCTCGGTGGACGCCGTCTTCGCCGCCGTCGCCGTGGCGGGGTTGTTGATCATGGGCCTGCACCCGCTCATGTTCTTCCTGCCCGCCTGGCACGGCGCCGACTCGGTCGCCTGGCACGCCGCCGTCGCCAGCGCGATGGCGCTGACGTTGCCGCTGGCCGTCGTGGTGGTGCTCAAGGGCAAGGTGTGGACGGGGTTGCTCGGGATGTTCCTCGTGGTGTTGCTGGTCATCGGCGCGGTACGGCTGTCGCGCCCGCACGCGCCGTGGGCCCGCTGGCGCTACACCACCCAGCCGGACAAGATGCGGCGCGCGCTGCAGCGGGAGCGCACGTTGCGCAGGCCCGTCGTCCGAGCCAAGCTGTATTTGCAGTGCGCGATCGCCGGCACCCCGCGCCTACCCGACGAGCGGGCGGTCGACGCCCGCCTGGACGACGAGGTGCACCCCGCGCCGCCGCCCGAGGGCACCGAACCCATCCTGATCGCCCGCTGACCCATGCGGTACTTCTACGACACCGAGTTCATCGAGGACGGCCGCACCATCGAGCTGATCTCGATCGGGGTGGCCGCCGAGGACGGCCGCGAGTACTACGCGGTGTCCACCGAGTTCGACCCCGAGCGCGCGGGGCCGTGGGTGCGCGCGAACGTGCTGCCCAAGCTGCCGTCCCTGGCGTCGAAGGCGTGGCGCTCGCGCCGGCAGATCCGCGAAGACCTCGAAGAGTTCTTCGGCGTCCACTCGCCCCAGCGCGGCGCCGACCCGATCGAACTGTGGGCGTGGGTGGCGGCCTACGACCACGTCGCCCTGTGCCAGCTGTGGGGAACCATGCCCGACCTGCCCCGCGCGATACCGCGGTTCACCCGGGAACTGCGGCAGCTGTGGGAGGACCGCGGCAGCCCGCCCATGCCGGCGCGGCCGCGCGACGCCCACGACGCGCTCGTGGACGCCCGGGACCAGTTGCGCCGTTTCCGGCTGATCACCTCCGGCGGCTGAACCGTGGCCCGTTCGGCCTGATCAGCGGTCGGCGCGGCCCGGTTACCATGGACCGATGAACTGGACCGTCGACATCCCGATCGACCAGCTGCCGCCGCTGCCGCCGCTGCCCAGCGATCTGCGGGCGCGCCTGGACGCCGCCCTGGCCAGGCCCGCCGCGCAGCAGCCGAGCTGGCCCACCGACCAGGCGGCGGCGATGCGCACGGTGCTCGAGAGCGTGCCGCCCGTGACGGTGCCCTCGGAGATCGTCCGGCTGCAAGAACACCTCGCGCAGGTCGCCCGGGGCGAGGCCTTCCTGCTGCAGGGCGGCGACTGCGCGGAGACCTTCACCGAGAACACCGAGCCGCACATCCGCGGCAACATCCGCGCGCTGCTGCAGATGGCGGTGGTCCTCACCTACGGCGCCAGCATGCCGGTCATCAAGGTGGCCCGTATCGCCGGCCAGTACGCCAAGCCGCGGTCCGCCGACATCGACGCCCTGGGGTTGAAGTCCTACCGCGGCGACATGATCAACGGTTTTGCCGCGGACGCGGCGGTGCGCGAGCACGACCCGTCGAGGCTGGTGCGGGCCTACGCCAACGCCAGCGCCGCCATGAACTTGATGCGGGCCCTGACGTCGTCGGGGCTGGCCTCGCTGCACCTAGTGCACGATTGGAACCGGGAATTCGTGCGGACGTCGCCGGCGGGCGCGCGGTACGAGGCGCTGGCCAACGAGATCGACCGTGGCCTGAAATTCATGAGCGCCTGCGGGGTCGCCGACCGCAACCTGCAGACCGCCGAGATCTACGCCAGCCACGAGGCGCTGGTCCTGGACTACGAGCGGTCCATGCTGCGGTTGGCCGAGACCGAGGGCGGGGAACCGCAGCTGTTCGACCTGTCGGCGCACACGGTGTGGATCGGGGAGCGCACCCGCCAGCTCGACGGCGCGCACATCGCCTTCGCCGAGGTGATCGCCAACCCGATCGGCGTCAAGATCGGGCCGACGATCACCCCCGAGCTGGCCGTGGAATACGTCGAGCGCCTGGACCCGCACAACAAGCCGGGCCGCCTGACGCTGGTGAGCCGGATGGGCAACAGCAAGGTGCGTGACCTGCTGCCGCCCATCGTCGAGAAGGTCCAGGCCGCCGGTCACCAGGTGATCTGGCAGTGCGACCCGATGCACGGCAACACCCACGAGTCGTCCACCGGCTACAAGACCCGGCACTTCGACCGCATCGTCGACGAGGTGCAGGGCTTCTTCGAGGTGCACCGGGCGCTGGGCACCCACCCGGGCGGCATCCACGTCGAGATCACCGGCGAGGACGTCACCGAATGCCTCGGTGGCGCACAGGACATCTCGGACGTGGACCTGGCTGGACGCTACGAGACGGCGTGCGACCCGCGGCTGAACACCCAGCAGTCGCTGGAATTGGCCTTCCTGGTCGCCGAGATGCTGCGCGACTGAGGCGAGCCGCTAGAGCAGCCCGTCGAGGTTGCTGCCGACCGTCCACGCCGCCGTCGCGACCAGCCCCGTCAGCGCCAGCACCACCGCGATCCACACCAGCACCATGCGGCGGTTGTGCTGGCGCGCCAACACGAACTCGCTGATCGGGATGCCGGCGAATTCGCCTGTCAGCGGCTCGTATTCGTCCTCGTAGGCGTCATAGGGCTCGTCGTCCGATTCGGCGTATTCGTCGTCCGGTTCGGCCGCGACGGGGTGGTGCGGCCCGGTCCAGTCCTGCGGGCCACGCGTCAGCTGGCGGGTCGGATGGCGAACCGGCGGGCCGGGCGCGCGCTGGCCCGGCCTGCTGCGCGACAACGCCGCCGAGCGGTGCTGCGCGGAGTTGCGCGGCGCGGGCACCCGGAAGGGCGGCAGCCCGAGTTCGTCGGCGATCGCGTCGAGGGCGGCGCGCATCTCGGCGGCGTCGGCATACCGGTCGGCCGGATCGCGGGCGGTCGCCCGCCCCACTAACTCGTCGAACTGCGCGGGCACGCCGTCGATCACCGCGCTGGGCGGCGGCACGTCGGTGTCCAGGCGCTGGTAGGCGACCGACAGCGGGGAGTCCCCGGTGAAGGGGGTGCGCCCGGTCAGCAGCTCGTAGGCGACCACCCCCAGGGCGTAGACGTCGCTGCGCGGGCTGGCGTCGCCGTCGCGGACCTGCTCGGGCGACAGGTAGGCCGCGGTGCCCAGGATGACGCTGGTCGACGTGATGCCGGCCGCCGCGACGGCGCGCACCAGCCCGAAGTCCGCGATCTTGATCTCCCCGTCGTCGGAGATCAGCACGTTCTCGGGCTTGACGTCGCGGTGGACCAAGCCGGCCCGATGCGCGGCGGCCAGCCCGCCCAGCACCGGGCGCAGCACCGCCGCGGCGGCGTACGGCGGCATCGGCCCGCGCTCGACCAGCAGCTCGCGCAGCGTGCCGCCCTCGACGAGTTCCATGACCAGGAACGGGTGCCGGGCGTCCAAGCCCTGGTCGTACACCGCGACCAGCCCGGGGTCCTTCAGCCGGGCGACGGCGCGCGCCTCCCGCTGGAAGCGGGTCAGGAACTGCTCGTCGCCGGCGTAGCGGGCGTCCATCACCTTGACCGCGACGGGGCGGTCCAGCCGGGTGTCGACGCCGCGGTAAACCGTCGAGGTGCCGCCGCTGGCGATCCTCGACTGCACCAGGTAGCGGCCGTCGAGCAGGGCGCCCTCCACGGGATCCCTCGCAGCCGGTCCGGTCACCGGGCCATCGTAGGTGGGCTACCGCGATGCCGGTGCCGCGCCGGGCGCGCACACCCCGCGAACAGGGCGCGAATGGGGTAGGAGAACGCGAGGTCAAGGCGTGCCGCCGGGCATACACTGGCGCCGTGAGCAGTATTCCTGCCGGCGAGGACGTCCTGGATCCCGAAGAACCCACCTATGACCTGCCGCGGGTGGCCGAGCTGTTGCACGTGTCGGTCAGCAAAGTGCAGCAGCAGCTGCGGGAGGGGCACCTGGTGGCGGTGCGGCGCGCCGACGGCCTGGTCGTCCCGCAGGTGTTCTTCACCAAGTCCGGCGAGGTGGTCAAGAGCCTGCCGGGGTTGCTGACGATCCTGCACGACGGCGGGTACCAGGACACGGAGATCGTGCGCTGGTTGTTCACCCCCGACCCGTCGCTGACGGTGACGCGTGACGGCAGCCGCGACGCGCTCAGCAACGCCCGGCCCGTCGACGCCCTGCACGCCCATCAGGCCCGCGAGGTGCTGCGCCGGGCCCAGGCGATGGCGTACTGAGCGGGTCTACCGAGCGTCCGCCGGCCGGGGCGCGCGGTGCAGGCTGTACCACGCGGCCAGCGCGGCGGCCGTGGCCAGCGTGAAGTGCAGCCACGAGTACATGCCGTGGGAGCCGTCGGGCTTGAAGATCACCATCACCCACGTCGACGCGCCGGCGATCAGCGCGACCGCACGCCGAGACTGGGCCAACGGCGCCACGATGGCCAGCGGCCAGGAGTAATACCAGGGCAGCGCGGCCGGCACGAACAGCACCACGACCAGCATCGACCACGCGATGCCCAGCAGCGCCGCCCGGTCATCGCGGCGGAACCGCCACCACAACAGCGGCAGCGCCACCGCGATGACGGCGATGCCGACGAAGCGGGTGATGCGTAGCAGCGGATAGAAGTTCACCGGGAAGAACCCGCTGCCCAGCGCGTGCACCAGGTTGGCGGCCGCGGTCGGCACCGTCAGCCAGTTGATGATCTTCACCGAACCGGCCAGGGCGGTAAGCCAGCCGAAGCCCACCCCGGCCACCGCCGACAGGACCGCGAACACGGCCGCGAAGATCAGCAGCGACGCGGCGGTCGCGGTGAGGAAGGCCCGGGCGGGTCGGTAGCCCCGCTGCTCGCGCAGGTGCCGCAGCCACACCCACACCAGGAAGGGAAGCGCGATGCCGGCGGTGGCCTTCACGGCGATGGCGACGGTGAGCAGCGTCGTGCCCGCGACGTGGCGGCCGGCGAGCACCAGCGTGATCCCGGCGACCATCAGCCCGACCATGAGCATCTCGTTGTGCACCCCGCCCATCAGGTGGATGAGCACCAGCGGGTTGAGCGCGCAGATCCACAGCGCCGTCGGGCCGTCCGCGCCCAGCTGGCGGGCCAGGCGCGGCGCCGCCCAGACGAGCAGCATCAGGCCCGGCAGCATGCACAGCCGCAGCAGCAGGGTGCCGGTCACCATGTTGTTGCCGACCACCACGGTGACCAACTTGGCGATCAGGATGAACGCCGGGCCGTAGGGGGCGGTCGTGATGCTCCAGATCGGGCTGACGTTGTCCAGCAACACGTTCGGGTTGGCCACCGGCCCGACGGCGTACGGGTCGAAGCCGTCGCGCAGCAACGCCCCTTGGGCCAGGTAGGAATAGGTGTCCCGGCTGAACACGGGCACCGACACCAGCAGCGGCGCCAGCCAGCAGCCGGCGGTGGCCTTCATGGCGAATTCCGACACCGCGCCGTCGAGCACCCGCCGGCCCAACGCCAGCCACGCGATCAGCATCAGGCTGACGCCGATCCACAGCACGATCGAGGACAGCACCAGGCCATGGCCGAAGCGGGTCCACGACAGGTGCAGCGATTCGAGCAGCGGGTCGTGCTGGCGCGTGCTGCCCGCCCCGAGCCCGCCGAGCGTGATCAGCACCGACCCGAGCATCCCCAACTTCGCCGGCCGCGACTCGGCGCCCGCGGCGAAGGACCGCAGCCGCGAAAGCCATTGCGCGCGTGAGGTTTCGGTGCCAGCCGAATCGGCGGCGGGGCTGTGTGTCGGCGTGGTGCTCACGCGGACCGGTCCGTGGCCATCGCGGCCAGCTGGGACAGCCCCGCCTTGGCTGCGCTGTCGATGGGCGCGGCCGCCAGCGCGTCCAACGCGCGCTGCGTCAGCGCGGTGATGCGCCGCTCGGCCGCGGCCAGGGCGCCGACGGAGTCGATGACCTCGCGCAGCCGGTCGACGTCCGCGTCCGAGAGCTGCGCGCCGATGGCGGTCCGTAGCTGCTCGGCCGCCGACGGGTCGGACTGCTCGGCCAGTTCCAGCGCCTCGGCCAGCAGCACCGTGCGCTTACCGGAGCGCAGGTCGTCGCCCGACGGCTTGCCGGTGAGCTTCGGGTCCCCGAATACGCCCAGGACGTCGTCGCGCAACTGGAAGGCCACCCCGAGGTCGGTGCCGAACCGGCCGAACAGCTCGTGGACGTCGGGCCGGTCGGCCGCCGCGGCCGCCCCGAGCTGCAGTGGCCGCGACACCGTGTAGCAGGCGGTCTTGAAGGTGTCGACGGTCATGGCGGAGGCGATCGATTCCGCGCCGCTGGCCTCGGCGACGATGTCGAGGTACTGGCCGCCCAAGACCTCGGTGCGGATGTCGGCCCAGACCCGCCGGACGCGCCGGTGCGCCTCGGGCGTCAGGTCCACCCCGAAGGCGATGTCGTCGGCCCACGACAGGGCGAGGTCACCGAGCAGGATGGCCGCCGAGGTCCCGAACCGTTCCGCCGAGCCCCGCCAGCCGCGGTCGCGGTGCAGCGCCGCGAACTGCACGTGCACGGTGGGGCGGCCCCGGCGGGTGGACGAGTCGTCGATCACGTCATCGTGCACGAGCGCGCACGCGTGCAGCAGTTCGAGGGCGGAAAACAGTTGCAGCGCCTGGTCGTCGGGCGCGTCATCGGCCACGGCCCGCCAGCCCCAGTACGCGAACGCCGGCCGCAGCCGCTTGCCGCCGCCGAGCACGAAGTCCTCCAGGATCGCGATCAGAGCGTCGTAGTCGGGCCCGATGTGGGTCGTCTCGGCGCGCCGGTCGCGCATGTAGCGGCGGAGTTGGTCGGTGATGGCGCCGGTCAACTCGACGGTTGCGGCTGCTTCGACGCTCAGCGCGATCGCCCCTCTCCGCTCGATGGCCCTCGATGGCCCGGATGAGGTCCGGGTGTTCGTAGCCCGACCAGTGTATTAGCGCCCGCGGCCAGCGGTCGTGGCGCCGCGGGCCGACCGGAGGCGGGGCGCGCGTCGGCGGCCTCGAAGGGATGCTTCGACTGCCTTACTATTGCGCCGGAGTCCGGCGCCGGGCCCCCGCCTATGCTGGCGGGGGCGCTCGCGCCGCGCGGTGCGGCCCGGTGCGGCGCCGCCGGGCAGACCCCAGCACTCCCCAATCGACGTCGGATGGAGACAACCCGCGTGACCCTCAACACCATTGCGCTCGAACTGGTGCCGCCGAACGCCGACGAAGGCCGGGAGCGGGCGCTCGAGGAGGCGCGGAAGGTGGTGCGAAACGCCGCGGACTGCGGACTGCAGGGTCGGCTCCGGCACGTCATGATCCCGGGCATCATCGCCGAGGACGACGACCGGCCCATCGAGATGAAGCCCAAACTCGACGTCCTGGACTTCTGGTCGATCGTGAAGCCGGAGCTCCCGGGTTTCGGCGGCCTGTGTACCCAGGTCACCGCCTTCATGGACGAGCACGCGCTGCGTGAGCGCCTGGTCGCGCTCACCGACGCCGGCATGGAGGGCGTGGTGTTCGTGGGGGTGCCTCGCACGATGAACGACGGCGAGGGGTCCGGCGTCGCGCCGACCGACGCGCTGTCGATCTACCGCGAGGTGGTGCGCAACCGCGGCGTCATCCTGATCCCCACCCGCGACGGGGAACAGGGCCGGTTCAACTTCAAGTGCGACCAGGGCGCCACCTACGGCATGACCCAGCTGCTCTATTCGACCGCCATCGTCGACTTCCTCACCGACTTCGCCAAGCAGACCGATCACCGCCCCGAGATCCTGCTGTCGTTCGGTTTCGTCCCGCAGGTGGAAAGCCGGGTGGGCCTGATCAATTGGCTCATCCAGGATCCGGGCAACGCCGCCGTCGCTGACGAGCAGGCCTTCGTCAAGGAGTTGGCGGGCTGCGAGCCGGCCCGCAAGCGCCAACTCATGGTCGACCTCTACAAACGCGTGATCGACGGCGTGGCTGAGCTCGGCTTCCCGCTGAGCATCCACCTCGAGGCCACCTACGGGAACTCGCGACCGGCTTTCCAGACGTTCGCGGAGATGCTGGCCTACTGGGCGCCCGGACAGCGTTCGTAGCTGGCCTTAGCTGGGTGGCTGGTCGCGCGGCGCGGTGAGGCGCGGCGACCGGTCGCGGCTGTTCCAGGCCAGCAGCGCCACCACTCCGGCGGCCGCGAACGACGCGATGCCCAGCCAGACGCCCGCCCCGGTCAGGGAGCGGGTGTTGGGGTCGGTGTAGCGGGCCTGGGCGGTCATGTTGCTGACCACGCCGGGCTTGAGCTTCCAGGACACCACCTCGGGCTCGACCCGGTCACCGTTCGTCGAGGTCACCACCCCGGGGAAGGCGACGGTGAGCTCGACGTCGGCCTCGGGGTCGGTGACCGAGGTCAGATCGGCGCGGCCCTCCAAGATCACCAGGTTGCCGTTGCGGCGCAGCGACAGGTTCACCCCGGACGCGTCGGAGTTCATGTTGGCCAGCTGCGGCAGCTCGGCGAAGGTCAGGTCGGAGAACACCGCCTGCGAGCCGACGTAACCGTCGCTGTCGTAGTTGGACACCGCGACCTTCTGCCCGAACGGCAGGTTGTTCGTGTCGAGCTGCGGGCCGGTGTCCTTGGGCGTCTTGGGTTTAGCCGCCGCGACGATCTCGCCGGACACCCGGTCGTCGGGAGAGACGGTGAGGGACGCCCGCACCCGCAGGCACCCGGTGGCCAGCGGAACCACCAGCAACAGCATCGCCAGCGCCAGCAGCCGGCGCCGCCGCGCGGAGCCGCCGGGGCGTGCCGGGTGGTTGCGGCTCCGAGTATGAGGGCTGGCGCGCACCAGGTCATCGTGCCAGATGGCGGTCGCGGACAGGCAGGGCCGGTCGGCCCGGCGGCCGCCCGGCTACAGCGGTAGGGCCGGTCGGCCCGGCGGCCGCCCGGCTACAGCGGCAGCTCGCGGCCCAGGATGGCGAACGCCCGCGGGTCGCCGGCGAAATGGTAGCGGCGGATGATGTCGGTGAACCCCAGCCGTCGGTACAGCCGCCAGGCGCGGTTGGGCTCGCCGGTGGTCTCGGGGGTGGAGAGCAGCACGTTCTTCTCCGGGCGCCCGGCGAGCAGGCGCCGGGCCAGCGCCTCGCCCAGGCCTTGACCCTGGGCACGGGGGTGAATGTGCAACTCGGTGAGCTCGAAGTAGCTGTCCATTAGGCGCGCGATCTCCTGGGGCGGTGCGCCGCCGCGCTGCAAGCCCAGCACCACCTGCTGTTGCCACCATTGCCCGGGCGCGCCCGGGTAGCCGTAGGCGATGCCCAGCAGCGGTGCGTCCGTCAGTTCGGCGGCCGCCGGTGCGGCATCGCCGGTGCCCGCGGCTGCGACCGCGTCGGTCTCGACAACGCCGACCCCGCGCCAGCCGCGCCGCCGAATGTGCTCCAGCCACATCGCGGCCCGCTGGTTCTCGGTGCCGCGCGGGTAGCGCATGGCGTCGACGTAAACCGTGAGCGCCTCCTTGAGCCGCCGCTCCATGTCACTGGGCTGCAGATCGATGAGGAATACCGCCACCGCGCGCAGCCCTCCTCGTCTTCGCCGACACCGTTTAGACCCGCGGCGCTCGCCGACGATCGCGTGCGGCCGAGCGCCATCGCCATTATCGGGCCCGGGCGAAGTCACGCGACGGGCGGTCGCTTGACCCGATGTGGCGGGTCGGCCGCCGGGACAACCCGATTGCGGGCACGCCACCCCCGCCCGGCTCGTGCGCGGCAGGGATAGAATCGGCGCAGAACCAGTGGTATGGGGCAGATCCACCTCGTATCATTTGAGATAGTTGCCCGCGCAAGGGGCATCCGCGTGCTATCGATAGTGACGCGCCAACACTGTCGGCAAGGAGGGACGAATGCCACTCTCCGATCATGAGCAGCGGATGCTCGATCAGATCGAGAGCGCTCTCTATGCCGAGGACCCCAAGTTCGCGTCGAGCGTTCGCGGCGGCGGATTCCGCGCACCCACCGCGCGGCGCCGCCTGCAGGGCGCGGCGTTGTTCGTCCTCGGTCTAGCGATGCTGGTCTCCGGAGTGGCGTTCAAGGCCACGATGATCGGAACGTTCCCGATCCTCAGTGTCTTCGGGTTCATCGTCATGTTCGGCGGGGTCGTGTTCGCGATCACCGGCCCGCGGCTCTCTGGGAGGCCGGACCACTCGGCGCCGGCGCCCGGCACGCTGCGCCAGCGGCGCGGCAGGGGTGGCGGTTCGTTCACCAGCCGCATGGAGGACCGGTTCCGCCGTCGCTTCGAAGAGTAGGTCTTCGAAGAGTAGTGGGGGCAGGCACCACTTCGACCCACTCGACACATCAAACGGGGCAGCCATCGGCTGCCCCGTTTTGTTGCGCGGGTTAGGTGGTGTCGGCGTGAGACGGAAGGTGTTGGGGCAGTAGGCGTCATCGTCGCAGGTTCGACGGGCCGCAGGCACGCCGGCGGGGCCGCCGATGCCGATTGGCGTCCCAATCGAGCCCTAACCGCGACGTGGGCTGGGCGGCAGGCCCCACACCGCCCCACCGAGTCGCCCCACAATGCCCCACCCGACGCAGATTGCGCCTCTGAACTGGGGTTTTACTAACGCTGCGATAGCCCGCCGTCGCGCCGCCACACCGCCCGGCGCCCGACATCGGGGCGTATCGGCGCCTGTTGACGGGCGGAAACGCAGAAAACGGCGGCACCACGCCCTAACAATGGGGCGAAGTGGGGGAGAGTGGGGTATGGTGACTGCAGTGTTTGGGTGACCCCACAGGGGAGGTGAGCAGGTGTTTCTCGGCACCTACACGCCCAAACTCGACGACAAGGGGCGGCTCACGCTGCCCGCCAAGTTCCGCGACGCGCTGGCAGGGGGGTTGATGGTCACCAAGAGCCAAGACCACAGCCTCGCGGTCTACCCGCGGGCGGAGTTCGAACAGCTGGCCCGCCGGGCGAGCAAGGCCTCGCGGAGCAATCCCGAGGCCCGGGCGTTCCTGCGCAACCTCGCCGCCGGCACCGACGAGCAGCACCCCGACGCCCAGGGCCGCATCACCCTGTCGGCCGACCACCGGCGCTACGCAAACCTGTCGAAGGATTGCGTGGTCATCGGGGCGATCGACAACCTCGAAATCTGGGACGCGCAGGCCTGGCAGGACTACCAAGAGACCCACGAAGAGAACTTCTCCGCGGCCAGCGATGAAGCACTCGGCGACATTATCTGAGGCGCATGCCCGTGCAACGTGGCCTCTGCCCGAACCGACCCTGGCGTACTTCCCCAACGCCAGGTTCGTGCCTTCGGACAGGGACCTCGATGCAGGGGCGTCTCGCCCGATCCCCGGAGGTGTTGCGGTGGTTGACGATCCGCACGATTTCGGACATGTCCCCGTCCTGCTGGAACGCTGCGTCGAACTGCTGACCCCCGCCCTGACCCGCCGGCACGCCGACGGTTCGGGCGCCGTCCTGGTCGACGCGACCCTCGGCGCGGCCGGGCACGCCCAGCGATTTCTCACCGAGTTGCCGGGCTTGCGGCTGATCGGGCTGGACCGCGACCCCAGCGCGCTGCAGATCGCGCGCCAACGGTTGGCGCCGTTCGCCGACCGGGTCACCCTGGTGCACACCCGATACGACGGCATCGCCGACGCGCTCACCGAATCCGGTTACGCCGCAACCGAATCGATCGACGGCGTGCTCTTCGACCTCGGCGTGTCGTCGATGCAGCTCGACCGCTCCGAGCGCGGCTTCGCCTACGCCCAGGACGCCCCGCTGGACATGCGGATGGATCCGCAGGCGCCGCTGACCGCCGCCGACATCGTCAACACCTACGACGAGGCGGCGCTGGCCGACATCCTGCACCGCTACGGCGAAGAGCGGTTCGCGCGCCGCATCGCCGCACGCATCGTGCGGCAACGCGCCCGCGCGCCGTTCACCCGGACCGCTGAGTTGGTCGAGCTGCTCTACCAAGCGATTCCGGCCCCGGCGCGGCGCAGCGGCGGGCACCCCGCCAAGCGCACCTTCCAAGCGCTGCGGATCGCGGTCAACGACGAACTGGACTCGCTGCGTGAGGCGCTCCCGCTCGCGTTGGACGCGCTCGCCGTCGGTGGGCGCGTCGTGGTGCTGGCCTACCAGTCGCTGGAGGACCGGATCGTCAAACGATTGTTCGCCGACGCCGTCGCCTCGCGCACCCCGGTGGACCTGCCGGTCGAACTGCCCGGGCACGAGCCCCGCTTCCGGTCGCTGACGCACGGCGCCGGCCGGGCGGAACCCGCAGAGATCGAACGCAATCCGCGCAGCGCCGCGGTCCGGCTGCGGGCTCTGCAACGCATGGAACACAGGATGCAATCACCGACCGGGAGGGGCGACTCATGAGGGCGGAGCGCGAGACGCCGAAGCGGCGCGGCAGTGGCGAGCGTCGGGGCACTCGCCAGGGTGCGGCCCGGCGGACCCGGCGCGTGGCCGCCGAGCCCGGCTCCACGCGGCGGGCGGGCAAGACCACGGCGCCCACCCGTGAGGCGCGCACACCCAAGTCGGGCCCGCAGACGAGCCCCATCACCCGCCCGGTAGAGCGTCCGGCCCGCCCCAAGAACACCAGCCAGGCCAAGGCCCGAGCGAAGGCGCGTAAGGCCAAGGCGCCCAAGGTTATTCGCCCGAGCCTGACCGAAAGGTTGGCCGACCGGCTCGCGTCGGTGGACCTGCGGCCGCGGACGCTGGCCAGCAAGGTGCCGTTCGTGGTGCTGGTGATCGGCGCGCTGGGCATCGGCCTCGGGTTGACGCTGTGGCTTTCGACCGACTCCGCAGAGCGGTCCTATCAGTTGAGCCACGCCCGGGCGGCCCAACTGCACGGGCACCGGGATTTCGGCGGGCAGCGGCGCAGGCGCTTGGCCGGGAGCAGGAAC
>NZ_LZJC01000142.1 GCF_001666755.1 Mycobacterium sp. E1214 | reverse complement strand
GCTCCCCCTGCATTGGTTGGGTTGTCGGCCAATGTTCGGCGGCCCGACGGCGCCTTGGTCGAAGTTTGTTCGCGGCCACCGCGGTCGCCGCCGCGCAGCCGGCGCACGCGGACCCGGGAACGTGCCAATACCTAGGGACGTACTACGACCAGCAACACCCCTGCGACCAGCCGATATATCCCAACCCCGGCAATCCTCCGTACGGCAGCCAATTGCCGCCATTTCAGTGCCAGGGCATCAATGCGCACAACGTCGGCTGCTCGTGATGTTGCGCGGTGGGTCAGGGCAGCTGGTTGCTGTAGTCGGGGCGTCCCGTTTCGTAGCGTCCTTCACCGCAAGCACCTTGCTGCTGAGTATCATCGTCGACGCTTTGGCGCATCCAGAAACCGGGAACATGCGCGGCGAGAATGCCAGGTTCGGATGGAGAAGGGTAATGATTAGCGGTCGGGTCAATTATCACTTCTCCCAGCACGCTTCCGCCGGCGACTCCGCGATATCTCCGATCGACTGCTTCGACAACCCAGAGGTTCCGTGGCCACGGGGCTAGGCGATATTGCCGAGCGACGTCTGAATCAAAGCCGGGTCTTGAGTCAAGAGCAAATTTGAACTCACTGGAATCGATACCGTATGTACGTACCCGGAACTCGCCTTGCTGGCGGGTCTGCCATAGAGGGTTGCCCTGATCTGCGGTCGAAAACCATTCGCTGAACCACCACTGGGCAATTGCCTCGGCACGTTCAGCCGTCATATAAATCTTGGGCGGTAACGGCATGATGACTTGAGCCCATGATTTGTGTGATGGTATCGATTCATTCCAGGGATCGTCGATACGAAGGTAGGGCCCTAGCGCATCGTCGTGGCGATACAGCGTGACGTGGGGATGCGCTGCCGACGGAGCCCGCGTATAAGCGACGATCAGCCAAATATGCCCCCCGACCTGCGAGTAGACCATTGGGGTGATATTGCTATTGACGTAGCGGCAGAGGATTTGGAATAAGCCAAGGTCTCCCAACTTAGCGTTTTCTGCCGAATCCTTGGGCAATTGAAGGGTCGCGGGTGACAGTCCCAAAAGCGACATGCCTGCCATCATCTGTGGATGCGTTAAACCTTCAGATGGAAGTTGACGGTTCGCTACAACGCCACCCTTGGCAGCGTCGTGAACGGTCGACGGCAGTTTCCTGCCTACCTGGTGGCGCAGGTAAGAATGCCGAAGCACCATCCACATGTCCGCATGCGCGCACCGCAGATATTGTGCATCTTGGCTAATGAACGGCATACCCCGCACTGTCATTTGCCATCCCAGCACGTCGACGTGCTCAATGGCTTCGCATCGCGTTCCCCCATCTAATTCCGGAGGGGGTGAGATCATTGTTCGCCCAACAGGCGATGATTTGAGCGGGCGAAGTACTACATAGCCTTTATATGCACTTCGCAATGAGGACAAGTCGCCTAGGTCGGGCGGCAAGGAATCCGTGAAAAGGTGCGCACGATGTGCCACGGACGGATATCGAACGTAAGTTGTCGAGTAGAAGCTCGCGTGCTCACTGCGCCAATCAGCATCTATGTAGCGGGTTTCAACGAGTACAGCTCGTACATTGTGCTGCTGGGCTACCTCTATTATCCGCCGAAGTGGCTGGTTACCACTCGGGCCAACGTACCGGCCGTAGAATTGCTGCCAACCGTCCGGGGCGGACACATCATACGTAGACGTGTACTCCGGGGGATTCTCGGTCCACTCGTGGAATGCCACCAGGCTATTGAACAGGTGCCTAGTATCAGAAAACTCTCAGGGTCGATGCTGCAATCTCGGCCGAACGCTCGGCATCGCTGATGCGATTGAGAGCCTCGCCGAGCTTTTCAAATGAAGCCCGGTTGAGGGTTAGGCCATACCGGTTTATCTCTTTGTCGGGCAGGAGGTCGGTGGCTGATGTCTCTGACGTGGGCATACTTGCCATGCTAGGCACTCAGTCCTCTGTCTCGGATGGTTTTCGTCACGGCGGGGACTCCAACGTGCAAAAGATAGCGCACCATATCACATCCCCCTGACAGGCTCGCCCACGACCTGCGGTTTTGTGACCTTTATCGGCGAGCGAGCTGCCATGTACGTGTAGCCCAGTCTAGCGTGACCGAAACCAACGGTATCTGCTGTGCCCCGACCTGGTGCTGGCGTGGCAGACCAGCCACGCAGGTTGTCAGGCATTGAAATCAATGACGGAGTACCCCTGCTTGCGCAGTTGGTCGGCGGCCGCCTCTGGATTTCTACGTATTGCGGCGCGGAGCTGCCTCTCGTGAAACCCTCCGCGGCTTTCCTCAATCACGCTTTCCCAGTTTGGTTGTGCCTCTGCGAGTTTCTCGCGCACGAGGAATTCGCAGAGGTCTTCCAACGTGGGTCGGAAGCGTCGCCCGCCCACCGGGAGGTGGAGCCGTTCAAGTAGCCGCCTACTGCCATCTAAGCGTTTTCCAGCGATCTCCCATGCTTTCGAACTGGCGCAGACTTGCAGGTGAGCTTCTGGATAGTCGTCCTCCTTGTTGCGCTCATAGTCATAGTGCAACAAGACATTTGAGTCATTCCCGACGTCGGGATCGTTCGCGAGGATCATCACTGATTGCGTGACCATCAGGTGCTGCACCTGGTCATCGGGGGCCAGGTGGACAGATAGGCCGAGGTAGAAGTTCGCTGGACGTCGGCCAATGGTGACAGGAATGCCGTCGATTAAATCCTGATTGTGCTTGCTGATCTGGTAGCCGACGACGGTGCGGTCGCGCGAATAAGTCGAGACGACGGAAGTCAGTCGGATACCCGTGCAAATGGTGCCATTGAGAAGCTCGGATAGATGCTCGCCGAACTTACGGGATTCCTGTTCTAGGTCAAACCTCCGAGTCAAGGTCTACCTGGTACAGGTCTCCGATCGCGACCCAGGCGAGACGAGCCCGCATCGACTTGAATCGACCCGTGCGGGCTTGCGCAGCCAGTTCGTCAAAGCTGTTGCAACCAGCACGCCGAAGCGCATTGAACACCGCAGCCTTCAAATCCTCACGGGTGGCCACTTCCACGTCGGTGCTGACCTCAGTCGCCTTCAACGCTGCTGTCACTGCCTTCACCCCCACGCTCACTCGTCGATGCCTGCCAATCTAACGATTGAACAGCCGACGTATGACAGGTATGCCCAATTACGCATCAATTGATCCGCCTCCGTCACAAACCGCAGGTAGAAGCTACTAGTAGAGGCAGCGGGACCGGCATCGGAAGGTCGGTTTGTCGCTTAGAGCCAGCAAAGAACGCTCGGCTGTGACTTCGGCCACTAGTTAGGGTTCAGGCCAGCCTCGGATGCCTGGGCACCGGGTGGCTCTCTTGAGCCTACCCGGGCCCAGGAACCCGCCAAGTAAACCGATCGGCGTGTTGTGTGACTAGTCGCGGAATCGCCACTTAGTCGAGCAACGGTTCGCTGGCGGGCTAGCAGCGGCCAGCCTGCCATGGTCGGTTTCAGCGCGCCGCGCCATCGACCGTGCATGGTGCGTCGATTCCGCCACAAATCACGTCGGTCACGACGTCATGTGTATGGCCGGCGACGAGGCTGCGATTTCTTGAACGGCGCGGATGCCATTTTGGGCGGACTGCTTGGTCGTATAAGTCTTGCTGGTCACAAGGACTTGACCATTGTCGGCTCGGAGGGAAAAAATAGTATTGGCCGTTGGTGCTGCGATCAATCACAAAACGTCTGTCGTTCGCCATACCGTCATATGCTCCCACCGACGTGTCGCGACTGGAAGAGGACTCCTACCCGCTAGACGAAGTAGCGGGGAGTGCGAAGGGTTGGCTAGCTGGCCGCGAATCCGGGATGCAGTGGCAGGCCGTCAAACTCACCCTCCCTGACCCACGACAGCTCAAGGCTTTCGGCTTTCGACGTTCGGCCGGAAGCGGCGTCAGGTAGTTTCCCGGATCTCTTCTACTTCACTAGCCCCGGGCACGGAGATACGCCGGTGTTTCGTCGGGGATGCCTAGTTGACGGTTCCCGTGCTTCGCCGCCAGCGCCGCACCGTTATGACGGCGCAACACCTTTGAATTCGAGTAGTGCGGCTCCGCTGGCGCCGCCGCCGCCGGCTTGGCCCGCGACGTTTCCGTACGAGTAGCCGCCGCCACCGCCGGCGCCGTACTTACCGCCCGGCGCGCCCTCACTGCCGCTCGCGCCGGCGTGCAACGGTGGCGGTGCCGCGGCGTCCCCGCCGGCCACGCCAGCGGTGGGAGCTGCGACAGTGCTCGACGCCGCGCCGCCCTGCTGGCCGCCGGAGAGGCCGCTATACGAGCCGCGGCCGCCGGCGCCACCCGGGCCTGCGTCGCTAGCGTTGGCGTTGCCGGGGTAGCTGGCCTGCATGTGCGAGTTACCGCCGGCAGAGCCATTGGCGCCGGTCACGGCAACTCCGTTGATCGTGGCAGGGGTGGCCGACCAGGCGCCGCCCACGCCGCCGCCGGCGACCGCGTTGTACGCCGTCGTGCAGTAACCAGCGCCGCCGCCTTTGGCGGTTAAAGTGATTGCGCCGCTGGTGAATACAGTGTCGGCTCCGTTGAAACCGTACGAAACCGAATAGGTCGGCCCGAGCAGAGACGCAGGTATCCACACCCGGTTGACCCGACCGCCGCCGCCACCACCCGAGCCACCAGTCGAGTTGTACGTCGACGTTCCGGTGCCGCCAAGACCGCCGGCGCCGAGCAGGGTGACCCACAGGCCGGCGCAGCCCGAAGGCACGGGTTTGTTGGTGACCGCCGCCAGTTGCCCGCCCGCGTACAGCTCGTTGAAGTCGACAAAGCTCGACGCCTCGCTCGCAGCAAGCGCCACAACCACTTTCGGCAACGACACCGACAACTCACCTTGACCGATCTCCGAGCCCGAGAGCGACGCCACGACGGCCAACAGCATCGCCGCCACGTTGCCCGACTCGAACCGGCCGCCCGTCATGCCGACCGCGGGCATGGGCAGACTCGCGCCGATCGCGCCGCTTTCCTGCTCGCCGCCAGTCAGGTTCGCAGTCACCGCTGGCAAGCCGGCCGCCAGGCCGCCGGCGGGCAGCATGACGCCGGACAGCTGCGCTGTGGGCATCAGCGTTGTCACGGTGATCGCCGCAGGCGCGGTCTCGGCGCCCACCAACGACGCCTGCAACTGCTGAAGCGTGGCCGTGACCACCGACATGTATTCGGCCCACCAACCAGCCGCCATCAGCGAACCTCCCGTCCAGGCTTGCCGTGTGCGGGATATTTCTTGATGTGGACTGGCACGTCGTACCGCACCGCCAATTCACGGCAAGCCGCGCCGGCGGCGTCGTTGAGTTCGGCATCAAGGATGCCCAGCTCGACGAGGGTGCCCTGTCGCGCTTGCCACTCCACCTCGGCGTCCCCTTGACGCATCATCGCCGGGGGCCGGAACGGCACCGCGCCGGCCAGTGAGACTTTTCCGACAACGAGGTGGTCCCACAAGGCGTAGCCCCGCAGGTTGACCCGGTATGCGCGGGCCCGCGCGATCGAATCGGCCTCGTTAAGGTCGGCATACCAGCCGCAACAGCCCGGCACAGGCGGCTCATGTTCGGGATTCACGCAACCATGCGCCGGCATCGATGTCGACAACCACGCTTTAGCCGGCGCGAACGGCGACCGCAGCACATCGCCGGGCGTCCAAATCCAAAACCGCCAGCCCACAGTGCTTTCCACGACCGACACCGCGAGCTGCTTATTAACCCAAGCGTGCAGCCCAAACATCGCCGGTTGAATAGCAACATATGCGTCCTCGAAATCACCTGGTAAGCAGGGATTTTGTACATCCACATATCGGATTCGGTCGTTATCCACCCCGCGCTGCTGTAACACCCCTACGTGCTCGTACCCCAAGGCCACCACCAGGTCTGCGGACAGGTGATCGTCGCCGAGCAGAGAGGCGCGGTGATCCGCCGGCGCCGTATAACCGTGTCGGCCAAGCACGTGAACGGTCTGCGGGTCGATCGGCCCGCCCGCAACCGCGTCCGTGCCCGCACTACTCACCCGCACCGCATTGGCCAGGCCGCGCCTAGCGAGCTGCTCGGAGAATATGGTCGCGGCAATCACCGAACGGGCCCGGTTGTACCGACACACGAAGGCGATTTGCAGTGCGCTCATCCGACACACCCAAGTTGGCCGACCGACACCGACACGCCATATCGTGCGGCCAGCCGCGCACCGACCTGCGAGTCACTCGCACCGGGTTGCACCGTCAAATCGACGATTTCGGCAGATGCTGCCCGAAGTTCGTCAGCACCAATCCGCATCATCCCCGCCCGGGGTACGAACGGCAGTGGGCGCTTGAGCGCGACACGGCCGATCACGTACGACGGCAGCGCAGGCGGACGCACGCCCGCGAGCGCAAGGTTCATTGCTACGGTCCTTCGGTGCCGGCGCACCCGCTCGCGAGCATCGTCGACCGTCCGCTCCGCATAGACGCCGCAATCGCAGCCGGACGCCGGCGGAACGTGCTCAGGGTTCGTCGAGCACTTCGCCACGAACGCAGCACTCGGCCACGCCGGTCCACAGTCGTACGGTGACAGCAACAAGTCCTGGCCCGGCCGCACTAGCCAAAACCGGAAGCCAATCAGCGACGGAATGCTGTTGCCTGCGGTATTTTTCATGTCGCATCGCCTCGCTAATTGGGTTGTCGTCGGCGTGCACCAGCCAACGGACGATCGACCTCTGCTTGCGGGGTGCGCTCTCGCTTGTGCGCGCGGTACGACTTCATTCGGCACGCATTCGAACACCACCGCCGCTCTCGGCCCGACTCCGACTCGCGTACCCTTTTCCCGCACCAACCGCACGGAACCGTCTTCATGTAGTAGCTCGAATTACGTTGTCTCACGGCACTATTCGATTCACTTCAGGGCGAATTCGCCCGTGCGACCGGAAAATCTTCCAACCCGTACAGACCATTTTTCGCAGACTGATACGGCGGAAGTGCCTACCCCGGGGTACCCCTCCCCCGTATGGGGGTTGGCGTGAGCGGCCTGTTGCGGGGCCTGAGAGCGCCGCTGCCGTGCGATCAGCTCGGCGATCGTGGTGGTTCCGCCTTGCCGCGGTCGACTGTTCGAGCCTTCAGGTCGTTGCACGCAGCGCATGCCGCTTGCGCGTTGCTCGGGTCGAGTGCCAGGTCCGGCCGACGGGCAGCGGGCTTGATCTTGTCGACCACCGTGGCGTAGCTGGTGCACACGCCGGCATAGCGGATCTGGCACCGATAGCCATCCCGCCGGAGGATGGTCGGTTGCATTGCTTTCCATGCGGCACTGGACGTTACGCGGCTGGATGCTGTGCGCGGACCTTTCCATGCCTCGGTGCATTCGTCGCAGTAGCGACGGTTCCCGATCAGGTTGGTGCACTCGCCGTTCTTGCCCGGGCAGCGTCGCGGCGCTCGTGGCATAAGCAGCACCTGTCTCTTCTCGTAATCTGGTGTGATGTTCCGCCCGCTGCTCCGCTTGCTTGATCGAATCCTTGAGGCTGTCGAGGACGCCAAGGATCGACGCAGCGCGCGCAAGCGCAGCGGAGTCACGGTGCCGGCCGAGCAACTGTGGGCCGAACTCGGGCTCGACGTCTGATCGCAGTGCCGTCGTAGTGTTGGCGGCGGCGCGGCGCAGGTACGCACTCGTGGCCGTTGACTTAGCCGTCATGGCACGCCCTTGCCGCAGACTGACCGCAGGGGTTTGACGCCGGCCGCCGCCAAGTCATTGGCCCGACTCGACTGCTGTGAGTCGGGTTTCGAGCACGTAGACCGCGTCGAGGATCGCGCGCATGGTCTCCCGTGTGGGCGGCGCGTCGAGGCCGGCGCTGAACGCGGTTGCGGGTCGCCATGTCTCTCGGATGGCTTTGGTCAAGGGCGGCAATGTGTTTGGGTCCAGGTCGAATGTGTCTGCCATGTCTCATCGTCCTTTCTTAGTGGGCTTGTTGAGGTATGCGGGGTCGTCGCGGATGAGTTTCGGGATCGGGTTGGCTTTGGCGATGCGTCGTTGGCGTAGGCGTTCGAGGTCAGCCTCGCTGGGAATCCAGGGTTCGGCCTTCGAGCGCACGAGCCAGAGCATCAGCGCGGCGGGTTCGTCGGGCCACGGTTCTCGGCGTGTCGACGGGCGGCCGCCGTTGGGGTATTGCATGCTGTCGTCTGATTGGGCCGTGCGCCAGCCGGGCCAGATGTCGTCGAGGTTCTTCAGATACAAGTCGCTGGCGTGGTCTTCGCCGGCCTTGGCCTTGGCGCTGAACACAACGTCGTGCGACATTAGCGCGTGCTGGGCGACGCGTAATTCGTGGTAGTCCTCGGTGAGCTGGGTGAGCGCCTTCCATTGCGGGCCACGGTCGTTGGCGATGGCCTCGTGTGCCGTGTCTACTCCGCGAAGTTCGCCTGAGAGTTCGTGCGCGCGGTCTAGGAGGCGGTTGAGTTCGTCGTTGTATGCGGCCAAGATGTTGGATTTCTGCGCATCCCGTAGCGACTGCGCTCGGCCACGTGCGTCATTCGCCAGGGTTAGGAGCACGCCGCGGCGGCGTTCCCACTGCCGTCGGCGGGTTTCGAGTTCGGCGGTGTCGTTGATCCATTCGTCGGTGATTTCACCGGTGTCGAGCGGATGAGGCGCGGATACGTCCGACGGTGCCGCTAGCTCATTGAGCTTGCGCTTGGTCTCGTCCGCGACGCGTTGCGCGGTGAAGTACTCGGGGGGCAGGCTGTCTTCGGTGATGGCGGTAATGCGTTCGCTCATTGTTGTCATTGCTCGGCGTCCTTCCGGGATGGGTGTCGTATGGCTGCGGCCGCACGTCCGGCGGCGCCGGGGCCGTGGTTTGGTGGCGCTTCGGACGCGTCGGCTTCGGCATTGCGGTTGTGGCGCTCGGCCGCAGCTTTACGCCCGGACGCGCCGCCTCGCCCCCATTGGTCGGCCGCCGTTGGCGTTCCGTAGAGCGCCGCCAGGTGACTTTCCACTTTGCGGGTGTTGATCTGGCCGTCGTCCCCGACAAACTTCGACACGTCCATTACCGCGACGAAGGCGTCGAGCTGGGCACCGGAAATATGCTGCGCGGCAGCACTTCTCAGCATCTCAGTCGTATCGGGTGCACGGAGCTTCGCTGTGAGCACCGACCATTCACCATCGGTGAGTGCGGCTAGTTGGGCTTCAACTTCGGGCGAAAAGTCAACCATCGGTCATCGCCTCCGCATACGAGCGGACAGTGCTGGCTTGAAATACCAGCTTGCCCGCCACTTTCCGGCCATCGAGGTCAGACGCTCGGCGCCGAAGCGTGCGCTCATGCCAACGCAAAATCTGTGCTGCCTCAACCGTTCCGATCCATTCGTCGTCATGCAGAGAGCATTTCAGCTCTGCGCCTTCATCTTGTCCCGATGCGGACAGGGCTAGTTCGAGTTCGAGCGCGCGCACGAGTTCGGCATTCCACGGCAGCACGCCGCCGGGTCGGTCGCCTTTGCGCCTGGCTGTCAGTTCTTGTTCGGCACACCACAGCGCCAGTCGAAGCATCCGCTCGTCGAGCTGGCTCATGCTGATCTGCCGCGCTCTCGGGCTTCAGATGGATGGCTGACCCACTCGCGCCTACGGCCGGCTACGGGCTTGGCGCGTTGTTGGTCGCTCGTCGGGTTCTGTCTATCCCGGCTCCCGGAGTTGGCTGCGAAGTACTCACGTAGCGCGGCGATTGATTCGGTCTTGCCCTCGCAGACCTGCAAGCCCATTTCGGCGCGTTCGAGCCGCGCCGTGCGGTTCTTCGTGGGGCCGGTGAGCGCGGCGCCGGCGAGGGCGTGCGTCATGTCGGCGGCCTTGGTGTCGGCTAGCTCGCGGCGTGCGTCGCGTTCGGCGTCGGACTCGCGTTCGAGCCGGCGGTTCTTCACGATGCGTGCGTGCTGAATCAGGTCGCCGATCTGAATTGCGTTGGCGCTCGGGTTGTCGTAGAACGCCTGTAGGCCGTCGAGCAGATCCGAGCGGATGAGGTTGTGGCGGTGGATCTGCTCGGCCCACGCGGCGATGCGCGCTTTGTCGCCGGCGGTGACGCGGTCGTCCAGGACGGCGGCGAGTTTGAGTGCTTCGGCGGTGTTGCGAACGTCGTCGGCGGTGGCGTTCAGGGCTGTCGTCATAGCGTTTCGACTTCCGCGAGCAGTTCGGCCGCGGCCTCGTCGTAGCCGACAGCCTTCGCAGTGGGCTTGCCGCCGCCGTTGCCGGCGGCGCGCGAGTTGGCGGCTTTGAGCACGAAATGCGGGATCTGCGTGGGCGACCACGAGTCGGACGCCGACCACACCTTGAGCCCGGCGGCGATCGCGGTGGGCGGAATGTCCGATTTGAGGCAGTTGTCGATCTGCTTGCCGATGCCGGCCAACAGGCCGCGTTCGACCGGCACGGGAAGCGATGCGCTGAAGGCTTCAGCGATGGCGTGGGCGTTCGCCGAACAGCCGGCTGTGTTCAGTTCACGAATGCGCGCGATCGCTTTGCCCTGCCCTGGCGAAAGCGGTTGCGCCGGTGCGCCGTCGGACTGGGGGTTAGGGGGTTCTTGTTTTCTTTCTTCTCCCAGTTCTCTATAAGAAGTACAGGTGTCGTATGCGACACGGGGGGCTGTCGTATGCGACACGGGGGGTGGCGCATACGACCTTTGGGAGGTCGCCGGGGTGTCGCATTTAACCTCTGGGAGGTCAGACGCTATTCGGAAAGATCGACGTTGATCCTCCAAAGGCTCGTGATGTTCGATCTGCAAAACGTTTGCTAGATGCCTGAGTGCGCGGCGAATCGATTCCCTGTCCAACCCGACTTCATTGCCCAGTTGTGCATAGGAGACTCGCCACCACCGCATGCCTTCAATGTGGATGCGGCCCGGGCCATCTGAATGGCACCGGTACCGGATATGCGCCAGCACGACAGCGCCGGCTGCGCCGTAGCGTTCGATCTCGTTCGGTACGACTTGGACGAACGGCGGCCGACTCATGAGACAGTCTTGATGCGCTCGCGCGCCCCGGCGGGGGGCGGCCCGACCTGTTCATGCTGGGCGTCGTGACACACAGGGTCGTATCGAACGTTGTAGTCACCGAGCGCCACGCCGGCGGCTAGCACGAAATGCGTTGTGCCGTCACCGGATACTACCGTCGCCGCGAGGTAGCCGGGCGCCCCAACGTCGCACAGGCAGACGCTTCGCGACTCGTCAATCAAATCGATGTCGTCGCTGTCGTGGCCAACGGTGGTCATGCACTGATCGCCGTCTCGTCAGCGCAGCCCGGAAAGCACGGCTGGCGCGTGTGTACTAAGGCACAACCCGGGCATCGCAGCGGTGAAAGCGTTCCGGCCCGGGTCTCAGTTGCTTCGCTACACGGAGTGCTCTCGCAGCCGTTGTCCAGGGCGACCGGAATCCGCCGCCCTGTGCTCATGCTGCGCCGGCCCCCGCTTCAAGGCGGCTGATGTAGTCCGCGATCTGCGCATCGGTAGAGAAGCGCCGGCGGCCGATTGTTACAGAGCCGAGCTCGCCGGATGCCCAGAGTTGAAACACTTTTGAGCGGCATATACCGCCCAACCTCGAACTCGTAGCCTGCCAGTCGTTCACGTTCATGCCTTCCCGATAGTTCTTTACAGCGACACATGAAGGTCGTTTTTGTCAGTGTGGGGAACTTTATCGGAATGTGCACTAGTTCGCCAGCATCTATGTCAGAATGTCGCTATGGAGAACGTCGGGGAGGGCTGGCACGCGGCGCTGTCTCAACGGATCGGCCAGGCGGTCGCCTCGCGGCGAAAGGCGTTGGATATGACGGCCCAACAACTCGCCGAGCGATGCAAAGACCTTGGCGTACCGATACATCGGACAACCATCACCAAGATTGAGAACGGGAGGTCGCGGTTCGACCTCGGCGAGCTGATCGTTTTGGCCGTGGCACTAAACACTTCCCCAGTTGGACTGGTATACCCGGGCCCTTACGAAGGGCTCGTCGATATAACGCCGAGCGTGCGAGTAACTGAATTCCAAGCAGCACAGTGGTTTTCAGGTTTGCGCCCTGCTCTCGAAGACGATACGAACGCTTCTGACGCTGCGCGGCTCCGGGCCGGCTACCGGAAAAGTATGGAGACTCTCGCCGTATTGCGCACGATTGACGAATTGCAGGCACGTAAAGCGAAGGTGGTGCCGACCGGCAAAGAGTTGACCGATGAGCAGCGAGCGGAAAACGCCTTTCTAGACCGGCAGATTGATCGATGGCTGGCGTCGCTAGGTGAAGACAATGCCTAGGCAACGTTTGCAACCGGGTGAGCACGGCCGCATCTCCGAATGGACAAGTAGCGGAAGGCATTTCGCAGCTACATACGTCCGCGACTCGGACGGCAAGCGCCGACGCGTAGAGCGATCGAGCCGTAAGTCGACTGAAGATGCTAGGCGAGTACTCCAACGGCATCTACAGGGTCGGCGCGCGCCTATGTCGGGTCAGATCGTGACCGACCGGACGACACTAGCTGAACTGTTTGCAATCTGGATTGAGGCGAAAGCCGTAGTAGACGGAGTGAGTCAGCAGACCGTCAACCAGTACCGCGCGGTGTGGGATTCGCACGGTGCGGAACAGCTCGGCGCGCTACGCACGGGAGAGTTGTCGACGAGCCGCGCCAACGCACGCTTGCAGTCGATGGGAGCGACGACCCAAGCGAAACGGCTGCGGATGATCCTGTCCGGGATGTACGGCCTGGCCGTGCGCTACGACGTGCTCGCGGTGAATCCAATCCGGGAAGCACGCACGGTAAAGACCACGCGCAAGGCCGCCAAGGCGGCGACGGCAGCCGAATTTGAGCGCGTCCGAGCCGCAGTACGCGCCTATGTTCAGCGGGAGGGGTCCGGTCCGCAGCGAGGGCGACTGCTGCCCGCGTTCGTGGAGCTATTGGCAGCGACCGGCGCGCGGCCGAACGAGGTGCTGGCCATGCGTTGGTCAGACGTTGATCTGTTGGGCAATCCCCCGACGGCAATTATCACTGGGACACTCATCGACCACGGGCGAATCGCCGGCAAGCCCCTGCACCGCCAAGACAACCGTAAAGGCGACGCTGCCCCGCATACCGTTGTGCTGCCTCGCTTCGGTGTCGAAGCCCTCGCATCGTTGGTCAGTGAATCCGGGATGGACGGACCGGTCTTCGCCAATCGCGACGGTGACTGGATGTCGCTCGCGAACATGCGGCGGTCGCTGCGGGCTGCGCTGCCGGCCGACCTCTCGTGGGTAACGCCGCACTCGTTTCGGCGGACGGTGGCCACGGTGGTCCGAGACGCATTGGGCGCCGAGGTGGCTCAGCAACAGCTTTCCCACGCCAAGCTCGCAACCACTGAAGCCCACTATCTGCAACGGCATACCCGTGGCCCGGACGTACGCGCCATTCTCGATGAGTTCGCTGGTCAGGAAAGTGCGGAGCGAAAGTGACAGGAAAGTATCAGATTTCAGGATCCTCGCTGGCGCTATCGGTGCCGCGCGAAGCGTCTGCGCTGGTCGTGAGTGCGCCCGAAGGGATTCGAACCCCTAACCTTCTGATCCGTAGTCAGATGCTCTATCCGTTGAGCTACGGGCGCCTGTCTTCAGTTGTGTTGCGTGTGTTCCGCTGGCGGAGGCGAGAGGATTTGAACCTCCGGTCCCCTTTGAGGGGGACAACTCATTAGCAGTGAGCCCCATTCGGCCGCTCTGGCACGCCTCCCTTGGACTTTCTGAGGGTACCCGACCCCTTTCCGGTCTCGCGGAACCGGCCATACTGTACACATCCGCGACATAAACTGTCGAAGTGACCGCCCGCTTGCGACCCGAACTGGCCGGACTGCCAGTCTATGTGCCCGGCAAGAACGTCCCGGGTTCCATCAAACTGGCCAGCAACGAGACCGTGCACGGGCCGCTGCCCAGCGTGCAAGCGGCCATCGAGCGCGCCGTCGCGATCGTCAACCGCTACCCGGACAACGCCAGCGTCGACCTCAAGGCCGCCCTGGCCATGCACCTGGGCCCCGGATTCGCGCCCGAGCACCTCGCCGTCGGTAGCGGCTCGGTCACCCTCTGCCAGCAGCTGGTGCAGATCACGGCCGCGGCGGGCGACGAGGTGATCGTCGGCTGGCGCAGCTTCGAGTGCTACCTGCCGATCATCCAGGTGTCCGGGGCGACCACCGTCAAGGTGCCGCTGACTGACCACACACACGACCTCGACGCCATGCTCGCCGCGATCACCGACCGCACCCGCCTGATCTTCGTGTGCAACCCGAACAACCCGACCTCGACGGTGGTCGATCCGGACGCGCTGACCCGGTTCGTGGACGCGGTGCCCCCGGACGTGCTCATCGCGATCGACGAGGCCTACGTCGAGTACATCCGCGACGGCATGCTGCCCAACAGCCTGGAGCTAGCGCTCACCCGCGGCAACGTCGTTGTGCTGCGGACCTTTTCGAAGGCCTACGGGTTGGCGGGGTTACGCGTCGGCTACGCCATCGGCCGCCCGGACCTGATCACCGCGCTGGACAAGGTGGTCATGCCGTTCGCCGTGACGAACGTCGCACAGGCCGCCGCCATCGCGTCGCTGGAGGCCTCCGACGAGCTGATGGCCCGCACCGACGCGCTGGTCGCCGAGCGCACCCGCGTCAGCGCCACCCTGCGCGAGGCCGGGTTCACCGTGGCGCCGTCGCAGGCCAACTTCGTCTGGCTGCCGCTGGGGGATCGCACCACGGACTTCACCGAGCAGGCCGCCGAGGCGCGCCTGGTGCTGCGGCCCTTCGCCGACGAGGGGGTGCGGATCACCATCGGCGCGGTGGAGGAGAATGACGCCCTGCTGCAGTTCGCCTGCGATTGGATCTCCCGCACCGACGCCTGAAGGAGCGCTCATGGACTTGGCGCGCAAGCTGTTCACCGAGTTCAAGGAGCGCGACGGTGACATCCCCGATGCCGAGCTCGACGAGTTTTGGGCGACGCTACCGCCCGCGACCATCGAGGGCATGCTCGGTGAGTGGAAGGGCGGCGAGTTCCGCACCGGCCACCGGATGAACGGGCAGCTCGAGAAGGCCGGCTGGTTCGGCAAGAACTTCGTGTCCGCGCGCGACGTGCAACCGCTGGTATGCCTGGACGCCGACGGCAACAAGTTCTCCAACAAGGAGATGGGCAAGGGCGAGGCCAGCCTGTGGCTCGAGGAGTTCCGCGGCGAGGTCACCGCGACGATGGTCTACGACGGCCAGCCCGTGCACGACCACTTCAAGCGAATCGACGACGACGCCGTGATGGGCATCATGAACGGCAAGGGCGTCCGCGATAGCGGCCGCTACTACTACTTCTATCTGGAGCGCGTGTAGGCGCTCGCGCCTACAGAAGCGCTAGCGGGCCGGGTCGCGGCCGGTGAAGCCGACCAGCTGCTCCAGGGCACCGGCATCGTCGGGCACGTCGACGGGGTCGTCGAAGCCGGCGCCGCGGCGGATCTCCGGGCGGATGACCTGCCGCGCCAGGCCCAGCACGTATTCCGAGAGCGGCTCCGGGGCGTTCAGGTCGTGCCCGACGGCCACGGCGTAATCCCAGGCGTGCACCAGGAATTCGATCGACAGGATGGCGCAGGCGTTCTTGGCCGGCAGCTGGCCTTTGCCGAACGGCACGGTGCCGTCCAGCCCGCGCCGGTGCCAGGCGTCGACGGCCGGGCGGGCCGCGGCGACGACCCGGCGCTCCACCGAGTCGCCCTCGTCGGAGTCGGGGATCTGCGCTCCCGCCATGCCGCCGACGCCCGCGATCGACTTGAGCAGGTGCGTTGTCAGTTGTGCCACGTCGAACTCCGTGCACGGCGTCCGGCGCGACAGGTCGTCGGCGGCGATGGTGTGCAGCACCCGCTGCAGCACGCCGAGGGTGTCTTCGGCGCTGTGCAGCTCGTCGGTGGGCGGGGAATGCGGGCCGGGGCGCAAGTCGCGGGGCATGTTTCCCACGCTACGGTCTCGATATGGCGCAAGCATACGAATCGGTCACCGTGGAGACCAAAGACCAGGTCGCGCAGGTGACCTTGATCGGACCGGGCAAGGGCAACGCGATGGGCCCGGCGTTCTGGGCGGAGATGCCGGAGGTGTTCGCGACGCTGGACGCCGACCGCGACGTGCGCGCGATCGTGCTGACCGGCTCGGGCAGGAACTTCAGCTACGGGCTCGACGTGCCCGCGATGGGCGGGGCGTTCACCCCGCTGCTGGGCGGCGACGCGCTGGCCCGTCCACGCGCGGACTTCCACGCCGAGATCAAGCGCATGCAGGCGGCGATCACCGCGGTCGCCGACTGCCGGACCCCCACGATCGCCGCCGTCCACGGCTGGTGCATCGGCGGCGGCGTCGACCTCATCTCCGCGGTGGACATCCGCTATGCCAGCGCCGACGCCAAGTTCTCGGTGCGCGAGGTCAAGCTGGCCATCGTCGCCGACGTCGGCAGCCTGGCCCGGCTCCCCCGGATCCTCAGCGACGGGCACCTGCGCGAGCTGGCACTGACCGGCAAGGACATCGACGCCGCCCGCGCCGAGAAGATCGGCCTGGTCAACGACGTGTACGCCGACGCCGACGCCGCGCTGGCCGCCGCCCACGCCACCGCCGCCGAGATCGCCGCCAACCCGCCGCTGACCGTGCACGGCGTCAAGGACGTCCTGGATCAGCAGCGCATCGCGGCGGTCTCGGAGAGCCTGCGCTACGTCGCCGCCTGGAACGCGGCGTTCCTGCCGTCGAAGGACCTCACCGAGGGCATCACCGCGGCGTTCGAAAAACGTGCGCCGCAATTCCGAGGCGAGTGAGCCACGTACCCTCGCTGACGTGACGACACCCGACGGCAGGATCCGCGTCCCGTCTGACCTGGACTCCGTGACGTCGATCGGCGACGAGGACCACTCCGAGATCGACAGCGCCGCGGTGGAACGCATCTGGCAGGCCGCGCGGCACTGGTACCAGGCGGGCTTTCACCCGGCGATCCAGCTGTGCCTGCGCCAGCACGGGCGCGTGGTGCTCAACCGGGCGATCGGCCACGGCTGGGGCAACGCCCCGACGGATGCGCCCGACGCCGAGAAAATCCCCGTTACTCCGGACACGCCCTTCTGCGTGTATTCGGCCGCCAAGGGCATCGCCGCCACCGTGATCCACATGCTCGTCGAGCGCGGTGTGTTCGCGCTCGACGACCGTGTCTGCGAATACATTCCGACCTTCACCAGCCACGGCAAGGACCGCATCACCATCCGGCACGTGATGACGCACAGCGCCGGGCTGCCCTTCCCCACCGGCCCGCGGCCCGACGTCAAGCGCGCCGACGACCACGAGTACGCCCAGCAGAAGCTGAGCGAACTGCGCCCGCTCTACCGCCCCGGCCTGGTGCACATCTACCACGCGCTGACCTGGGGACCGCTGGTGCGTGAGCTTGTCTACGCGGCCACCGGCACGGAGATCCGCGAGATCCTGGCCACCGAGATCCTGCAGCCTCTCGGCTTCCGGTGGACGAATTTCGGTGTCTCGCAACAGGATTTGCCGCTGGTGGCGCCCAGTCATGCCACCGGCCGGCCGTTGCCGCCCGTGGTGGCCGCCATTTTCCGCAAGGCGATCGGCGGGACCGTGCACGAGATGATCCCGATCACCAACACTCCCCTGTTCCTCAACACCATCATCCCGTCGTCCAACACCGTGTCGACGGCCAACGAGATGTCGCGGTTCGCCGAAATATGGCGCCGCGGCGGCGAACTCGACGGAGTGCGGGTGCTCAGCCCGGAGACGATGTACGGCGCGGTGCAGGAATGCCGACGGCTGCGGCCGGATTTCGCCGTCGGCCTGCAACCTGCCCGGTGGGGCACCGGATGGATCCTGGGCACCAAAAGGTGGGGGCCGTTCGGCCGCAATGCGCCCCACGCGTTCGGCAACCTCGGCCTGGTCAACATCGCCCTGTGGGCGGACCCCGCGCGCGGCCTGGCCGCCGGCGTCATCAGCAGCGGAAAGCCCGGGCGCGACCCCGAAGCCAAGCGGTACACCGCCCTGCTGGACACGATCACCGCCGAAATAACCGGCGGTTGACATCGCCCGGAGGTGGGAACACTGCCGGGCATGGCTACCTACCGAGTGCTCAACCCCAAGGGCGACGTCGTCGCCACGAAGGACATTGAAAGCGCCGACAAAGCGCACGCATGGTTCGCCGACAACAAGGTCGAAGGCAACGAGCTGGGCTGGCGCATGGAGGTCGAAAGCGACGGCGAATGGCGCTTCTTCGACGACAGCGAGGGCGACCGCAGCTACTAGGTTCCGCCGAGGTTTGTGCCCCCACCGGCGGGGCAACCATCAAGACATGGATTCTGAACGCTTCCGCAAGGTACTGGACGCGCCGGGGCCGTTCGCCTCGGTCTACTTCGACGACTCGCACGACACCCACGACGCTGAGGCTCAACTCGACCTCAAGTGGCGCGCGGTCAAGGAGGAGCTGGAGAAGCAGGGCGCCGAGCAGAGCGTCGTCGACGGGATCGAGAGCGCCGTGCGGGACCTGCGCCCGCCGGTCGGCCGCAGCGGGCGGGCGGTGATCGCGGGCGCCACCGGCGTGCTGATCAACGAGCATTTGGCCCGCGCCGCCGCCACCAGCGTGGTCCGGGTGTCCGAATTGCCTTACCTGGTACCGATTCTCGAGCACAGCTTCGACCACCCGGATTACGTTCTGGTGGTCGTCGACCACAGCGGCGCCGACATCACCACCCAGATCGGCGGCACGCTGCGCAGCGAAACCGTCGACGGCGGCGGGCACCCGGTGCACAAGGCCGCGGGCGCGGAGAACGCCGGATACGGCGATCCCCAGCAGCGCACCGACGAAGCCGCCCGCAAGAACGTGCGCGCCGTCGCCGACCGGGTGGCGGAACTGGTCGACGACAAGGGCATCGAAGTCGTCTTCGTCGTTGGCGAGGTCCGGTCCCGCTCCGACCTGCTCGCCGCGCTGCCCCAGCGCCTGGCGGACCGGGCGGTGCCGCTCGAGGTCGGCGCCCGCCACAGCGGTCACGACTTCGGCGAGATCGAGCACGCCATCGAGGCGGAGTTCCTCAAGCGCCAGTTGCGGACCATCGACGAAGCGGCGCAACGCTTTACGGCCGAAATCGGGCGAGACTCCGGCCTGGCGGCCGAGGGCTTGGGGGCGGTGTGCTCGGCGTTGCGGCAGGGTGCCGTGGAGACGCTGATCATCGGCGACATCGGCGACGCGACCGTGGTGGCCGACGAGGGACTGACGACCGTCGCGCCGAACGAGAACGTGCTCTCCGAGCAGGGCGCGGCCCCCGACAAGATCCTGCGGGCCGACGAGGCGCTGCCCGCGTTCGCGGTCTCGGTCGGGGCGGCGCTGGTGCGCACCGACGAACGGATCGAGCCTGCCGACGGGGTCGCCGCCGTGCTGCGCTACGCGCCGACGCTGCACTGACGGCGGCGGCTGGCCTGGCGGTGGCGGAGGGATTTGAACCCCCGGACGTTGTTAGCCGTCTCTCGCTTTCAAGGCGAGTGCATTAGGCCGCTCTGCCACGCCACCACGGGTAAGGCTAGTCGAGTTGGCTGGCGCCCGGACCTCGGCGTCGGCGGCCGGTAACCGCGGCTAGTAGCGTGGCCGACATGCGCGCCATCGTCGCCGAAGCCGCCGATCGACTGTCCTGGCAAGAAGTCCCCGACGTGTCCGCCGGCGCCGGGGAGGTGGTGATCCGGGTGGCCGCGGCCGGCGTGAACCGCGCCGACGTGTTACAGGCGGCCGGCAAATACCCGCCGCCGCCGGGGGCGAGCGAAACGCTGGGCATGGAGGTGTCCGGCGTCGTCGCCGAGACCGGCGAGGGCGTTGCCGATTGGTCTGTCGGGCAAGAGGTTTGCGCGCTGCTCTCCGGCGGCGGGTACGCCGAGCGCGTCGCCGTCCCCGCCGGTCAGCTGCTGCCCATCCCCTCCGGCGTCGACCTGATCGACGCCGCGGGCCTTCCGGAAGTGGCATGCACGGTGTGGTCCAACCTGGTACTGACCGCCCATTTGGGCGCGGGCCAACTGCTGCTGATCCACGGCGGCGCCAGCGGTATCGGCAGCCACGCCATCCAGATCGCGCGGGCGATCGGGGCCCGGGTGGCCGTGACCGCCGGCTCGGCGGACAAGCTCGAATTCTGCCGCCAGCTGGGCGCCGAGATCACGATCAACTATCGCGACGAGGATTTCGTCGCGCGGCTGCGCGACGAGACCGACGGCGCCGACGTCATCCTCGACATCATGGGCGCGGCCTACCTGGACCGCAACGTCGACGCCCTGGCCACCGACGGGCAGATCGTCATCATCGGCATGCAGGGCGGCATCAAAGGCGAGCTCAACATCGCCAAGCTTTTGATGAAGCGGGCGCGGGTCATCGGCACCACGCTGCGGGCGCGGCCCGTGACCGGACCCAACAGCAAGACCGAGATCGTCCAGGCGGTCACCGCCAAGGTGTGGCCGATGATCGGCGACGGGCGGGTGCGCCCGGTCATCGGCGCCCGCGTCCCCATCGAGCGGGCCGGCGAGGCGCACCAGCGGCTGCAGGCCGGCGATGTGACCGGGAAGATCGTGCTGACGGTGCCGGGCTGACCCGGCGTCAGCCCAGGGAAGCCAGCGCCCGCACCAACTGGTCGACCTCGGCCGTGGTCGAGTAGTGGGCCAGGCCCACCGTGACCGCGCCGCCGATGTCGTTGACGCCCAACACGTCGAGCGCGCGGGAATTCTCGTTGGTGACGGCCAGGATGCCGTTGTCGGCCAGCCGCTGCACCACCCGCTCGGCGGGCACCCCGTTCAACGCGAAACTGACGACCGGGATGCGCACCTCGGGCCGGCCGATCACCATCACCAGCGGCAGCGACCGCAACGACACCATCAGGTAGTCGTAGATCCGGTTCAGGTACGACGCGGAGGACTGCATCGACACGGCCAGGCGCTCGCGGCGGCTGCCGCGGGCCGATTCGTCCAGCGCTGCCAGGTATTCGATGCTGGCCACCACCCCGGCGAGCAGGCCGAACTGGTGGGCCCCGGTTTCCAGGCGCGCCGCGCCGGTGGCCTTGGGGTCCGTCGAGATGGACGTGAACGAGTTGAGCAGCGCCGGGTCCCGGAACACGATGGCCCCGATCGGAGGTCCGCCCCACGCCGCGGCGTTGACCGCCACCACGTCGACGTCGGTCTCCTTCAGGTCCAGCAACCGGTAGGGCGCCGCGGCGGAGTGGTCCACCACCGCCAGGCCGCCGACGTCGTGCACCAGCTTGGTCATCGCGCGCAGGTCGGTGACGGTGCCCAGGGTCGCCGACGCCGAGGCGACGGCGACCAGCCGGGTGGCCTTGCCGATCAAGCCCTCCCACTGCCAGGTCGGGAGCTCGCCGGTCTCGATGTCGATCTCGGCCCACTTCACCTTGGCGCCGTATCGGTGCGCGGCCCGCAGCCACGGGGCGATGTTCGCCTCGTCGTCGAGGCGGCTGACGATCACCTCGTAGCCGAGCCCCGCCCGCGACGACGACGCCTCGGCCAACGCCGACAGCAGGATCGCCCGGTCCGCGCCCAGAACGACGCCCGCGGCGTCCACGTTGAACAGGTCGGCCACCGCCGCCCGCGCCGCCTCCAACACGGCGGCGCTGCGCTGCGCCGACGGGTGCGCGCCGACCGTGGTGGGACCCGACCGGCGGAACGCCGTCGACACCGTGGTCGCGACGGAATCGGGGATCAACATGCCGGCGGGCGCGTCGAAGTGCACCCACCCGTCACCCAGCGACGGATGCAGTCCGCGCACCCGGGCGACGTCGTAAGCCATGCCAGCCACCTTAAGGCGTCCGCTTTTCGGCGAAATTGCAACGGTAGCGGGTGCCACGGAGATTCCGGCCAGTCGGTGGCCTCCCAAGCCAGGGCTCCCGGCCAGCCATACTAGTCGAGTGGGGCTGTGGTTCGGAACGCTGATCGCGTTGTTTTTGCTGATAGCGCCAGGGACGACCATCGCACGTATCACCCAGCTTTCGTGGCCGACCGCTATCGCGGTGGGCCCGGCGCTGACCTACGGCGTCGTGGCCCTGGCCATCATCCCGTTCGGTGCCCTCGGAATCCCCTGGAACGGCTGGACCGCGCTGGCCGCGCTGGCCGCGGTGTGCCTGGTGATGACGGTGCTGCAGCTGCTGCTGTCGCGGTTCCGCGACACCGACGCGGAGTCCCGGGGGGCCGGTCGCGGGCCCGCGATCACGGTGGCGGCCGGGGTCCTGCTGGGCGCCCTGCTCACCATGTGGGCGGCCTATCGGGGGTTGACGCACTGGCAGACGATCCCGAGCACCTGGGACGCGGTGTGGCACGCCAACGAGGTGCGCTTCATCCTGGACACCGGCCAGGCCTCCTCGACGCACATGGGCGAGCTGCGCAACGTCGAGACCCACCAGCTGCTCTACTACCCGTCCGTCTTCCACGCGCTGACCGCGGTGTTCTGTCAGCTCACCGGCGCGGCGCCGACCACCGGTTACACCCTCAACGCGGTGGCGGCGTCGGTGTGGCTGTTCCCGTCGAGCGCGGCCGTGTTGACCTGGCGCCTGCTGCGTCCCCTCGCCTGCGAATGGCGCACCGCGGGGGCGGCGGCCACCGCCGCCGCGCTGTCGGCGTCGTTCACCGCGGTGCCCTACGTCGAGTTCGGCGTCGCGGCGATGCCCAACCTGGCTTCCTACGGGGTCGCCGTCCCGACGTTCGTCCTGATCACCTCCACGTTGGGGCACCGCGACCGCATCCCGGCGGCGGTGCTGGCGCTGGTCGGCGTGATGTCGGTGCACATCACCGGCGGCGCGATCGTCTTGTTGCTGCTGGCGGCCTGGTGGCTGCTGGACGCGCTGCGGCACCCGGTCCGCGGCAGGCTGGCCGACGTCATCCCATTGGCGATCGTCGCGATCACCGCCGGGTTGATCCTGTTGCCGCAATTCATCAGCGTGCGCCAGCAGGAAGACATCATCGCGGGCCACTCGTTCCTCACCCACCTGAGCAAAAAGCGCGGCATCTTCGACGCCGTGATGCAGCACTCCCGCCACCTCAACGACTTCCCGGTGCAGTACGGGCTGATGGCGGTCACGGCCGTCGGGGGCCTGATCTTCCTGGTGAAGCGGATCTGGTGGCCGCTGACGGTGTGGCTGCTGCTGGTGATCGTGGACGTCGACGCCGGCAATCCGCTCGGCGGGCCGATCGGCGCGGTGGCGGGGGTGTTCGGGGAGTTCTTCTACAAAGACCCGCGGCGGATCTCCGCCGCCATCGCCCTGCTGCTCGAACCGATGGCCGGGGTCGCGGTGTTCGCCCTCGTCACGGCGGTGGTGGCCGGCGCCAAGCGCGTCGTCAGCCGACGCAGGCCCCTGCCCGCGCCGGTGTGGGCGTCGGCCACGGCGATCCTGCTGGTGCTCACCACCGTCCTGACCGGCCGGCACTACCTCTACCGCCACCTGGTGTTGATGGGCGACAAGTACGACTCGGTGATCATCGACCAGCGCGACCTGATGGCGATGGCGTACCTGGCCACGCTGCCCGGCGCCCACACCACCACGATCGGCAACGCCAACACCGACGGCACCGCCTGGATGTACGCCGTCGCCGATCTGCACCCGCTGTGGACCCACTACGATTACCCGCAGCAAATGGGCCCCGGCCCCAACCGCTACATCTTCTGGGCCTTCGCCCGGCGGGGTGATTCCGATCCGCGCGTCGTCGAGGCGATTAAGGCGCTCAATATCCGGTACATCTACACCAGCGCGCCGACGGTTCGGGGTTTCGCGGTACCGGAAGGACTAGTGTCACTGGATAAGTCGAAGTCGTGGGCCCTGATCTACGACAACGGCGGAGCCAAAATCTACGAGTGGCGCGGAATCGGCGCGGCGCCCCGCCCCTGATCCGCGAAGGATGGTGAGGAATTGAGTACCCGCAGCGACGATGACGGCGTCGAGGTCATCGGCGGCGTCGATCCGCGGATCATGGCGATCTCCGAGGACGACTCCGACGAGCGCTCCCTGACCGACCTGGTCGAGCAGCCGGCGAAGGTGATGCGCATCGGGACCATGATCAAGCAGCTGCTCGAGGAGGTCCGCGCCGCACCGCTGGACGAGGCGAGCCGCAACCGGCTGCGCGAGATCCACGCGACCAGCATCCGCGAGCTCGAGGAGGGGTTGGCACCCGAGCTACGCGACGAACTCGACCGCCTCACCCTGCCCTTCAACGAGAACAGCGCGCCGTCGGATGCCGAGCTCCGGATCGCCCAGGCGCAGCTGGTCGGCTGGCTCGAGGGGTTGTTCCACGGCATCCAGACCGCGCTGTTCGCCCAGCAGATGGCCGCTCGCGCCCAGCTGGAGAAGATGCGGCAGGGCGCGCTGCCCCCCGGCATCGGCAAGCCCGGCGCGCCCGGCCACGGCCAGTACCTCTGAACCGACCGACGTGCCCGGTCCACATATCGAGACGCACAACGCGTGGGTGGAGTTCCCCATCTTCGACGCCAAGTCGCGCTCGCTGAAGAAGGCTTTCCTGGGGAAGGCGGGCGGCACGATCGGGCGCAACGACTCCAACGTCGTCGTCATCGAGGCCCTGCGCGACATCACCTTGTCCCTGGAACTGGGCGACCGGGTCGGGCTGGTCGGCCACAACGGCGCGGGCAAATCGACGTTGCTGCGGCTGCTGTCGGGCATCTACGAGCCGACGCGCGGGTGGGCGAAGGTCACCGGCCGGGTGGCCCCCGTCTTCGACCTGGGGATCGGCATGGACCCGGAGATCTCCGGCTACGAGAACATCATCATCCGCGGCCTGTTCCTGGGGCAGACGCGCAAGCAGATGCTGGCCAAGGTCGACGAGATCGCCGAATTCACCGAGCTGGGCGACTACCTGTCGATGCCGCTGCGCACCTACTCCACCGGCATGCGGGTGCGGCTCGCGATGGGCGTCGTCACCAGCATCGACCCGGAGATCCTGCTGCTCGACGAGGGCATCGGCGCGGTGGACGCCGACTTCCTGAAGAAGGCGCAGTCGCGGCTGCAGAGCCTGGTGGAGCGTTCCGGGATCCTGGTGTTCGCCAGCCACTCCAACGAATTCCTGGCCCGCCTGTGCAAGACCGCCATGTGGATCGACCACGGGACGATCCGGATGGCCGGCGACATCGAGGACGTGGTGCGCGCCTACGAGGGCGAGGATGCGGCGCGGCACGTCCGCGAGGTGCTCGAAGAGACGCGCCTGCAGGACCGGGACGAAACACCGCTCGCGCAAAGAGCTTCCGTGGATGAGTGACACCGTCATCGCCGTCGTCGTGACCCATCGGCGGCCCGACGAGCTCGCGAAGTCCCTGGGCGCGGTGACCAGCCAGACCCGGCTGCCCGACCACCTCATCGTCGTGGACAACGACGGACCCGCCGACGGCAGCATCGGCGAACTTGTTGCGGCACAACCGGTTCCGACCACTTACCTGGCCTCGCGGCGCAACCTCGGCGGCGCGGGTGGATTCGCCCTCGGCATGCTGCACGCGCTGGCGCGGGGCGCGGACTGGGTGTGGCTGGCCGACGACGACGGGCGGCCACAGGATTCCGAGGTGCTCGGCACGCTGCTGGACAGCGCCGCCCGGCACGGCCTGGCGGAGGTGTCGCCGATGGTGTGCAACGCCGACGACCCGGAGCGGTTGGCGTTTCCGCTACGCCGCGGCCTGGTATGGCGCAGGCGCGCAAGCGAATTGCGCACCGACGCCGAGCAAGATCTGCTGCCCGGCATCGCGTCGCTGTTCAACGGCGCGCTGTTTCGGGCGGCTACCCTGGAGGCGGTCGGCGTCCCCGACCTGCGGCTGTTCATCCGCGGCGACGAGGTGGAGGTGCACCGCCGGCTGGTGCGGTCCGGCCTGCCGTTCGGAACCTGTCTGGACGCGGTCTACCTGCACCCGTGCGGATCCGACGAGTTCCGGCCCATCCTGGGCGGCCGGATGCACACCCAGTATCCGGACAACGCCACCAAGCGGTTCTACACCTACCGCAACCGGGGCTACCTGCTGGCCCAGCCGGGGCTGCGCAAGCTGGTGGTTCAGGAATGGGTGCGGTTCGGTTGGTTCTTCCTGGTGACGCGCCGCGACCCCGCGGGCCTGCGGGAGTGGATTCGGTTGCGCCGGTTGGGGCGTCGCGAGCAGTTCAGCAGGCCGGGAGGAGCGCCATGACCTTCATCGACGCGGCCACGCAATCGCGGACCTTCGCCCGGGCCCGCGGCGACCTGACCGCGGGCTTCCACCGCCGCGAACTGTGGCTGCACCTGGGCTGGCAGGACATCAAGCAGCGCTACCGGCGTTCGGTGCTGGGCCCGTTCTGGATCACGATCGCCACCGGCACCACGGCTGTCGCGATGGGCGGCCTGTACTCCAAGCTGTTCCACCTCGAACTGTCGGTGCACCTGCCCTACGTGACGCTGGGGTTGATCATCTGGAATCTGATCAACGCCTCCATCCTGGAGGGCGCCGACGTGTTCGTCGCCAACGAGGGGTTGATCAAGCAGCTGCCGACGCCGCTGTCCGTGCACGTGTACCGGCTGGTGTGGCGGCAGCTCATCCTGTTCGCGCACAACATCGTGATCTACGCGGTGGTCGCGGTCATCTTCCCCAAGCCGTGGTCGTGGGCGGACCTCGCCGTGTTGCCCGCGCTGGGGCTGATCGTGCTCAACTGCGTCTGGGTGTCACTGTGTTTCGGCATCCTGGCGACCCGCTACCGCGACATCGGCCCGCTGCTGTTCTCGGTGGTGCAGCTGCTGTTCTTCATGACGCCGATCATCTGGAACGACGAGACGCTGCACCAGCAGGGCGCCGGCCGGTGGGCCAGCATCGTCGAGCTCAACCCGCTGCTGCACTACCTCGACATCGTGCGCGCCCCGCTGCTGGGGGCGCACCAGGAGCTGCGGCACTGGCTGGTCGTGCTGGCGCTCACCGCCGTGGGATGGGTGCTCGCCGCGTTCGCGATGCGCCAATACCGCGCCCGGGTGCCGTACTGGGTCTGATCCGGCTCTGACCAGCTCACATCAGTGGCGGGCCGGGGTTCAGCCAGTCCAACGATCCGTCGACCTGGTCCCGGTACTGGGGGCAGTAGGCCGACACCGAGGCGCCGACGAAGAAGCCGGACTGCTTCGCCGTCAGGTTCGCCTCCCTCTTGACCTTGAGCGCCAGAAAGCTCGCCTTCTGATTCTTGTCCAGGCCGTCGCATACGGCGCGGGCCATCGCGATCGGGTCGTTGTCACCGCCGATGACGATCCCGTAGTTGGTCAGAGCCGACAGGAACGAATCGTCGGTGGGGTCCGCCGCCGCCGGCGCCGCGCACAGCACCGCCGCGGCGGAGGCGACCACGCCGGCCCGCGACCACCTTCCGCGGCGCCGGGTCTTCGGCGCGCGGACTGGTCTCGGCTTACGTTCACACCTGTGCATATCTACACGTCAACGCTAGCCGAACGTCGGCCGTGCGTCTTTTCCCTCAGCGGATCAGCAACCGAAAAGTAAACCGCGCGAAACTCGACGGCACACCGCCGGAAGGAGCAGGATGCGATCGTGAGCGACGCCTCGGCCATCGGCTGTGTCGGCACCTTGACCGTGGCGACCCGCGGCGACCGCGGCGCCGGTGAGGTGCTGGTGACCGTGCGGGGGGCCAAGGAGACCTTCCTGGCGTGGTCCAGCGAACCCCTGGCCAAGGGCTCCGCGGTGCTGATCGTCGACATTCGGGGCGCCCGGACGGTCGTCGTCGAGCCCTGGCGCCGGGACCCGGCCTGAATTGACGGTCTGAATTGACGACCCGGAGCGCCCGCGATACACCAGCGACACAAAGAAGGAGTCGAAGATGCTCGGTTACAAGGTGCCCGATCCCGACGAGGCCATGCTCATCTCCGGTGGGCGGGCCAAGCCCGACGCCCCGTTCCGCGTCGTCACCGGCCACGGCGCGTTCATCCTGCCGTTCTTCCGGAAGGCCTCGTTCCTCACGCTGGCCATGTGCGAGGCCGAGGTCGCCGAGAAGTGCGTCACCCAGCAGGGCATCACGCTCAACGTGCGCGCCGTGATCGCGTTCAAGGTGGCCAACGACACCGAGAGCATCATCAGCGCGGGGCAGCGGTTCCTGTCCGACCAGGACCAGATGTCGGTGCTGACCGGACGGATCTTCGCCGGCCACCTGCGCTCGATCATCGGCTCGATGACCGTCGAGCAGATCATTCGGGAGCGCCAGAAGTTGGCCACCGAGGTGCTCGACGGGTCCAAGGAAGAGATGGCCCGCATCGGCCTGGCCGTCGACGCCCTGCAGATCCAGTCGATCGACGACGGCGGGCTGGGCTACATCAACGCGATGGCGGCGCCGCACAACGCCGCCATCCAGCAGCAGGCGCAGATCGCCCAGGCGCAGGCCAACCAGGCGGCGGCCGAGGCCGAGCAGGAATCGCAGCGCAAGCAGGCCGAGTTCGCCCGCGAGACCGCCATCGTCAAGGCGCAGTACAAGGCCGAGGTGGACAAGGCCCAGGCCCAGGCGGCCCAGGCCGGGCCGCTCGCCGAGGCCCAGGCCCAGCGCGAGGTGCTGCAGATGCGCACCGAACTGGCCCAGCGGGCCGCCGAGCTACGCCAGCAGGAGCTGGTCGCCGAGGTGGTCAAGCCCGCCGAGGCCGACGCCGAGCGGGTCCGCATCCTGGCCGTCGCCGACGCGGAGAAGATGAAGATCCTCGCCGAGGCCGCCGCGTCGCACAACCGGGTGGCGCTGGACAAGGCGCTGATCGACCAGCTGCCGGAGATCGTGGAGAAGGCCGCGCGCGGCCTGGCCAACGCGAACGTCACGGTCCTCAACGGCGCCGACGGGCTGACCGAGGTGGCCAGCGGGCTGGTGGCGCAGGGCGTGGCGATCTTCGACACCCTGCGTAACAGCGTCGTCGACTACTACGACGAGGACGGCTCGGCGCCGATCGCCACCAACTGAAGGGGCGGCGCACTGAATCACCTGCCGACCGCCTGGTGCTCGCTAACAGTGGCGGCCCGCCCGTCGCTGGTGTCACACTGAACGCCACCCGGGCGGACTGCGGCGAAAGGTTCACCGACGTGACGGAGAAGGCCCCCTCGGCCGCCGACGCGGCGCGCGGCAACCTCGCCGCGGAGTTGGACCGGCTACGGCAGCGGCGCGACCGGCTGCAGGTCGAGGTCAGGAGCGACCGCGGCATGGTGGGCGACCACGGCGACGCGGCCGAGGCCATCCAGCGCGCCGAGGAGTTGGTGGTCCTCACCGACCGCATCAACGAGCTGGATCGCCGGTTGCGGGGCGGGGCGGCGCCCGTGCAGGAGCCGGCCACGCTGCCCGGCGGCACCGAGGTCACGCTGCGCTTCGCCGACGGCGAGGTGGTCACCATGCACGTCATCTCGATCGTCGAGGAGGCCCCGGCGGGCCGGGAGACCGAGACGCTGACCGCGCGCAGTCCGCTCGCCAAGGCCCTCGCCGGCCGGTCACCGGGCGACACGGTGTCCTATCCGACGCCGGGCGGCGAAACGCAGGTCGAGGTCATCGCGATCACACTGCCCGCCGACGGCCCCGCCTAGACTTCGCGGGATGGTCGCCCCACCGCCCGATCCCGCCCCGCCGAACGCGCTGAACCACCCGCCGGTCGCGCTGACCACGCAGGTGTTGCGGTTCGTCGCCACCGGCGGCCTGGCCGGCGTCGTGGACTTCGGCCTCTACCTCCTGCTGTATCAGGCGGCGGGCGTGCAGGTGGACGTGTCGAAGGCGCTCAGCTTCATCGTCGGCACCATCACCGCCTACCTGATCAACCGCCGGTGGACCTTCCAGGCGGCCCCCAGCACCGCCCGCTTCCTGGCGGTGATGGCCCTGTACGCCGTCACCTTCGCCGTGCAGGTCGGGCTCAACCACCTGTGCCTGGCGCTGCTGCACTACCGCGGCTGGGCGATCCCGGTCGCGTTCGTCGTCGCGCAGGGCACCGCGACGGTGATCAACTTCGTCGTCCAGCGAACCGTGATCTTCCGCATGCGCTGAGCGGTCCGCCCCAGGCGGTACCCTCTTTCACTGATGTTCGCAACGTTTCCCGAGACCCGGCGGCTGACCGGGTGGAGCCGCACCGCGCCCTCGGTGGCGCGCGTGCTGTCCACGCCGGACCCCGAGGTCATCGCCGCCGCGGTGGCGCACGCCGCCGACGCCGGCGGCGCCGCCAACGGGCGAGGCGTCATCGCCCGGGGGCTCGGCCGGTCCTACGGCGACAACGCCCAGAACGGCGGCGGCCTGGTCGTCGACATGACGGCGCTCAACCGCATCCACTCGCTCGACGCCGACAGCCGCGTCGCCGACCTGGACGCCGGCGTGAACTTGGACCAGCTGATGCGGGCCGCGCTGCCGCTGGGGCTGTGGGTGCCGGTGCTGCCCGGCACCCGGCAGGTCACCATCGGCGGTGCGATCGGGTCCGACATCCACGGCAAGAACCATCACAGCGCCGGCAGCTTCGGCAACCACGTCCGGTCGATGGAGCTGCTGACCGCCGACGGGCGAGTGCGCCACCTGACCCCGGACGGCGACGAGGCCGAGCTGTTTTGGGCCACCGTCGGCGGCAACGGACTGACCGGAATCATCCTGCGGGTGCGGCTCGAGATGACGCCGACGGAGACCGCGTATTTCATCGCCGACGGCGACGTCACGCACACGCTCGACGAGACCATCGCCTTCCACAGCGACGGCAGCGAGGCGAACTACACCTACTCGTCGGCCTGGTTCGACGCGATCAGCGCGCCGCCGAAGCTGGGCCGCGCGGCGATCTCGCGCGGGTCGCTGGCGAAGGTGGACCAGCTACCCAAGAAGCTGCAGAAGAATCCGCTGAAATTCGATGCGCCGCAACTACTGACGTTCCCCGACATCTTCCCGAACGGGCTGGCCAACAAGTACACCTTCGGCCCGATCGGCGAACTGTGGTACCGCAAGTCGGGCAGCTACCGCGGCAAGGCGCAGAACCTGACGCAGTTCTATCACCCGCTGGACATGTTCGGCGAATGGAACCGCGCCTACGGCTCGGCCGGTTTCGGGCAATACCAGTTCGTCGTCCCCACCGAGGCCGTCGACGAATTCAAGGGCATCATCTACGACATCCAGCGGTCCGGGCACTACTCGTTCCTCAACGTGTTCAAGCTGTTCGGCCCGGGAAACCAAGCGCCGCTGAGCTTTCCGATCCCCGGCTGGAACGTCTGCGTCGACTTCCCGATCAAGCCCGGCCTCAACGAGTTCCTCAACGGACTCGACCGCCGGGTGCTGGAATTCGGCGGCCGGCTCTACACCGGCAAGGACAATCGGACCACCGCCGAAACCTTCCACGCCATGTATCCGCGCATCGACGAATGGATCGCGGTGCGCCGCAAGGTGGATCCGACGGGGGTGTTCGCCTCCGACATGGCCCGACGTTTGGAGCTGCTCTAGATGGTGCGCCAATGGTTTTAGACGCCGTGGGAAATCCGCAGACCATCCTGCTGCTCGGTGGCACCTCCGAGATCGGGCTGGCCATCTGCGAGCGTTACCTGCAGAACGCGCACGCCCGCATCGTGCTCGCGGCCATGCCCGGTGACCCGGGCCGCGACGCCGCGGTGGCGCAGATGAAGGCGGCGGGCGCGCGCTCGGTGGAGCTGATCGACTTCGAGGCCACCGACGCCGACAGCCACCCGGCGACGATCGAGCAGGCGTTCGCCGGCGGCGACGTCGACGTGGCGATCGTGGCGTTCGGGCTGCTCGGGGACGCCGAGGAGCTGTGGCAGAACCAGCGCAAGGCCGTGCAGATCGCCGAGATCAACTACACCGCGGCGGTGTCGGTGGGGGTACTGCTGGGCGAGAAGATGCGCGCGCAGGGGTTCGGCCAGATCATCGCGATGAGCACCGTGGCCGGCGAGCGGGTGCGGCGCTCGAACTTCGTCTACGGCTCCACCAAGGCCGGGCTGGACGGCTTTTACCTGGGACTCGGGGAAGCGTTGCGCGAGTACGGGGTTCGCGTGTTGGTGATCCGGCCGGGCCAGGTGCGGACCCGGATGAGCGCGCACATCAAGGAAGCGCCGTTGACCGTCGACAAGGAGTACGTCGCCAACCTCGCGGTGACCGCGGCCGCCAAAGGTAAGGACTTGGTTTGGGCCCCAGCAGCGTTCCGGTACGTGATGATGGTGTTGCGACACGTCCCCCGGCCGGTGTTCCGCAAGCTGCCCATCTGACGATGCGCAACGCGCTGGCCACCCTCGGCCAGATGGCGCTGGCGGTGGCGGTCTCCGTCGCTGTCGCGGCGGTGTCGCTGACCGCCATCTCGCGCGTGCAGTGGCCGGCGTTCCCGTCGTCGAACCAGCTACACGCCCTGACCACCGTCGGGCAGGTCGGCTGCCTGGCCGGGCTGGTCGCGGCGGCCTGGCTGTGGCGGCGCTCCGCGCGGCCCCGGGGCCGGCTGCTCGCCCAGCTGGCCGCGTTGGTGTTCCTGTCCGCCTTCCCGGTCGTCACCCTCGGTATGCCGTTGGGGGCCACCAAGCTCTACCTGTTCGGCATCTCCGTCGACCAGCAGTTCCGCACCGAGTACCTGACCCGGCTCGCCGACAGCGCCGCGCTGCGGGACATGACCTACCTCGGGCTGCCGCCGTACTACCCGCCGGGCTGGTTCTGGATCGGCGGCCGCGTCGCGGCGCTCACCGGGACGCCGGCGTGGGCGATCTGCAAGCCGTGGGCAATCACCTCGATCACCATCGCGGTCGCCGTCGCCCTGGTGCTCTGGTGGCGGCTGATCCGGTTCGAGTACGCGCTGCTGGTGACCGCGGCGACGGCCGCGGTGACGCTGGCCTACGGCTCGCCCGAGCCCTACTCAGCGATGCTCACCGTGCTGCTGCCGCCGGTACTGGTGCTGGCCTGGTCAGGTCTGCGCGCCGGTGGGCGCGGCGGCTGGGCCGCGGTCCTCGGTGCCGGGCTGTTCCTGGGCTTCGCGGCCACCTGGTACACGCTGCTGCTGGGCTTCAGCGCGTTCGCCTTCGCGCTGATGGCGGCGCTGCTGGCCGGGGCGCGGTGGCGCCGCGACGGGCCACGGGCCGCCCTGGACCCGCTGCGCCGGCTGGCCGTCATCGCCGTCATCGCGGTGGCCATCGGCGCCACCACCTGGCTGCCTTTCGTGCTGCGCGCGCTGCACAGCCCGATCAGCAACACCGGCAGCGCCAACCACTACCTGCCCGCCGACGGCGCCGTGCTGACCTTCCCGATGCTGCAGTTCTCGCTGCTGGGCGCCGCCTGTTTGATCGGCACCCTGTGGCTGGTGCTGCGGGCCGGCACGTCGGTGCGGGCGGGCGCACTGGCGGTCGGGGTGCTCGCCGTGTACCTGTGGTCGCTGCTGTCCATGCTGACCACGCTGGCGCGCACCACCCTGCTGTCGTTTCGCCTGCAGCCGACGCTGAGCGTGCTGCTGGTGGCGGCCGGGACGTTCGGATTCGCCGAGGCCGTGCGCGCGTTGTCCGCGCGGCGGCGGGCGGTGCTGCCGGTGGCCGGCGCCGTCGGCCTGGCCGCCGCCGTCGCGTTCAGCCAGGACATCCCCGACGTGCTGCGGCCCGACCTCACCGTCGCCTACACCGACACCGACGGCAACGGCCAGCGCGGCGACCGTCGGCCCCCGGGTGCGGAGAAGTTCTACGCCGAGATCGACGCCGCCATCACCCGCGGCACCGGCCGGCCCCGCGACCAGACCGTGGTGCTGACCGCCGACTACAGCTTCCTGTCCTACTACCCCTACTGGGGCTTTCAGGGGCTGACGTCGCACTACGCCAACCCGCTGGCCCAGTTCGACCTGCGGGCCGCCCAGATCAACAAGTGGTCCACCCTCAAGAGCGCCGATCAGCTGATCCAGGCCCTGGACGCCTGCCCCTGGCCGCCGCCCACGGTGTTCCTGATGCGCCGCGGCGCCGACAACAACTACACCCTGCGGCTGGCCGAGGACGTCTACCCCAACCAGCCCAACGTGCGCCGCTACACCATCGACCTGCGGGCCGCGGAGTTTGACGGCCCGCAGTTCGACGTGCGCGGCATCGGTCCGTTCGTGTTGGCCATCCGCAAGCCGGCCGGGCGCCCATGAGCACCGACACCGCGCCTCAAACGGGGCCCCGACCGGCCGAAGAACTACCATCTACCCCCGTGAACGACGCGGCAGGCAACCACCGGATCGCCCGGCTGGTCGCTACCGTCGCGGGTCTGCTCGGCGCCTTGCTGGCGATCGTCACGCCCGTGCTGCCGGTCGACCAGACCACCGCCCAGCTCAACTGGCCGCAGAGCGGCACGTTCACCAGCGTCGAGGCGCCGCTCATCGGCTACGTGGCCACCGAGATGACGGTCACCGTGCCCTGCCAGGCCGCCGCCGGGCTGGCCGGGCCACAGAACGCGTCGAAGACCGTGCTGTTGTCGACGGTGCCCAAGCAGGCCCCGAAGGCCGTCGACCGCGGTCTGCTGATCCAGCGCGCCGGCGACTTCCTGGTGGTGGTGGTCCGCAACGTCGCCGTCGTGACGGCCCCGCTGAGCCAGGTACTCAGCCCGGCGTGCCAACGGCTGACCTTCACCGCGCACGCCGAAAAGGTCACCGCCGAGTTCGTCGGCCTCACCCAGGGGCCCAACGCCGAGCATCCGGGGTCACCGCTGCGCGGGGAGAAGAGCGGTTACGATTTCCGGCCGCAGATCGTCGGCGTCTTCACCGACCTGGCGGGGCCCGCGCCGCAGGGGCTGAACTTCTCGGCGACCATCGACACCCGCTACAGCAGCCACCCCACCCCGCTCAAGCTCGCGGCGATGGTCCTAGGCGTGCTGTTGACGGCCGTCGCCCTGGTCGCGCTGCACGTCCTGGACACCGCCTTCGAAACCGCTGGGGCCACCCGGCACCGCCGCTTCCTGCCGTCGCGCTGGTGGTCGGTCGGCGGCCTGGACGCGCTGGTCATCGCCGTGCTGGTGTGGTGGCAGTTCGTCGGCGCCAACACCTCCGACGACGGCTACATCCTCACCATGGCCCGGGTGTCCGAACACGCCGGCTACATGGCCAACTACTACCGCTGGTTCGGCACCCCCGAGGCGCCCTTCGGCTGGTACTACGACCTGCTCGCGCTGTGGGCGCACGTCACCACCAGCAGCATCTGGATGCGCCTGCCCACCCTGGCCATGGCGCTGACCTGCTGGTGGGTGATCAGCCGCGAGGTGATGCCGCGCCTCGGGCACGCCGTCAAACGCAACCGCGCCGCCGCCTGGACCGCCGCCGGGGTCTTCCTGGCCGTCTGGCTGCCGCTGAACAACGGCCTGCGCCCGGAACCGATCATCGCGCTGGGCATCCTGCTGACCTGGTGCTCGGTGGAGCGTGCGGTGGCCACCAGCCGGCTGCTGCCGGTCGCGATCGCCTGCATCCTCGGTGCGCTCACCCTGTTCTCCGGTCCGACGGGCATCGCGTCCATCGGCGCGCTGCTGGTCGCGATCGGCCCGCTGCGGACCATCCTGCACCGGCGGTCCACCCGGTTCGGGGCCCTGCCGCTGGTGGCGCCGCTGTTCGCCGCGGTCACCGTCACCATCATCCTGATCTTCCGGGACCAGACGCTGGCCGGCGAGATGCAGGCCACCGCCCTCAAGCGCGCCGTCGGGCCCAGCCTGAGCTGGTTCGACGAACACATCCGCTACGAGCGGCTGTTCATGGCGAGCCCCGACGGTTCGGTCGCGCGCCGCTTCGCCGTGCTGGCGCTGATTCTCGCGCTGGCGATCACGGTCGCGATGTCGCTGCGCAAGGGCCGGATCCCCGGCACGGCCGCGGGCCCCAGCCGGCGCATCCTCGGGATCACGATCATCTCGTTCGTCGCGATGATGTTCACCCCCACCAAGTGGACGCACCACTTCGGGGTGTTCGCCGGGCTGGCCGGGCCGCTGGGCGCGCTGGCCGCCGTCGCCGTGACGAGCGTGGCGATGCGGTCCCGGCGCAACCGCACGATGTTCGCCGCCGTGGTGCTGTTCCTGATGGCGTTGTCGTTCGCCAGCGTCAACGGCTGGTGGTATGTGTCGAATTTCGGTGTGCCCTGGTCGAATTCGTTCCCCGCGTGGCACTACGCGTTCGCGACCGCGCTGCTGGGGCTGACCGTGGCGGTGCTGCTGCTGGCCGCCTGGTTCCACTTCGTCGCCACCGACAACGGGCCACCCCGGACCCGCCGCGGCGAACGGCTGGCCCGAATCGTCCAGTCCCCCTTGGCGATTGCCGCGTGGCTGCTGGTGATCTTCGAGGTGGCGTCGTTGACGCTGGCCATGACGGCGCAGTATCCGGCGTGGTCGGTGGGCCGCTCCAACCTGCAGGCGCTCGCCGGTTTCAAGGCCGGCAACACCTGTGGGCTGGCCCAGGACGTGCTGGTCGAGCAGGACCCGAACGAAGGGCTGCTCACCCCGGTGACGGGCTCGGCGGCCGACGCACTGGGCGCCGGGCTCTCGGAAGCGTTCACCCCCAACGGAATTCCCGCCGACGTCCGCGCCGACCCCGTGATGGAACGCCCGGGCGACCGCAGCTTCGTCAGCGACGACGGCGTGGTCACCGGCAGCGAGGCCGGCACCGAGGGCGGGACCACGCCGGCGCCGGGGATCAACGGTTCGGTCGCGCAGCTGCCCTACAACCTGGACCCGGCGCGCGCGCCGGTGCTGGGCAGCTGGCGGTCCGGGCCGCAACTGCCCGCCCACCTGCGCTCGGGCTGGTACCGGCTGCCGGCGCGGGACCAGGCGAGGCCGCTGCTGGTGGTCAGCGCCGCCGGTCGCTTCGACCCCCGCGAGGTGCAGCTGCAGTGGGCCACCGACGCGCAGGCGGCCGCGGGTCACCCTGGCGGCTCGCTGGGGTTCTTCGACGTCGGGGCGTCACCGGCCTGGCGGAATCTGCGGCTGCCGCTGTCCGCCATCCCGGCGGGCGCGACCCAGGTGCGTCTGGTGGCCGACGACGAGGACCTGGCGCCGCAGCACTGGATCGCGCTGACCCCGCCGCGCATCCCGCGGCTGCGCACACTGCAGGACGTGGTGGGCTCGGCCGACCCGGTGTTCCTGGACTGGCTGGTCGGGCTGGCGTTTCCCTGCCAGCGGCCGTTCGGTCACCAGAACGGCGTCGACGAGGCGCCGAAGTGGCGCATCCTGCCCGACCGGTTCGGCGCCGAGGCCAACTCCCCCGTGATGGACAACAACGGCGGCGGCCCGCTGGGCGTCACCGAGCTGCTGCTCAAGGCCACCACCATGGCGACCTACCTCAAGGACGACTGGTCGCGGGACTGGGGTTCGCTGCAGCGGTTGACGTCCTACTATCCCGACGCCCAACCGGCCCACCTGCTGCTCGGGACGGCCACGCGCAGCGGGCTGTGGAACCCGGCCCCGCTCAGGCACTAGCCGGCACTCGCGGATCGCACGCACCCGCCCCGCCCCCGGGCGCGGACCGGGAAGCGGGGCGGGCGAGCAGGGGCGGCGCGTCACGGAAGGGCGGCGCGCAACGGGTGCGTGATCGCCCAGCCGGGGTTCAGGAAGTTCGCGGCGTAGTGGCGGATCGGGTGTAGCGGTCCGCTGTGCGGGACGTACGGGCTGGCCGAGGCGACGGCCGGCATCAGCGACCCGGCGATCGTGAGGCCGAGCGTGCCCAGGCCGACGCCCGCGGCGATGCGCAGCTTGGACACCTTCTTCGTCTGCGAGTTGGCTTGCGGCTCAGGGGTATTGGCGTTCATCGTGTGGTCCTATCTGCCCTAGGAGTGTTCGAGGCGCCGGCCGGGATGGGCCGACAACACCAGAGTGGGACACCGCGCTTGGCAGATCTTCGAGAGATTCTTGCGAAATCCTTGCGTTTGCTAACTAACCTGTTGAGCTTGACCGCGACACTAGGCTTGATTGGTGGCCGCGGCCAGCCTGATGGCGATGGCCCGCGCGGAGCGGGCCGACCTTGCCGACTTCCTCACCACCCTCGCGCCGCCGGATTGGGCGACGCCCAGCCTGTGCGCCCGGTGGAGCGTCAAAGACGTTGTGGCCCACGTCGTCAGCTACGACGAGCTGGACACCCGCGGGCTGCTGAAGCGCTTCGTGAAGGGCCGGATCGTGCGGGCCAACCAACTGGGTGTCGACGAACTCGCGCCGCTGAGCCCGCAACAGCTGCTGGACCTGTTGCGGCGGCACCTGCAACCGCAGGGGCTGCCGGCGGGCTTCGGCGGGATGATCGCCCTGGTCGACGGCACGATCCACCACCAGGACATCCGGCGCGCCCTCGGCCGGCCCCGCGCCGTCCCGGCCGACCGGCTCGAGCGGGTCCTGCGGCTGGTGCCGGGCAATCCACGGCTGGGCGCCGGACGCCGGATCAGGGGGTTGCGACTGGTCGCCACCGACGTCGACTGGGCCCACGGCCGCGGACCGCAGGTCACCGGCCCGGGTGAGGCGCTGCTGATGGCCATGTCGGGGCGCCCGGCCGCGCTGTCGGACCTGACCGGCGCGGGCCACGCCACCTTGGCCGCCCGGCTCGGTGAATGACGGTCAGCCAGGCCGGATCTCGAAGGTGAACTCCGAGCCACCGATGCGGATCAGGTCGCCGTCGGCGAGGCTGGCGCTGGCGTCCACGCGGCGCCCCTGCACCTGCACCCCGTTGGTCGAGCGCACGTCGGTGATCAGGAAACCGGCTCCGGTGTCGATGATCACCGCGTGATGGCGGCTCACCTCGGTGTCGTCCAAGACGATGTCGTTGTCGTCGAGACGCCCGATCCGGGTGGTCACGCCGTTCAGCCGGAACTGCCGGCCGGTGTGGTCGCGCAGCCGGGCGACGACGCGCCGCGCGGCCGCGAGGGGTTCGGACCGCACCGCGTTCTGCTTGTGCGTGGCCTGGGCGGTCCGCTTCGGCCGGGTGGCGCCCACCGGCTCCTGGCGCAGGATGCGCTGGTGCAGCGCGTTGACGGTGGGCCCCGGGTCGATGCCCAGGCCGTCGGCCAGGGCGGTCTTCAGCCGACGGAAGGCGCCGAGCGCGTCGGATTGGCGCTCGGTGACGTAGTAGGCGGTGATCAGCTGCGCCCACAGCGGTTCCCGATACGGGTGCTGCGCGGTCAGCGCCTCCAGCTCCGCGATGACGCCGTCGGCGCGCCCGCACGCGATTTCCGCCTCGGCGCGGGCGGTGTGGGCCGCCACCTTCTCCTCGAGCAGCGCGGCGGCGAACGCCTCGACGAACGCGAAGTGGCGCAGGTCGTCGAGCACCGGACCGCGCCATTCATCCAGCGCGGCCGACAGCCGGCTGCTGGCCTCCTCGTAGCGCCCGACGCCGGCGGCGCGCAATCCGACCGCCTTGTGTGTCAGAAACCGCCCCAGGTCGCAGTCCAGATCGGCGACGCTGAGCTGGTAGCCGGGCGGGGCGCTGGCCAGCACCGCGTACGGGTCGGTCGTGGCCCCGCGCAGCAACCGCCGCAGGGTCGACACGTAGGACTGGATGCTGGTGCGCGCCGCAGGCACCGGGTCCTGCCCCCAGACGGCATCGATCAACGCGTCGACGGACACCGGCCGGTTGCGGTGGATCAGCAGCATGGCGAGCACCGCCCGCTGCTTGGGCGCACCCAGCGGCACCGCGGCGCCGTTGGCCGTCATCGACAACGGCCCCAGGACGCCGAACCCGAGACCCGTACTCACGGCATCCATTTTGAAGGCAACGAAGCGGCGCACGCGGCTTTGACGGCGCCGGCCGCGCCGCGATTCGCGCGCGCCGTCGCGCCGGCCCTCGCTCGGGGTAAGCGGCGCGGCACCCGGCTGCGCCGCGCCTGAACTCGGTAAAGCCACCAATGGCGTGCGGTTTGCCCGTGGCGCCCGGCCCGGTCAGCAGACTCTTCGCTTACGATCGAGCCTCGTGCCCCACGACGGTGAAGAGCGATCGCAGCGGATTCCACGGTCGATCGCTGCCGTCGCCGGGATCGTCGGGCTGCTGTTGTGCGCGCTCGTCCCGCTGTTGCCGGTGCGGCAGACGACGGCGACCGTGTCGTGGCCGCAGGGCGACGTCGGCGGGCACGTCGGGCAGATCACCGCGCCGCTGGTGTCCGGCGCCCCCCTCGCCCTGGACATCTCCGTTCCGTGCGCGGCGATGGCCACGCTGCCCCCCAGCGGTGGGCTGGTGATCTCGACCCTGCCCGCCGGCGGCACCGACGCCGGCAAGAACGGGCTGTTCGTGCGCGCCAACAACGACGTGATCGTCGTCGCCTTCCGCGACACCGTGGCCGCGGTCGCCCAGCGCTCGGCCGTCGCCGCCCCGGGCTGCCGCTTCCTGCACGCCTGGGCCACCAACGGCGGCGTGGGCGCGGAGTTCGTCGGCGTGCCCGGCGCCGCCGGCACGCTGCCGGCCGAGAAGAAGCCGCAGGTCGGCGGCATCTTCACCGAGCTGCAGGTGCCGCCGCAGCCGAACCTGTCGGCCCGCATCGACGTCGACACCCGCTTCATCACCGCGCCCACCACCCTCAAGCAGATCGTCATGGCCGTCGGCGCCCTGGCCGTGCTGAGCGCCATCCTGGCGCTGGCGGTGCTGGACCGGCGCAGCCGCGGCGCTGCCGCCCTGCTCAACTGGCGCTCCCCGATCGCCTGGCTATCCCGCTACCGGCCCGGTGCGCACTGGGCGACGTGGTGGCGGGTGGGGCTCGCCACCTGGCTCGCCGACGCCGGCGTCGTCGCCACCCTGCTGGTCTGGCACGTCATCGGCGCCACGTCGTCGGACGACGGCTACAACCTGACGATCGCCAGGGTCGCCCCCAAGGCCGGCTACCTCGTCGACTACTACCGCTACTTCGGCACCACGGACGCCCCGTTCGACTGGTATCTCGGCGTGCTGGCCAAGCTCGCGTCGGTGAGCACCGCCGGGGTGTGGATGCGGCTGCCGGCCACGCTGGCCGGCATCGCCTGCTGGCTGATTATCAGCCACTGGGTGCTACGGCGCCTGGGGCCGGGCAAAGGCGGCCTGGCGGCCAACCGGGTGGCGGTCTGCACCGCGGGCGCGGTGTTCGTGGCCGCGTGGCTGCCGTTCAACAACGGCCTGCGGCCCGAACCGCTGATCGCCCTCGGCACCGTCGTCACGTGGATGCTGGTGGAACGCGCGATCGCGCTGCGACGCCTGGCCCCGGCCGCCGTCGCCATCATCGTCGCGCTGCTGACCGCCACCCTGGCCCCGCAGGGCCTGATCGCCGTCGCGGCCCTGCTGACCGGCGCCCGGGCTATCGCGGGCGTCATCCGGAGGCGGCGGGACACCGACGGGCTGCTGGCGCCGCCGGCGGTGCTGGCCGCCGCGGCGGCGCTGATCTTCGTGGTGGTGTTCCGCAGCCAAACCCTGGCCACCGTCGCCGAGTCGGCGCGCATCAAATACAAGGTCGGCCCCACGATCGCGTGGTATCAGGACTGGCTGCGCTACTACTTCCTGACGGTGGAATCCAACCCCGACGGGTCGATGGCGCGGCGCTTCGCGGTGCTGGTGCTGCTGCTGTGCCTGTTCGGGATGCTGATGATCCTGCTGCGCCGCGGCCGGGTGCCCGGGGTGGCCAGCGGGCCGGCGTGGCGGCTGCTGGGCACCACGGCGATCGGCCTGCTGCTGCTGACGTTCACCCCGACGAAGTGGGCGATCCAGTTCGGCGCGTTCGCCGGGCTCGCCGGCGCGCTGGGCGCGGTCACCGCCTTCGCGTGCTCGCGGATCGGGCTGCACAACCGGCGCAACCTGACGCTGTACGTCACCGCGCTGCTGTTCGTGCTGGCGGTGGCCACCTCGGGCGTCAACGGCTGGTTCTACGTCGGCAACTACGGGGTGCCGTGGTGGGACATCCAGCCCGTGATCGCCAGCCACCCGGTGACCACCATGTTCCTGACGCTGTCGATCGCCACCGGGCTGCTGGCCGCCTGGCAGCACTTCCGGATGGACTACGCCGGCCACACCGAGGTCAAGGACAACCGGCGCAACCGGGTGCTGGCGTCGACGCCGTTGCTGGTGGTGGCGACCATCATGGTGCTCGGCGAGGTCGGTTCGCTGGCCAAGGGCGCGGTGTTCCGCTACCCGCTCTACACCACCGGCAAGGCCAACCTGGCCGCGATCACCTCCGGGCTGTCCCCGAGCAGCTGCGCGATGGCCGACGACGTGCTGGCCGAACCGGACCCGAACGCCGGCATGCTGGCGCCGGCGCCCGGGCAGCCGTTCGGCCCCGGCGGGCCGCTGGGCGGCGTCAACCCCGTCGGCTTCAAGCCCGACGGCGTGGGCGACGACCTGCGGTCCTACCCGGTGGTGACCAAGCCGGGCGTGGTGAACTCCGACGCGTCGCCGAACAAGCCCAACGCCAGCATGACCGACTCGGCGGGCACGGCCGGCGGCAAGGGGCCCGTCGGCGTCAACGGCTCGACCGCGGCCCTGCCCTTCGGCCTCGACCCGGCCCGCACCCCGGTGATGGGCAGCTACGGCGAGAACGCGCTGGCCGCCACCGCCACGTCGTCGTGGTACCAGCTGCCGCCCCGGACCCCGGACCGGCCGATCGTCGTCGTGTCGGCGGCCGGCGCCATCTGGTCCTACAAAGAGGACGGCACCTTCACCTACGGGCAGTCGCTGAAACTGCAATGGGGCGTCACCCGCCCCGACGGCAGCACCCAGCCGCTCGCCGAGGTGCAGCCCATCGACATCGGTCCGGAACCGGCGTGGCGCAACCTGCGGTTCCCGCTGACCTGGGCGCCGCCGGAGGCCAATGTGGCGCGCATCGTCGCCTACGACCCGAACCTCAGCTCGGACCAGTGGTTCGCGTTCACGCCGCCGCGGGTCCCGGTGCTGCAGACCCTGCAGCAGGTGCTGGGATCGCAGACGCCGGTCCTGATGGACATCGCGACCGCCGCGAACTTCCCGTGCCAGCGGCCGTTCTCCGAACACCTCGGCGTCGCCGAGCTGCCGCAATACCGAATCCTGCCCGACCACAAGCAGACCGCGGCGTCGTCGAACGGCTGGCAGGCCAGCGAGACCGGCGGCCCGTTCCTGGTGACCCAGACGATGCTGCGCACCTCCACGATCGCCACCTACCTGCGGGGCGACTGGTATCGCGACTGGGGATCGATCGAGAAGTACTACCCGCTGGTGCCCGCCGACCAGGCGCCGCCAGCCGTTATAGAACAGGGTGTGATCACAGTGCGCGGCTGGAGCCGGCAAGGTCCGATTCGGGCCCTCCCATGAGCGTGGCGACCGTGACGGACCCCAAGACCGCGGCCGGTGAGCCCGACGTCCGGGTGACCCGCTGGGTCGCCACCATCGCCGGGCTGATCGGCTTCCTCCTGTCGATCGCGACGCCGCTGCTGCCCGTCGTGCAGACCACCGCCACCCTGAACTGGCCGCAGAACGGCCAGCTGAACAGCGTGACGGCGCCGCTGATCTCGCTGACGCCGGTCGACGTGACCGTCACCGTGCCGTGCTCGCTGGTGGGTCAGCTGCCCCCCGAGGGCGGGGTGATCCTGAGCACCGCACCGAAGAAGGGCAAGGACGCCGCGCTCAACGCGCTGTTCGTGGTCGCCAGCGCCAAGCGCGTCGACGTCACCGACCGCAACGTGGTGATCGCCAGCGTGTCCCGCGAGCAGGCCCAGGGAACCGCGGGGTCCCCGGGGTGTTCCAGCATCGAGATCACCTCCACCCAGGCGGGCGCCTTCGCGACCTTCGTCGGGCTGACCGACCCGGGGGGCCGGCCGGTGCGCGGCGGCTTCCCCGACCCCAACCTGCGCCCGCAGATCGTCGGGGTGTTCACCGATCTGACCGGGCCGGCGCCCGCGGGCCTCAAGCTCTCGGCCACCATCGACACCCGGTTCTCCACCACCCCGACCACGCTGAAGCTGACGGCGATGGTGCTGGCGATCCTGTCCACCATCGTGTCCCTGGTCGCGTTGTGGCGCCTGGACCAGTTGGACGGCCACCGGATGCGCCGGCTCATCCCGGCCAACTGGCGCAAGTTCACCCTGGCCGACGCCACGGTGATCTTCGGGTTCGTGCTGTGGCACGTCATCGGGGCGAACTCGTCGGACGACGGCTACATCCTGGGCATGGCCCGGGTCGCGGACCGCGCCGGCTACATGTCGAATTACTTCCGCTGGTTCGGCAGCCCGGAGGACCCGTTCGGCTGGTATTACAACCTGCTGGCGTACATGACCCACGTCAGCGACGCGAGCCTGTGGATGCGGTTGCCGGACCTCATCGCCGGGATCCTGTGCTGGCTGCTGCTCTCCCGTGAGGTGCTGCCGCGCCTGGGGCCCGCGGTCGCCGCCAGCAAGGCGGCGAACTGGGCGGCGGGCCTGGTGCTGCTCACGGCCTGGATGCCGTTCGACAACGGGTTGCGCCCCGAGCCGATCATCGCCCTCGGGTCGCTGGTCACCTACGTGCTGATCGAGCGGTCCATGCGCTACAGCCGGCTGACGCCCGCGGCGCTGGCCGTCATCACCGCGGCGTTCACCCTCGGCGTGCAGCCCACCGGCCTGATCGCGGTCGCCGCGCTGGTCGCCGGCGGCCGCCCCATCCTGCGCATCCTGGTACGGCGCCACCGCCTGGTCGGCACCTGGCCGCTGGTGGCCCCGATGCTGGCCGCCGGCTTCGTCATCCTGACCGTGGTCTTCGCCGACCAGACGTTGTCGACGGTGTTGGAGGCCACCAGGATTCGCACGGCGATCGGGCCCAGCCAGGCGTGGTACACCGAGAACCTGCGCTACTACTACCTGATCCTGCCGACCGTCGACGGCTCGCTGTCGCGCCGGTTCGGGTTCCTGATCGCGGCGCTGTGCCTGTTCACGTCGATGTTCATCATGTTGCGGCGCAAGGGGATTCCCGGTGTGGCCCGCGGGCCCGCGTGGCGGCTGATGGGCGTCATCTTCGGCACCATGTTCTTCCTGATGTTCACCCCCACCAAGTGGGTGCACCACTTCGGGCTGTTCGCGGCGGTGGGCGCGGCCATGGCCGCGCTGACGACCGTGCTGGTGTCGCACGAGGCGCTGCGGTGGTCGCGCAACCGGATGGCGTTCCTGGCGGCGCTGCTGTTCGTGCTGGCGCTGTGCTTCGCCACCACCAACGGCTGGTGGTACGTCTCGAGCTACGGCGTCCCGTTCAACAGCGCCATGCCGAAGGTCGCCGGAATCTCGATCAGCACAATCTTTTTCGCCCTGTTCGCCGTGGCGGCGCTGTACGCGGCCTACCTGCACTTCGCGTCGCGGGACCACGGCGAGGGCCGGCTGGCGCGGGCGGTGACGGCCGCGCCCATCCCGGTGGCGGCCGGGTTCATGGCGCTGGTGTTCATCGGGTCGATGGTGGCCGGCATCGTGCGCCAGTACCCGACGTACTCCAACGCGTGGGACAACCTGCGCGAGTTCAGCGGCGGCTGCGGCCTGGCCGACGACCTGCTCGTCGAGCCCGACAGCAACGCCGGGTTCATGCCGCCGCTGAACGCCGGCGGTCAGTTCGGCCCGCTGGGACCGCTGGGCGGCGTCAACCCCACCGGGTTCAGCCCCAACGGCGTCCCGGACCGCACCCTGGCGGAGTCGGTCAAGGAGACCTCGGTGCCGCAACCGGGCACCGACTACGACTGGGACGCGCCCCTCAAGCTCACGACGCCCGGCGTCAACGGCTCGACGGTGCCCCTGCCCTACGGCCTGGACCCGGCGCGGGTTCCGCTGGCCGGCAGCTACACCACCGGCGCCCAGCAGCAGAGCCGGCTGACCTCGGCGTGGTACCAGCTGCCCCGGCCCGACGCCGGGCATCCCCTGGTCGTGGTGACCGCCGCCGGCACCATCGCCGGCAACAGCGTGCTGCACCACCACACCAACGGCCAGACCGTGGAGCTGGAGTTCGGCAGGCCGGGCCCGGACGGCGCGATCCTGCCGGGCGGCCGGCTGGTGCCCTACGACCTGTACGGGGAGCAGCCCAAGGTGTGGCGCAACCTGCGCTTCGCCCGCTCCCAGATGCCCGCCGACGCGGTCGCCGTCCGGGTGGTCGCCGAGGACCTGTCGCTGACGCCGGACGACTGGATCGCGGTGACCCCGCCGCGGGTGCCCGAGCTGCGCTCGCTGCAGGAGTACGTCGGCTCGACGCAGCCGGTGCTGATGGACTGGGCGGTGGGGTTGGCGTTCCCCTGCCAGCACCCGATGCTGCACGTCAACGGCGTCACGGAGATCCCCAAGTTCCGCATCACCCCGGACTACAACGCCAAGAAACAGGACACCGACACCTGGCAGGACGGGGTCAACGGCGGCTTGCTCGGCATCACCGACCTGCTGTTGCGGGCCCACGTCATGTCCACGTACCTGTCGCACGACTGGGGCCGGGACTGGGGCTCGCTGCGCAAATTCGACACCATCGCCGACGCGCAGCCCGCCCGGTTGGACCTGGGCACCGCGACCCGCACGGGCTGGTGGTCGCCGGGAGAAATCCGCATCAAACCCTGACGCCGACCCCCGCGAATAACGCCGTTAATTAACGCGCCAGCAAACACATTGGGCAGGTTTATCCGCGCCATTTCCCGTGAATACCCAATGCACTGTGACCCAGTTCACACGCAAGGGGGCGGCTCATGCATCCACTGGCTCGCGCGGGCGCCGCTACCGCGGCGCTGGCCGCGCTGATCGGCCCGGCCGGCTCCGCGGCCGCCGACGGCGGCACCGTCGTCGTCCTCGACGCCAAGCTGCGGCGGTGCGACTTCAGCCTGGTCAGCTTCGCGCCGAAGGTTCCGCACCCGGCGCTGGGCACGGGCTCCGTGCTGGTGCGCCGGGCCGGCCCGACCGTAGCCGCCGACGTGCACCTGGTCGACGAACCCGAACCCGGCACCCACTTCGACGTGGGCCTGATCCAGGTGCCCCGCCCGGCGGCGGCCACCTGCGGGCCCGGCGACCCCGGCACCGCCTTCGCGGGGCTGGACACCGACGCGGCCGGCAGCGGAAATGCGACCGTTAGCGACGTCATTCACCCCGGCACGACGGGCGTGTGGGTGATCATCGAGCAACGCAATCCCAACTCGCAGGATCCCGCCGAGTATTACACGTCGGAATTCGTGGCGCCGGTGGGCGTTTAAGCCCACATGCGGGGTTCGCGGGCACCGAACCCGTGAGGGACTTCCGCCCCTAGCGCATCGGCCGGCGCTGCTGCTGCGATGGGGGCGGGCCACCGACGATCCGCGTCACACGGAAGGCAGCACAGTGCACAGACAGTCGCGGCCCGGGACGCGCGGCACGTGACCCAGCCAGCGGACGACAACACCGCGGACATCGGCTCGCCCGTGCGCCCGGAGTTGGCCCACGACCCGGCGGCGGGCGCCGACACTGCGGACGTGCCGCGCGGCGCGGGCGTGCTCGTGGTGCGGCGCGGGCCCAACGTCGGCGCCACGTTCACCGTCGACCGCCCCACCATGACCGCCGGCCGACACCCCGCGAGCGACATCTTCCTCGACGACATCACCGTCAGCCGTCGGCACGCCGAATTCCGGATCACCGACGGGGCGTTCAGCGTCGTCGACCTCGGCAGCCTGAACCACACCTACGTCAACCGCCAGCCCGTCGACTCCGCGGTGCTGGGCGACGGCGATCAACTGCAGATCGGCAACTTCCGGCTGGTGTTCCGCACCAGCCCCACTCCCTGACGCATGAGGAGGACACCGGTGAGCACCCCACCCGGCAGCGCGCACGCCGACGCCGACGACCCACCGGGCACCGCGCAATTCGCCTGCGGCCAAACCCTGTTCACGCAGGGCGAGCCGGGCGATCGGGTCTATCTGATCGTCGAGGGCAAGGTCAAGATCAGCTTGGGCGGGTCGAACGGCCGGACCAACGTGCGCGCCATCCTGGGCCCGTCGGACATCGTCGGCGAACTGGCGGTATTCGATCCGGGTCCGCGCAGCTGCACCGCTACCGCGATCACCGACGTGCGGGCGCTGTGGCTGGATCGGGCCGCCCTGCGCGGGTTGATGGCCCGCCAGCCGGCGATCGCCGAACAGCTGCTGCAGGCGCTGACGCAGCGCGTCCGCGAGACCGAGGAGCAGCTGGTCGAGCTGGTCTCCAGCGATGTGGCCGCCCGGGTGGCCCGCCAGCTGCTGGCGCTGTCGCGGCGCTTCGGCGCGCCCGAGGGAGACGCGCTGCGCGTGACGTACGAGCTGAGCCAGGAGGAGCTGGCCCAACTGGTAGGCGCCGACCGGGCCTCGGTGAACAAGGCGCTGCGCAGCTTCACCGCCCGCGGCTGGATCCAGCTGCAGGGCAAGAGCCTGGTGGTGACCGACGCCGAGGCCCTGGCCCGGCGCAGCGGCACGGGCGACCGCACCGGTCCCGACCCGAATCGCCGACGGCGCCCGTTACGCGCCTCCGCCTGAGGGGCGCGCGTAGCGTCTGTCGGATGAGCGACTACGACGTCGAGGCGGTGGACCGGCTGCCCTTCGCCACCCCGGAGAAGGCGCGGCGGTACCGGACCGAGGACTACCGCGGCGCCGTCGGGCTGAACTGGTATTCCACCGACCCCACGCTGCAGTTCACCATGGCCTACTACTTGCAGCCCGAGGCGCTGGCCGTCGTCGAGCCGCACCTGAGAAGCATCGGCGAGCTGATGGGCGGCCCCGTCGCCCGCTGGGCCGAGGAGACGGACCGCGACCCGCCGCGGCTGGAGCGCTATGACCGGTGGGGGCACGACGTCAGCGACGTCGTGATGCCCGAGTCCTTCACCCGGTCCAAGCGCGCCGTCCTGGACGCCCAGCAGGCGCTGCGCGCCGACGCCCGCGCCGCGAAAGTCAGCTCCGGGCTGGGGCTGTTCGCGTCGAACTACCTGCTCAATCAGGCCGACATCGGGATGGGCTGCGCGCTGGGCACCGGCGGCGGCATGGTCCAGGCGCTGGTGGCCGCCTACGCGCCGGCCGACGTGCGCGACCACGTCCTGGCCAAGTTCGCCGCCGGCGAGTGGGCCGGTGAGACGGCGCAGTTGGAGGCGAACCACTTGAAGCCGTTGAGCAGCCACGCGTCACCGACGCGGGTCGCAGTCGTCTCGAGC
>NZ_LZJC01000141.1 GCF_001666755.1 Mycobacterium sp. E1214 | reverse complement strand
GCCAGTTGGCGGATCGACAGCACCGCCAGGAACCGCGCGTCACCCCCCGGCTCCACGACCCGGCCGGCCCGCGCGGCGAAGACGGCGGTGGACAGCCGGTCGGCGATGCCGACCTGACACTCGGCGCCGGCACCCGAGCTGACGGCCACCGCGTCGGTCAGCCGTTCGGCGGCGTCGGCCTCGGATCCGAAATAGCGGGCCGCCCCGCGCACCGGCAACACCATCAGCCCGGGCCGCAGCACCTCGGCGCGCGGCACCAGGTCGTCGACGGCGGCGACGACCGATTCGAAGAAGCGGGCGTCACGGTCCGCGTCGGCGGTCACGACGTGCAACTGCGGGCACCGCGCCGCCGCCTCCCGGCGCCGCAACCCCCGCCGCACCCCGGCCGCGCGGGCGGCCGACGAGCAGGCGATCACCCTGTTGGCCAGCGTGACCGCGACCGGGGCGGTCGCGGGCAGGCCCGCCGCCGCCACCGCCGCGACCGCCGGCCAATCCATGCACCAGATCGCCAGCACCCGGGACCCCGCCATCCCGATTCACCCGGCCCGCGCCCGGGCGGTCACCGGCCGTCCGGCGCACACCCCGCTGACCTGCAGCCGCACCCCGCTGATCCGCCCGAAGCCGGGCGCCGGCCGGTCGCGGTCGCCCGCGGCGAAGTCGTAACCGCAGACCCGGGCCGCCAGCCGCGTCGGCGCCCCCTGCCACTCGCCGCCGGTGACCAGCACGGTGCAGCCCTTGGCGCGGGCGCGGGCCACCACCGCCCGCGCCCGGGTCTGCGGCACCCGGCGCCCACCCAGGCCGAGGACCACCAGATCCATGCCGTCGACGAGCACCGCGGCCACCTCCACCGGGTCGGTTCCGGGATCCGGGATCACCGCCAGCCGGCTCAGGTCCGCCCCCATCTCCGCGGCGGCCAACAACCCGATGTCCGGCTGACCGACGATGGCCGCGTTGCCCCCCGCCGCCGTCACCGCGGCCACCATGCACAGCAGCAGCGACCGGGCCCCCGAAAGCACCGCGACCGTCCCCCGCGGCATCGGCAGCGCGTCGGCGAGCCACGCCGGCAGCGCCACCCGGGCGCCCGAGTCCGGCAGCAGCTCGTCGGCGCGGCCCACGTCGGCCCCGCCCGTCTTCGCGGAGATGCCCGCCATCCGGCGGCGTAGTGATTCGAGCTGCTCAGCCCGGGTTTCCGGGGCCTGATTGGAGGCGAAAGCCGCGGTCATGACCAGCCTCCATTCGAAAGTATGTTCGATACTTTTCGAAGTAAACACCCGCCCTCCGACAACCGTCAAGCGACGTGAGAGGCTGCTTTATGCGGTCGGTACTGGTGTGGCCAATGGTGCTTTTTTGGTGCCTTTCCGCGGCGCCGGGCCGGGCCGCGCCCTGTCAACCGGCGGAGCTGTTCGTCTCCGACAACGCCGATCCCCTGTTCGTCTCGCAAGCCGCCGAGACGCTCGCCCGCAACGGCGACGCGGTGACCGGATCGACACCGCTCGACGGGGCCTACTGGTCCCCCGCGCTGGGGCGGCTGACGTTCGAGCGTTCGCGCGAATTCCACCTGTGCGGCGCGGACGAATCCGCGCTGCACGCCGGCGCCGAGGCGCTACGCCGCCAGTTCGACCAGGAATCCGTGTTGACCTTCGACTACCTGCCCCCGCAGACCCCTGGGGACAACGCGATCCTCATCACCGTGCCGAACATCGACATCGGCCGCCTCGGCGACGCGCTGGCTGCCGACCCGGCAGCCCGTACCCGCCTGCGCGGAGGATCCGTCAGCACGACCGATCACACGCTGAGCCTGGTCGCCGGCGAAGGCGACCGGGAGGTCGCCCGCAGGCTCGTCGGCGAGGTGGGCGGCAACTGGGATGTGGCCGCAATCGCCGATGGCAGAAGCGAATTCGTGGAGTAGCCGCCGAACGTGAAGCTAACTTCACGTTCGGGCTCGAGCGTGAAACTAACTTCACGCTCGGCAGGCGCTCGGCAGGCGCTCGGCAGGCGCTCGGCAGGCGCAGGCCGGCCGAGGCAGCAGCGATCTGGCTGAATGACCCGCCGGGCCGCTCACTCCCACTCGATGGTGCCCGGCGGCTTGCTGGTGATGTCGAGCACCACGCGGTTGACCTCCGGAACCTCGTTGGTGATGCGCGTGGAGATGCGCTCGAGCACCTCGTAGGGCACCCGGGTCCAGTCGGCGGTCATGGCGTCCTCGCTCGTCACCGGTCGCAGCACGATCGGGTGGCCGTAGGTGCGGCCGTCGCCCTGCACGCCCACCGAGCGCACGTCGCCGAGCAGCACCACCGGGCACTGCCAGATCAGCTTGTCCAGCCCGGCGGCCGTCAGCTCCTCGCGGGCGATCGAGTCGGCGCGGCGCAGCGTGTCCAGCCGCGCCGCCGTGACCTCCCCGACGATCCGGATGCCCAGGCCCGGGCCCGGGAACGGTTGGCGCCCAACGATGTCCTCCGGTAGGCCCAGCTCACGCCCGACCGCGCGCACCTCGTCCTTGAACAGCAGCCGCAGCGGCTCGACGAGGGTGAACTTGAGGTCGTCGGGCAGGCCACCCACGTTGTGGTGACTCTTGATGTTCGCGGTGCCGCTGCCGCCGCCGGACTCAACCACGTCCGGGTACAGCGTGCCCTGCACCAGGAAGTCGACCCGAGAGTCGCTGTCGCCCACGATGTCTCGCACAGCGCCCTCGAACGCCCGGATGAACTGGCGCCCGATGATCTTGCGCTTCCCTTCGGGATTGGTCACCCCGGCGAGCGCCGCCAGAAACGTGTCCGCCACGTCGACGGTGACCAGGTTCGCCCCGGTTGCCGCCACGAAGTCGCGCTGCACCTGCGCCCGCTCCCCGGCGCGCAGCAGCCCGTGGTCGACGAACACACAGGTCAGCCGGTCGCCGATGGCCCGCTGCACCAGCGCGGCCGCGACGGCGGAGTCCACGCCGCCGGACAACCCGCAGATGGCGCGGCCATCACCGATCTGCGCCCGGACCTGCTCCACCAGCGCCTCGGCGATGTTCGCGGGCGTCCAATCCGCCCCCAGCCCCGCGAAGTCGTGCAGGAACCGGGTGAGCACCTGCTGCCCGTGCGGGGTGTGCATGACCTCGGGGTGGTACTGCACGCCGGCCAGCCGGCGGGCGCGGTTTTCGAACGCCGCCACCGACGCGCCGGCGCTGCTGGCCACCACATCGAAACCCGCCGGCGCGGCCGTGACCGCGTCGCCGTGGCTCATCCACACCGGCTGCACCTCTGGTAGACCCGAATGCAGTTCGCCGCCAACGACTTTGAGCTCGGTGCGACCGTACTCGCTGGTGCCGGTGCGGGCGACCGTGCCGCCCAGGGCCTGCGCCATGGCCTGGAACCCGTAACAGATGCCGAACACCGGCACCCCCAGGTCGAACAGCGCCGGGTCGAGCTGCGGGGCGCCCTGCTCGTAGACGCTGGACGGGCCGCCCGAGAGCACCACCGCCAGCGGATCGCGGGCCTTGATCTCCTCGACGGTGGCCGTGTGCGGGACGACCTCGGAGAACACCCGCGCCTCCCGCACCCGGCGGGCGATCAACTGCGCGTACTGCGCGCCGAAGTCGACGACCAGCACCGGTCGAGCCGGCGCACCGGACGCCTCGGTTGCCTCGTGTTCAGCGGATTCGGCCACGGGAGAAGTCTAGTGGCCGCCGCGAGTCGCCCCGACGGCTGGCGAGAGGCATGGCGGGCATGGTGGAGTGGGTATCGCTTAACAGTCCCGCGACAAGACCTGAAGAATCGAGGATCGCCGGTGAGTTCAGCGCTGGGTCTGCCAGAGAAGGTGCGCGCCTGTCTGTTCGACCTCGACGGCGTGCTCACCGACACCGCCAGCGTGCACAACAAGGCCTGGAAGGCGATGTTCGACGCCTTCCTCTCCGAACGGGCCAAGCGCACCGGCGAGGAGTTCGTGCCGTTCGACTCGGGCGCGGATTACCAGAACTACGTCGACGGCAAGAAGCGCGAGGACGGGGTCCGGTCGTTTCTGCAGAGCCGGGGCATCGAGCTGCCCGACGGCGACCCCGACGACCCCGACGACGCCGACACCGTGTACGGGCTGGGCAACCGGAAGAACGACATGTTCCAGAAGGTGCTGCACGACGACGGCGTCAAGGTGTTCGAGGGGTCGCGGCGCTACCTCGAGGCCGTCGCCGACGCGGGCCTGAAGGTGGCGGTGGTGTCGTCGAGCGCCAACACCCGCGACGTCCTCGAGATCACCGGGCTGGACCGGTTCGTGCAGCAGCGGGTGGACGGCGTCACCCTGCGCGAGGAGCACATCGCCGGCAAGCCGGCCCCCGACTCCTACCTGCGGGGCGCGCAGCTGCTCGACGTGCCCGCCGACGCGGCGGCCGTGTTCGAGGACGCGATCTCCGGCGTGCAGGCGGGCCATGCCGGTAACTTCGGGTGCGTGGTGGGTGTCGACCGGGTGGGCCAGGCCGAGGAATTGCGGCGCAACGGCGCGGACGTGGTGGTCAGCGACCTCGCAGAGCTGCTCGCGCAGTGATCTCCCAGGAGGCCTTTCCGGTCGACCCGTGGCTGATCCGCGAGACCAAACTCGACCTCAACGTGATCGCCCAGTCGGAGTCGCTGTTCGCGCTGTCCAACGGGCACATCGGGCTGCGCGGGAACCTCGACGAGGGCGAGCCGCACGGCCTGCCCGGCACCTACCTGAACTCGTTCTACGAGATCCGGCCGCTGCCCTACGCCGAGGCCGGCTTCGGCTACCCCGAGGCCGGGCAGACCGTCGTCGACGTCACCAATGGCAAGATCTTCCGGCTGCTGGTCGGCGACGAGCCGTTCGACGTGCGCTACGGCAACCTGCTGTCCCACGAGCGGGTGCTGGACCTGCGCGCCGGGACGCTGACCCGCCGCGCGCACTGGTGCTCGCCGTCGGGCAAGCAGATCAAGCTGGTCTCGACCCGGCTGGTGTCGCTGGCGCAGCGCGGCGTCGCCGCCATCGAGTACTGCGTCGAGGCCGTCGAAGAGTTCGTGCGGGTCACGGTGCAGTCCGAGCTGGTCGCCAACGAGGACCAGCCGGAGACGTCGGGCGACCCCCGGGTGTCGGCCATCCTGGAGAACCCGCTGGTGGCGGTCGACCATGAGAGCACCGAATGCGGCGCGCTGCTCATGCACCGCACGCGCAGCAGCGCGCTGATGATGGCCGCCGCGATGGACCACGAGGTCGACGTCCCCGGGCGCGTCGAGATCTCCAACGACGCCCGCGACGACCTGGCCCGCACCACGGTGATCGCCGGGCTGCGGCCCGGCCAGCGGCTGCGGATCGTGAAGTACCTTGCCTACGGCTGGTCGAGCCTGCGGTCGCGCCCCGCGCTGCGCGACCAGGCCGCCGCCGCCCTGCACAGCGCCCGCTACAGCGGCTGGCAGGGGCTGCTCGACGCGCAGCGCAAGTACCTCGACGAGTTCTGGGAGAACGCCGACGTCGAGGTCGAGGGCGATTCGGAGTCGCAACAGGCGGTGCGGTTCGGGCTGTTCCACATGCTGCAGGCCAGCGCCCGCGCCGAGCGCCGCGCGATCCCCAGCAAGGGCCTCACCGGCACCGGGTACGACGGGCACGCGTTCTGGGACACCGAGGGCTACGTGCTGCCGGTGCTCACCTACACCGCCCCGCACACGGTCGCCGACGCGCTGCGCTGGCGGGCGTCGACCCTGGACCTGGCCCGGGAACGGGCCGCCGAGCTCGGCCTGCGCGGCGCCGCGTTCCCCTGGCGCACCATCCGCGGGCAGGAGTGCTCGGCGTACTGGCCGGCCGGCACGGCCGCCTGGCACATCAACGCCGACATCGCGATGGCCTTCGAGCGCTACCGCGTGGTCACCGGCGACGAGTCGCTGGAGGCCGACTGCGGCATCACGGTGTTGATCGAGACCGCGCGGCTGTGGATGTCGCTGGGCCATCACGACCGCCACGGCGTCTGGCACCTCGACGGGGTCACCGGCCCCGACGAATACACCGCGATCGTGCGCGACAACGTCTTCACCAACCTGATGGCCGCCCACAACCTGAACGTCGCCGCCGACGCGTGCAACCGGCACCCGGACACCGCCAAGGCCCAGGGTGTCACCACCGAGGAGATGGCCGCCTGGCGCAACGCCGCGGACGCCGTCAACATCCCCTACGACGAGGGGCTGGGCGTGCACCAGCAGTGCGAGGGGTTCACCACGCTGGCGGAGTGGGACTTCGAGACCAACAACAGCTACCCGCTGCTGCTGCACGACGCCTACGTGCGGCTCTACCCGGCCCAGGTGATCAAGCAGGCCGACCTGGTGCTGGCCATGCAATGGCAGAGCCACGCCTTCACCGCCGAGCAGAAGGCCCGCAACGTCGACTACTACGAGCGGCGGATGGTGCGCGACTCGTCGCTGTCTGCCTGCACGCAGGCGGTGATGTGCGCGGAGGTCGGGCACCTGGAGCTCGCGCACGACTACGCCTACGAGGCCGGGCTGATCGACCTGCGCGACCTGCACAGCAACACCAGAGACGGGCTGCACATGGCGTCGCTGGCCGGCGCCTGGACGGCGCTGGTCGGCGGATTCGGTGGCCTGCGCGACGACGAGGGCATCCTGGCGCTCGACCCGCAGCTGCCCGACGGCATCGCGCGGCTGCGATTCCGGTTGCGCTGGCGCGACTTTCGGCTGACCGTCGACGCCAACCACGCCGACGTCACCTACGCCCTGCGCGACGGGCCCGGCGGCGAGCTGGCGATCCGGCACGCGGGCGAGGAGCTGGTGCTCAGCACCGAGGAGCCCACCACCGTCGAGGTACGCAGGCGCGAGCCGCTGCTGCCGCCCCCGCCCCAGCCGCCCGGCCGGGAACCGCTGCGCCGGCGCAGCCTGTCGCGCACTCAGTGAGGCTCGAGGACCCGCGTCATCTCGGTGGTGATCGCCGCGCGTAGTTGCGTCTCGGTCAGTTCCTCGATGCCGGTGGCCGACCGCAGGATCGGCGCGAACAGCCGCCAACCGAATTGCAGCGCAAGGGCGTTGGCGACGGCGAGGCGCGCGCTGGTCTCATCGTCGTATTTCGGCAGCACCCCGTCGAGCAGGGCCGCGATGTTGGGGAACAGCTTTTGCAGCTTGCCGGCCGGGTAACCGTCGAGCACCGTGCGCGCCATCACCCGCATCTGCCGGTCCATGGCCCGCTCGACGACGTCGTGGGGCGACTCGGCGCGCAGCAGCTCGGTGAGGGTGGCGCCCAGGTGGTCGAGCACCGCGCCGACGAGCTGCTCCTTGGTGCCGAAGTGCCGGAACACCAGGCCGTGGTTGACGTGGGAGCGCGCCGCGATGTCGCGGATCGAGGTGGCGGCGGGGCCGCGCTCGGCGAACAGTTCGGTGGCGGCCTCCAGGATCGCCGCGGCCACTTCCGCCCGGCCGGTGGGCGTCTTCCCGGCGCCCCTTGCGGAAGCTGTAGTCATCTGACTACAGTAGCGCATGTAGTCATCTGACTACACCATTTTCAGGCAAGGACGAACGACATGACAGGTCAGATAACGGTCACCAAGCTCGGCGCCCGGATCGGCGCCCGGGTCGACGGGGTGCGCCTCGGCGGCGACCTCGACGACGCCGCGGTCGACACGATTTACCAGGCGCTGTTGGCCCACAAGGTGATCTTCTTCCGCCACCAGCATCACCTCGACGACGCGCAGCAGCTCGCGTTCGCCCGGCTGCTGGGGACGCCCGTCGGCCACCCGGCCGCCGCCATGCTCGCCGGCAAGGACGAGCCGACGATCACGCCGATCAACTCCGAGTACGGCAAGGCCACCCGCTGGCACACCGACGTCACGTTCGCGGCGAACTACCCGGCCGCGTCCATCCTGCGGGCCGTCACCCTGCCCGGCTATGGCGGATCGACGCTGTGGGCGTCGACCACGGCGGCCTACGAGCAGCTGCCCCAGCCGCTGCGGTGCCTGGCTGAAAACCTTTGGGCGGTGCACAGCAACCGCTACGACTACGTCGGCGACGAGGCGGTCGACTCGGGCAACGACGCGCAGCGCGCGTATCGCGCCGCCTTCCAGAAGCCGGACTTTCGCACCGAGCACCCGGTGGTGCGGGTGCACCCGGAAACCGGCGAGCGTTCCCTGCTGGCGGGCGACTTCGTCCGCAACCTGGTGGGCCTCGACGCCCACGAGTCCGCCGCGCTCCTCGACCTGCTACAGCGCCGAATCACCATGCCGGAGAACACCATCCGCTGGTCATGGGCGCCCGGCGACGTCGCCATGTGGGACAACCGCGCCACCCAGCACCGCGCCATCGACGACTACGACGACCAGCCGCGGCTCATGCACCGCGTCACGCTGATGGGCGACGTGCCGGTCGACGTGCACGGCGAACGTAGCCGGGTGCTCAGCGGCGCACCGCTCGAGGTGCTCGCGAGCGCCTAACCGGCGGTCGAGCGGACCGGGGTGATCGGCACCCACCGCAGCGCGCCCGGCGCGGCGGCGGGAACCACCGGCCGCTCGGGCGGGATCGGGTTCATCCGGCGGTAGGTGTCACCCTGCAGCGGCCGCTCGTCGTTCTCGCCCTTGTTCGGCCACAGCGACGCGGCCCGCTCGGCCTGCGCGGTGATGGACAGCGACGGGTTGACGCCCAGGTTGGCCGAGATCGCGGCCCCGTCCACCACGAACAGCGTGGGGTAGCCGTACACCCGGTGGTAGGGGTCGATGACCCCGTGCTCGGGGCTGTCACCGATCACCGCGCCGCCGAGGAAGTGCGCGGTGAGCGGCATGTTGAACAGCTCGCCCCAGGTGCCGCCCGCCACACCGTCGATCTTCTCCGCGATGCGCCGGGTGACCTTGTTGCCGATCGGGTTCCACGCGGGGTTCGGGTCGCCGTGGCCCTGCTTGCTGGTGTACCAGCGGATGCCCAGCTTGCCGCGCTTAGTGTAGGTGGTGATCGAGTTGTCCAGGTGCTGCATCACCAGAGCGATCAGCGTGCGCTCGCTCCACTGGCGCGGGTTGAGCAGCCGTAGCATCCTGCCCGGGTCCTCGCGCGCCTGGTCCACCAACTGCTTCCAGCGCGGCACGTCGGTGCCCTCCGGGCCGGTGCCGTCGGTCATCAAGGTCTGCAGCAGCCCCATCGCGTTCGAGCCCTTGGCGTAACGGCAGGGCTCGATGTGGGTGTCCGACGTCGGGTGGATCGACGACGTGATGGCCACGCCGTGCGTCAGATCCAGGTTCGGGTCGACCTCGAGCTTGCCGGCACCGACGATGGACTCGGAGTTGGTACGGGTCAGCACGCCCAACCGGTCGGAAAGCCGGGGCAGCTTGCCCCGGTCGCGCATCTTGAACAGCAGGTGCTGGGTTCCCCAGGTGCCGGCGGCCAGGATCAGGTGCGACGCGGTGAAGGTGCGCCGGTCGCGGCGCAGCCAGCTGCCCGTGCGCACGGTGCGGACCTCCCACAGGCCGTCGGGACGCTGCTGGAACCCCTTGACCGTCGTCATCGGAAGCACCTCTGCGCCGTTGGCTTCCGCCAGGCCCAGGTAGTTCTTCACCAGGGTGTTCTTGGCGCCATAACGGCACCCGGTCATACAACCGCCGCATTCCAGGCAGCCGGTGCGGTCGGGTCCCGCGCCGCCGAAGTACGGGTCCGGCACCGTCTTGCCCGGCGTCTTGGTGCCGTCGGGGCCGAAGAACACCCCGACCGGCGTGGGCACCCAGGTGTCGCCGCAGCCCATGTCGTCGGCGACCTCCTTGAGGACGCGATCGGCGTCGGTGAAGGTCGGATTGGTCACCACCCCGAGCATCCGTTGGGCCTGCTCGTAGTGCGGCATCAGCTCGTCGCGCCAGTCGGTGATGTGCGACCACTGCCGGTCGGCGAAGAACGGCTCCGGCGGCACGTACAGCGTGTTGGCGTAGTTGAGCGAGCCACCGCCCACCCCGGCGCCGGCCAAGATCAGGACGTTCTTCAGGGGATGGATGCGCTGGATTCCGTAGCAGCCCAGCCGCGGCGCCCACAGGAATCTGCGCAGATCCCAGGACGTTTCGGCGAAGTCTTCGTCGGCATACCGCCGGCCGGCCTCCAAAACGCCGACGCGGTATCCCTTTTCCGTCAGTCGCAACGCGCTGACGCTGCCCCCGAAACCCGAACCGATGATGAGGACGTCGTAATCCGGCTTCATCCCCCCAGTATGGCCTTACTCACGGGTAACAAGCCAGCAACCCCGGCGAATCAACTGCCGACGGCCAGCCCGACCTTCTGGAACTCCTTGAGATCGCAGTAGCCGGCCTTGGCCATCGAGCGGCGCAGGCCGCCGACCAGGTTCAGCGCGCCGAACGGGTCGTCGGACGGGCCGCCGAGCACCTGCCGCAGCGGCGGGCGCTCGCCGACGGCGATCTGCAGCAGCGCGCCGCGCGGCAACGACGGGTGCGCGGCCGCGGCCGGCCAGAACCAGCCCTCGCCGAGGGCCTCGGCCGACTCGGCGAGCGGCGTGCCCAGCACCACCGCGTCGGCGCCGCAGGCGATCGCCTTGGCCAGCTCGCCGGAGGTGTGGATGTCGCCGTCGGCCAGCACGTGCACGTAGCGGCCGCCGGTCTCGTCGAGGTATTCGCGGCGGGCCGCCGCGGCGTCGGCGATCGCGGTGGCCATCGGCACGCTGATGCCCAGCACCTCGTCGCTGGTCGTCACCCCACGCGTCGAGCCGTAGCCGACGATGACGCCCGCCGCGCCGGTGCGCATCAGGTGCAGCGCGGTGCGGTGGTCGAGGACGCCGCCGGCGACCACCGGCACGTCCAGCTCCGAGATGAACGTCTTGAGGTTGAGCGGTTCCCCGTCGCTGGCCACCCGCTCGGCCGAGACGATGGTGCCCTGGATGACCAGCAGGTCGATGCCGGCCTGCACCAGCACCGGGGTGAGCGCCTGCGCGTTCTGCGGGCTGACCCGCACCGCGGTGGTGACGCCGGCCTCGCGGATGCGGGCCACCGCCGCCCCCAACAGGTCGGGGTTCAGCGGCGCGGCGTGCAGCTCCTGCAGGAGCCGGATCGCGGCCGACGGTTCGGGCTCCTTGCTGGCCGCCTCGACCAGTTGGGCGATCTTGGATTGCACGTCGGCGTGCCGGCCGATCAGCCCCTCGCCGTTGAGCACGCCCAACCCGCCCAGCCGGCCGAGCTCGATCGCGAACTCGGGCGACACCAGCGCATCCGTCGGGTGCGCCAGCACCGGGATCTCGAACCGGTAGGCGTCGAGCTGCCACGCGGTCGACACGTCCTGCGACGACCGGGTGCGCCGCGACGGCACGATGCTGACTTCGCTCAATTCGTAGGTGCGACGGGCGGTGCGGCCCATCCCGATTTCCACCATGGCGGCCTCAGCGCGCGAAGTAGTTGGGCGCCTCGACGGTCATCGCGACGTCGTGCGGGTGGCTTTCGCGCAGCCCGGCGGAGGTGATCCGCACGAACTGCGCCTGCTGCAGCGCCTCGATGGTCGGCGAGCCGGTGTAGCCCATCGCGGCGCGCAGGCCGCCGGTCAGCTGGTGGATGACCGAGGACAGCGGGCCGCGGAACGGCACCCGCCCCTCGATACCCTCGGGCACCAGCTTGTCCTCGGAGAGGGCGTCGTCGGCGAAGTAGCGGTCCTTGGAGTAGGACTTGGCGGCCTGGCCGCCGGAACCCCGGCCGGCCATGGCGCCCAGCGATCCCATGCCGCGGTAGCTCTTGAACTGCTTGCCGTTGACGAAGATCAGCTCGCCCGGGGCCTCGGCCGTGCCGGCCAGCAGCGACCCGAGCATGGCCGTCGACGCGCCGGCCGCCAGCGCCTTGGCGATGTCACCGGAGTACTGCAGCCCGCCGTCGGCGATCACCGGGACGCCCGCGGGCCCGCAGGCCGCCACCGCCTCCAGAATCGCCGTGATCTGAGGGGCGCCGACCCCGGCGACCACCCGGGTGGTGCAGATCGAGCCGGGCCCGACCCCGACCTTGACGGCGTCGGCGCCGGCGGCGACCAGGGCCGCGGCGGCCGACCGGGTGGCGACGTTGCCGCCGATCACCTCGACCTTCTCCCCGACCTCGGCCTTGAGTTTGCCGACCATGTCCAACACCAGCCGGTTGTGCGCGTGCGCGGTGTCCACGATGAGCACGTCGACCCCGGCGTCCACCAGCATCATCGCGCGCACCCAGGCGTCGCCGCCGACCCCGACGGCCGCGCCGACCAGCAGCCGGCCGTCGCTGTCCTTGGTGGCCAGCGGATGCTGCTCGGTCTTGACGAAGTCCTTAACGGTGATCAGGCCGGTGAGCCGGCCGTGGCCGTCGACCACGGGCAGCTTCTCGATCTTGTTGCGGCGCAGCAGGCCCAGCGCGGCGTCGGCGCTGACCCCCTCCTGGGCGGTGATCAGCGGGGCCTTCGTCATGACCTCCGCGACCTTCTTGCCCTGGTCGACCTCGAAGCGCATGTCGCGGTTGGTGATGATGCCGACCAGCGCCCCCGCCTCGTCGACCACCGGCAGCCCCGAGATCCGGAACCGCGCGCACAGCGCGTCGACCTGCGCCAGCGTGTTGTCGGGGCGGCAGGTGACCGGGTCGGTGACCATGCCGGCCTCCGAGCGCTTCACCGTCTCGACCTGCCCGGCCTGCTCGGCGACCGGCAGGTTGCGGTGCAGCACGCCCATGCCGCCGGCGCGGGCCATCGCGATCGCCATCCGCGACTCCGTCACGGTGTCCATTGCCGAGCTGACCAGCGGGACCTTCAACCGGATCTTGCGGGTGAGCTGACTGGAGGTGTCGGCGGTCGCCGGCACCACGTCGGACGCCGCCGGCAGCAGCAGGACGTCGTCGAACGTCAAGCCCAGCATCGCCACCTTGTGCGGGTTGTCACCCCCGGTGGCGATCGGCTCGTCGAGGAAGCCGGAGACGGGGGTGTCGCGCACGTAGGGGCTGCCGACGAGGTCGGAGCTGTCTTCCAGGTGGGACGTGCCACGGGTCATCGGTGGGGCCCTCCATGCGATGCGGCGTGAAGACCCCATCCTATCGGCTCGGTCCGCCACGGCGACGCTTGCTCGGGCGTGCCGCGGGGCCAAACCCGCGGCAGACGGCGGGGATCTGCCTGCTGGCGTTATCCGGGGCCTGCTGCGTAGGCTAGGGGCGTGCGCGACCACCTCCCGCCGGGTTTGCCGCCCGACCCTTTCGCCGACGATCCCTGCGACCCGTCAGCGGCGCTGGAAGCCGTAGAGCCCGGCCAGCCCCTGGATCAGCAGGAGCGGATGGCGGTCGAGGCCGACCTCGCGGACCTGGCGGTCTACGAAGCGTTGTTGGCGCACCGGGGAATTCGCGGGCTGGTGGTGTGCTGCGACGAATGTCAGCAGGACCACTATCACGACTGGGACATGCTGCGCGCCAACCTGTTGCAGCTGCTGATCGACGGCACGGTCCGCCCGCACGAGCCGGCCTACGACCCGGAGCCGGACGCCTACGTCACGTGGGACTACTGCCGCGGCTACGCGGACGCGTCGCTGAACGAGGCGACCTCCGACGCCGACGGCTTCCACCGCCGCCACTGACGCGGTTCGCTGAGCGCTGAAATCAGCCGGTGCCGCCCGGCGTGGCCGACGGCGGCGGCTGGCCGTGGTGGTGGTGCTTGCTCCAGGACTGACTCGGTGACGGGGTCGACGTGGGCGGCGGCGCGCTGGCGGGGGCCGAGGACCACGACGGCGCCGACGACCATGACGGCGCGGGGGTCTGCGACCAGGACGGCGTGGTCGAGGCCGCCGGGGGCGGCAGCGTCGCGTTGGGGTTGCGTGCCTCGATCTTGGCGTTGAGCAACGTGACCTGAGCCGACAGGTCGTCCTTGACGGCCTTGTCGTCGATCGACTGCACCATGCTGCTGACCTCGCCCAGCTGATTCTGGGCCTGGTTCCACTGGCCGCGGTCGATGAGTTCCTGCACCCGCGCCAGGTCGGCCTTGGCCGACACCATGATCTGCTTCTGGTTGACCAGCTGCTGGTCGAAGAACATGGCGTGCAGCCCGTAGAGGGCGTCGCCCGGGCGGGCCTCGACCACCATGGCCCCGAACCCGCTCAGCACCAGCAGCGCCGCCGCGACCGACCCGATGGCTGCCAGGCCGCGCCGGGACCGGCGCCGCTCGGCCAGACCGTCGCGCAGCGCGTTGACGGCCTCCTCCGGTGACACCAAGGCGCTGGCCGGGGGCCACCGCAGGTTGTCGCGCCAGTCCTCCATCAGCGCCGACAGCGCGTCGACCTCGGGGTCCTCGACGTCGACCGGTCGGCGCTGCGCGAGCGCGTCGAGAAGCAGGTCGGTACGGGCGAATTCGTCCAGTGATTCAGGCACAGTCACCTGCCGCGATGATCTCGGATTTGAGGCGTGACAGCGCCCGGTGCTGGGCCACCCGGACCGCGCCGGTGGTGCTGCCGACGGCGGCGGCGGTCTCCTCGGCCGACAGGCCGACGACCACCCGCAGGATCAGGATCTCCCGCTGTTTGGCGGGCAGGATCTCGAGCAGTTCGCTCATCCGGCTCACCGAATCGGCCTCGATGGCGCGCTGCTCGGGGCCGGCGTCCGACGACCACCGCTCGGGCAGCGACTCCGCCGGGTAGGCAAGGTCGCGGCCCGCCGCGCGGTGGGCGTCGGCCACCTTGTGCGCCGCGATGCCGTACAGGAAGGCGAGGAAGGGGCGGCCGCGGTCCCGGTAGCGGGGCAGCGCCGTGATGGTCGCCAAGCACACCTCCTGTGCCACGTCGTCGGCCGTCATCCCACCCCGCTCGACCGTCCCGACCCGGGCCCGGCAGTAGCGCACGACGATCGGGCGGATGGTCTCCAGCACCTCACGCAGGGCGTTGCGGTCTCCCGCCACGGCCTCGGCGACCACGGCGTCGAGACGTTCCCCTGGAATTGTCATCGACGGCGGTCTCTCCAACGTTACGAACCGGACACTTCGCGGGCTAACGGGGCTAACTAACGCACTGACAATAACGGGCGCAAGGCCGTTTCAAGCGGAACGCCACGTCCCACCGGCGCGCCGCACCTGGCCTGCGCAGATATCGCGAATTTCGTGCAATTCCCGTGCCGAAAACGTGACGCTTTCGAGATCGATCAGCAAGCATGCCAACGCCCATCGCAACGGGGCGAGGCCCAGGGTCTCGGCGGCCCGCAAGGCCGCGTCGGCGACGGGACGGGCGCGCTCGGCGTCGCCCGCGGTGCACAGGGCGGCGGCCAGCACCACCTGGCTCTTGACGCGGTGCCGCGCCGACGGGACGGCCATGTTCGCGGCCAGCCGCACCGCGTCCTGCGCGTGCTCGACGGCCCCCGCGCCGTCGCCGCGGGCCATCGCCAGCTCGGCGGCCACCCAGCCGCGGCGCACCGGGACCCGGTCGGGCGCCCCGCGGACGCCCGGCTCGGCGTCCGCGCGGGCCAGCAGCGCCGCCGCGGCGGCGAAGCGCCCGACGCCCAACGCGTCGGCGGCCAGCCCGATCAGGGCGTCGGCGCGGGCCGCCGGGTCGGTGCCGGCCAGCGCCAGCGCGCGCCCGTCCCAGCCCCGCGCCAGGGTGTGCCAACCCTGTTGGCGCAGAAAGGAACCCAGGGTGCTGTGCGCGAGCGAGGCGAGCGCGCCCCGGCCCGCGGCCCGCCGCAGCGCGGCCAGGTCGTGGTAGGCGCTGCCGTAGCGCCCCTGCCCGCCGGCCGCGACCGCCCGTAACCACAGCTCAGCGGGCGTCGCGGCCGCCGGTAGCGGCCAGTCCCCCGGCCGATCACCGAAGGCGGCGGCGGCCAATCGCGGGTCGCTGCGAAAAGTGTGACGCGTTTCAATCACAATGATGTAGTAAACAGTTCGTGGTCTTCTTGTTACCGACCTGTTAATCACCATAGCCTATGGAAAAAATCCTCATGGTCCTTCCTTCCGCGCTGAGCTGGGAAATCACGGTTCGGCCAAGTGCCTGGTAGCACGGCCATCGTTTCACAATTGGGATCAAGATGAACTCAGAGTTAAATTTGCTACGCCATGAACATAATTTGCCGGGCTAAGTGGCTATTGACGGAAATTCGCCGTCGCCCCTAACGTCTAGGCATGACGGGTGGTCATCGGTGACTCCGCTTCAATTCAGTTGCACACTATCGCTTTTGCAGACCTGACCTCACTTGAGCGTGCCGTGCAGAGAGGGACGAACTAATGCCACAGCCGGAGCAACTACCAGGCCCTAACGCCGACATCTGGAATTGGCAACTGCAGGGTTTGTGCCGCGGCGTCGACTCGTCGATGTTCTTTCACCCGGACGGCGAGCGCGGCCGGGCCCGGATGCAACGCGAACAGCGCGCCAAAGAAATGTGCCGGCGCTGCCCGGTAATCCAGGAGTGCCGATCGCACGCACTGGAGGTCGGTGAACCGTACGGCGTGTGGGGCGGCCTGTCGGAATCCGAGCGCGAACTGCTTCTCAAGGGCGACATCGGCCGCAGCCGCGGCATCCGCCGCACCGCCTGACAAGACGGCGCCCGGGCGCGGGTTCCCTGCGCCCGGGCGGCATCTCTTCACGGTCCGCACTCCTAGAGTGCGACCATGGACATCTCGTGCGCGTTCGCGCCGTCAGCCGACACCCCGGGCCACGTCGAGTTGGCCGAATCGCTGAACTACCGGCGCGCGTGGCTCTACGACTCCCCGGCGCTGTACCCGGACGTCTGGATGGTGTTGACCCGGTGCGCGCAGCGCACCTCGCGCATCGCCATCGGGCCGGGCGTGCTGGTGCCCAGCCTGCGCCACCCCATGGTGAACGCCGCCGCGATCGCCGAGCTGGCGCGCCTCGCGCCCGGGCGGGTCGTGGTGGCGATCGGTTCGGGCTTCACCGGGCGCATGGCGCTGGGCCGGCGGGCGATGCCGTGGCGCGACGTGGCCGAGTACGTGCGCTGCCTCAAGGCCCTGCTGGCCGGGGAGACGGCGCACTGGGAGGGCAGCAAGATCCGGATGCTGCAGCTGCCCGGTTTCGGGGCGTCGCGACCCATCGACGTGCCGATCCTGATCGGCGCCGACGGGCCGAAGGGCCTGGCCGTGGCGGCCGAGCTGGGTGACGGCGTCTTCTCCGCCGCCGTCCCGCAGCCCGGCGCCGCCGAGATCGCCGACTGGCGGGCGTTGCTGTGTTTCGGCTCGGTCCTCGACGAGGGCGAGGACGTGGCGTCGCCGCGCGCCGCCGACGCCATCGCGCCGGGGGCGGCGGTGCTCTACCACGCGATGTACGAGCGTGGCGGGGCCGAGGCCGTCGACGCGCTGCCGGGCGGGCGGGGCTGGCGGGACGCCGTCGAAGCCCACCCGGCCGACGAGCGGCACCTGGCCACCCACGTCGGTCACCTGGTGCGGGCCAACCCGAGCGACGAGGCGCACGTGGCCGACCTGATCCCCTTCGCCAGTTCGATGGGGTTGATCGGCACCGCCGCGCAGGTCGGCGCGAAGATAGCGGAGTACGCCGCGCTCGGCGTCACCGAGGTCGTCTACCAGCCCGCCGGCTCGGACATCCCCCGCGAGCTGCGGGCGCTCGCCGCGGCCGCCGGGCTGGGGGGCTGAGGGGCTGAGGGGCTGAGGGACGAGGTCGACGGAGGAGAGGGCATGACGACGAGCGAGGCCGGTCCGGTCGAGGGCACGGTGGTGGTCGCCGAGGCCGGCACCGGCACCTACACGCAGCACATCAGCGCGGGGCGCCACCGGCTGGTGGCCGACGAGCCCCGGCCGATCGGTGACGACGCCGGGCCGACGCCCTACGACCTGCTGCTGGCCGCGTTGGGGTCGTGCACCTCGATGACGTTGCGGATGTACGCCGCCCGCAAGGGCTGGCCCCTGCAGCAGGTGCGGGTCAGTTTGCGGCACAGCAGGATTCACGCCAAGGACTGCGCCGACTGCGAGACCCGCAACGGGTGGGTGGACCACATCGAGCGTGAGATCGAACTGATCGGGGACCTCGACGACGAGGCGCGGGCTCGCCTCTTGCACATGGCTGACCGGTGCCCCGTCCACCAGACCCTCACCTCGGAGGTGCACATCGCGACGTCGCTGCGGTGACGCCGCTCCCGACCCGACGAAACACCCCCGATCCGCATGGGAGACCGGGGGTGTTTCGTAGAGCTCACTCAGTGGTGGTGATGACCGTGGCCGTGGCCGTGGCCGTGGTCGTCGGCCTCCTCGGCCGGCTTGTCGACCACCGCGGTCTCGGTGGTGAGGACCATCCGCGCCACCGAGGCGGCGTTGAGCACCGCCGAGCGGGTGACCTTGACCGGGTCGATGACGCCGTCGGCAATCAGGTCGCCGTAGCTGAGCTTGTCGGCGTTCAGGCCGTGCCCGGTGGGCAGCTCCTCGACCTTGTGGACCGCGACCGCGCCGTCGAGCCCGGCGTTGGTGGCGATCCAGTACAGCGGCGCGCCCAGCGCCTCGGCGAACACGCCGACGCCCAGGGCCTGGTCCCCGGAGAGCGACCCGCGCAGCTCCTGCAGCGCCTTGCGGGCCTGCAGCAACGCCGATCCACCGCCGGCGACGATGCCCTCCTCGACGGCGGCCTTGGCCGCCGCCACGGCGTCCTCGACGCTTTCCTTGCGCTCCTTGAGGGCGGTCTCGGTGGCGGCCCCCACCTTGATGACGGCCACGCCGCCGGCCAGCTTGGCCAGCCGCTCCTGCAGCTTCTCGCGGTCCCAATCCGAGTCGGTCTTCTCGATCTCGGCCCGCAGCTGCTTGATCCGGTTGTCGACCGCGTCCTTGGCGCCGCCGCCGTCGACGATCACGGTGTCGTCCTTGGTGACCACCACGCGCCGGGCCGAACCCAGCACGTCGGTACCGACCTCGCGCAGCAGCAGCCCGGCGTCGGGGTTGATGACCTGGCCGCCGGTGACGATCGCCAGGTCCTCGAGGAAGGCCTTGCGGCGGTCACCGAAGAACGGCGCCTTGACGGCGACGGCCCGCAGCGTCTTGCGGATCGAGTTGACGACCAGCGTGGCCAGCGCCTCGCCCTCGACGTCCTCGGCGATGATCAGCAGCGGCTTGCCCGACTCGGCCACCTTCTCCAGCATCGGCAGCAGATCGGGCAGCGAGCTGATCTTGTCCTGGTGCAGCAGGATGACCGGGTCGTCCAGCACGGCTTCCTGGGAGTCGAAGTCGGTGACGAAATACGCCGACAGGAAACCCTTGTCGAAGCCGACGCCCTCGGTGAACTCCAGCTCGGTGTTCAGCGTCGAGGACTCCTCGATGCTGACCACGCCGTCGGCGCCGACCTTGGTCATGGCCTCCCCGACCAGCTCCCCGAGGTGCGCGTCGCGCGAGGACACCGTCGCGACCTGCCCGATGGCGTCCTTGCCGGACACCGGGGTGGCCGAGGCCAGCAGCGCCTCGGACACCGCGTCGGCCGACTTGCTGATGCCCACGCCCAGTTCGATCGGGTTGGCACCGGCCGCGACGAGCCGCAGGCCCGCCTTCACCAGCGCCTGCGCCAAGACCGTCGCGGTGGTGGTGCCATCACCGGCGATGTCGTTGGTCTTGGTGGCCACGGACTTCACCAGCTGGGCGCCCAGGTTCTCGAACGGGTCTTCCAGCTCGATCTCGCGGGCGACGGTGACGCCGTCGTTGGTGACGGTCGGCCCGCCGAACGCCTTGGCCAGCACCACGTGCCGGCCGCGCGGCCCGAGCGTTACCCGGACCGCGTCGGCGAGCGCGTTGACGCCCGCCTCGATGCCGCGGCGGGCGGTTTCGTCGTACTCAATGATCTTGCTCATGAGGCTCCTTGATCAAACGCATACCGCCCCGGAAATCGCCCGCGCGCATCGCGCGGGGATCGCCGGGGCGGGACACGGTACTTACTTGGAGACGACGGCCAGCACGTCGCGGGCCGACAGGATCAGGTACTCCTCGCCGTTGTACTTGATCTCGGTGCCGCCGTACTTGCTGTAGATGACGGTGTCGCCTTCCGAGACGTCCAGCGGAATCCGCTTCGCGCCGTCCTCGTCCCACCGGCCCGGGCCGACTGCGACGACGGTGCCTTCTTGCGGCTTCTCCTTGGCGGTGTCAGGAATGACCAGACCGGACGCGGTCGTGGTCTCGGCCTCGTTGGCCTGCACGAGAATCTTGTCCTCGAGTGGCTTGATGTTCACCTTCGCCACGATTGGAGCCCTCCACTAGTTAGTTCGGGTCCGGGGACGGTCGCCCCGGAATTATCAAGGGATTCGGCAGCCGTCCGTGCCCGAGCGCCGTCGTCGCGGGTGCCGACACAGGGCGTGGCCGATTGCCACCTAGCACTCTATACACGCGAGTGCTAAGCACTCAAGGGCGGCCCCGCGCTTCCGCTGTGAGCGCACACCGCCGGCGCGCGGCCCGGGCGCCGCCAGGGTCGTCGACCACCCGCCCCGCGGCATCCCCGGCTCAGCTGACCTGCGCCTTCACCACCGGCAGGCCGGGGTCGCTGGCCGCGTCCAACGGCGACGGCGCCGCCCCCGCGGCCACCAGGTGCGCGGCGAACGACGCGATCATCGCGCCGTTGTCGGTGCACAGCCGCGGCGGCGGGATGCGCAGTGCCAGGCCCGCATCGGCGCAGCGCTGCTGGGCCAACTCACGCACCCGCGAATTGGCGGCCACCCCGCCGGCGATCAGCAGGGTCCCCACGCCCAGCGCGGTGGCCGCGCGCACGGCCTTGCGGGTCAGCACGTCGGCGACGGCCTCCTGGAAGCCCGCGGCGATGTCGGCGGTCGCGGCGTCCGGGTGGCTTTCCACATACCGCGCGACCGCCGTCTTGAGGCCGGAGAAGCTGAACGCGTACGGGTCGTCGGCCGGTCCGGTCATGCCGCGCGGGAACGTCGGGATCTCGGCGGCCTCCCGGCCGCAGGTGCGGGCCAGGTCGTCGAGGACCTTGCCGCCGGGGTAGCCCAGCCCCAGGAGGCGCGCCACCTTGTCGTAGGCCTCGCCGGCGGCGTCGTCGACGGTGCTGCCCAGCTCGACGATCGATTCGCCCAGCGACCGCACATGCAGCAGGTGGGTGTGCCCGCCCGACACCAGCAGCGCCACGCATTCGGGCAGGGGGCCGTGCGCGTAGACGTCGGCGGCCAGGTGGCCGCCCAGGTGGTTGACGGCGTAGAAGGGCACTCCCCAGGCCGCCGCGTACGCCTTGGCCGCGGCCACCCCGACGAGCAGCGCACCGGCCAGGCCGGGTCCGATCGTGGCGGCGACGACGTCGGGCCGGGCCAGCCCGGCGGTGTCCAGCGCGCGCCGCATGGCGGGGCCCAGCGCCTCCAGGTGCGCCCGCGACGCGATCTCCGGGACCACGCCGCCGAACCGGACGTGCTCGTCGACGCTGGACGCCACCTCGTCGGCCAGCAACTCCACGGCGCCGTCTCTGCCCAGCCGCGCGATCCCGACTCCCGTTTCGTCGCAAGAGGTTTCGATGGCGAGGATGGTGGTCACTGGGCGGCTCCCCTGCGCATGGTGTAAGCGTCGGCGCCGCTGACCCGGTAGTAGCGCCGCCGCAGGCCGACCTGCTCGAACCCGGTGCTGCGATACAGCGCGAGGGCGGCCTCGTTGTCGGTGCGCACCTCGAGGTAGACGACGCCGCCGTCGGCGAACGCCAGCAGCTCCTCGAGCAGGCGGCGCCCGATGCCCCGCCCCTGATAGGCCGGGTCGACGCCGATGGTGTGCACCTCGTATTCGAAGGGCGGGGTGCGGCCCAGCCTCGAGATCCCGGCATATCCGACGAGCGCGGCGCCGACGCGCGCGCCCACGTAATGGTTGTGCCGGCTCGCCAATTCACGATCGAAGGCCGCCGCGGGCCACGGGTCGTCGCCCTCGAAGAGCTGCCGTTCGAGCTCCGCGCAGCGCCGCGCGTCGGCGGGCGTCAAGGGGCCGAACGTGGCCGGTTCACAGGCGGTCATCGGCGCTCCGCGAGGGGTTTGGCGTCCGGGCGGCGCAGATACAGCGCGACCAGCGGCGCCGGGTGGTCCCAGTCGGTGACCGCCGCGGCCAGGCCGGCCGGCGTCGGTGCGACGGGCCCGCACACCGGCATGCCGAGCAGCGCGGCGTGGTCGGGCGACCCGGCCACGCCGCGCGCCGGGCCGGGATCGACGTCGGCGGGCGCGGCGACGGCGGGGCCGTCGGTGCGGACGCCGTCGCGGTAGCGGGCCCAGTAGACCTCGCGGCGCCGCGCGTCGGTCACCACCAGCGCCTCGCCGGTGGTGAGCACCCCGATGGCGTCCAGGCTGCAGACGCCGTGTACGCCGACACCCAGCGCGTGCCCGTAGGCGGCGGCGGTGGCCATGCCGGCCCGCAGGCCGGTGAACGGCCCCGGGCCGCAGCCGACCACGACGGCGCCGACCTCGCGCATCGAGAGCCCGGCGTCGGCGAGCGCGGCCAGCGCATTCGGGGTGAGCCGCTCGGCGTGCGCCCGGGGGTCGACGGTGATCCGCTCGGCCAGCACGGTGCACGCCGAGCCGTCGCGGCGCAGCACGCCGGCCGTCACCGCGGGCGTCGACGTGTCCAGCGCGAGAATCACGGTCACGAGCGGTTCCATTCCCAGGTCGCGATCCGCACGTCGGAATGGCTGACCCGCTCCAGGCGCACGTCGAGGTGGCGCTCGGCGAGGCGCTCGGCGAGGCCCTCGCCCCACTCCACCACGACGACCGCGTCCTGCAGGTCGCTGTCGAGGTCCAGCGAGTCCAGCTCGCCCAGCAGGTCGGTGCCGTGGTCGAGCAGCCGGTACATGTCGACGTGGATCAGCTCCGGCGCGCCGGGGCGGCGTGCCGGATGCACCCGCGCCAGCACGTACGACGGCGACGTGACCGGCCCGTCGACCTCCATCGCCTCGGCAATTCCCTTGGCCAGCACGGTCTTTCCCGCTCCCAGCGGCCCGGAGAGCACCACCACGTCGCCCGCCCGCAACTGCGCACCCAGCCGAGCACCCAGCGCCAGGGTGTCGGCGACGGTCTCCAGCGTGGCGGTGCCGCCGGGCCGCGGCGACGCGTCAACCACTGTGCCACAACCTTTCCCGCATCCGGCGCAGCGCGCGCACCGCCCAGCCCGGCGTGGCCCGCCGGACCAGCCGGACCAGCCCGTCGTTGATGGCCTCGGGCTTGTCGAGCAGCGCCAGGTGGCTCGCGCCGGAGACGATGACCAACTCGGACAGCGGCAGGCACTCGGCCATCTTGCGGGAGTATTCGTCCGGGGTGAGCAGGTCGTGGTCGCCGCAGGCGATCAGCGTCGGGACCCGCAGCAACGTCCACAACCCGGCGGTCTCGTCGTGATGCTCCAGCGCGTCGAGGAAACCGACCATGGTCGGGATCGGGGTGCCGTTCATCATCCGCTGCGAGAACGCGTCCAGGCTGCGGCTGACCTGCAGATCGCTGTAGGACGCGGCGCGCAGGATCGGGCCGATCAACGAGCGCGACACGGTGCGGCCGCGGTGCATCAGTTTGGGCGCCGAGCGGGCGGTGAACCGCACCGCTTCCAGCGCCGGGTTTTTCAGGATTTCCCCCAGCGGGGAACGCGAAACCCCCTCGGCGGCCGAGGAAATCAGCGCCGCGCCGACGATGCGACGCCCGTAGTCGTCGGGAAACTGGCGGGCGTGCGACAACACCGTCATGCCGCCCATGGAGTGGCCGACGAGGATGACCACCCCGCGCGGCGCGGCGACCTTCAGCACGGTCTGCAGGTCCTGGCCGAGCTGGGTCAGCGTGTAGGTCTCCGGCGCGGCCTCCCCGGAACTGCCATGCCCGCGCTGGTCGTAGAACACCATCCGCACGCCAGGACCCAGCTGCTCGGGCAACCGGGTTCGCTGAAAGTGAAAGGCGCCCATGCGCAGACAGAACCCGTGGACGAATACCAGGGTCAGCGGGGCGTCCGGCGGCCCGGCCTCGCGCACGGCCAGCGGCACGCCGTCGGGCGTGGTCACGACGTAGCTGCGGTCGTCGTCGAGGACGTCGAAATCCTCGTACGCGTAGGGGTCTTCGATCCGGCTGGCGCGCTGCAGCATGGAGCGGCGGGCCGAGGCGCCGACGATGGTAGCGACGGCGGTGACTCCCGCGCCGCCGGCAAGCCAGGCTCTGCCCTTGCGGCGCCGGCGGGGTTCGTCAGGACTCAACGGTGCGCGCCTCGCGGTAGGTCTTAGTGATCCGGCCGCGCGGGCTGGTCACCACCTCGTAGTGGATGGTGCCGAGCAGGTCCGCCCAGTCCTGCGCGGTGGCTTCGCCGTCACCGCCCGGGCCGAACAGGATCGCCTCGTCGCCCTCGGTCACGTCGACGGGGCCCGGGCCCAGGTCGACGACGAACTGGTCCATGCAGATCCGGCCGACGCCGGGCCGGCGCCGGCCGTTGATCAGCACCTGCAGCCGGCCACCCAACGCGCGGAAGACGCCGTCGGCGTAGCCGACGGGCAGCAGCGCCAGCGTGGTGTCGCGGTCCGCGGTCCAGGTGTGGCCGTAGGACACGGATTCGCCGGCGCGGATCGACTTGACCAGCGCCACCGGGCATTTCACCGTCATGGCGGGCCGCAAGCCCAGGTCACCGAGCTGGGGGACCGGGCTCAGGCCGTACACGGCGATGCCGGGCCGCACCAGGTCGAACGCCAGGTCCGGTCGCGACATCGTCGCCGAGGAGTTGGCCAAGTGCGCCACCTCGAAGCGCAGCCCGCGCTCGCGCGCCTGGGCCAGCATCGCGGTAAAGCGTTGCCCCTGAAGGTCATTGACGGGATTCTCCGGCTGGTCGGCGTACACCATGTGCGACATCAACCCGCGCAGCGTCACCGCCTCGTCGGCGACCGCTCGCCGCAGCGCGGTCAGCATCGACGGATACCGGTCCGGCGGCACCCCGTTGCGGTTCAGCCCGGTGTCGACCTTGACCGACAGCGTCGCGGGGCGACCCGTCCGGCGCGCCGCGTCGAGCACCTCGTCGAGCTGGCGCTCCGAGGACACCGCGATCTGGACGCCGGCCCGCAGCGCCGGTCCGAAGTCGACGCCCGGCGCGTGCAGCCAGGCGAGCACCGGCGCGGTGATGCCGTCGGCGCGCAGGGCAAGCGCCTCGTCGATGGTGGCGACCCCGAGCTCCGCCGCGCCCGCGGCCAGCGCCGCGCGAGCCACCGGCCCCGCGCCGTGCCCGTAACCGTCGGCCTTCACGACGGCCATGACCTGCGCGCCGCCGGCGTGCTCACGCAACACCCGCACGTTGTGCGCGACCGCGCCCAGGTCCACCAGGGCCTCGGCG
>NZ_LZJC01000140.1 GCF_001666755.1 Mycobacterium sp. E1214 | reverse complement strand
TTCAAGGAGGAGATCCACGCCGGGCTCAAGACCGGGACGATCCGCTCGATGGGCGGCACCGGCGGAGTGGTTACCGCCGCGGGTCTGGTGTTCGCGTTCACCATGGCGTCCATGCTGGGCAGTGATCTGAAGGTGCTGGGCCAGTTCGGCTCGACCGTCTGCATCGGCCTGCTGCTGGACACGCTGGTGGTGCGCACCCTGTTGATGCCGTCGATCGCCACCCTGCTGGGCCGGTGGTTCTGGTGGCCGCAGGTGGTGCACCCGCGCGGTAACCACTCCGCCGGTGCCGCCCATCGAGCGGATCGTCCCGGTCTTGAGCCCGGCGTGGATCTCCTCCTTGAACCGCGACACCAGCAGCAGGTTGTAGTCGGAGCCGACGGCCAACAGGATGATGACCGAGAGCGCCGCCACGATCCAGTGGATCTTGAGGCCCACCAGGTCCTGCCAGATCAGCACCGACAAGCCGAACGACGCGGCGATCGAGCTGGCGGCGGTGCCGACGATGACCACCGCGGCCACCACGCTGCGGGTCAGGATCAACATGATCATGAAGATCAGCGTCAGGGCGGACAGCACGGCGATCATCAAGTCGTACTTCTCGCCGTCGGCCATGTCCTTGAACGTCGCGGCGGTTCCACCGAGGTAGACCTTGGCGTCCGACAGCGACGACATCTTCAGCGCCTCCTGGGCGGCCACCCGTTCGGCGTCGACACGCGCGATGCCCTCCGGGCTCATCGGGTCACCCTGGTGGGTGACGAAGAAGCGCGCCGACTTGCCGTCCGGCGACAAGAACATTCGCAGACCCGTCTGGAAGTCCGGGTTTTGGAACGCCTCCGGGGGCAGGTAGAACAGGTCGTCGTTCTTGGACTGGTCGAAGCTTTGACCCATCACGATCGCGGTGTTGCTCAACGCGTCCATCTGGTCGAGCATCGCCTTGAACGTCTGGTACATCGTCAGGGTCAGGCCGTGGGTGATCTTCAGCGAGTTGATCATCGACGGAATCAGCACCAGCATCTCGTGCGTCGCCGCGGCGGTACGGGTGATGTCGTCGGACAGGATGTGGAACTGCCCGGCCAGGTCGTCGAAACCGTCGAGGGAGTCCCACAACGACCGCAGCGACCAGCAGATCGGGATGTCGAAGCAGTGCTTCTCCCAGTAGAAGTACGACTTGATCGGCCGGAAGAAATCGTCGAAATCGGCGATGTGGTTCCGCAATTCGTCGGTGATCTCCGACGTCTCCCTGGTGGTCTTGGCGCTGTCGTCGGCGGCGTTGGCCAGGTCCTGCGTCACCCGGTACATCCGCTCGGTGGTGCCGATCATGGTCTGCATCTCGTCGGCCATCTTGAGGATGTCGCCCATCCGGTCCTTGAGGAACTGCATGTTCTGCATCGTCGTCTGGCTTTGCATGCTGTTCTGGAACGGTATGGAGCTGTGCTGAATCGGGATGCCCAACGGCCGGGTGATGTCCTGGATCATCGCGATGCCGATGGTTCGCAGGACGTTGCGGGCGACCTTGTCCAGCACCAACATGTCGGCGGGGTTGCGCATGTCGTGGTCGGCGTCGACCATCAGCAGATCCGGGTTCATCCGGGCCTGGGAGAAGTGCCGGTCGGCGGCGGCCTGCCCGACGTTCGACGGCGCCGATTCCGGCAGATAATAGCGGTCGTTGTAGCTGGTCTTGAAGCTGGGCAACACCACCATGCCGACCAGGACGACGGCGCCGCTGACGGCCAAAATCGGTGCGGGCCAACGAACGACCGCGATGCCGACCCGACGCCACAGCCCCGTCCGCTTGGCCGCGCCCCTGGGCTCGAAGCGGTGAAACCGGCTGCCCAGGAAGACGACGGCCGGACCGAGCGTGAGGCCGGCCAGGACGACGACGAGCATGCCGATCGCCACGGGCGCGCCCATGGTGTTGAACCACGGCAACCGCGCGAAGCTCAGGCAGTAGGTGGCGCCGGCGATCGTGAGACCGGACCCCAGGATCACCGGGGCGACACTCTTGAAGGTGGTGTAGTAAGCGCTTTCGGGGTCCTCACCGGCTTGGCGCGCCTCCTGGTAGCGACCGACGAGGAAAATGCCGTAGTCCGTCGCGGCGGCGATCGCCAGCATCGTGAGGATATTGGCGGCGAACGTGGTGAGCCCGAAGACGTCGTTGTACCCGAGGAGCGCGACCACACCCCGCGAGCAGGCCAGCCCGACGAAGGTCATGAACAGCTGGATCAGCGTCGTCGAAATGGACCGGTAGACCAACAAGAGCATGATCGCGATGGCGGCCAGCGTGAACAACGTGATCTTGGCCAGGCTGTCATTGCCGATCAGGTGCATGTCGTCGGACAGGGCGGCCGGGCCGGTCACGTAGGCCTTCACCCCGGGGGGCGCCTGGGTGTGTTCGATCACCTTGCGGACGGCCTCGACGGAGTCGTTGGCCAGCGTCGTGCCCTGGTTGCCGGCGAGGTTGATCTGCGTGTACGACGCCTTGGCGTCGGCGCTCTGCGCGCCGGCCGCTGTCAGCCGGTCGCCCCAGAAGTCCTGGATGTGCTGGATGTGCTTCGGGTCCTGGCGCAGCTTGCGGATCAGCTCGTCGTAGTACTTGTGCGCGTCGGGGCCCAGCGGCTGCTGACCCTCGATCACGATCATCACCGTGCTGTTGGAGTCGAACTCGTGAAAGTTGTGCCCCATCAACATCATCGCCTTCATCGAAGGCGCGTCGAGCGGGGTCATCGGAGCCGAGTGCATCTCGCTGACCGTCTCGAGCGGGGGAATGAGGACGTTCACCAGCACCGTGACGGCGACCCAGCCGATGATGATGGGCACCGCGAAGATGCGGATCATGTGCGGCAGGAAGGGGCGGTGGCCGCGTTCGGGCTTGCCGCCGTCGGCGGTCCTGATAGGACCCGTGTCGTCGGCGCTCAGGTCGCGGTGGCTGCCGATCTTGTTGTTGATGTCGGTCATGCGGACTTCACCAGGCAGAAGGTCTGGGCGTTGTGCCCCGCGGACTGTTGATGTTCTCGCTCGATTCCGTCGACGGTGATCTTGCAACTGATCTCATCGGCGTCGGCCTGCGCCATGATGTTGGCGCTCACCGACGGCAACGTGGTCGAGATCGTGACCTGCCACGGCAGCGGGGCCCCGTTGACCTGGTGCGTGTTCGCGTCGGCGTCCCAGTAGTTGATATTGGCCGTGCTGCCGGGCGGCCCGGCGATCTCGTACACGACGACCTTGGGGTTGAACTGCACGATCTCGATGCCCGCGCCGGCGTTGGCGTTGAGGTCCTTGGAGCCGAAGACCTTGTGAAGCCGGGACACCCCCACCGCGGAGATGCTGAGAACCACCACCAACACCAGGGGGATCCACGCCCGCTTGAGTCCGCGCGTGAGCACGCCGGAACGTGAGCCTGATTTCGAACCAGCCACTGCCCGACCGCCTTTCACCGCCCGCCGGCCTCGCACGCGTATTGCGAGAACCCGCCATCGCCGCTGACGACACCCGTTGTCACCGAAACATTTGCTCGGCTAAGCACTCTAAACCTTAGTGCACGGGGGCGTTCCTCCGGGGCGCGTTAGTGTGGCGGACGCCATAGCGTCATGGGGCCGCCACCCGCCCGGTGACCGGCGGCAGGTCGGCCAGGGTCGCGATCCCGGGGGCGGCGGCCACCACCGCGGGCACCGCGTTGGTCACCGGCATGGCGGTGTAAATCATGCCCAGACCCATGAAGCCGGGCTCCGACCAGTCTTTGGGGGGCAGGCAGTGCAACACCGTGCGCATGTTGGGCAGGCCGAACACCTGGATCACGTGCCCGTGCTCGAGCGGCTTGGGCGGCTCGACGTGATTGCCCATGGTCCAGTTGAACCCGACGCTGACGACGTTGCGGTCGCCCTGCCAGCCGCGGTGGTAGCCGTAGACGCCGCCGACGGTGCCCGCGGGGATGGTCATGAAGCCCAGGTCGGAATCGGCGGTGGCCGCGGTGAACGTCACGTCGAACGTCATCCGGTCCAGCGTGGCCCCGATCGCGTCGGCCATCATGGCCGCGGATTCGGCGAACACCTCGCTTTCCCGACGCACGTTCTCGGCGAGCCCCGGGGTGTCGGGATCCTGCGAAAAGCCCATGGCCCTCTGAGTTTCCGCCGATTCGTAAGTCGAGCAGTCCACCGACTCGGTGATGCGGATCTCGTCGACGCGCTCACACGAGGCCGACAGCACCATGCCGACCATGTTGGTCATGCCCGGGTGGGCGCCGCTGCCGAAGATCGTCGACTCGCCGCGCTTGCAGGCATCCAGGATGCGCTCGCGGTCTTGCGGCGACTGCTTGCCGCCGGTGATCCAGGCCGCGCTGGTGCACACGTTGACACCCGATTCCAGCAACCGCACCAACTCGTCGACGCTGGGCCACAACGGGTTGTAGCAGCAGGCGTCGGCGCCCAACGCGATCAGCGCGTCGACGTCGTTGGTGGCCTGGACGCCGGTCGGTTCCGGCCAGCCGGACAGCTCGGCGGCGTCGACGCCCACCTTGTCCGCGCCGTGGGCGTAGACACCGACCAATTCCATGTCGGGCCTGCCGATGATGGCGTGCAGTGAACGCCGCCCGATGTTGCCGGTGGTCCACTGGATGACCCGTAGCGGACGGTCTGTGCTGGTGATGCTCATCGCGGCTCCTTTGACGTGAGTGAGGCTGGCGTGACGGGGGCTACTCGCTGATGTCGAACCCGGCGATGACCTTGGTGGGACGCACACGCACCACCAGTTCGCCGGGCACGGCGTTGCGGCGGCCGAACTCCTCGGCCCGATCCGCACCCATATACCGGCCGGCGATGCGCGTCGCGGTGCTCAGCAACTCTTGGGGATCGTCGGTCAGGGTCGCCACGCCCTGCACCTGGACGAAGGAGAACGGCGGGTGCGGGTCGTCGACGCAGAGGGTCACCCGCGAATCCCGGTACAGGGCACGGCCTTTCGCCGAGTCGCGGCCGGTGTTGAACACCACCTGGTCGTCGTCGACGATGATCCACACCGGCGCGACGAGCGGCCGCCCGTCGGCGGCGAGGTAGCCGAGCATGCCGGTGCGGGTGCCCGCGCTCAGGAACTCGACGACCTTCGCCGACAGCTTCGGCGGCTCGGCCACGCGCTACAGCCTCGCCAGGTCGTAGTCGCCCAGGTGATCGATCAGGTTGTGCAGGTGGTCACTGGACGTGCCGAGCGTGTGCTCGATCGCGGTGAGCCGGGCCGCGTAGTGGGCGACGGGGTATTCCGCGGTCACGCCGATCCCGCCGTGCAGCTGCACCGCTTCCTGCGCGATGTGCCGGCCCGAGCGGCCGATCTGCAGCTTGGCGCGCGAGGCGATGACGGGGTCGAGGTTGCCGTCGGCGATCGACATCGCCGCGTACAGGCCCATGCTGCGCGCCAGTTCCAGCGAGACGTACATGTCGGCGGCGCGCTGGGTGAGCGCCTGGAACTTGCTGAGCGTGACGCCGAACTGCTTGCGCGTCTTGAGGTAATCGGTGGTCAGGCGCAGCGCCTCCTCCATCGCGCCGACCGCCTCCGAGCACAGCCCCGACTGGATGCGGATGGTGGCGTCGCGGATGGCGCGCGACGCGTCCTGGCCCGCTCCGAGGGGTTGCGCCGCCGCCTTGTCCAGATCGATCTGGGCTCCGCGCTGGCCATCGAACGTCGGGTAGGGGTGGCGGGTGACCGCGTCGGCGGCGGCGTCGACCAGGAACAGGCCGGTGCCGCCGTCGGGCAGCGCCGCGCTGACCACCAGGGTGTCGGCGCTGTCGCCGGCCAGCACGGGGTTCTTGCGCCCGCTGACGGTCCACGAATCACCTTGTCGCTCAGCGCGAGTCGCCAGGCCATCGGCTTGCGGCCGACGCGGCTCCAGGTGCGCGAACGCCAGCAGCCGCTGCCCGGCGGCCACCTCGTCGAGCAGTTCCTTGTCCGCGTCGGTGCCCAGTTCGGCGATCAGCGAACCGGGGCCCAGCGCGGCGTGCAGGATCGGCTCGGGGGCCAACCGCCGCCCGACTTCGATGAGCACGACGCTGATCTCGTTCTGGCCCGCCTCTTCCGGGTCGAAGCCCAGCCCGAGGATCCCGGTGTCGGCCAATTGGCTCCACACCTCGCGGCTCCAACCGAGGTCGGAGGAGATGATCTTGTTGCGGGTTTCCGGGTCGTAGGTGCGGGACAGGAGCTCGCGCGTGGTGTCGCGCAGCAGCGCCTGCTCGTCGCTCAGCTGAAAGTCCATGGCTGCCTCACAATCCCAGAATGGTGGACGAGATGATGTTGCGCTGCACTTCGCTGCTGCCGCCGTATATCGACGTCTTGCGATAGTTCAGGTAGTGCGGCGCGCTGTGTTGCGCCCACGCCGGCGACGCGATGTCCGCCCCGTCGGCGGGCAGCGCGTCCGGGCCGGCGACCTCGACCAGCAGTTCGGTGGCCACCTGCTGCAGTTCGCTGCCGCGCAGTTTGAGCACCGACGAGGCCGGGTTGGGCTTGCCGTCCGACGAGCTGGACACCACCCGTGACTGCGTGAGTTCGAGTGCCAGCAACTCGTTTTCGGCCTCGGCGAGCCGGGCCGCGAACAACGGATCGGCCAGCAGGCCGGTGGCGGCGGCGTGCTTTTTCACCTCGGCGAGACGCACCTTGGTCCGGCCGACACCGGCGATCCCGGTGCGTTCGTTGCCCAGCAGGAACTTCGCGTAGGTCCAGCCTTGATTCTCTTCCCCGACAAGCTGATTCGCCGGAACCCGGACGTCGGAGAAGAACACCTCGTTGACCTCGTGGCCGCCGTCGATCGTCTTGATCGGCCGCATCGTCACGCCCGGCGTCTTCACGTCGAAGAGCAGGAACGAGATCCCGGCCTGCTTCTTGGGGGCGTCGGGGTCGGTACGCACCAGGCAGAAGATCCAGTCCGCGTACTGCCCCAGCGTGGTCCAGGTCTTCTGCCCGTTGACGACGTAGCTGTCGCCGTCACGGACCGCGGTGGTGCGCAGCGAGGCGAGGTCCGAGCCCGCCTCCGGCTCGGAGAATCCCTGGCACCACCAGATGTCGAGGCTGGCCGTCGGCGGCAGGAAGCGCTCCTTGATCTCCTGCGAGCCGAACTCGGCGATGACGGGGCCGACCATCTTGGTGTTGAAGTTCAGCGGTTCGGGGACGCACGCCAATTGCATCTCGTCGGCCCAGATCTGGTGCTGAGTGGGTGTCCAGTCCTTGCCGCCCCATTCGACCGGCCAATTGGGCACGGCGAGCCCGTGCTCGTGCAGGATCTTGTGGCTGGTGACGATGTCCTCGTGGTTCACCTCCGCCGAGCCCGAACGCACCCGCTGGCGCACCTCTTCGGGGATCTTGGTGGTGTAGAAGGTGCGAAGTTCGTCGCGGAACGCGGCTTCCTCCGGTGTGAGTGCCAATTGCATGGCGGCCTCCTTTGCCTGGTGGTGAACGTGGTGACCCCGCGAAAGTGACGCGCGTCTCCAGTTCCTCGCTCCATCTTGACTCATCGGTAACCGCGCTTGTACACAGCCTCCGGTTAGTCCACAGCAGGGCGCCGGGACGCCGTCGGACGCGCGGATGACGACGGGCGGCGGGCCTACCGTCGGGCCATGCGAACGGAACTTCCCGCCGAGCGGCTGCAGCGCCGGCTCGGCGCCGAGCCGGACCTCGACGTCCGGTCCGCGGCCCCCGACCCGGCACCCGGTGACGGTGATGACCCCGCGTCCGAGGACGAAGGAGACGACCAGGATTCGCTGCTGCCGCGGTGGCTTCCGGAAGTGTCCGACGGCCGCGGCTGGGCGGCGCGGTTGCGCGCCGACCCGGGGCGGGCGGGCGCCATCGGGCTGGCGATCGTCGCGGCGCTCGCCGTGCTGGTGACCGTCTTCACGGTGCTGCGAGACCGGCCGGCGCCGGTGATGTCGGCCAAACTGCCGCCGGTGGAGAAGGCGTCGACGGCCGGCCCGCGCCCGTCGCCCAGCGCCGGACCGGCCGCCCCGGACCGGCCGGTGGTGGTCAGCGTGGTCGGCCTGGTGCACAGCCCCGGGCTGGTCACCCTGGCGCCCGGCGCGCGCATCGCCGACGCCCTGCAGGCCGCCGGCGGCGCCGTCACCGGCGCGGACACCATCGGGCTGAACATGGCCCGCCCGCTCGACGACGGCGAGCAGATCGTCGTCGGCGTGGCCCCCGCGCCCGGACAGCCGGCCGGGCTCGGCAGCTCCGTAGCCTCCGGACCCGCGTCCAACCGCACGCCCACGCACGCGCCGCCGAGCACCGCGCCGGGGTCGGGCCCCGCGAAGGCCAAGCCGGGGGAGGCGGTTGACCTGAACACCGCCACCGTGGCGCAGCTGGACGCGCTGCCCGGCGTGGGACCGGTCACCGCCGCGGCGATCGTGGCGTGGCGGCAGACCAACGGCAAGTTCACCAGCGTCGACCAGCTCGCCGACGTCGACGGCATCGGCCCCGCGCGGCTGGAGAAGCTGCGCGCCCTGGTCCGTGTCTGATCGCGATGTCCCCGACCGGGTCTGGCGCCTCACCCGTGGCGCCGGTCGACGTGCGCCTGGTGCCGGCCGCGCTGACCTGTTGGGTCGTCACCGCCGCCGGGATCCGCTGGCCGGTGGGCCGGACCCTGGCGTGGTGCTGCCTCGTCCTGGCGGCGCTGGCCGGTGCGTGGGCATGGCACGACGCGCGCCGGCCGGGGGCGGGCGGGCGGTGGGCGGCGATCAGCGCGGGGCTGGTCGCGATCGGTGTGGTGGGCGCCGGCTTCGGCATGGCGATCGCGCTGCGGGCCGACGCGGTGAGCCACCATGCGATCACCGCCGAGTACGGCCAGGCCGTACCGGTGACGCTGACCCCTACCGAGAGTGCGGCGCCGGTGGGGCGGGGCCGCGTCATGTTCAGGGCCAGCCTGCAGCGGGTGCGCGAAGCCCGAATGTCGGGCCGGGTGGTCGTTTTCGCCCGCGCCCCGGACTTCGGCACCGACGAGGTGATGGTCGGCCGACCGCTGCGGTTCACCGCCCGGATCGGCCGGCCCAGCCGCCATGACCTGACGGTGGCCCAGCTCACCGCGACGGGCCGGCCCACCGCCGGCACCGCGGCGCCGGTGCAGCGGGCCGCGCACGCCGTCCGAACCCGGTTCGCCGCCGCCGTCCGCGCCGTCCTGCCGGCCGAGCAGGCCGCGTTGCTGCCGGCGCTGGTGCTCGGCGACACCTCCGCCGTCGACGCCGCCACCGGCCGCGACTTCCGCGCGGCCGGGATGACCCACTTGATGGCGGTGTCGGGCGCCAACGTGACGATCGTGTGCGGGGCCGTGCTGTTCTCGGCCCGGTTACTCGGCCCGCGGCCCGCGGTCGTGCTCGCCGCGCTGGCGCTGGCCGCGTTCGTTGTCGTTGTGCAGCCGTCGGCGAGCGTCCTGCGGGCGGCCGTCATGGGCGCCGTCGCGTTGGCGGGCATGCTCACGTCGCGGCGGCGGCAGGCCGTCCCCGCCCTGTGCGCGACGGTGCTGCTGTTGCTGGCCGTCGCCCCGCAGTTGGCCGTCGACGTGGGCTTTGCGCTGTCGGTGGTCGCGACGGCCGCGCTGATCGTCGTCGCGCCCGCCTGGTCGCGGCGCCTCGTCACCCGCGGCTTACCGAAACCGCTGGCCGACGCGCTCGCCGTCGCCTGCGCCGCCCAGGTGGTGACCGCGCCGCTGGTGGCCGGCATCTCCGGACGCTTCTCCGTGGTGGCGGCCGGCGCCAACCTGGCCGCCGCGCCCGTGATCGCGCCGATCACGGTGCTGGGCACCGCGGCGGCGCTGTGCCCGTTCTGGCCGGGCGGGGCGGCGGCGTTGATCCGCTTCACCGGCCCGGAGCTGTGGTGGGTGCGCGGGGTCGCCCGATGGGCGGCCGGGGTGCCGGCCGCGACGCTGCCCGTGCCGCCCGGCACGGCCGGGGTGCTGCTGGTCGGCGCGCTGACCGTGCTGCTCGCCGCGGCCACCCGCCTGCTGTGGTCCCGGCGGTGGTATCGCCGCGCCGTCGCGACCGCCGCGGTGGTCGCCGCGCTCTGCCCACCGGCTTGGTCGTTGGCCGCGCTGCTCGATCCGGCCCGCGTCTGAGGCGGTCCGGGCAGCAGCCGGTTCGGCCGAGTCGGTGGGCCGTGACACCATCGTGGGGTGAGCGAGCTTGCGCCGTTGCACCTGGTCCTGGGAGACGAGGAATTGCTGGTCGAACGGGCGGTGTCCGAGGTGTTGCGGTCGGCGGCGCGCCACGGCGGCGGTGACCTCGGCACCAACAATGTGCCGGTCAACCGGATGCGGGCCGGCGACGTCAGCACCTACGAGCTTGCCGAACTGCTGAGCCCGTCGCTGTTCGCCGACGAGCGCATCGTCGTCCTGGAGGCCGCCGCCGAGGCGGGCAAGGACGCCGTTGCGATGATCGTCGAGGCCGCGAAGGACCTGCCGTCCGGCACGGTCCTGGTCGTGGTCCACTCCGGTGGCGGGCGCGCCAAGGCCATGGCCGGCGAGCTGCAGAAGTTGGGCGCCGTCGTGCATCCGTGCGCGCGGGTCACCAAGGCCTCCGAGCGCGTCGACTTCGTCCGCAAGGAATTCCGCGCGCTGCGGGTCAAGGTTGACGAGGAGACGGTGACCGCCCTGCTCGACGCCGTCGGCTCCGATCTGCGGGAACTCGCCTCGGCGTGCTCCCAGCTGGTGGCGGACACCGGCGGGGCGGTCGACGCCGCCGCCGTCCGGCGCTATCACAGCGGCAAGGCCGAGGTGAAGGGGTTCGACATCGCCGACAAGGCGGTCGCCGGGGACGTCGCCGGGGCCACCGAGGCGCTGCGCTGGGCGATGCTGCGCGGCGAGCCGCTGGTGGTGCTGGCCGACGCTCTGGCCGAGGCGATACACACCATCGGCCGGGTCGGCCCGCTCTCGGGGGATCCGTACCGGCTGGCCTCGCAACTGGGGATGCCGCCGTGGCGGGTGCAGAAGGCCCAGAAGCAGGCCCGCTTCTGGTCGCGGGAATCGGTGGCGAGCGCGATGAAAGTGGTGGCGGCGCTCAACGCCAACGTCAAGGGAGCCGTGGTGGACGCCGACTACGCGCTGGAATCCGCGGTCCGGCAGGTCGCCGAGTTGGCCGCCCACCGCACTCGGTGAGCGGCCGAGGGCAACCTCAGAGCTTGTTGAGGGCCTGCGCCAACGCCGACTTCTTGTTGGCGGCCTGGTTCTTGTGAATGACGCCCTTGCTGGCCGCCTTGTCCAGCTTGCGGTTGGTGGACACCAGCAGCTCGGCGGCCTTGTCCTTGTCCCCGGAATGGGCGGCCTCGCGGAACGCGCGAACGGCCGTCCGCAGCGACGACTTCACCGACTTGTTGCGCAGGCGGGCGCGCTCGTTGGTGCGGTTGCGCTTCTGCTGCGACTTGATGTTGGCCACGCTGGAGTTCCTTCTTCGGTCAAATTTGGTCAGGCATCGGGGTCACGCTCAGGTATGGCGCTGGAAATCACCACAGCGACTGCCCAGGTTAGCAGTCGGTTACGTTTTCTCCCAAAAGGGGAACACGGCGGTTGCCATGTCGTCGACCTGAGGCAGCATCTGAACAGTGAGTCTTACCAACCAGCTTGAGGAAACCGAGCGGGGGCTTCGGGCTGCGCGTTCTGAGCGCATCTTCGGCGGCTACAACGGGGCGGCGGACGCCTACGCCCTCGCTTTCGACGAGATGTTCGACGCCCAGGGCGCCGTGCGCGGTCCGTACAAGGGGATCTACGCCGAGCTCGCACCGTCGGACGCCTCCGAGCTGGAGGCCCGCGCCGAGGCGCTGGCCCGCGCGTTCATCGACCAGGGCATCACGTTCTCCCTGTCGGGCCAGGAGCGGCCGTTCCCGCTGGACCTGGTGCCCCGGGTCATCTCCGCGGCCGAATGGAACCGGCTCGAGCGCGGCATCGTCCAACGTGTCAAAGCCCTCGAGCTGTACCTCGACGACATCTACGGCGACCAGGAAATCCTCAACGACGGTGTCATCCCGCGCCGCCTGATCACATCGTGCGAGCATTTCCACCGCCAGGCCGTCGGCATCGTCCCGCCCAACGGTGTGCGCATCCACGTCGCCGGCATCGACCTCATCAAGGACGAAAAGGGTGTCTGGCGGGTCCTCGAGGACAACCTGCGCTCCCCGTCGGGGGTGTCCTATGTCATGGAGAACCGGCGCACCATGGCGCGCGTCTTCCCCAACCTGTTCGCCAGCCACCGGGTCCGCGCGGTCGACGACTACGCGTCGCACCTGCTGCGGGCCCTGCGCAACTCGGCGGCCACCAACGAGGCCGACCCGACCGTGGTGGTGCTGACCCCGGGGGTCTACAACTCGGCGTACTTCGAGCATTCGCTGCTGGCCCGCCAGATGGGCGTCGAGCTGGTCGAAGGCCGCGACATGTTCTGCCGCGACAACCAGGTCTACATGCGCACCACCGAGGGGGAGCGGCAGGTCGACGTCATCTATCGGCGCATCGACGACGCGTTCCTGGACCCGCTGCAGTTCCGGGCCGATTCGGTGCTGGGGGTGGCAGGCCTGGTCAACGCCGCCCGCGCCGGCAACGTGGTCATCTCCAGCTCCATCGGCAACGGGGTGGGCGACGACAAGCTGGTCTACACCTACGTGCCCACCATGATCGAGTACTACCTGGGCGAGAAGCCGCTGCTGGCCAACGTCGAGACGTACCGCTGCTGGCTGGAGGACGAACGCGAAGAGGTGCTCGACCGCATCGACGAGCTGGTGCTCAAGCCGGTCGAGGGGTCCGGCGGCTACGGCATCGTGTTCGGCCCCGACGCCTCCGAGAAGGAACTCGCCGCCGTCGCCAAGAAGGTGCGCGACGACCCGCGGAGCTGGATCGCGCAGCCCATGATGGAGCTGTCGACCGTGCCGACGCAGATCGGCAGCGAGTTGGCGCCGCGCTACGTCGACCTGCGGCCGTTCGCGGTGAACGACGGCGAGGACGTGTGGGTTCTACCCGGCGGGCTGACCCGCGTGGCGTTGGTCGAGGGCTCGCGGGTGGTCAACTCCAGCCAGGGCGGCGGCTCGAAGGACACCTGGGTACTGGCCCCGCGCGCGGCGGCCGGCGACCGCGAACTCGGCGCCGCCGAGGTGGTGCGATCGCTGCCGACCTCGATGGCCGAACCCGAGCCCGAGGAGCCGGTGCGGTCGTCGCACCAGCAGCCGCTGCAGACCGAGCAGCCGCAGGACGACCCGAAACAAAAGCGCCGCCAGCGTCAGCAACAACAGCAGCGCCAACAACAGCAAGGCCAACAACAAAGGCAACAGCAACGACAACGGCAGAGGCAGGTCCGCTGATGCTGGCCCGAAACGCCGAGGCGCTGTTCTGGATTGGCCGCTACGTGGAGCGCGCGGACGACACCGCGCGCATCCTGGACGTGGTTTTGCACCAACTGCTCGAAGACTCCAGCGTCGACCCGGACCAGGCGTCGCGGCTGCTGCTGCGGGTGCTGGGCATCGAACCCCCCGACCACCACCTGGACGTCTGGTCGCTGACCGACCTGGTCGCCTACAACACCAACACTCGCGGCGGCAGCTCGATCGTCGACGCGATCACGGCGGCCCGTGAGAACGCCAAGTCCGCCCGCGAGGTGACGTCCAGCGAGATCTGGGAATGCCTCAACACCACCTACAATGCGCTACCCGAACGGGAGCGGGCCGCCAAACGCCTTGGGCCGCACGAGTTCCTGTCATTCATCGAGGGCCGCGCGGCGATGTTCGCCGGCCTGGCCGACTCGACGCTGTCGCGCGACGACGGCTACCGGTTCATGGTGCTGGGCCGCGCGATCGAGCGCGTCGACATGACCGTGCGGCTGCTGCTCTCCCGGGTGGGGGACAGCGCGTCGTCCCCGGCCTGGGTGACCCTACTGCGCTCGGCGGGGGCGCACGACACCTACCTGCGCACCTACCGCGGCGTGTTGGACGCGGCCCGGGTGGTCGAATTCATGTTGCTGGACAGGCTGTTTCCGCGCTCGGTGTTCTACTCGCTGCGGCTGGCCGAACACAACCTCGAAGAGCTCCTGCACAACCGGCCCAGCCGGATCGGCGCGACGGCCGAGGCGCAGCGGCTGCTCGGGCAGGCGCGCAGCGAGCTCGAATTCGTCCACCCTGGCGTGCTGCTGGAGTCGTTGGAGAGCCGCTTGGCCGGCCTGCAGCGCACCTGCCGCGACGTCGGGGAAGCGTTGTCGCTGCAGTACTTTCACGTCACGCCCTGGGTGGCGTGGTCGGACGCCACCCGCCGCACCCCGCTGGCCGCCGGAAAGGCGGACGCCTGATGTGGAGATTGCGGGTCGTGCACACCACCGGCTACGCCTACCAGTCGCCGGTGACCGCGTCCTACAACGAGGCCCGGCTGACGCCCCGCTCGACCGGCCGGCAAAACGTCGTCCTGAACCGCGTCGAGACCATTCCCGCCACCCGGTCGTATCGCTACGTCGATTACTGGGGCACCGCGGTGACGGCGTTCGACCTGCACGCGCCGCACACCGACCTCACGGTGATGTCGTCCTCCGTCGTGGAGACCGAGCGGCCCGAGCCGGTGCAGGCCGACATCGGGTGGGACGAACTGCGCACCGACGCCGTCATCGATCGCTATGACGAGCTGTTGCGACCCACCGAGCACACGCCGGCCAGCAAGCGGGTCGTCTCGGTGGCCAAGAAACTGACCAAGAGTTGCCAGCCGGCCGAAGCGGTTGTGGCCGTGGCCAATTGGGTCCGCAACGAGCTCGAATACCTGCCGGGCACCACCAGCGTGCACTCATCAGGCCTGGACGCGCTGAAGGCCGGCAAGGGTGTGTGCCAGGACTTCGTGCACCTATCGCTGATGTTGTTGCGCGCCAGCGGAATTCCGTCCCGTTACGTGTCCGGATACCTGCACCCCAAGGCCGACGCGGTCGTCGGGGACACCGTCGACGGGCGCAGCCACGCCTGGATCGAGGCGTGGACGGGTGAGTGGTGGAGCTATGACCCGACCAACGCCACCACGATCACCGAGCAGTACGTCAGCGTCGGCGAGGGCCGCGACTACGCCGACGTGTCCCCGCTGAAAGGCATCTACTCCGGTGAGGGCGCGACCGACCTCGACGTGATCGTGGAGGTCACCCGGCTGGCGTAGCCGCGCTCTGCGGGCGCGCCTCGACCTGCACGCGGTGCAGGTCGTCGCCGAGTTCGACGCGGCCGTCGAAGGCGGTGGCCGCCAGCGCGCGCCACTGGTCCTCCTGGCCCGGAACCAGCGCCGGCACGTAATGGGTCAGGACGAGCGTGCCTACGCCCGCGCGGGCGGCGGTGGCGGCCGCCTCCTCGACCGAGGAGTGGTAGTCGCAGATGTCGCGCAGCCGCTGCTGGGGGATGGCGGAGATCAGGTCCTTGCGGACGACGGTGTGCACCAACGCGCCGGCACCGGCGGCCAGCCGGTCCAGCCCGGCGCAGGGGACGGTGTCGCCGGCCAGCACCGCCGACGCCTCGCCGTGCTCGACGCGGAACCCGAGCGTGGGGGCCACCGGTCGGTGATCGGTCGGGCCGACCCGAATCGTCACGCCGTCGCGGTCCCAAACCGGCCCCTCGGTGTGTTCGTGGACCTGCACCGCCGGCGGCCCGGTCAGGTCGGCGTGGTGTGCCAGCCGGTAACCGATGTCGTGGCGAAACGCCTCGAGCGTGGCCTGCACCGCCTCGGCGGTGCCGGGCGGGCCGATGATCGGCAACGGCGCGGGGTCGGGCGTGAACGTGCTGATCCACCGCGTGATGAGGACGTCGCCCAGGTCGCCGATGTGGTCGCTGTGCAGATGGGTGAGCAGCAGCGCCGACAGGCCGGCCGCGCCCACGCCGACCGCGGCCGCGCGCTGCAGCACACCGCGGCCGCAGTCCACCAGGAACACCTGGCCACCCGCTCGGACGAGCGTCGACGGCCCGGCGCGGCGCGGATCGGGAATGGGGCTTCCGGTGCCCAGCAAAACGATCTCGATCATGGCCCTCATCTTGCAGCCGGGGCCGCTGCCGTGTCTCGGGATCGGCGCCGCCCGGCCGCACGCGATCGGGCCGCTCCCATCGATGGCTTTTGCGCCGACGTGCTTAGCCGTAGCCTGGTGTGAAGCGGATCACATCGAGGAGGCCTGATGCGGATTTCGGACGTCTTGCGAAACAAGGGCGCCGCGGTGGCGACCGTCTCCCCGGACGCGACGGTCAGCGAGCTGCTCGCGGGCCTCGCCGAGCGCAACATCGGCGCCATGGTCGTGGTCGGCGCCGAGGGGGTCGTCGGCATCGCCTCGGAGCGCGACGTCGTGCGCCAACTGCACGCCCAAGGCCCCGACGTCCTGAACCGCCCGGTGTCGCACATCATGACGACCATGGTCGCGACCTGCACCAAGTCCGACACCGTCGACTCGCTGAGCGCGCTGATGACCAACAACCGGGTGCGGCACGTGCCGGTGCTCGACGGCACGGAGCTGATCGGCATCGTCAGCATCGGCGACGTCGTGAAGACCCGCATGGAGGAACTCGAGGCCGAGCAGCAACAGCTGCACTCCTACATCACGCAAGGCTGACGGCCCGACTCCTCCTCACCGCGCTCTCGTGCGGCGCATCGTCGTCGAGCGAGGCTGACGGCCCGACTCCTCCTCACCGCGCTCCCGCGCGGCGCATCGTCGTCGAGCGAGGCTGACGGCCCGACTCCTCCTCGCCGCGCGCAGGCGCGGCGCATCGTCGTCAGCGAGGCTGACGGCCCGACTCCTCCTCACCGCGCTCCCGCGCGGCGTTCAGCTCCACGAATAGTCCGCGCGCAGCCGCGCGGCCACGACGTCGAAGACCTCGCGGTCCAGGATGGCGCCCTCACGGCGAATGCCCTCCTCGGGCACGTCGAGCACCCGGTCCAGCCGGACCCAGCTCTGCCTGCCCTCGTAGTCCCACGCGCCCGCGCCGATGCCGACCCAGTCGCGCTCGCCGGCGTGGTGTTCGTGGCTGGACAGCATCAGTCCCAGCAGCACACTGCGCTCCCGGCCGACCACCAGCACCGGGCGGTCCTTGCCCTGGCTCGGGTCGTCCTCGTAGGCCACCCACGTCCACACGATCTCGCCCGGATCCGCGCGACCGTCCAGGCTCGGCGCGTAGATCAGCTTGCGCGCCCGGTGCGCGGTCGGGGAGCTGGCGCTGGTGACCGGGCGGCCCGCGGCGATCTCGGCCGCCGGCTGCGGCGTGGCGGCGGCGATGACGTTCGCGGTGATCTTCACGGCGTGCTGCAGCTCGCGCAACACCGTCTGCGAGGTTTGGACGTGCCGCGCGAGCCGCGGAGAACCACTGACGGCATTGAACACCAGGCTCTCGGCGAACCGCTGGAACGTCTTCCACTGCGATTTCCGGGCAGACGCCATACACGCAGTTTAGACGTCGGCGGCCGGGTGCCACGGCGTCCAAGTAGGTTCGCGCGGGCCTGCATGGATACCCTGGAGGCTGCCGAGTTCGGCCGCTCGAACGCCCCTACACCAGGAGATTCCCATCAGCAGTTTCGCCGACAAGACCTTCACCGCGCCGGCGCAGATTCGGAATTTCTGCATCATCGCCCACATCGATCACGGCAAGTCCACGCTGGCGGACCGGATGCTGCAGCTGACCGGCGTCGTCGACGAGCGGTCGATGCGCGCCCAATACCTCGACCGGATGGACATCGAGCGCGAGCGCGGCATCACCATCAAGGCGCAGAACGTGCGGCTGCCCTGGAAGGTCGGCGACGAACAGTTCGTGCTGCACCTGATCGACACCCCCGGGCACGTCGACTTCACCTACGAGGTGTCCCGCGCGCTGGAGGCGTGCGAGGGCGCGGTGCTGCTGGTCGACGCCGCGCAGGGCATCGAGGCGCAGACGCTGGCCAACCTGTACCTGGCGCTGGACCGCGACCTGACCATCATCCCGGTGCTGAACAAGATCGACCTGCCCGCCGCCGACCCCGACCGCTACGCCGGCGAACTGGCCCACATCATCGGCTGCGAACCCGACGACGTGCTGCGGGTGTCCGGCAAGACCGGCGAGGGGGTGGCGGCCCTGCTCGACGAGGTGGTCCGGCAGGTGCCGGCGCCCCAGGGCGACGCCGACGCGCCGACGCGGGCGATGATCTTCGACTCGGTGTATGACATCTACCGCGGCGTGGTCACCTACGTCCGGGTGGTCGACGGCAAGATCACGCCGCGCGAGCGCATCGCGATGATGTCCACCGGCGCCACCCACGAGCTGCTCGAGGTCGGCATCGTCTCGCCCGAGCCGAAGGCCAGCGACGGCCTGGGCGTGGGCGAGGTGGGCTACCTGATCACCGGCGTGAAAGACGTCCGCCAGTCCAAGGTCGGTGACACCGTGACGACGGCCCGGCACGGGGCCAAGGAGGCGCTCACCGGGTACCGCGAGCCCAAGCCGATGGTGTACTCCGGCCTGTACCCCGTCGACGGGTCCGACTACCCGAACCTGCGCGACGCCCTGGACAAGCTGCAGCTCAACGACGCCGCCCTCACCTACGAACCGGAGACCTCGGTCGCGCTGGGTTTCGGCTTCCGCTGCGGGTTTCTCGGCCTGCTGCACATGGAGATCACCCGCGAGCGGCTCGAGCGCGAGTTCGACCTGGACCTGATCTCCACGTCGCCGAACGTGGTGTACCGGGTGATCAAGGACGACGGCACCGAGATCCGGGTCACCAACCCGTCCGACTGGCCCGAAGGCAAGATCGGCACGGTCTTCGAGCCGGTCGTCAAGACGACCATCATCGCGCCCAGCGAGTTCATCGGCACCATCATGGAGCTGTGCCAGGCGCGTCGCGGCGAGTTGGGCGGCATGGACTACCTGTCGCCGGAGCGGGTCGAGCTGCGCTACACGCTGCCGCTGGGCGAGATCATCTTCGACTTCTTCGACTCCCTGAAGTCGCGTACCCGGGGCTACGCCAGCCTGGACTACGAGGAGGCCGGCGAGCAGGAGGCGTCGCTGGTCAAGGTCGACATCCTGTTGCAGGGCGAGCCGGTCGACGCGTTCAGCGCGATCGTGCACAAGGACGGCGCGGCGGCCTACGGCAACAAGATGACCACCAAGCTCAAGGAGCTGATTCCGCGCCAGCAATTCGAGGTGCCGGTGCAGGCCGCGATCGGATCGAAAATCATTGCGCGCGAGAACATTCGGGCGATCCGCAAGGACGTGCTGTCCAAGTGCTACGGCGGCGACATCACCCGCAAGCGCAAACTGCTCGAGAAGCAAAAAGAGGGCAAGAAGCGGATGAAGACCATTGGCCGGGTGGACGTCCCGCAGGAGGCCTTCGTCGCGGCGCTGTCCGCCGACGCCGCGGGGGACAAGGGCAAGAAGTGATCAACCGCCGCTGCGCCGTCGTGGTGTTGACGGTGCTGCTGGCGACTGGCTGCGCGAAGACCGTCGACGGCGCGGCCCGGCCCGCGTCGAATCCCACACCAACGCACGACAAGCAGCTGCTCCTCGACGGCGAGACGCTGGGCAATCTGCTGGCTCAGCCGTTCAAAAAACATCCGACGTGGGGGCCGCACCACGGCGGGCGGGAGAAGTTGGGCACCAACCAGGACAACGCGACGCCCGCCCAGTGCATCGGGGTGGCGTTCGCGTCGGCGGCCATCGCCTACGCGTCCGTACCGGTGCTGGAGGTCGAGACCGTCATGTGGGCGGCCCCGTATCAACCCGTCAGGGTCGATGACGTCCAAGAGGGGGTGGTGTCGCTTCCCACCCCGCAAGACGCCGCCGCCGCGTTCGCGAAGTTCGCCGCGCAATGGCAGGCGTGCGACGGCACCACCGTGACGTCGGAGTACGTCAAGCCCCACGGCGTGCGCGCCATATCCGATGTCCGCGTGGCTGATTCGGTGGTCGCGGCAAGCGTCCTGGGATCGTCCGGTCCTCAGGCCGTCGACTACCCGCAACCGGTTGCGCGTGCCCTCGGCGTCCGGGGCAACCATCTCGTGGAGGTTGCGGTGGAGTTCATCGGTAACGGCGACCCCGCGAACCAGGGCAATGCCGACATGAAAACCAGCGGAATCCAGATCGCGCACGCCATCATGGACAGGTTGGCGGTGAGCTGATGCAACCCGACGTGCTGGCGAGGGGGAGACGATGCGCGTGGTGAAGACGGTGGCGGCGCTGGCGGTGGTCGCCGCGTCGGCGGTGGGTTGTGGGGTGGCGGTGAGCGGCACGGCGGTACCGGCCCCGAACCTGAAACCGCGGCCGCTGTTCGGCGCGACGGTTCAGCGGGTCCTGCTCGACAACGTCGACCTGTCGCGACTCTTCGCACAGACCTTCGTCACCCGGGAGGGCGTCGACGTCGGCGGACCGGACAAGCTGTACGACGTCCTGCGGTCGCAGGACGGGTGCCTGGGCGTGACGGCGATGCTGCAGAAGAGCGTCTACCAGTCCGCGGATGTCCGGGACCTCGCGGCCGAGGAGTGGTGGAACAACGGCGATCCGGCGCAGGTGGTCGGCGTGATGGAGGGCGTGGTGACGCTGCCGTCGGCCGCGCAGGCGCAGCAGATGTTCGCGCAGTTCTCCCAGCAGTGGCAGCGGTGCAACGGCATGACGACGTCCGAGCAGAGCGGTCCGGTCAACACGACCAACGCCATCAGCGACGTCCGCCTCGCCGATCCGTCCGTCATCGCGGCAACCAAGCTCGCCTCGTCGGTCATACCCAATCTCCCGCCGCTGCGGCCCTCGCCGGAGGCGCGGGCGCTGGGCGTCCGGTCGAACTGCCTGGTCGACGTCGAGGTCGTCTTCTTCAACGGTCGGCGACCCTCCGACCCGGGGACGGCCGACCTCTCTACCAGCGCCGTCGAGGTCGCGCACGCGATGATGGACAAGGTCACAGCGCTGGGCTGAGCGGGAATGATCGCGGTGGGGGCGCAGTTGCGCTGTACAGCAACCGAATCCTTCGACGAAGGGCGATCCCACACCAGCGCTGTCGGATCGCGGACCCGACGACCAGAGTCAGCGCGCTGGGCTGGCGCGCAGCTGACCGGCAGCTGAAACATCGCTGACGAGGCGCTGTGTTGTGCGTGGCCGACGACGGCCGTCGTGGTAGTCACCCTAGACTGCCTCGTGATCCCGGCGTCGGACAGGCGCCGCGGAAGACAAGGGCGAGAAGTGTGATGACTCGGATGGATTGGTCCCGGCGCGCGGCGATGGTGGCGGCCGTCGCCGCGCTGGCGACGGGCTGCTCGGCGACGGTCGGGGGCGTGGCCCGCCCAGCGCCGGACGCGGTGCCGCGCTGGCTCACCGGGCACACGATCAAAAGAGTGCTGCTCGGCCAGAGCGCCCTGTCCCGAATCGTCAAGCAGCCGTTAGACATCGACCCGCTTTTCCCGCCCAGCTTCGGAGGGCCGGAGCTGTTGCAGGGCGCACCGTCGGGCCAGGTCCCGGACTGCTTCGGTGTGGCGGTGATGCTGCAGCAGAGCGCCTACCGCCCCGGTTCGGTGCGCAACGTCGCGCTCGAAACGTGGCGTCCCACAACGGAGTCGGCGACGGTGACCAGGGTCAAGGAAGGCGTGGTCAGCCTGCCCACGTCCGCCGACGCCAACGCGTTGTTCACCACGTTTTCCCGGCAGTGGCAGGCCTGCGAAGGCGAGACGCTGCCGGCCGGTGGCCGCGGCTTCGGGCTCCGGGTGCGCGTGAGCAACGTGCAGGTCACCAGTTCTGTTGCCAGCGCCGCTCTTTCGATGGAGCTCAACGTGCCGCTGCCGAACGCTCCCGCGATCCCGGCGGCGCGCGCCATCGGAGTCCGCGGCAACTGCCTCATCGAAGTGGAGGTCGACTTCGCGCGGGAGCCGCAGTCACCGGACGTGACCAGCGACATCAACGGCAGCGCCCTCGACATCGCCCAGGTGATGCGGGATAAGGTCAGCGCTTTAAGCTGACGCTCGTCACACCGGCGCGTTGGCGGGCTGGAACGCGCCCGAGCCGTCGGCCTCCTCCTCGGCGCGGATCACGTGCACGACGGCGTTGATCAACGCCAGGTGGGTGAACGCCTGCGGGAAGTTGCCCAACTGCCGTCCCGTGCGCGGTTCGATCTCCTCGGCGTACAGGTGCAGCGGGCTGGCATAGGACAACAGCCGCTCGCACAGCCGCTTGGCCCGCCCGACCTCGCCGATCTCCACCAGTGCCGAGACCAGCCAGAACGAACAGATGGTGAAGGTGCCCTCCTCGCCGGACAGCCCGTCGTCGGTCTCCTCGACCCGGTAGCGCAGCACCAGGCCCTCCTGCGTGAGCTCGTCGGCGATCGCCAGCACGGTGTTGCGCACCCGCGGGTCGTCCGGCGGCAGGAACCTGGTGAGCACCACGAGCAGTAGCGAGGCGTCGAGCGCGTCGCTGCCGTAGCGCTGGGTGAACACGCCGCGCGAGTCCGCGCCGTGACGCAGGATGTCGTCCTTGATCTCCTCGGCAATGTCGCGCCACTGCTGCGCGTAGCTCTTCTCGCCCTGCCGCTCGGCCAGCTTGGCCCCGCGGTCCAGCGCCACCCAGCACATCACCTTCGACGACGTGAAGTGCTGCGGTTCGCCGCGGACCTCCCAGATGCCGCGGTCCGGTTCGCGCCAGTGCTTGATGGCCTCCTCGACCTGTTTCTTCAGCACCGGCCACAACGTCTCGGGCACCTGCTCGCGCGACTTGGCGTGCAAATAGAAGGAGTCCAGGATCGAGCCCCAGATGTCGTGCTGCACCTGGTCGTACGCGCCGTTGCCGATCCGCACCGGCCGGGCGTGGTCGTAGCCGGAAAGGTGGTTGAGCTCCTCTTCGACCAGGCTGCGCTCGCCACCCACGCCGTACATCACCTGAAGCGGGTGGCGCTCGTTGCTGTTGGCGCCGGACACGTCGGCGATGAAGGCGAAGAAGTCGTCGGCCTCGCGGTCCAGCCCCAGCGTGTAGAGGCCCCACAGCGCGAACGTGGAGTCGCGCACCCAGGCGTAGCGGTAGTCCCAATTGCGTTCACCCTGAGGCGTTTCCGGCAGCGACGTGGTGCTGGCCGCCAGCAGCGCGCCGGTGGGCGAATAGGTCAGGCCCTTGAGCGTCAACGCGCTGCGCTGCAGGTAGGCCCGCCACGGGTGATCCGGGAAATTGCCGATGTTGATCCACTGCCGCCAGCACTCGGTGGTCTGCCACATCTTGTCGGCGGCCTCTTGATAGGTCTGGGGCGCCGGATGCTTGGTCCAGGAGAGGGCGACGAAGACGTCGTCGCCCTCCTTCATTCGGGTGCGCGCCCGCGCCTCCCGGCCCTCCAGGCCGATGTTGAGGTTGGTGGTCAGCCGCATCGTCGGGTGCGCGTCGGGATGCTTGGTGGCGCGGGCGATGGCCTCGTTGTAGGCGTTGGCCGAGTACTCCCAGGTGGTGCCGACGCGGTGGTAGTCGAACGCCGGCTCGCAGCTCATCATCAGCTCGACGGTGCCGCTGACGCAGCGCACCGTGCGCAGCAGGATGTGTTCGGCGTCCCAGTCCATCGGCGTGCGGCGATGCGTGCGGGAGCGGCGCTCGATGTCGTGCCACGGCCCCATCACCAGCGCGTCGCGCACGATCAACCAGCCGGTATGGGTCTGCCAGGTGGTCTCCATGATCAGGCTGCCGGGCAGGTAGCGGCGGGCCGAGGGCACCGAGACGCCGTACGGGCCCAGTCGGAAGTGGCCGGCGCTGCGGTCCAGGATCGAGCCGAACACGCTGGGGGAATCCGGCCGCGGCACGCACAGCCACTCCACCGATCCGGCCGGCGAGATCAGGCAGGTGTTCTCCCAGTCGGACAGAAACGAGTAGTCGGCGATCGGGGGAAAGGGATTCCGCAGTCCGGCGCTGGGGGCCAGAGGGCCGGGCGCGGTGACGGCCACCGGGGAGGACAGCGGGGGGGCCGACGCCGCTTCGAACGCCTCCTCGGGGAGGGTGTCGGCGGGGTCGTCGGGCTGAGCGTGCAGAACCATCAGGACATTTTCACTGCTGAGCGGGCCGGCGTCCATGCATTGCGCCACGCGGCGGTGCCCGGGGCGGGTGCCGCCGCGTGCACCGGCAACGAAAGCCCTTTTCGAGCGGGTTGGGGCGCCGCGGGCCTCGGCACGTTGGTTTTCCACAGCGAGGGCGCCTAGTGTGAACCCCGATGAACGCCTTCCTGAATTGGTGGGACGGCAACGAACTGTGGCTTTCCGGGCTCGCGTTCGTGCTGCAGGCCATGGTGGTGATGCCCGTGGTGCTGTTCGTGGCCTACCTCACGGCCGCGGCCCTCGACGGCCTGCTCGGCCGGGGCATCAGGGCGATGCGCCGGGCCCGCCACGCCGACGTGACACCCGGTTAACGCGATGCCCCGGTCACACGTGACGTTGGTGCTCGTCGCGCTCGTGGTGTTGGTGCTCGTCACGTGGTGGGCCACCCACTGACGGCTTCGCCCGCTCGGTGGCGCGGTTACATAGCTGTTAGGCTTCGCGCATGCACAGGGCGTCCGGCTCATCGGCTTGCCGTCTGCTCGTGCACTGTTGTCGCTGACTCCCCGGCCCGCGCGCGGCCAGGTGTGGAGTCGGTGAGTTCGCCGGCCATGCCCGATGCCTTGCCGCCGCAGCGATGGGAGCCGCATCCCTTTCAATCCAGCGTCGGAAGGCCCCACATGCTCAACGACTCCGGCAGCGCCCAGCGCTGGCGGGCCGTCGTCGCGCTCGCCCTGATCGTCGGCGTCGTCGCTGCCTGCCACGGTGGCGCCAGCGACGTCGTGGGCGGCGGCGGCCCGACGAATGCGCGCGCGAGCATCACCCTGGTCGCCTATTCGGTCCCGGAACCCGGGTGGAGCAAGGTGATCCCGGCGTTCAACGCCTCCGACGAGGGCCGGGGCATCCAGGTGGTCACGTCCTACGGCGCCTCCGGCGACCAGTCGCGCGGCGTCCAGGACGGCAAACCCGCCGACGTCGTAAACTTCTCGGTCGAACCCGACATCGCGCGCCTGGTCAAGGCCGGCAAGATCTCCAAGGATTGGAATGCCGACGCCACCAAGGGAATTCCGTTCGGATCGGTGGTGAGCTTGGTGGTCCGCAAGGGCAACCCGAAGAACATCAAGGACTGGGACGACCTGCTGCGTCCGGGCGTGGAGGTCATCACGCCGAGCCCGCTGAGTTCCGGCTCGGCGAAGTGGAACCTGCTGGCGCCGTACGCCGTGAAGAGCGAGGGCGGCGCCAACAGTCAGGCCGGCGTCGACTTCATCGGCAAGCTGGTGCGCGAGCACATCAAGCTGCGTCCCGGCTCCGGGCGGGAAGCCACCGACGTATTCGTCCAGGGCAGCGGGGACGTGTTGATCAGCTACGAGAACGAGGCCATCGCGACCGAGCGGGCGGGCAAGGCGGTCGAACATGTGAACCCGGCGCAGACGTTCAAGATCGAAAATCCGGTGGCGGTGGTGACCACCAGCCCGCACCTGGACGCGGCCGTCGCGTTCAAGAATTTCCAGTACACCGCCGCGGCGCAGCGGGTGTGGGCGCAGGCGGGTTTCCGGCCGGTGGATCCGTCGGTCGCCGCCGACTTCCGCGCCCAATACCCGGCGCCCGCCAAGTTGTGGACCATCGCCGACCTCGGCGGCTGGGCGACTGTCGACCCGCAGCTGTTCGACAAGACCAACGGCAGCATCACCAAGATCTACACGAAGGCCACCGGATGACGGCCGCGGTCACACCCGATCCGCAGGCGGTGCGGCCCGGCCTCGGCGTGCCCACCGGCGCCGGCGGCCGGCCGGCGGCCCGGCGCCGCTCCGGCACCACCTCGCTGCGGGTGGGCGTGGCGACGCTGTGGCTATCGGTCATCGTGCTGCTGCCGCTCACCGCCATCGCCTGGCAGTCGGCCGCCGGCGGCGCGCACGCCTTCTGGCTCGCGGTGACGTCCAACGCGGCGCTGGAGTCGTTGCGGGTGACGCTGACCATCTCGGCCGGGGTCACCCTGGTCAACCTGGTCTTCGGCCTGCTGATCGCGTGGATCTTGGTGCGCGACGACTTCTTCGGCAAGCGGTTGGTCGACGCCATCATCGACCTGCCGTTCGCGCTGCCCACCATCGTCGCCAGCCTGGTGATGCTGGCGCTGTACGGCAACAACAGTCCCGTGGGGCTGCATCTGCAGCACACCGCGTGGGGCGTGGCGGTGGCACTGGCCTTCGTGACGCTGCCGTTCGTGGTGCGCGCGGTGCAGCCGGTGTTGCTCGAGATCGACCGGGAGACAGAGGAAGCCGCGGCGTCGCTGGGCGCCAGCGGCCCCAAGATCTTCACCTCGATCGTGCTGCCGTCGCTGACGCCCGCGCTGTTGTCCGGTGCGGGCCTGGCGTTTTCCCGCGCGATCGGCGAGTTCGGCTCTGTGGTGCTGATCGGCGGAGCGGTGCCCGGCAAAACCGAGGTGTCCTCGCAGTGGATCCGCACCCTGATCGAGAACGACGACCGCACCGGCGCTGCCGCCATTTCGATTGTGCTGCTGTCCATTTCGTTTGTCGTGTTGTTCGCGCTGCGGGTGGTGGGCGGGCGCGCCGCCAAGCGTGAGGAGTTGGCCGCGTGACGTCCTCGCCGTGGGTGCGATACCTGCTCCGGTCCGTCGGGTTGACGTACCTGTTCGTGTTGCTCGTCGTGCCGGTGTCGCTGATCCTGTGGCGGACGTTTCGGCCCGGGTTCGGCCAGTTCGTCGACTGGGTCAGCACGCCGGCGGCGATCTCGGCGCTGAACCTGACCCTGCTGGTGGTCGCCATCGTCGTGCCGCTGAACGTGGTGTTCGGCATCCCGACCGCCTTGGTGCTGGCGCGCAACCGGTTTCGCGGCAAGGGCGTGCTGCAGGCGGTGATCGACCTGCCGTTCGCGGTCTCGCCCGTCATCGTGGGCGTGGCGCTGATCGTGTTGTGGGGATCGGCGGGCGCGCTGGGGTTCGTCGAGAAGGACCTCGGTCTCAAGATCATCTTCGGCCTGCCGGGCATCGTCCTCGCCAGCATCTTCGTCACGCTGCCGTTCGTGGTGCGCGAGGTCGAGCCCGTGCTGCACGAGTTGGGAACCGACCAGGAGGAGGCGGCCGCGACGCTCGGGTCGGGGTGGTGGCAGACCTTCTGGCGGATCACGCTGCCGTCGATCCGGTGGGGCCTGACCTACGGCATCGTGCTGACCATCGCCCGTACGCTGGGCGAGTACGGCGCGGTGATCATCGTGTCGTCGAACCTGCCGGGGAAGTCGCAGACGTTGACACTGCTGGTCTCGGACCGGTACAACCGCGGGGCGGAGTACGGCGCCTATGCGCTGTCGACGCTGTTGATGGGGGTGGCCGTGTTGGTGCTGGTCTTCCAGGTGATCCTTGACATTCGCAGGGCCAGAGCGGCTCGATAGGTTGGACATGAAAGACGTCCTCATGACCGAAGCCGGCCCGCACGCCCGCGGTGACCACGCGATCGTCGTGCGCGATGCCTACAAGCGTTACGGCGACTTCGTCGCCCTCGATCACGTGGACTTCGCCGTGCCAACCGGTTCGCTGACCGCCCTGCTGGGGCCCAGCGGCTCCGGCAAGTCGACGTTGCTGCGCACCATCGCCGGCCTCGACCAGCCCGACAGCGGGACCGTCACCATCAACGACCGCGACGTCACCCGCGTGCCGCCGCAGCGGCGCGGGATCGGGTTCGTCTTCCAGCACTACGCCGCGTTCAAACACTTGACGGTCCGCGGCAACGTGGCCTACGGGCTCAAGATTCGCAAGCGGCCGAAGGCCGAAATCGAAGAGAAGGTCGACAACCTGCTGGAAGTGGTGGGCCTGAGCGGCTTTCAGACCCGCTACCCCAACCAGCTGTCCGGCGGGCAGCGCCAGCGGATGGCCCTGGCCCGCGCGCTGGCGGTGGACCCGGAGGTGTTGCTGCTCGACGAGCCGTTCGGCGCGCTGGACGCCAAGGTGCGCGAGGATTTGCGCGCCTGGCTGCGGCGGCTGCACGACGAGGTGCACGTGACGACGGTGCTGGTGACGCACGACCAGGCCGAGGCGCTCGATGTCGCAGACCGCATCGCGGTGCTCAACCAGGGCCGCATCGAGCAGGTCGGCTCGCCGACCGAGGTGTACGACGCCCCGGCCAACGCGTTCGTCATGTCGTTCCTGGGGGCGGTCTCCACGCTGAACGGCAACCTGGTGCGCCCGCACGACATCCGTGTGGGCCGCACCCCGGAGATGGCCGTCGCGGCGGCCGACGGCACGGGGGAGTCCGCGGGCGTCGCCCGCGCCGTCGTCGATCGCGTCGTGGTGCTGGGCTTCGAGGTGCGCGTCGAACTGACCAGCGCCGCCACCGGCGGGTCGTTCACGGCCCAGATCACCCGGGGCGACGCTGAGGCGCTGAGCCTGCGGGAGGGCGACACCGTCTTCGTGCGGGCGACGCGGGTGCCGCCGCTCGCGGTGAACGGATCCGATTCCGCCTCCGGCGCCGGCCGCGACACGAGCACGCTGACCTCGGCCTAGCTCAAGGTATTTGGTCTTGCCGTCTTAGCACCTCGCCGGGCGTGGAATTGGCGGCGCATCTGCGGATGACAGATTTTCAGCGTTCCGGCCTCACTCGCCCGCGAGCTATGGTGCTCGACCCACCGACCAGACTCCGCTAGCGCCGGCGCTAGCTGATTACACAACGCGCGCATCCAAGAGTGCGGCGCGCTGGCCGCTCGCTGACGCGGTGTCAGGCGTGCAGCCCGCACTCCGTCTTCGCCAAGCCTTGCCAGCGGCCGCTGCGGGCATCGGCCCCCGCGAGCGGCTTCACCGTGCACGGAGCGCACCCGATCGATGAATACCCCTCCTCGATCAGAGGATTCACCAGCACACCGTTGTCGTCGATGTAGTCCTGCACGTCCGCGTCGGTCCAGGTGGCTAAGGGGTTGATCTTCACCAGCTTGAACCCCTCGTCGAAACCGACCACCGGGGCGTTGGCCCGCGTCGGCGCCTCCGAGCGGCGCAAACCCGTGACCCACGCCGAATAGCCGCGCAGCGCCTTGCGCAGCGGGGTGACCTTGCGAAGCTGGCAGCAGGCCCCGGGGTCACGCGCGAACAGGTCCTTGCCCATCAGCGCGTCCTGCTCGGCGACGCTTTGCTCGGCGGTGACGTTGAGCACGTGGATGTCGTAAACGGATTCGACCGCGTCACGGGTGCCGATGGTCTCGGCGAAGTGATATCCGGTGTCCAAGAACACGACCGGCACGCCCGGGCGGACCTTGGCGGCCAGGTCGATCAGCACGGCCTCTTGCATGCTGGACGCCACCACATAGTTGCAGGTGGCCCAGCCGCGGGGGCCGTTGAAGCCGCCGAAGGTCCGGTCGGTCCACGCCAAAATATCTGTGGCGCTTGCGCCCTCGAGCTCGACCGCCGCCCGCGCCGCGATCTCGCGCAGCCTGGCTTCGGGTAGTTTCGTTGCCTGATCATTCATCGTAAATCGTCCTCATTCGCCCTCATGGCCCACTGGGCGAAACGCTCACCGGCGCTGCGATATTTCATGAAGTTGCGCGTGACACGTTCGATGTAGTCGCCCATCTCCTCGCTGGTGACCTTGTGCTGCCGCAATTTTCGGCCGAACCCGCTGTCCAGGCCCAGGCTGCCGCCGAGGTGGACCTGGAATCCCTCCACGGAACCGCCCTCACCGTCGTCGACCATCTGGCCTTTGAAGCCGATGTCGGCGATCTGGATGCGCGCACACGAATTCGGACAACCGTTGATGTTGACGGTGATCGGGACGTCCAGCTGGGAGTTGAGATCCTCGAGTCGGCTCTCCAGCTCGGGGACCAAACTCTGCGCCCTGACCCGTGTTTCGGCGAACGACAACTTGCAGAACTCAATTCCCGTGCAGGCCATCAAGTTACGCCGCCACTGCGAGGGTCGAGCTTGCAGGCCCACGTCCTCCAACCCGACGAGCAGGTCGTCGAGCTTGTCGTCCGGCACGTCGAGGATGACCAGCTTCTGGTACGGCGTGAAGCGGACCCGATCGGAACCGGCGCGCTCGGCCAGGTCCGCGACCGCCGTCAAGATGGTGCCCGAAACGCGGCCCGCGATCGGTGCGACGCCGACGGCGTTCAGCCCGTTCTTGAGCCGTTGCACCCCGACATGATCGATCGGGTGCTTGAGCGGTTCGGGCGCCGGACCGTCGATCAACGGCCGCTTGAGGTACTCGGTCTCGAGAACCTGCCGGAACTTCTCGATGCCCCAGTCCTTGATCAAGAACTTCAGCCGCGCCTTGGCCCGCAGGCGGCGGTAGCCGTAGTCACGGAAGATCGAAGTGACCGCCGCCCACACCTCGGGAACCTCGTGCAGCGGCACCCAGGCCCCGACGCGCTGGCCCAGCATCGGATTGGTGGACAGGCCACCGCCGACCCACAGATCCAGCCCGGGACCGTGCTCGGGATGGTTGACGCCGATGAAGGCGATGTCGTTGACCTCGTGCACCACGTCTTGCAGACCGGAGATCGCGGTCTTGTACTTGCGCGGCAGGTCGGCGAACTCCGGCGTGCCGATGTAGCGCCGCACGATCTCGTCGATCGCCCACGTCGGGTCCAACACCTCGTCCAGCGACTCGCCGGCCAGCGGCGAGCCGAGAATCACGCGCGGGCAGTCGCCACACGCCTCGGCGGTCTGCAACCCGACGGCGTCGAGGCGGCGCCAGATCTCGGGAACCTTCTCCACCTCGATCCAGTGGTACTGGATGTTTTCGCGGTCGGAGATGTCCGCGGTGTCGCGGGCGAATTCAATGGAGATCTGGCCCAACGTGCGCAGCGCGGCGGTCGAGAGGGCGCCGCCGTCGCACCGGACCCGCATCATGAAGTAGCGGGCCTCGATCTTGTCGGTGTTCTCGTCGCCCGTCCACGAGCCGTCGTACCCCTGCTCGCGCTGGGTGTACAGCCCCCACCAGCGGAATCGGCCACGCAGGTCGCTCTTGTCGATGCTGTCGAAGCCGTTCTTGGCGTAGACGTTCTCGATGCGCTCGCGCACCTCCAGCGGGGCGCCGGCCTGCTTCATCTCTTCGTTGGGGTTCAGCGGCTCGCGATTCCCCAGTGCCCACTGGCCCTCGTTACGGGCTTTCGCGGGACGGGCTGTGGTCATCGGAGGTTCTCCTTTTGCGAACATCTCCAACCCGGGCAGCGCAGTTCACCGACACCGTCAGGTGACGCAGAACCGTCGGCCAGCTGGAGACACAGATGGGCTGGGTCTACGACATCAAGGCAGACAGATACAGCTGCAGACGCGCTTGAGATCAATGTGCCGCCGCGCCACTAACGCAACGCGCGGGCGAGGTAGGGCGACAGGCACCAGACCATTGTGCCACGCTCCCGGATGAGCCATTTCAGCAGGGCAAATCTGGCCTCAAGGTGATTTAAATTACTTCGCAAAATTGGTAGATCAGGCCAACTTTGCGGGAAATAGGGCGTCCCGCCGGATTTGCTGGACGGCGACGGACGGTGCCGGGTGGCCCGGCGTGGGATCATTTGGCATGACCCTTCGCGAGCAATCGGTCGTCCTGCCCGAGCTGCAGGCCACCGACGGGCGCCCGTTCGGTCTGTACGTCCACGTGCCGTTCTGCATCACCCGGTGCGGATACTGCGATTTCAACACCTACACGCCGGCCGAACTGGGCGGCGTGAACCCCGACGCCTGGCTGGACGCGCTGCGGATCGAGCTGTCGCTGGCGGCCGCGCGCCTCGGCGGACCCACGGTGGACACCGTCTTCGTCGGTGGCGGCACCCCGTCGCTGCTGGGTCCCGCCCGCGTGACCCGGCTGCTGGACATGGTGCGCGACCATTTCACACTGGCGCCCGACGCCGAGATCACGACCGAGGCCAACCCCGAGTCCGCCTGGCCGGATTTCTTCGACGCCACCCGTGCGGCCGGCTTCACGCGGATCTCGCTGGGGATGCAGTCGGTGGCGCCGCGGGTGCTGGGCGTGCTCGATCGCATCCACACCCCGAATCGGTCCGCCGCGGCCGCCCGCGAGGCGTTGGCGGCCGGCTTCGAGCACGTCAGCCTGGACCTGATCTACGGGACGCCGGGGGAGACCGACGACGACCTGCTGCGCTCGGTCGATACGGCGATCGAGACCGGCGTGGACCACGTGTCCGCCTACGCCCTGGTCGTCGAGGAGGGCACCGCGTTGGCCCGGCGCGTCCGGCGCGGGGAAGTGGCGGCACCGGACGACGACGTGTTGGCCCACCGCTACGAGCTGCTCGATACGCGGCTGTCCGATGCCGGGCTCACCTGGTATGAGGTGTCCAACTGGTCGCGGCCGGGCGGTGCGTGCCGCCACAACCTCGGCTACTGGGACGGCGGCCAGTGGTGGGGTGCGGGGCCGGGCGCGCACGGCTACGTGGGCGCGACACGCTGGTGGAATGTCAAGCATCCCAACGCCTACGCCGAGAAGCTCACCGCCGCTGAGCTTCCCGTCGCGGGTTTCGAGGAACTCGACGCCGAAGCGCTGCACACCGAGGACGTGCTACTCAAAACCCGCCTGCGCCAAGGTCTTCCGTTGACCTCGCTGAGCGACGCCGAACGCGAACGCGCCGAAGTCGCGGTGCGGGACGGGCTTTTGTCGCCCGGCGACGGCAGGCTGGTGCTGACGCCCCGGGGGCGGCTGCTGGCCGACGCGGTCGTGCGGATGCTGCTGGACTGACCGTGCCGTCAGACGCCGAATAGGCGTTCGAAGATGCGGGCGATCTCGATGTAGAGCGGAATCCCGATCGTCACGTTGTAGGAGAATGTCAAGCCCAGCGACGCGGCCAACGGCAGCGTCGGGCTGGCCTCGGGAATCGCGAGGCGCTGGACCGCCGGAACGGCGATGTAGGAGGCCGCGCCGCACAGGACCGCGAACAGCACGTAGGTGCCGGTCTTGAAGTCGGTGTGCGTCAGCGAGGCGTAACTGCACGCCACCACGATGCCCAGCGTCGCAAAGACATTGGGCGCCACCAAGCCGAACACGATGAAGCCCAAGCCCGCCGACCGGAGGTCCTTGAGCTTGCGCGACGCCGTCATGCCCATCTCGAGCAGGAACAGGCACAGCACGCCCTGGAATGCCATGACGAAGAATTTGTCGTCGTCGGCCACGACCTTCTGCCCCTGCAGGCCGCTGACGAGGCCGATGACGATGCCGCCGATGAGCAGCACCAGCCCGGGATTGAGGAATACCTCCTGGAACAGCTCCCGCGAAAACAGAGACCCCTTCTTGCCTTTCGGCGCCGGCGGGGCGGGCTCCCAATCCGGGTGCTCGAGCTTCTCCAGGGAGAACTCCAACTCTTGTTCGACGCCGCGCGTGGTCTCCGCCTCGAGGCTCTGGCCGTGCGGGGGTTGGGCCGCGGTTCCCGGGCCGACGCTGACCTTGGCCGGCGCGGTGTAGCCGGGCTCGTCGGGCATGTAGCCCGCCGCGTCCAGCCCCCGATGACGCAGTCGCGCAACGAAATAGAGCGCCACGAGGCAGCCCGGGATCTCCATGACCGCCAGCATCACGGGCATGTAGGCGTTGAAGGCGATGTTGACGGCGGCCAGGACGGCCACGCAGGTGGCGAACGTTCCCGCCGAATCCGACCCGTAGTAGCCGGCGATCGTCGCTCGGTCGACCTTGCGCAGCGATTTGAGGCGGCTCAGCCCGAAGTAGGCCAGCCCGCCGATCGCGCAGTTCAGCGCGAACCCCAGCGCCATGAAACCGACGATGACAGCCACGCTGGAAGCGTTGATCTTCGCGAGTTCCTCACCGCCGTGCCAACCGATGGCCAGCAGCAGATACATCGTCAGGCCCTGGTAGATGACGTACGGGAATTCGAACCGCACCTTAAGGACCGGGATCAAAAAGCCGAAGTAGAAAAACAGCAGCAGCGGCTTGAAGAGGTTATGGGTGAAGTTCTGCCAGAACTCGTGCAGCATCGTTGCCTCCCTAGTGTTCCGCGGCGATCAGGGAAGCACCGTCCGCAAGCCGGAGCAACAACGAACATCCCGACGACCGGCACAAAATTTAGCCCTGCCGCAGTCAATCCGCCACTCGAAATGCACAACCCGTGTGGACGTGTCGAGACGGGCAAAAGTGCTGGTTACGGGCGTGTTAACCGGTCCAGGTCAGCCGGCTGCTGGAGGTACGTCACAATGGAGAATGGTGTGAGGTTGCTGTGCAAACGCTGTGGGCGAGGGCGGTGACTCAGCGATTAGACGAAATCAGCGAGGGCCGAACCCCGGCACCCTTTTTTCGGTGCGTCACCGACGCCCAGGCGGACGGCGAGTAATGCGTGGTGATTTCTTCGAAACCGTCGACTCGAGAAACCGAAAGGACGCCGGTCTGCTGATTGATTTCGAGTTCGTCGCCCTCACTCGCCTGAATTTCCTCGCCATTGAAAAGCCGGATCACGAACATCGGGTTCCTCTCAAGCCGAGACCGGGGCGTGGCGGGCGGCCACGACGGCGAGCAACGCCCGGGGGTGTACGCAGGGGCTCACCGACGCCACTCCTTTCCCGGAGCATGTCCGGCCGTCGTGCATGCGTCGCGCCCGACAACGGGTTCGCCAGATAGGTGCCCATCCTAAGGACAACCGGTTACGAAAGCGGCGTGCGGCGCTGCCACGAGGTGAACGGCTGGGAAACGTTTGGGGATGGCGCCGGCCGGGCGAGCCCCGGACTGGCCGGTGATCACCTCTGTGGGTGGCCGGTTGAACAGGGCGGATAGGCTGCCCGGGGCGTCAGCGCGCGGCTCGCGCGCCGACCCACCGCGCGAGTCGGCGCTTTAACTCCACACGAGTTTTAGCTGAATGACGGCGGCCCGGGCGCGGGGCGGTCGGAGCGGGTTGCACACTTTTACATAGGTTAGGCTACATTTACTAACCGTGACCGAGGTGAGCGTCGAGACAAGTCCTGCCGGCTCCGCGTCACCGTCGATCCCGCTTCCCCCGCACGTCGATCCGGCGGATCTCGCGGCCCAGCTGGCCGTGAGCCTGCCCGAACGGGCCGGCGACGAGTACCTGCTCTACGAGCAGGGCGGCGAATGGGTGCTGGCCAGCGGCGTGCGGGCGATGATCGAGCTGGACAGCGACGAGCTTCGGATCCTGCGCGACGGCGTCACGCAGCGCCAGTCGTGGTCCGGGCGGCCCGGCCCGGTCCTCGGTGAGGCCACCGACAGACTGCTGCTGGAAACCCAACAGCTGTTCGGCTGGATCGCCTTCGAATTCGGCGTGTATCGCTACGGTCTGCAGCATCGGCTGGCGCCGCGCACCCCGCTGGCCCGCCTGTTCTGGCCCGAAACCCGCATCGTGGTGACCCGCGAGGCGATCCGGTTCGTCGACGCGACGGACGCCCACCGCGACGCCGTCGTGAAACTGCTGCGCGACGGAGTGCCGCAACTGGGCGAGGCGCGCCCGGTCGACGTGCACGCCGACCCCTCCGGATACCGCGACCGCGTCGCGGCCGCCGTCAAGGAGATCGCCGCGGGTGCGTATCACAAGGTGATCCTCTCGCGCAGCGTCGAAGTGCCGTTCCCGCTGGACTTTCCGTCGACCTATCGGCTGGCGCGACGGCACAACACGCCCGTGCGGTCCTTTCTGTTGCGGCTGGCCGGAATGCGCGCGGTCGGTTACAGCCCCGAGCTGGTGGCGGCCGTCGGCCACGACGGGACGGTGGTCACCGAACCGCTGGCGGGCACCCGCGCGCTGGGCCGCGGCGAAATCCGCGACCGGCAGGCCCGCGACGAGCTCGAATCGAATTCCAAAGAGATTGTGGAGCATGCCATTTCGGTGCGAAGCTCGCTGCAGGAGATGACCGAGATCGCCGAGCCGGGCACCGCGGTGGTCACCGACTTCATGACGGTGCGCGAACGCGGCAGCGTGCAGCACCTTGGCTCCACGGTCAGCGGGCGGCTGGATTCGGCCAACGACAGGATGGACGCGCTGGAGGCGTTGTTCCCCGCCGTCACCGCCTCGGGCATTCCGAAAGCCGGCGGCGTCGACGCGATCCTGCGCCTCGACGAGGGGCCGCGCGGCCTGTATTCGGGTGCCGTCGTGATGATTTCGGCCAACGGTGGTCTGGACGCCGCGCTGACGCTGCGCGCCGCCTACGAAAGCAACGGCGAAACGTGGTTGCGCGCCGGCGCCGGCATCATCGAAGAGTCCACGCCGGAACGCGAATTTGAGGAAACCTGCGAGAAGCTGTCCACGCTGGCGCCCTATCTGATTCCCCGCCTCTAGGGGTTGTGGGTCACCACGTTGCGGATGGGGTGGCCAACGTCTTGTGCGCCTACCTCCACCCGGCGGCCGTGTGATGGGAAAGGCCCCGACGGGACTTTTGGCCCTAGCTGCGGTTTTCGGCAGCGTGCCATCTTGGTGTAACCGCGTGACACAGATACTGCGCGCGGCCGCACGAGGTAGCTGGGAGGGCGCCGTGACCAAGGATCTGACGAATTTGCAGCTGCTGCACGAACTCGAACCGGTGGTCGAGGCGCTGCTCAATCGCCACCTGTCCATGTTCAAGGAATGGAGCCCGCACGACTACGTCCCGTGGTCGGATGGGAAGAACTTCTACGCGCTCGGCGGCCAGGATTGGGAGCCCGGCCAGAGCCGGCTGCCCGACGTGGCACAGGTGGCGATGGTCCAGAACCTGCTGACCGAGGACAATCTGCCGTCCTATCACCGCGAGATCGCGATGAACTTCAGCACGGACGGCCCGTGGGGTCAGTGGATCAACCGCTGGACGGCCGAAGAGGCGCGGCACAGCACGGCGCTGCGCGACTACCTGGTCGTCACGCGGGCAGTGGACCCGGTGGAGCTCGAGAAGCTCCGCATGGAGCAGATGACCCGGGGCTTCAGCCCGGGCCAGAACAGCCAGGGGGACATGTTTGCCGAGAGCCTGTTCGACTCGGTCATGTACGTCTCGTTTCAGGAACTGGCGACCCGCGTCTCGCACCGCAACACCGGCAAGCTCAGCGAGGACAGCATCGCCGAGCAGCTGATGGCCCGCGTGTCACACGACGAAAACCTGCACATGCTGTTCTACCGTGACGTCAGCGCGGCGGGCCTGGACATCGCCCCTAACCAGGCGATGCGGTCGGTGCATCGGATCCTGCGCAACTTCAAGATGCCCGGCTTCACCGTCCCGGAGTTTCGGCGCAAGGCGGTGATCATCGCCGTCGGCGGCGTCTACGACCCGCGCATGCATCTCGACGAGGTGGTCATGCCGGTGCTCAAGAAGTGGCGGGTGTTCGAGCGCGAAGACTTCACCGGCGAGGCCGCGTGGATGCGAGATGACCTGGCGCTGTTGCTCAAAGAGCTCGAGGACAGCTGCGAGAAGTTCGAGGAGTCCAAGCAGCGCTACCTCGCGCGCGAGGCGCGCCGGGCGGAGAAGATCACCGCCAGCAAGGTGCTCAGGACCGCGGGGACACTGACGCTGAGCCGGCACTGAGCCGGCTAGCCGGCGGGTCAGATGTTGAACGGGGAGAACATCACCCGGTTCGGGTCGTACTTCTGCCTGACGGCACTCAGCTTCGGCAGGTTGGGGCCGAAGTACCGCGACGCCGGCTGGTTGGCCTCGAGGTAGTTGACGTAGCCGCCCACCGAATACGGTTGCACCGCTTGGTGTGCGGTGTTGAGCCAGCCGGTGGCGGCCGCAGGATCACCGGCCGTCTCGACATACCACTGCACCAGCGAAGCGTCCCGGCGCCACGGGAAGGCCGTGGCGCCCGGCGCCACCGTGGCCAGCGCGCCATCGAGGGCGTGCATGATCACCAGAGCGCGCCCGGCGCCCCCGGGAAAGGCGTTGAAGGCGGCCGCGATTCCCTGTGCCGCGGCCGGGGTGAGGCTCTGAAAGACGTCGGACCCGCCGACGTACCCGAGCGGCGACGGGTTGAGGTTGTTGACGGCCAGGTACCGCACCAGGTCCAGATAGTTGAACGTGTGGCTGTCGGTGCCCGCCGGTTGCAGCCCAACGGCTTTGGTGACCGCAGCCGCCACGCTGCCACCCGAACCGGCCGGGCAGGTCGCCATGATGCGGCAATGCGGGCCCATCGGGTCGGCGGTGGCGTCGGCCAGCGCCCAGCTCTGGGGATCGGCGGTACGCAGCCAGTTCTGCCACCCGAGAAGAACCTGCGCAAAGGCCTGCGCGGGGTAGTTCAGGTTGACGACGTCCACGTCGTGGGTGGGGAAGGTCGCGAACGTCAGCGACGTCGTCACCCCGAAATTGCCGCCACCGCCGCCGCGCAAACCCCAGAAAAGGTCCGGGTTTTGGGTCGCGGACGCGGTGACCGCCTGACCCCCCGGCAACACCACCGACGCCGACGTCAACTGATCGCAGAGCAGGCCCGCGTGCCGCGATTGAGCGCCCAGGCCACCGCCCAGGGCATGCCCCGCGGCGCCCACCGACGGACAGGTGCCGGTCGGAATGCCGCGTCCGGCGGCGGCGAGCGCCTCGTGCATGGCGTACAGACTCGTCGCGGGGGTCACCGTGATGGTCGTCGTGGCCGGGTCGTAGTTGACACCGCCGGGCAGCTGGCGCAGGTCGAGCACCATGGCGCCGTTGGCCGTCGACGCGCCCACGTAGGAGTGCCCGCCACTGCGCGGGGCGACCTTGAGGTTGTGGGCGGCCGCGAACGCCATCGCCTTCTGCACGTCCGCCACCGAGTGCGGGACGACGACGGCCGCGGGCGTCGAGCCGTTGTAGTTGGTGTTGAAAACCGCCTTCGCGGCACCGAATTGACCGTTGTCCGGCAGCACCACCGGCCCCGTGATCGCCGACGACAGGCCGTTCCAGCCCGCCGTGGGCGCGTTCGGCGCGGCGGCAGCCCGCCCGGATCCCCAGGCGGCGCCCGCGGAACCGAGCGCGGTGCCCGCGGCGAACATCCCGGCGGCAGCTCGCAGGAAGGCCTGGCGCGAGAACTCGCGCGCCGGCTCGCGCGGTGACGTCATTCCCGCATTGTGGGCCCGCGCCGTCGGCGAAACCGTGGCGCCGCAGCACGTGTCGCGACACGATCCGGTCACGGTCGGCTATCGAATCGCCGCGCTGCCGCTCCGTCGAGGGGTGACTCAGTTTCCTGCGGCTGCGCCCAGCTGCGCGGCGATGGCCTTCTTGTCGATCTTGCCGATCGGGGTGGTGGGCAGCGCGGGGAGCGCCACCAGCACGTCGGGCCGGGTGTGCGCGGCGACGCCCCGCCCGTCCAGGTGGGCGTTGAGCTCCGCCAGAGTGACCGCCGCGCCGTCGAAAACCACGGCGGCGCAGATCTTTTCACCCAGGTACGGGTCGGGCAACGGTACCGCGGCGGCCGCGAAAATCGCGGGGTGGCTGAGCATCTGCTCCTCGAGGTCGGCGGCGGAGATGGTCTCACCGGCGCGGCAGATCACGTCCTTGACCCGGCCGGTGACCTGCAGGTAGCCGTCCGGCCGCAGCCGGACCAGGTCGCCGCTGCGGAAGAAGCCGTCCGGGTCGAAGCAGCGCTGGTTGTCGCGCTCGGCGCGGTAGTACCCGTTGAGGGTGTAGGGCCCGCGGACCAGCAGTTCACCCTCGTCGCCGGGGGCCACCGGGTGCCCGGCCGCGTCCACGACGCGCAGCTCGTCCGCCGCGCACAGCGGCCGCCCCTGGGTGTGCTCGACGACTTCGGGCGGGTCGTCGAGGCGGGTGTAGTTCAGCAGCCCCTCCGCCATGCCGAACACCTGCTGCAGGCCCGGGGTGAGCGCGGTGCGCACCAGGCTGGCGTCGGCCGGGTCGAGCCGAGCGCCGCCGACCTGCAGCAGCCGCAGGGTTTTCGGTGTCACCGGCTCCCACTCGCAGGCCTGCGCCCACAGCTTGGCCAGCGGCGGCACCAAGGCGGTCACGGTGACGCCGTGGCGGTCGATGGCCGCGAAGGCCGCTTCGGGGCTGGGGTCGGCGCCGAACACGGTGGTGGCGCCAACCGTCATCGCGCCGAGCAGACCCGGGCAGGCCAGCGGGAAGTTGTGGCCGGCCGACAGGGCCACCAGGTAGACGTCGTCGGCGGTGAGCCGGCAGACCTCGGCGCTGGCGGTGGCGTTGAACAGGTAGTCGTCGTGCGTGCGGGGGATCAGCTTGGGGGTGCCGGTGGTGCCGCCGGACACCAGCAGCACCGCCGGCGAGGACGGGTCCGGCCGCGGCGCCGGCAACGGGGCGGACGCCCGGTCGCGCAGCCGCGCCCACGGGATGAAGGGGCCCGGCTCGCCGTCGACGATGACGTGCTCGAGCACCGGATGCTCGGCCACCAGGCCGGCGGCCATGGCCGGGTAGTCGAACCCGCTCGTCGCGTCCGCGATCAGCAGGCCGGTGGCGCCGCTGACGGCCGCGAAGTGGCTCAACTCGGCCGCCCGGTGGCCGGGCAGGCACAGCACCGGGATGGCGCCGGCCCGCAGGAGGCCGAACAGCGCGACCGCGAACTCGCGACCGTTGGGCAGCTGCAGCAGCACGCGATCACCCGCCGCGATGCCCACCTCGCGCAGCCCGACGGCGGCGCGGTGCGCCTGTTCGTCCAGCTCGGCGTAGGTGAGGCCGGAGTCCGGGGCGAGGGCGTCGACGACGGCCGTCCGCTCGGGCCAGCGGGCCGCGGCGTCGGCGAGGACGCTGTCGAGGGTCCGCCCGGCCCAGTAGCCCGCCGCCCGGTAGGCCGCGGCGCGTTCGGCGGGAAACGGGACGAACCCCTCCAACGAGCCGTCCTGGGTCGGCGGCCGGCGGGTTTGCGGCGTCATGGAATTCCTCACACGGGGGCGTAGTAGCGGGGATGCCGGGATCGACGATAGGGTAACCAAAAAATTAGGGAAGCCTGTGCTAATTCTCAGGAGGGGCTCGTAGTGCATGCCTCGGCGCGCTCGGACGAGATCCGGGCAGCGGTCGCCGACCTGCTCGGCGTCGGAGTCGACGCCATCGAGCCGGGTAGCAACCTCATCGGCCATGGGCTGGACTCGATCCGGATCATGACCCTGGCCGGCCGCTGGCGCCGTCAGGGCATCGCGGTCGACTTCGCCATGCTCGCCGCCGACCCCACCGTCGAGGCGTGGGCCGCGCTGGTCGACGCGGGGGTGCCGGCGGACGCCGCCGACCCGCAGGCGCCACCCGACCAGCCTGACCCCGCCGAGGGGCAGGCCGCCGACGAGCCGTTCGGGCTCGCCCCCATGCAGCACGCCATGTGGGTTGGGCGCCAGGACACGCAGCAACTCGGCGGCGTCGCCGGGCACCTCTACGTCGAATTCGACGGCGGCCCCCTCGATCCGGACCGGCTGAGCGCAGCCGCCACCGCGCTGGCGCGCCGGCACCCCATGTTGCGGGTGCAGTTCCTGCCCGACGGCACCCAGCGCATCCCCGCGACCGACGCCGAGTTCCCCGTCGCGGTCGAGGATCTGCGGCACCTGGACGCGGACGCCGTCGACCAGCGGCTCGCCGCGGTGCGTGACGCGAAGTCGCACCAGCAGCTCGACGGGGCGGTCTTCGAGTTGACGCTGACCCTGCTGCCCGGCCACCGGTCGCGCCTGCACGTCGACCTCGACATGCAGGCCGCCGACGCCATGAGTTACCGCACCTTGATGGCCGACCTCGCGGCCCTCTACGGCGGGCAAGACCTGCCCGCCTTGGGCTACAGCTATCGGCAGTACCGCCGCGCCGTCGAGGCGGCCGAGGCGCGGCCGCAGCCCGCCCGCGACGCCGACCGGGCCTGGTGGGCGCAGCGCATTCCGCAGCTGCCCGACCCGCCGGCCCTGCCGGCGCGCGCGCCCGCGACCGGCGAGCGGCGCAGCAGCCGGCGCTGGCACTGGCTGGACCCGCACACCCGCGACGCGCTGTTCGCCCGCGCGCAGGCCCGCGGCGTCACCCCGGCGATGACACTGGCCGCGGCGTTCGCCCACGCCCTGGCGCGCTGGTCGGCGTCGTCGCGATTCCTGCTCAACGTGCCGCTGTTCGGCCGCCAGGCACTGCACCCGGACGTCGACGCGCTGGTCGGCGACTTCACCTCCTCGCTGCTGCTGGACGTCGACCTGATCGGGGTGCACACCGCGGCGGCGCGCGCGCAGGTGCTGCAGGACGCGATGCGAACGGCGGCGGCCCATTCCGCGTATCCCGGGCTGGCGGTGCTGCGCGACCTCAGCCGCCACCGCGGGACGCAGGTGCTGGCGCCGGTGGTGTTCACCAGCGCGCTGGGCCTCGGCGAGTTGTTCGGCCCCGCGGTCACCGACCACTTCGGCACGCCGGGCTGGATCATCTCGCAGGGCCCGCAGGTGCTGCTCGACGCGCAGGTGACCGAGTTCGACGGCGGCGTGCTGGTGAATTGGGATGTGCGCGAAGGGGTCTTCGCGCCGGGAGTCGTCGACGCCATGTTCGCCCACCACATCGACGAACTGCTGCGGTTGGCCGGCGACGACGACGCCTGGACGGCGTCGGGTCCGCCGGCGCTGCCCGCCGCACAGCGGGCGGTGCGTGACGCGGTCAACGGCCGCGCCGCCGCACCGAGCGGGGAAGCGTTGCACGACGGCTTCTTCCGGCAGGCGCGCCGCCAGCCCGACGCGCCCGCGGTGTTCGCCAGCTCCGGTGACCTCACCTACGCGCAGCTGCGCGACCAGGCGCTGGCCGTGGCGGGGGCGCTGCGCGGGGCCGGCGTGACCGCCGGCGACACCGTCGCGCTACTGGGGCCCAAGGGCGCCGAACAGGTTGCGGCGGTGCTGGGCATCCTGTCCGCCGGCGCCGCGTACCTGCCGATCGGCCCCGACCAACCCCGCGATCGGGCGGAACGCATCCTGGGCACCGGCGGGGTGCGGGTGGCCGTGGTGGGCGGCGGGCAGCGGCCGTCGCTGCCGGTGCCCGCGCTGCCGCTGGCCGACATCCTCGCCGGCGCCGGCGGCGCCCAGATCGAGCCCGCCCCAGTCGATCCCGCGCAACTGGCCTACGTCCTGTTCACCTCGGGATCCACCGGCGAGCCCAAGGGCGTCGAAGTGACCCACGACGCGGCGATGAACACCGTGGAATTCATCGGCCGGCACTTCGACATCGGCCCCGCCGACCGCTGCCTGGCCCTGTCGACCCTGGAGGGCGACATCTCGGTGATGGACGTTTTCGTCACCTTGCGGACCGGCGGCGCGATCGTGATGGTCGACGAAGAGCAGCGCCGCGACCCCGACGCCTGGGCGCGGCTGATCGACGCCCACCGGGTCAGCGTGCTGCATTTCATGCCCGGCTGGTTGGAGATGCTGGTCGAGGTCGGCCACGGGCTGCTGTCGTCGGTGCGGGTGGTGCCCACGGGCGGTGACTGGGTGCGCCCCGAGGTGGTGCACCGGTTACGCGCCGAGGCGCCGCGGCTACGCTTCGCCGGCCTCGGCGGGGCCACCGAAACCCCGGTCCACAACACGATTTTCGAGGTGGGCGACACGAACGCGCTGCCGGCCAACTGGGTGGCACTGCCGTTCGGTGTTCCGCTGCCCAACAACGCTTGCCGGGTGGTCGACGACAACGGCGCCGACTGTCCCGACTGGGTGCCGGGAGAGTACTGGGTGACGGGCCGCGGCCTGGCCCGCGGCTACCGCGGCCGCCCCGACCTCACCGCCGAGCGCTTCGTCGAGCACGACGGCCGAACGTGGTATCGCACTGGGGACGTGGTGCGGTACTGGCCGGACGGCACGCTGGAGTTCGTCGGCCGCGCCGATCACCGCGTCAAGATCAGCGGGTACCGCGTCGAGCTGGGCGAAGTGGAGACCGCGCTGCGGCGCGTGCCCGGCGTCCGCACCGCGGTGGCCGCCTTGATCACCGCGTCCGGTGAGGCCGACGTGCTCGCCGCGCAGGTGCACGCCGACGACGCCACCCTGACCGCCGAGCGGATCGGTGCTGCGCTCGCCGATCTCGTTCCCGCACATATGGTTCCGCGCCACATAGTGGTTGTACAGCGGATCGGGTTCACCGACGCCGGAAAGCTCGACCGCCGGGCCGTCGCGCGCGACCTGCAGGCCGCGGTGTCCGGTGCGCGGCGGCCCGGTCACCGGGCGCCGTCGACGCCGCTGGAGTCCGCCTTGGCGGCGATCCTCGGAGACCTGCTGGGTCGCGACGGCGTCGGCGTGGACGACGACTTCTTCGCCCTCGGTGGGGACTCGGTGTTGGCCACCCAAGCCGTCGCGCGCATGCGGTCTTGGCTCGACAGCCCGGACGTCATGGTCGCCGACGTCTTCGCCAACCGCACCGTCGCCGCGCTCGCCGCGCTGCTCACCGCCCGCGAGGGTGATCCGGGCCGGCTCGACCAGGTCGCCGAGTTGTATCTGGAGGTCATCGGCATGGACGCCGAATCGGTGCTGGCGTCCGCGCAGCAGGCCGCGAACTCGTCGGCGTCGCAATGACTTTGAATAACCTGGTGAGCATGCCGCCGACGTTCCCGTCCTGGATCAAGCTGACGCCCGGGCGCACCGAGAGCCCCCGCGCGGGTGCCATCGTGGTGTTCCCGCACGCCGGGGCCGCCGCCGCGAGTTACCGGGTGCTCGCCACCGCGCTGGCCGCGGGCGCCGACACCTACGTCGTGCAATACCCGCAGCGGGCCGACCGGCTGGCCGAGCCCCCGCATGAGACCGTGCACGCCCTGGCCGAGGATCTGTTCGCCGCCGCGCCGTGGCACGGTGTCACGCCGCTGCGACTCTTCGGGCACAGCATGGGCGCCGTCGTCGCCTTCGAATTCGCCCGGATCGCCGAGGAACGCGGCGTGGGCGTGCAGAAGTTGTGGGTGTCGGCCGGCCCGCCGCCGTGCGTCGTCGCCGACATGCCCGAGCTGCCGACCAGCGACGACGCGGTGCTCGCGGACATCGCCGACCTGGGCGGCACCGACCCGGAACTGCTTGCCGACGAAGAATTCTCGGAGTTGCTGACCACCGCGGTGCGCGCCGACTACCAGGCGTTCAACCGTTACGACCCCAGCCCGGACGCCCGCATCCGCGCCGACATCCACGTACTGGGCGGCCGCGCCGATCACCGCATCGATGCCGACGTGCTGCGGCTGTGGGACAGGCACACGGCGGGGTCGTTTGAACTGTCGCTGTACGACGGCGGGCACTTCTACGTCTACGACCACGTCGACGCGATCGCCGCGCAGGTGAACGCATGACGCTATCCGGCAACGACTTCGACGGTCCCTTCGATTCCCGTTTCGAGGCCCCGTCCGACCCCGTCGTCATCGTCGGCATGGGGGTCGAGGCGCCCGGCGGCATCGACAGCGTCGAGAGTTACTGGGACCTGCTGTCCCACGGCCGTGAGGCGCTGGGTCCGTTCCCCACCGATCGCGGCTGGGCGGTCGAGGAGCTGCTCGCCGGCTCCCGCCGCGGCGGCTTCAAGCAGATCCACGACCGGGGCGGATTCCTCACCGGCGCGGCCACTTTCGATCCCGAATTCTTCGGCATCTCGCCGCGGGAAGCCGTCGCGATGGATCCGCAGCAGCGGGTGGCGCTGCGGGTGGCGTGGCGCGCGCTGGAGAACAGCGGCATCAACCCCGACGACCTCGCCGGGCACGACGTGGGCTGCTTCGTCGGCGCGTCGGCGACCGGGTACGGCCCGGAGATGGCGCGGTTCTCCGAACACAGCGGCCACCTGCTCGCCGGTACCGCGCTCAGCGTGATCTCCGGGCGCATCGCCTACACGCTCGGGCTCAGCGGCCCGGCGGTCACGCTCGATTCCTCCTGCGCGTCGGCTTTGGTCGCCTGCCACGTCGCGGTGCGCGCCGTGCAGAACGGCGACTGCGACCTCGCCTTGGCCGGCGGCGTCAACGTCCTCGGGTCGCCGGGCTTTTTCGTCGAGTTCTCCAAGCAACACGCGCTGTCCGACGACGGCTTCTGCCGTCCCTACAGCGCACAGGCCAGCGGGACGGTCTGGGCCGAGGGCGCGGGAATGTTCGTGCTGCAACGCAAGTCGGCCGCCATCCGCGCCGGGCGACCGATCCTGGCCGAGGTGCGCGGCACCGCCATCAACCAGGACGGGCGCAGCGCCGGCCTGAGCGCGCCCAGCGGTGACGCGCAGGTGCGGCTGTTCCAGCGGGCCATGACCCAGGCCGGCATCAAGCCCGGTGACGTCGGCATGATCGAGGGGCACGGCACGGGCACTCGCCTGGGCGATCGCACGGAGTTGCGGTCGCTGGCCCAGACTTACGGCGACACCGACCCCGGCACCGGCGCGCTGCTCGGGTCGGTGAAATCCAACGTGGGCCATTCGTTGGCCGCCGCGGGCGCGCTCGGGCTGGCCAAGGTGCTCGTCGCCGCCGACCGCGGCGCCATCCCCGCCACCCTGCACGCCGCCGAGGCTAGCCCCGAAATCGACTGGGAGGCACAGGGTTTACGCCTGGCGCAGACCCTGACGCCGTGGCCCGCGGTCGACGGCCAGCGCACGGGAGTCGCGTCCGCGTTCGGCATCGCCGGCACCAACGCGCACCTCATCGTTTCCATGCCCGAGGTCGCGTGATGCTCGCCGACGCGCTGCCCGACGGGCGCACCCCCGTGCTGCTGAGCGCGCACCACCCCGAGCTGATCCGTCAGGACGCCGCCGCGATCCTGCGCTACCTCGACGGCGCGCCGGTCCTGGGAGATCCCGCCGACGTTCCCGCCGCGGTCGCGGCCACGCTGCTCCGGCTGCGGCGGGTGCGGCGTCACCGCGCGGTCGTGCGGGCGGCGGATCGGGCCGAACTCGCCGCGGCGCTGGCGGCGGTCGCCGGCGGCGACGAGCACCCGCTCGTCGCGCGGTCCTCGACGACGACGCCGCCGCGGATCGCCTTCGTGTTCCCCGGCCAGGGCAATCAGTGGCCCGGCATGGGGGCCGACGCCTACCGGCGGCTGCCGGCCTACCGCGCGGCCGCCGACCGATGCGCGCAGGCGTTTGTCGACGCCGAAACGCCCTCCCCACTGGCGTATCTGGCGGGCGCCGACGACCGTGACTGGTCGCGCCGCGAGATCCAGGGAGCGCAGTTCACCCACGCCGTCGGCCTGGCCGCGGCCTGGCAACGGTGCGGGGTGGCGCCGCAGTTCACGGTCGGACACAGCCTGGGCGAGGTCGCCGCGGCGTACGTGGCGGGGACGGTCACGCTGCCCGACGCCGTCGCGCTGGTGGTGGCCCGCGCCAACGTCGTCGGCCGGCTGACGGGTCGCTACGCCATGGCGGTACTCGGCATCGGCGCGCCGAAGACCGAGGCGCTGCTGTCCGAGACGCCGGGCTGGCTCGAGATCTCGGCCGTCAACGGGCCGTCGTCGACCGTCATCGCCGGCGACCACGACGCGGTGACCGCCGCGACGCGGCTGGCCCGGGAACGCGACGTCTTCGCCCACCAGCTCGCCGTCGACTACCCCGGCCATACCAGCGCGTTGCGCGGCCTGCGGGCCGACCTCGCCGAGCTGACGCCGCGCTCGGCGTTTCGCGAGGCAGCGATCACGTTCGTCGGATCGACCTTCGGCGCCGAGGTAAACCCAGCCGCCGACTTCACCGACTACTGGTATCAAAACCTCTGCGGCACAGTGCGGTTCGACCTCGCCGTGCAGCGCGCCCGCGAGCTCGGCGCGGATACGTTCGTCGAGTTGTCCGCGCACCCGTCGCTGCTCTACCCGCTCGCCGGCATCCTCGGCGACGACGCCGCGACGGTCACCGGATCCGGACACCGCGACACCCCGCCGGCCGACGCGCTGTCGGCGGGCCTCGCCGCCCTGGGCGCCGCCGACCCCGCCTGCGACTGGGCGCCCGCCGTCCCGGCCGCCAACCGCCCACCGCTGCGTGGGTTCCCCAACGCGCCGATGCGGGCGGTGCACCTGTGGGTGGCCCCGGACCGGCTCGCTGACGCAGGGCCGCCCGCGCCGGCGCTCACCGTCGCCGTCGAGGACTGGCAGGCCGCGGCGCCGGTCGCCGACCGGCCGGGCGCGCTGACCATCGGCCTGCACGCCGACGAAAGCTCGGCCGAGCTGGCCCGGCGGATCACCAAAGCCATTGCGGCACAGGGTGACTCCCGCGTCGTCGCGCCCGTCGAGGCCGAGATCCTGGTCGTCATCGCCCCCGCTCTCGATCACACCGACCCCGCCGCGGCGATCGACCACATCGGGCGCCGTCCCGACGCGGGCCTACCCGACTACGCCGGCCTGATCGGGCCGCGCTGCCGCGCGGTGTGGCTGCTCACCGCGCGCGCCGAACAGGTGGGCGCCACGGCCGAGGCCCCGGCGCAGGCGGCGCTGGCGGCGATGCACCGCAGCGTCGGATTCGAGTTCCCGGACCAGGCGTTCGGGCACCTCGACCTGGCCGACCGTGACGTCGACGCGCGCACCGCGACCGCCGTCGTCGCCGCGCTACGCGGCGAGGCTTCGGAGGTCGCGGTGCGCGCCGCCGACGGTCACGGCGCGCCACAACGCTACGTCCGGACGTTCCGCGACGGCCGCGGCGCGGCGATCGCACGTCCGCTTGACGCGGCCACGCTGGACAACGTCGTGATCACCGGTGGCAGCGGGGCGATCGGCCTGCACTACGCGCGGCTGTGCCTCGAGCGCGGCGCCAACACGGTAGTTCTCTTGAGTCGCAACGGCGTCGACCCCGAGGCGCTGCGTCGGCTCACGGATTCCCGCGGCGCCGGAGTCCGGGTGCACGCGCCGCGGTGCGACATCACCGATCGGGCCGCCCTGGCGGCCGCCGGCGCCGAATACGGCGGATCCGGGGCGTCGCTGTTGATCCACACGGCCGGCGTCGCCGTCGCCCGGCCACGCGCCGAACTGACCGGTGCGGACGTGGCTGCGGTGAGCGCGGCGAAGGTGCGTGGCCTCGCGCTGCTCGCCGAGTCATGGCCGCTGCGCCCCGACTGCCGAATCCTGGCGTGTTCCTCGGTGTTCGGAGTGTGGGGCGGCTACACCCACGCGGCCTACGCCGCCTCGAACCGGATGCTCGACGTGCTGGCCGCCCAGCTGCGCGCCGCCGGCCGTGACTGCACGGCGATCCGCTGGGGGTTGTGGCAGGACGCCGGCGTGGTCGTGGGTGACGAGATCGCCCGCACCGAACGCTCCGGTCTGGTGGCGATGGACCCCGCCCGGGCGCTGGACGCCAGCCTGTATGGCTACGGTGGCGACCCGCTGATCTTCGACGCCGATTTCGATCGCTTGCGGGTGTTCTTCGAAAGCCAAGGCATGCCAATGCCGTTCAGCGCTGTGGAGCCTGGACAGGCCGCGGGTGCCGACGCCACCCCCAAGCCGCTGGCGGAGGTGGTGCGTGCGGAGCTGGCCGCCACGCTGCACCTGGACGGCTCCGTCTGGCTCGACCCGAGCACGTCGCTGATCGACCTGGGCGTCGACTCGCTGCTCGCGCTCGACCTGCGCAAGCGGCTGCGCCGGACCGTGGGCGGCTCGGTTCCGGTGGCCCGCATGCTCGGTGGCATCACCGTCGGCGAATTGATCGAAGCGCTGCTCGCGCAGGCGCCCGCGACGCCCCCCGAGCGCCCGGCCGCGACCGGAACGCAGCGTTCACCCCTCGCGATGCTGGAAAGGTTGGACTCCTAGCGTGACTGACACCACGGGCACCAACGCCCGCCTCGACGATGAGCGCCTGGAACTGTTGCGCCGCAAGATCGCCGAACGCGGCCTGGCCCGGCCTGCCGCCGAGGCCGCGGTGGCGACCGCCGAGGGGCCCCGGATGTCGGTCGGTCAGCATCGCATGTGGTTCGTGCAGTCGGTCGACCCCGACAGCGCGCTGCTCAACATTTGCGTGTCCTACCGCGTCACCGGCAACGTCGACGTTGCGCGGCTGCGGCGGGCCGTCGACGCCGTGGCGGCTCGACACCCCGTCCTGCACACCACCTACGAGACCACCACCGAGGGCGATCCCCGCCCGGTGTTGCGGGTCGGGCTGCGACCCGAATGGGCCGAACACGACCTGAGCGGACTGGCGGACCAGGCCCGCCGGCTGCGCCTCGACGTGTTGGCGCAGCGCGACTTTCGTCGGCCTTTCGACCTGTCCGCGGATTCCCCACTGCGGGTGACCGCGGCCCGGTTGGCGCCCGAGGAACTGATGCTGCTGTTCACCGCCCACCACATCGCGTGGGACGACGGCTCGTGGGCGCCGTTTTTCGCCGACCTGACCCGCGCGTACGCCGACCCCGACGGCTTCGCCGCCGCGCCCGCCGGCCCGCGCGTCGCGCCGGAGCATTCGCTGCGCGATGAGGACCTGGAGTACTGGCGGCCCCTGATGGCGAATCTGCCGGAGCCGCTCGAACTTCCGGGCCCCAACGGATCGGTGGTGCCGAGCTCCTGGCGCGCGCAGCGTGCGACGGCGCGGCTGTCGGCGGGCACCGTCGAGCGGGTGAGCGAGTTGGCTCGAGAATTCCGCGCAACCCCGTACATGGTGTTGATGGCGGCCTTCGGCGCGCTGGTGCACCGCTACACACAGTCGACCGACTTCCTGGTCGCGGCGCCGGTGCTGAACCGCGGCATCGGCACCGAGGACGAGATCGGTTACTACGGCAACACCGTGGTGATACGGCTGCAACCCCGGCCGCGGCAGAGTTTTCGTGAGCTGTTGGCCGAGACCCGGGACAGCGCCGTCGGCGCCTTCGCCCACTCGCGGGCCGACCTGGACTGGCTGGTGCGCGAATCGAACCCGGACCGCCGCCACGGCGCCGACCGGATGACCCGGATCAGCTTCGGGCAGCGCGCCTCCGACGGCGCCGGGTTCAGCCCGCCGGGCGTGCGCTGCGAGCGCGCGGAGCTGCGCGGCCACTTCAACCAGCTACCACTGAGTTTCATGGTCGAGTTGGACGGCTCCCGCGGCGCCCTGGTCGAGGCCGAGTACCTCGTGGAGGTGCTGGACCAGCAGCTGGTGGAACAGATGCTGCGCCACTACGCCGTCTTGCTGGACGCGGCGCTGGCCGACCCCGACACGACGCTGTCCGGGTGCGCATTGCTGGGCGGTGACGACGCCGCGTGGCTGCGCGACGTCTCGACGGGCGAAGCGTTCGACACCCCGGCGGCCACCTTGCCGGAGCTTGTCAGCCGGCGGGCCGGCGTGGCGCCCGACGCCGTCGCGGTCGTCTACGAAGGCGGGCACTACAGCTACCGCGAGATCGACGAGGAGTCGAACCGGGTGGCGCACTGGCTGATCGAGCAGCGCATCGGCACCGAGGACCGGGTCGCGGTGCTGCTCGACAAGTCGCCCGAGCTGGTGATCACCGCGCTGGGCGTGTTGAAGGCGGGCGCGGTGTACCTGCCGGTCGACCCCACCTATCCCGAGGATCGGCTGAGCTTCATCCTCGGCGACGCCGACGCCAAACTCGTTGTCCGCGAACCCGTCGGCGCGCTGCACCGCTATCCCTCGACCCCGCCCGCGCAGCTGGTCAGGCCGTTGAGCCCGCGCAACACCGCCTACCTGATCTACACGTCGGGTTCCACCGGTTTACCCAAGGGCGTGCCGGTGCCGCACGCCCCGATCGCCGAGTACTTCATCTGGTTCGGCCGGGAATACCGGGTCGACGAGACCGACCGGCTGCTGCAAGTCGCGTCGCCCAGCTTCGACGTGTCCATCGGCGAGATCTTCGGGACCCTCATTTGTGGTGCGCGCCTGGTGATTCCGCGGCCCGACGGGCTGCGCGACATCGGCTATCTCACCGACCTGCTTCGCGGCGAGGGCATCACGTCGATGCACTTCGTGCCGTCGCTGCTGGGGCTGTTCTTGTCGTTGCCGGGCGTCAGCCAGTGGCGCACGCTGCGGCGGGTCCCCATCGGGGGGGAGGCGCTGCCCGGTGAGATCGCCGACAAGTTCCACGCCACCTTCGACGCGCTGCTGTACAACTTTTACGGGCCGACCGAAACCGTGGTCAACTGCACCAGCTACCCGGTCGAGGGCACCCAGGGCACCCGGATCGTGCCGATCGGGCGGCCCAAGATCAACACCCAGATCCACCTGCTCGACGACGCGCTGCAGCCCGTCCCGCCCGGCGTGATCGGCGAAATCTACATCGGCGGCGGCCATGTCGCCCACGGCTATCACCGTCGGCCGCAGTTGACGGCCGAACGATTCGTGGCCGACCCGTTCAGCACGGGTGGGCGGCTGTACCGCTCCGGTGACCTGGCTCGCCGCAACGCCGACGGGGACATCGAATTCGTCGGACGCGCCGACGAACAGGTGAAGATCCGCGGATTCCGCATTGAGCTGGGCGAGATCGCCGCCGCGATCCTGGTCGACCCCAGCGTGGGACAGGCGGTCGTCGTGGCCGTCGACCTGCCCCAGCTGGGCAGAAGCCTGGTCGGTTACGTCACGCCGGCACTGGGCGGCAGCACCGAAACTGTTGAGCTGGAACGCATTCGGGCCCGCGTCGCCGCCGCGCTGCCCGACTACATGACTCCGGCCGCCTACGTGGTGCTCGACGAGATTCCGATAACGGCGCACGGCAAGATCGACCGCAAGGCGTTGCCGCAGCCGCAGATCGCGGCGGCCGTGGAATACCGCGACCCCAGTACCCCCACCGAGCGCCGCATCGCCGCGCTGTTCTCCCAGTTGCTCGGGCACGACCGGGTCGGCGTCGACGACTCGTTCTTCGACCTTGGGGGTCACTCACTGGTCGCGACCAAGCTCGTCACCGCGATCCGCTCCGAGTGCGGGACCGAGCTGTCCATCCGCGAGGTGTTCGAGCTCGCGACCGTGGGGCTGCTGGCGCGACGGGTCGACGAGCTCGCCTCCGGTCAGCGGGCCCGGCCGCGGCCCAAGCTCATCGCGACCGCCCACGACGAGCCGATGCCGCTCTCGGCGTCGCAGCTGCGCAGCTGGTTCGCGTTCCGCATCGACGGCCCCAGCCCCGTCAACAACATCCCCTTCGCTGCCACGCTGTCGGGTCCGTGGGACATCGACGCCCTGGTCGCGGCGGCCGGTGACGTCGTCGCCCGCCACGAGATCCTGCGCACCACCTACGTCGAGCTCGACGGCGTGCCGTATCAAGTGGTCGGCCCCGCCGGCGACCTGCCGGTGCGCCGCGCCGAGGGCGCGGACGACACCTGGCTGCAGCAGCAACTCGACGTCGAGCGGCGGCACTGCTTCGAGCTGGACCGCGAGCTGCCCATCCGCGTCGCCGTGCTGCGCACCGCCGACAACCCGACCGAACACGTGCTGTCACTGGTCGTGCACCACATCGCCTCCGATCACTGGTCGGCCGGGGTGCTGTTCTCCGACCTGATGACGGCGTACCGGGCCCGCCGCGGCGGGGACGCCCCGTCGTGGGCGCCGCTTCGGGTGCAGTACGCGGACTACGCGGCGTGGCAGCGCGCCTACTTGGGCCTGGACTCCGTCGGGGGCGGCCAGGAGTCCGCCGTGGCCGACGAGCAGCGCGAGTACTGGACGCGGCAGCTGGCCGGGTTACCGGAGGACACCGGCCTGCGGCCGGACTTCGCGCGCCAGCCGGTGCCGAGCGGGGAGGGTGAATCCGTCGACTTCCGCATCGACGCGGCCACCCGCGACAAGCTCGTCGACCTGTGCCGCGAGGTCGGCGTCACCGAGTTCATGTTGCTGCAGACGGCCGTTGCCGTGGTGCTGCACAAAGCCGGTGGCGGCGTGGACATTCCGCTGGGCACACCGGCCGCCGGCCGCACCGAGGCCGAATTAGACCAGCTGATCGGCTTTTTCGTCAACATCCTGGTGCTGCGCAACGACCTGGACGGCAACCCGACCCTGCGCGAGCTGCTGGCCCGCGCCCGGGAGACCGCGCTGGCCGCTTACGCCCATTCCGATCTGCCGTTCGACAGAGTGGTCGACAGCGTCAGCCCGGTGCGCTCGCTGTCGCGCAACCCGCTGTTCCAGGTCGTCGTCCACGTGCGCGATCATCTGCCCGCGACCCGGGTGATCGATCCGGCTCCGGATCGGGGCGGGCAGGACACCGTGTGCACGTCGCTCGACCCGATTTTCGACATGGCTCACGCCGACCTCAGCGTCAACTTCTTCGGCACCGACGGCAGTGGAGAGTCCGCCGGCGTCGGTTACCACGGCAACGTCATCTACCGGACCGAGCTCTACAGCCGGGCCACCGTCGAGCGGTTGACCGGCTGGCTCACGCGGGTGGTCGAGGGGTTTGCCGACGACCTCGACCGGACTTTGCGGGACGTGCAGTTGATCGACGCCCGCGAGCAGCGGCGGATCCTGCAGGACTGGAGTCGTGGTGAGCAGCCGCCCGCCGACCGGCCGCGCACCATACCCGAACTGCTCGAACCCAGCCGGCAGTTGACGGCCGACCGGGTCGCGGTGCGTTGCGCCGACGCCGAGCTGAGTTACCCCGCGCTGCACCAGCATTCAGACAATCTCGCCGCGCTGCTGGTCGCTCACGGTGTCCGGCCGGGGCACCTCGTCGGGCTGTCCACGCGGCGCAGCGCCGACATGGTGGTGGCCCTGGTGGCCATCATGAAGGCCGGCGCCGGCTATTTCCCCATCGACCCCGGCTACCCGCTGGCGCGCAAGCAATTCATGCTCGACGACTTGCGGCCACCGGTGGTCCTGGCGACCGACGACGCCGTGGACACCATGCCGCAGCTGCCCGGCGTCACGCTGGTCTCGCTGGACGACCCGCAGGTGCGCGCCCGGGTGACAGCGCTGGACGCGCAACCCCCGTCGAAGGACTTACCGCTTCCACATCCCGACGACCCGATGTTCCTGGTCTTCACCTCCGGATCCACCGGCAAGCCCAAAGGCGCGGTGGGCACGCACCGCTCGATGGCGGCCCGCTTGGATTGGCAACTGCGGCACTACCCGCCCAGGACCACCGATGTCCGGTTGGCGCAGGCCTCCATCACCTTCCTCGAGGGCGGCATGGAGATGCTGGCCGGCTTGGCGGCCGGCGCGACCCTGATCCTGGCCGACGACGCCGAGCACCGCGACCCGGAGGCCCTCGGTGACTTGATGATCCGGCATTCGGTGGCCCAGGTGACCGCCGTGCCCAGCCTGGTCTCCGCGTTGGTCGACAGCCGGCCGGACGCGGTGCGGGCGCTGTCGCGGCTGGTGTGCGGCGGTGAGCCGGTGAGCGCGTCGCTGTTGTCCCGGTTGGTGGCGGTGTGCGCGCCCGACACCCAGCTGCTCAACAATATCGGGTCCACCGAAACCTCGGGCGCCGTCTCCCGCGGGCCGCTGAGCCCGCCGATCCCCTTGGTGGGCAAGCCCGTTGCGGGGGCGCAAGCCTATCTGCTCGACGACGGCCTGCGGCCGGTGCCGGCCGGTGTGGTGGGGGAGCTCTACTACGCCGGCGACCAGCTGGCTCGCGGCTATTGGAAGCGTCCCGGCCTCACCGCCGCCCGCTTCGTCGCGAATCCCTACGCTTTCGAACCCGGTTCCCGGCTGTACCGCAGCGGCGACCTGGCCCGCTGGACCGAGGACGGCCGGCTCGAATTCGTCGGCCGGTCCGACCATCAGGTACAGGTGCGCGGCTTTCGGGTCGAGCTCGCCGAGGTCGAGGCGGCGCTGGCGGCCGTCGACGGGGTGGCCGCCGCGGCGGCCCGCACCTGGGAGGCGCACGGCGGCGTCTCGCTGGCCGGGTATGTGGTGCCCCACGCGGTGGTGGCCGACGACGCCGCCAAGGCGGCGTTCGCCGCCGAGGTGCGCGCCGCGATCGGCTTGACGCTGCCCGGCTACATGATGCCGTCGTCGCTGACCGTTCTCGACGCGCTGCCAAAGACCGAGTCCGGCAAGCTGAACCGGCCGGGTTTGCCCCGCCCGGAGGTCAGCACCAGCGGGCGGACCGAACCGCCGCGCACCGACACCGAGCGCGCGCTCGCCAAGGTGTTCGCCGAGTTGCTGTCGACGCCCGAAGTGGGGCGCTTCGACGACTTCTTCGCCCTGGGCGGCGACAGCATCCTCTCGGTGCAATTGGCGTCGCGGGCCCGGGCCGCCGGCCTGGCGGTGAACCCGCGGATGATCTTCGAGAACCCGACGGTGCAGCAGTTGGCCGCGGCCCTGGACGTTCTCGGCGAGGCGGCCGGCGAGCCCGAGCCGGGCGCCCAGGCGGCGGACACCCGCTTCGCACCGATGAGCACCTCGGGGCTGTCGGCCACCGATCTCGCCGCGGTGACCCAGCTGTGGTCGGCGTCGCGCGAAGGCACGACATGACCACGGCCAAAACCGATGTCGCGCCCGACATCGAGGACGTGATGGCGCTCAGCCCCCTGCAGGAGGGGCTGTACTCGCTGACCACGCTGGCCGAGTTCGCCGAGGGTGAGGCGGCCGACGACCCGTACGTCATCGGAATGGCCGCCGACATCTCCGGCGCGCTCGACGTCGCCCTGCTCCGCGACTGCGCGGCGCTGATGCTGGCGCGCCACCCGAACCTGCGGGCCAGCTTCTTCAGCCGGGGCATCCCGCGGCCCGTGCAGATCGTCCCGTCCCGCGTCGAATTGCCGTGGCGCACCGTCACTGCCACGGCCGACGAGGTGCGGCGGCTCGAGACCGCCGAGCGCCGAACGCCTTTCGACCTCGAACACGGACCGGCGATCCGGTTCCTGCTGATCGAGTTGCCTGACGCGCGCTGGCGCCTGGTGCTCACCGCCCACCACATCGTCATCGACGGCTGGTCGATGCCCGTGTTCGTCAACGAGATGATGACCCTGTACCGGGCGGGCGGGGACACCGCCGCGCTGCCCGCCGCACCGCGGCCGTACCGGGACTACATCGGCTGGCTGGCCGGGCGCGATCTGGCTGCCAGCCAACAGGTTTGGCGGCAGCACCTGTCCGGACTGCAGGGGCCCACGCTGTTGTCGGCGGCCCTGGGATCGGCCGATGGTGTGCGTGGGGGCCTGCCCCGCACCACCGAGTTGCGCCTGCCGCCCGATACCACCGCGCGGCTGGTCGACGGTGCCCGCTCCCGCGGCGTCACCGTCAACACGCTGCTGCAAATGGCTTGGGCGGTGGTGTTGTCGCGGCTCACCGACACCCACGACGTCGTATTCGGGGTGACGGTGTCGGGCCGACCCGCGGAATTGGCCGGCGTGGAGACCATGATCGGGTTGTTCGTCAACACCGTGCCGCTGCGGGTCCGGCTGGATCCGGCGGCGCGGGTCGGTGAGCAATGCCGCGCCGTGCAGCGCGATGCGGCGCTGCTGCGCGAGCACGGCTACCTCGGGCACGCCCAATTGCGGGCGCTCGGCGGGGTGGGGGAGATGTTCGACACCCTGCTGGTCTACGAGAACTTCCCGCTGGACGGTCTGACCGCCGGAGCCGAATTGTCCGCCGCCGGAGCCACGTTCCGGCCCTCGGCCCTGCAGACGCTGTCGCACTTTCCGATCACGATCGCCGCTCACGTGGCGGGGACCGAGCTCGTGGTGCTGATCGAGGTCATCGACGGGGCGCTGGGCGCGACGCCGGCCGCCCAGTTCGGCCGCCGCGTGCTGCTGGCCGCCGAGAACCTGTTGCAGAGCTGGGAGCGGCCACTGCGCGACGTGAGTGTCCTGTTCGAGGACGAACAGATCGTGGCGGTGCCCGCCGCAGGTCCGACACCCGGGCGCGGCATCCACGTCCGGTTCGCCGATGCCGCCGACGCGGCGCCGGACCGCCCGGCCCTGCGCTGGCGGGGCGGCTCGCTGAGCTATCGAGAGCTGAACCAGGCGGCCGACCGGGTGGCAGCGCAGCTCGCGCGGCGCGGTGCCGCCCCCGAAAGCGCTGTCGCGATTCGCCTTTCACGCGGCCCGGAATACGTCATCGCGATCCTGGCCGTCCTCAAGGCCGGCGGTGTCTGCGTGCCCATGGAGCCGGGCACACCGCCGGAGCGAGTGGATTCCATTCTGCGCCAGTCGCAAGCGGCGATCGTCCTCGACGAGGCGCTGATCCAGGAATGGCTCGACGCCGAGCAGTCCGGGTTCGACCCGGTCGACGTGGCGCCCGGGCAGGCCGCGTACGTCGTCTTCACCTCCGGAACCACCGGGGAACCCAAGGGTGTCGTCGGGACCCACGGCGCGGTCGGCGCCTACGCCGACGACCACCTGGACCGCGTCGTGCGGCCCGCGGCGGCGACACTGGGCCGGCCGCTGTGCATCGCGCACGCGTGGTCGTTCGCCTTCGACGCGGCCTGGCAGCCGTTGGTCGCCCTGCTCGACGGGCACGCGGTCTACCTGGTCGACGAGGCCACCCAGACCGACGCCGAGGCGCTGGTGGCCGCCATCGCCGAGCACGGCGTCGACATGATCGACACCACGCCGTCGATGTTTGCTCAGCTGCAGGCTTTCGGTTTGCTGAGCCGGACGCCGCTCGCCGTGCTGGCGATGGGCGGCGAGGCCGTGGGCGTCACCGCCTGGGCGCAGATCCGCGCGGCCTGCCACGCGACGGCGTTGACCGCGTTCAACTGCTACGGGCCCACCGAGACCACGGTGGAGGCGGTGGTTGCCGCGATCGGCGAACACGACCAGCCCTCGATCGGGCACCCGACCCGCCACACCCGCGCCTACGTGCTGGACTCCGCGCTGCGGCCGGTCCCCGGCGGCGCGACGGGCGAATTGTATTTGAGTGGACCGCAACTCGCCCGCGGCTATCTGGGCCGTCCGGGTGAGACCGCGGCGCGGTTCGTCGCCGACCCGCACGCGCCCGCCGGGCGCATGTATCGCACCGGCGACCTGGTGCGCCGCCTGCCCGACGGCTCGCTGCACTACGTCGGGCGGGCCGACGCCCAGGTGAAGATCCGCGGCCACCGCGTGGAGCCCGGCGAGATCGCCGCCGCGCTGGAATCGCACCCCGGGGTCCGCCAGGCCGGCGTGCTGGTGCGGCGCCACCAGGGCGTGCCGCGGCTCACCGCTTACGTCGCCACCGCCGCGGCCGGCGGGCCCACGGCGGCCGAGCTACGCGGCATGCTCGGCGCCCGGCTGCCCCGTTACATGGTGCCGCACCGCATCGTGCTGGTCGACGCGATTCCGTTGACCGGGAACGGAAAACTCGACGAGGCCGCGCTGGCCGCCCTGGACACCGCCGAAGCCCCCGGGTCCGCGACGGCGCCGCAGACCGCCACCGAAACCGCCCTGGCCGAGCTGCTCGCCGAGCTGCTGGGGCAATCGCAGATCGACGTCGCGGCCGATTTCCTCCAGCTGGGCCTGGACAGCATCACGGCGCTGTCGGTGGTGCAGGCGGCGCGGGCGCGGGGAATCGCGCTGCGCGCCCGCCTCGTCCTGGAATGCAGCAACGTCCGAGAACTCGCGGAGGCGATCGATTCCGAGGCGGCCGCGGCCGCCGCGTTGCGCCCCGCCGACGAGGACACCGGCCCCATGCCGCTGTTGCCCAACGGGCGCTGGCTCTACGAATACGGCGACCCGCGGCGGCTGGCCCAGACCGAGGCGATCCGGCTGCCCGCGTCGGTCACCCGGGAGCAGCTGCGGGCCGCGCTGGGCGCCGTCGTCGCGGCCCACGAGGTGCTGCGTACCCGGCTGGACCGCGCCAGCATGACGCTGGTCCCGACGTCGCCGCCGGAGGTGCTGACCGAGGTTGCGGTGCCCGGGGACCCGCGCGCCGTGGTGGTCGACCAGGTCGCCCAGGCCGTCGAGCGGCTGGACCCCGAGCGGGGTTCGCTGCTGGCCGCGGTGTGGCTGCGCCCGGCTGCCGGCGAGAGCGTGCTGTTGCTGGCCGCGCACGTGGTGGCGCTCGACCCGGCGTCGTGGCGGGTGGTGCTCGGAGAGCTTGGGGCCGCGCTGCAGGCCGCGGCCACCGGTCACCCGCCAGCGCCCCTGCGCGAACACACCAGCTACCGGCGCTGGGCCGCCGCCCTGGCCGAGCGCGCCGGCCGGCTGGACACCGCGGACTTCTGGGCGGCCCAGCTGGCAGGGCCGGACCCCGACCTCGGGGCGCGACGGCTCGACCCGGAGCGCGACCGGGCGCGTGATCTGCTGGTGCGCACCGCCGCCGCCGACGCCGACACCACCCGCCGGTTGCTGGGCAGCGGCCTGCCGCTGCCCACGCTGCTGGTCGCCGCCACCGCCGCCGCGCTGACACGCTGGCGGCGGCAGCGCGACCAGCCCACGCCGCCACCCCTGCTGGCGCTCGAAACCCACGGTCGCGCCGACGATCTCGTCGACGCGACCGGGATCGACACCGGCGACACGGTGGGGCTGCTGAGTTCCATCTACCCGGTGCGGGTCGACTCGACCGACCCGGCGCGCGTCGGCGAGCAGCTGGCGAGCATCCCGGGTGACGGCCTGGACTACGGGCTGCTGCGCTACCTGCGCGACGACACCGCGCGGCGGCTCGCCGCCTTCCCGGGGCCGCAGGTGCTGCTGAATTATCTGGGAGCCGCGCACGCCGCGGGCGGCACCGGGCTGACGCTGCAGCGCGAGCTGCTCGCCGGCGTGTCGCCGGTGCCCGAGCCGGACCTGGCCGTGCGCCACGAGCTCACCATCGCCGCGATGGTGTTGACGGTCGACGACCAGCGGGTGCTGGCCTCGCAGTGGCGAGCGCTGCCCGACATCCTCAGCGACGCGGACATCGCTGCGCTGCAACAGCTTTGGCTAGAGACACTGCGGGAGATGGTCGAATGAGCACACTGGCGATCCTGGGCGCCGGCGCCAAGGGCGTGGCCGTCGCCGCGAAGGCATTCGTGCTGCGCGAGATGGGTGTCGAGGTTCCCGACGTGGTCGCCGTGGAACGCACCGGGGTGGGCGCCAACTGGCAGGCCTCGGGCGGCTGGACCGACGGCGCGCACCGGCTGGGCACCAGCCCGGAGAAGGACGTCGGCTTTCCCTACCGGTCGGCGTTGGTGCCGCGCCGCAACGCCGAGCTCGACGAGCGGATGACCCGGTACAGCTGGCAGTCCTACCTCATCGCCACGGCGTCGTTCGCCGAATGGATCGACCGCGGGCGGCCCGCCCCGCCGCACCGCAAGTGGAGCCAGTACCTGAGGTGGGTCGCCGACCAGGTCGGGATGAGAGTGGTCCACGGCGACGTCGAGCGGCTCGCGGTGACCGGCGACCGGTGGGCCCTGCACACCCACGAGACCACCGTGCACGCCGACGCGCTGATGATCACCGGCCCCGGCCAGGCCGAGAAGTCGTTGCTGCCCGGCAACCCGCGCATGCTCTCGATCGCCCAGTTCTGGGACCGCGCCGCCGGCCACGACCGGATCACCGCCGAGCGCGTCGCGGTGATCGGTGGCGGCGAGACCGCCGCGTCCATGCTCAACGAGCTGTTCCGGCACCGGGTATCGACCATCACCGTCATCTCCCCGCAGGTCACCCTGTTCACCCGCGGCGAGAGCTTCTTCGAGAACTCCCTGTTCTCCGACCCCACCAACTGGCCGGCGCTCACCATGGCCGAACGGCGCGACGCCCTGGCCCGCACCGACCGCGGGGTGTTCTCGGCCAACGTCCAGGAGGCGCTGCTGGCCGACGACCGGATCCGCCACCTGCGCGGGCGGGTGGCGCACGCGGTCGGCCGGGACGGGCAGATCCGGCTGACCCTGTCGACCAATCGCGGCAGCGAGCACCTGGAGACGGTGCACGGCTTCGACCTGGTGATCGACGGCTCCGGGGCCGACCCGCTATGGTTCACCTCGCTGTTCGGCCAGGACGTGCTCGACCTGCTCGAACTCGGGCTGGGCGGACCGCTGACCGCCGAGACCCTGCAGGAATCGATCGGCTACGACCTGTCCGTCGCCGACGTCACGCCCAGGCTCTACCTGCCCAACCTGTCCGGGCTGACCCAGGGGCCCGGGTTCCCGAACCTGAGCTGCCTGGGGTTGCTGTCCGACCGTGTGCTGGGATCAACCCTGGGATCGGCGAAGAATCCATCGATGAGGAGACGCGATGAGCACCAACCCCTTTGACGACGACAACGGGATTTTCGTCGTCCTGGTCAACGACGAGGAGCAGCACAGCCTGTGGCCCACCTTCGCCGAGACGCCGGCCGGCTGGCGGGTGGCCTACGGCGAGGCCAGCCGCGCGGACTGCCTGGCCTACATCGAGCAGAACTGGCCCGACATCCGCCCGAAGAGCCTCATCGACGCGCTCGCGCGCGACTGACGGGGACCCCTGGGGCGCCGCGACGCACCCGGTGCTGCCGTAGCGCCGCCGTAACGTGACCGGGCCGAGACTCAATTGTGGGTCACAGAATGCACACTTACAGCGAATACAACATGGAGACGTGTGACCGCGTGGGGCGCATTTTGTCGATCCCGCCACGGTCCATGCGCATCGAAGGGGGATCTGTGAATACCGTGAAGTCTGTCGTCACCGGCGTGGCGGCTGTTGCCCTGGTCGGTGGAGCGGCCGCGGGTGTGGCGTCCCTGGCGGCGCCGGACCAGGTCCGGCTGGCCGCGATCGGTGCGCCGCTGCCCCAAGACCCGCCCCCGCCCCCGCCCGGGCTGCCGACCCCGGACCAGCTGGCCAACCTGTGCAACCAGGTGACCGACCCCGGCGTCAACTACAGGGACAAGAACAACCTCGTCGAAAACGGCGTCGCGCAGAACGAGGGCATGGTCGCCGACCATGACCTGCGCAAGGCCTACCGCAACGGCAACTTCCCCGAGCAGTTCAACGTGACCAACATCGCGCCGGCCGGCCCGAACATGGCCCAGGCCGACGTGGCGATCACGGGACCGAAGTTCGCCGGCCCGGTGCAAAAGCACCTGGTCTTCGTCAACCAGGGCGGCAACTGGGTCGTGCAGCACGACGCGGCCATCGCCCTGATCCAGGCGGCGACGGCGATCAACTAGTGCGGTGCGGTCGCGCCCGGGGCCGGGACGAGGCCCCGGCGCGGCCGCCATCAGGGCTCGCATAGCCTGCACACAGATTGCTCATGCCGTTTTCTCACGGCGCGGTCGTAACGTAACGGTGCCGCGGCGCGAAACAATAAGCGCAACAGGCACACTCACACGACCATCCGGTGAGCGCGAGCGACGGCCTACCAAGTGCGTGCCCACCAAAGGGGGAACCATGAACAGCATCAAATACTTTGCCACCAGCGTGGCGGCTCTGGCCGCCATCGGGGGCGCTGCCGCCGGCCTGGCCGCGGGCGCGACGCCCGGCGCCGCCCCCTCGGTGCGGCTGGCCGCCGTGGGCGCCCCGCTGCCGCAGGACCCGCCGCCGGCCGCCGCGGCAGTGCCGACGGCCGACCAGCTCAACAGCGTGCTGACCAGCCTCGCCGACCCGAACGTCTCGTTCAGCAGCAAGGGCAACCTGGTCGAGGGCGGCATCAGCGGCACCGAGGCGCACCTGGCCGACCACGAGCTGAAGAAGGCGGCCAAGAACGGCGACCTGCCGCTGTCGTTCACCATCACCAACATCCAGCCGGGCGCCGCGCCGGGCTCCGCCACCGCCCAGGTAGCGGTCTCCGGCCCGAAGTTCGCCAACCCGGTGAACCAGAGCGTCACCTTCATCAACCAGGGCGGCTGGGTGCTGTCGCGGTCCTCGGCGATGGAACTGCTGCAGGCCGCCGGGCACTGATTGCGGCCATCCGACGAAGAGCGGGCGCTTCGGCGCCCGCTCTTTGCGCGTCAGGCCCGGGCAGCGGCGATCGCGCCGCTAACGAAACCCGTTGCTTGGCGTGCCGGGCGGCAGGTCCATGTCGAACACCCGGGCGTGCAGCACGGTGCGGTTGCGCAGAGCCGCGCGGACCGCGCGGTGCAGCCCGTCCTCCAGATAGGTGATGCCCTTCCACCGCACGGCGTGCGGGAACAGGTCTCCGTAGAAGGTGGAGTCCTCGGACAGCAGGCGATCCAGGGCCAGCACCGTCGTCGTGGTGACCAACTCGTCGAGCCGGATCTGCTGCGGCGGTATCTGCGACCAGTCGCGATAGGACAGCCCGTGCTCGGGATAGGGCTTGCCCTCGCGCACACCCTTGAAGATCATCGGCCCGCCTCGAGCGAGGCGTCGCCGGGGCCCGCGGGGTTCATGCTGGCAAGGCTAGCCCGAAGAAGTTCCGGCCGGGTCGCTCCCGCCGCCGCTGGTAACGGCTGTGTCGGTTCTAGACCGTAAAATGAACCCGTCCATTGGGTTAGCGAGCCGGAACGTGAGCGGGGAGGTGAACGGCGAGTGGGAAGTGCCGACGAGCGCCGGTTCGAGGTGCTGCGCGCCATCGTCGCCGATTTCGTCGCCACCAAGGAGCCGATCGGCTCGAAGTCGTTGGTGGAGCGCCACAACCTGGGTGTGTCATCCGCGACCGTCCGCAACGACATGGCGGTGCTGGAGGCCGAGGGCTACATCACCCAGCCGCACACCAGCTCGGGGCGGGTGCCCACCGAGAAGGGTTACCGCGAATTCGTCGACCGGCTCGACGACGTCAAGCCGCTGTCTTCCGCCGAGCGGCGCGCCATCCAGCACTTCCTCGAGTCCGGCGTCGACCTGGACGACGTGCTGCGCCGCGCCGTGCGGCTGCTGGCGCAGCTGACCCGGCAGGTCGCGGTCGTGCAGTACCCGACGTTGTCGTCGTCCACGGTGCGCCACCTCGAGGTGATCGCGCTGACGCCGGCCCGGCTGCTGATGGTCGTCATCACCGACTCGGGCCGGGTGGACCAACGCGTCGTCGAACTCGGTGACGTCATCGACGACCACCAGCTCTCCCAACTGCGCGAGATGCTCGGCGCGGCCCTGGTCGGCAAGAAGCTGTCGGCCGCGTCGGTCGCGGTCGCCGACCTCGCCGGGGGCCTGCACGGGGCCGACCGCCTCAGCGACGCCGTCGGCCGGTCCGCGACGGTGCTGCTGGAGTCGCTGGTCGACCACACCGAGGAGCGGCTGCTGCTCGGTGGCACCGCCAACCTGACCCGCAACGCCGCGGATTTCGGCGGTTCGCTGCGCTCCATCCTGGAGGCGCTGGAGGAGCAGGTCGTGGTGCTGCGGTTGCTGGCGGCCCAGCAGGAAGCCGGTAAGGTGACGGTGCGCATCGGCCACGAAACCGCTGCCGAGCAGATGGCGGGCACCTCGATGGTGACCACCGCCTATGGCACGTCCGACACCGTCTTCGGGGGAATGGGTGTGCTGGGGCCCACCCGGATGGACTATCCGGGAACTATCGCCAGCGTTGCCGCGGTTGCTCTGTATATCGGCGAAGTCCTGGGCACCCGATGAACGCGCACCCGCGAGGCGCCCGGGTCGCCCGGGCGCGGCGTAGAGACCAGGTATAGGAGAGTCAGGCGTGGCACGCGACTATTACGGGCTGCTCGGCGTGAGCAGGAACGCCAGTGACGCGGAGATCAAGCGCGCGTACCGCAAGCTGGCCCGCGAACTGCATCCCGACGTCAACCCCGACGAGGCCGCGCAGGCCAAATTCCAGGAGATCAGCGCCGCGTACGAGGTGCTGAGCGACCCCGAGAAGCGTCGCATCGTCGACCTCGGCGGTGACCCGCTGGAAAACGCCGCGGCCGGCGGCGGTTTCGGCGGTTTCGGCGGCTTGGGCGACGTGTTCGAGGCGTTCTTCGGCGGCGGCTTCAGCGGCGGCGGGACCTCCCGCGGGCCCGTTGGCCGGGTGCGCCCGGGCTCGGATTCGCTGCTGCGGATGCGCCTGGACCTCGAAGAATGCGCGACCGGGGTGACCAAGCAGGTCACCGTCGACACCGCGGTGCTGTGCGACCGGTGCCAGGGCAAGGGCACCAACGGCGACTCCGTGCCCGTGCCGTGCGACACCTGCGGTGGGCGTGGCGAGGTCCAGACCGTGCAGCGCTCGCTGCTGGGCCAGGTGATGACGGCGCGGCCGTGCCCCACCTGCCGCGGCGTCGGCACGGTCATCCCCGACCCGTGCCACCAGTGCATGGGCGACGGCCGGGTCCGCGCCCGCCGCGACATCAGCGTGAAGATCCCCGCCGGCGTCGGTGACGGCATGCGGGTGCGGCTCGCCGCGCAGGGCGAGGTCGGGCCGGGCGGCGGCCCGGCCGGCGACCTCTACGTCGAGGTGCACGAGCAACCGCACGACATCTTCGTCCGCGAGGGCGACGACCTGCACTGCACGGTGTCGGTGCCGATGGTGGACGCGGCGCTGGGCGCCACGGTCACCATCGACGCCATCCTCGACGGCGTCAGCGAGATCACCATCCCGCCCGGCACGCAGCCGGCCTCGGTCATCACCCTGCGCGGCCACGGGATGCCGCACCTGCGCTCGGGTGCCCGCGGCGACCTGCACGTCCACGTCGACGTAGTGGTGCCGACCCGCCTGGACCATCACGACGCCGAACTGCTGCGCGAGCTCAAGACCCGCCGCAGCCGCGAGGTGCCCGAGGTCCGCTCGAGCGCACACAACAACGGCGGGCTGTTCAGCCGGCTGCGCGAGACCTTCACCGGGCGCTGACCCGGGCTGCGCATGGTCGCGACGCTGTTCTACGTCGAGGCGCTGCCCGACGTGGGGTCGCTCGCCGCCGTCGAGGGCGACGAGGGCTTCCACGCCGCCACGGTGCGGCGGATCCGCCCGGGCGAGCGGCTGGTGCTCGGCGACGGCGCGGGTGCCCTGGCGCACTGCGAGGTCGAGGACGCCGGGCGGGACGGGCTGCGGGCGCGGGTGCTGCAGCGGTGGAGCGTCGAGCCCGGCCGCCCCGCGGTGACGGTGGCGCAGGCGCTGCCCAAGTCCGAGCGTTCGGAGCTGGCTATCGAGTTGGCCACCGAGGCCGGCGCCGACGGTTTCCTCGCGTGGCAGTCCGCGCGCTGCGTGGCCGAGTGGAAGGGCGCGCGGGTGGACAAGGGCCTGCGGCGGTGGCGGGCCGTCGCCCGTTCGGCGGCCCGGCAATCGCGCCGCCCGCACATCCCGTCCGTCGACGGGGTGCTGTCCACCGCGGAGCTGGCCCGCCGGATTCGCGACGACGTCGCCGCCGGCGCCACGGTGCTGGTGCTGCACGAGTCCGCGACCGGCCGGATCGCCGACAGCGATGTGGCGCAGGCCGATTCGATCACCTTGCTAATCGGCCCCGAGGGCGGCATTGCGCCGGAGGAACTCGCCTCGCTGACCGACGCGGGCGCGGTGGCGGTGCGGCTCGGGCCGCAGGTGCTGCGCACGTCGACGGCCGCCGCGGTGGCGTTGGGCGCCCTCGGGGTCCTGACGCCCCGCTGGGACGTCGCGCCGGGCCCCTGACCGGCGCTCAGGGCACCATGGCCGACAGCACCGCGGCCTGCAGCCCCGAAAGCGCGCAGATGAAAACCAGGAACGCCAGGCTCCACACCACCACGCGGCGGAAGATGTCGCCCTCCCGGCCGTACACCCCGACCGCGGCCGCGCCGATGGCCAGGTTCTGCGGCGACACCATCTTGCCGAGCACGCCGCCGGAGCTGTTGCCCGCCGCCATCAGCACCGGCGACAGCCCGGCCTTGCTCGCCGCGGTCACCTGCAGCGCCCCGAACAGCGAGTTCGACGACGTGTCCGACCCGGTGACGGCGGTGCCGAGCCAGCCCAGCACGGGGGAGATGAGCGCGAACGCTGTGCCGGCCCCCGCCATCCAGGTCCCGAGGGTGATCGTCTGGCCGGACGCGTTCATCACGAAGGCCAGCGCCAGCACCGCCATCACGGTGACGATGGCCCAGCGCAGCTGGTGCAGGGTGGCGCCGTAGGCCCTGAGCGCGTCCTTCGCCGACAGCCGCAGCACCGCCATGCTCAGCAGGCCGGCGATCAGCATCTGGGTCCCGGGCGTGGTGAGCGCGTTGACCGTGAAGGCCGGTAGGGCCGAGGGCACGCCCTTGGCGGTGAACAGGTGCAACCCCGGCCACCGGACCGTGCGGGTGGCCTCCTCCAGCAGCGCCTTGACCGGCGGCAGTTGGCACACCACGAAGACGGCGATGATGATCGCGTACGGCGCGTAGGCGCGCAGGACCTGGCCGCGAGGATCGCGCGGCTCGGCGGGCTCCGGCGCTTCGGCCGCGGGCGCCGCGCCGCTGGCGACGCCGGCCGCGACGCGCGCCTCGGCCGGGCGCGGCGGCCGGACGCGCACGAAGGCGACCAGCGCCCCGGCGGACAGCAGGGAGGCGATCACATCGGCCAGCGGCACCGACAGGAAGTTGGACGTGGCGTATTGCCCGACGCCGAACACCAGGCCTCCGGTCAGCGCGGCGCCCCAGGTCTGACGCAGGCCGCGCCGGCCGTCGGCGATGGCGACCAGCGCCAGCGGCACGAAGACCGACAGCAGCGGCGTCTGGCGCCCGACCATCGCGCCCAGCGTTTCGGTGGAGATGCCCGACACCTTGGCCAGCACGATGATCGGGGTGGCCATCGCCCCGAAGGCGACCGGCGCGGTGTTGGCGACCAACGACAGCACCGCCGCCTTGAGCGGCGGGAAGCCCAGGGCGAGCAGCATCACCGAGGTGACGGCGACGGGCGTGCCGAAGCCGGCCAACGCCTCGAGCAGGGCGCCGAAGGAGAACGCAATGATGATCGCCTGCACGCGGTGGTCGTCGCTCACCGTCGCGAAGCTGCGCCGCAGCACGTCGAAATGGCCCGTGCGCGCGGTCATCTGATACACCCAGAGCGCGTTGATCACGATCCACAGAATCGGGAAGAAGCCGAACACCGCGCCCTCGGTGCCGGCCAGCACCGCCTGCTCGACCGGCATCCCGTAGATGGCGACGGCGACTGCGAGCGCGACGGCCAGCGACACCACCGACGCCAGCCAGGCGCGCACCCGCAGGACCCCGAGCATCACGAACAACGCCGCGAGCGGCAGGGCCGCGGCCAGCGAACTCCACGCGAGCGAGTGGGCGACCGGATCGAGGATCTGGCGATACATAAAGGCACCTTTCACAGCGCGTGGCGGGGGTTCTTCTACTGCACCGAAAAGACGTCGCGGCCGCCGTAAAAATTCGGTTCCGGCCCGAACCGCCGCCGCCGGAGCGGGCCGGGCGGCCCGCTGACCGTTGGGTCAACGGTGCGCCCGGCGGTAAGATGGGTGGTCAAGCCCCACGCTCCCCAGACGGCCCAGAAGGCAGGCTTCGAAAACCACGTGACGCCCCGCGAGACCAACGCTGCCGACGCAGCTGGAGCCCTCCACGCCGACGCCCAGGTTCGCAGCAGTATCGACGTTCCGCCCGATGTCGTCGTCGGCTTGTTGGGATCTGCCGATCAGAACCTGCGCGCCCTGGAACGCAGCCTGAGCGCCGCCCTGCACGTGCGCGGCAACACCGTCACCGTGGCGGGTCAGCCCGCCGACGTCGCGCTCGCCGAGCGGGTGATCTCCGAGCTGGTCGCGATCGTGGCCAACGGGCAGCCGCTGACCCCTGAGGTGGTGCGGCACAGCGTGGCCATGCTGTCCGGCGGCGACAACGAATCCCCCGCCGAGGTGCTCACCCTCGACATCCTGTCGCGGCGCGGCAAGACCATCCGGCCCAAGACGCTGAACCAGAAGCGCTACGTCGACGCCATCGACGCCAACACCATCGTGTTCGGGGTGGGCCCGGCCGGCACCGGCAAGACCTACCTGGCGATGGCCAAGGCCGTCAACGCGCTGCAGACCAAGCAGGTCAGCCGCATCATCCTGACCCGGCCGGCCGTGGAAGCCGGTGAGCGCCTTGGCTTTCTGCCCGGCACGCTGAGCGAGAAGATCGACCCGTACCTGCGGCCCCTCTACGACGCGCTGTACGACATGATGGACCCCGAGCTGATCCCGAAGCTGATGTCCGCCGGGGTGATCGAGGTGGCGCCGCTGGCGTACATGCGCGGCCGCACCCTCAATTCGGCGTTCATCGTCCTCGACGAGGCGCAGAACACCACCGCCGAGCAGATGAAGATGTTTTTGACCCGCCTGGGCTTCGGGTCCAAGATCGTCGTCACCGGCGACGTCACCCAGGTCGACCTGCCGGGCGGCGCCCGGTCCGGCCTGCGCTCGGCGATCGAGATCCTCGACGGCGTCGACGACATCCACATCGCGGAATTGACCAGCGTCGACGTGGTGCGGCACCGGCTGGTGTCGGAGATCGTCGACGCCTACGCGAAGTTCGAGGAACCCGAGCTGGCGCTGAACCGGGCGGCCCGCCGCGCGTCCGGTTCGCGCGGCCGCCGCTGAACGGGTGCATGATCTTCCCGTGAGCATCGAGGTTTCCAACGAGTCGGGCGTCGACGTCTCCGAGGCCGAGCTGATCAGCGTCGCGCGGTTCGTCATCGCCAAGATGGACGTCAACCCGGCGGCCGAGCTGTCGATGGTGCTGTTGGACACCGCCGCGATGGCGGACCTGCACATGCGCTGGATGGACCTGCCCGGCCCCACCGACGTGATGAGCTTCCCGATGGACGAGCTGGAGCCCGGCGGGCGCCCCGACGCGCCGGAGCCCGGCCCGTCGATGCTCGGCGACATCGTGCTGTGCCCGGAGTTCGCCGCCGGCCAGGCCGCGGCCGCGGGGCACAGCCTGGGCCACGAGCTGGCGCTGCTGACCATCCACGGCGTGCTGCACCTCCTCGGCTACGACCACGGCGAGCCCGACGAGGAGAAGGAGATGTTCGCCCTTCAGGACCGGCTGCTCGTGGAGTGGGTCGCCGACCAGGTCCAGGCGTACCGTCAGGATCGCCAGGAGGAGCGGGATCGCCGGTTGCTGGACAAGTCAAGGTATTTCGACCATTGACCGGCTGGTCTGAGCTGCTCGGCGCGATCGCGTTGATCGCTCTGGGCGGGCTCTTCGCCGCCATCGACGCCGCCGTCAGCACCGTCTCGATGGCGCGGGTGCAGGAGCTGGTGCGCGATGAGCGGCCCGGCGCGGTCGCGTTGTCCACGGTGATGGCCGAACGACCCCGCTACATCAACCTCGTTGTGCTGCTGCGTAACACGTGCGAGATCACCGCGACGGTGCTGTTGGTGGTGTTCCTCTACGACAACTTCGGGCTGCGGTGGGGCCTGTTCGGCGCGGCGGCCATCATGGTGGTGACCAGCTTCGTCGTCATCGGCGTCGGGCCCCGTACGCTGGGCCGGCAGAACGCATATTCCATCGCGCTGGTGACGGCCCTGCCGCTGCAAGCCATTTCGTGGTTGTTGATGCCGGTCAGCCGGCTGCTGGTGATCGTCGGTAACGCGATCACGCCGGGCCGCGGCCTGCGCAACGGGCCGTTCGCCTCGGAGATCGAGCTGCGTGAAGTCGTGGATCTGGCCCAGCAGCGTGGCGTCGTGGCCGCCGACGAACGCAAGATGATCGAGAGCGTCTTCGAGCTCGGCGACACCCCGGCGCGCGAGGTCATGGTGCCCCGCACCGAGATGATCTGGATCGAGAGCGACAAACTCGCCAGCCAGGCGATCAACCTCGCGGTGCGCAGCGGCCACTCCCGCATCCCGGTCATCGGGGAGAACGTCGACGACATCGTCGGGGTGGTGTATCTCAAAGACCTTGTGCAGCAAGCTGTTCAGTCCGGTGGCGGGCGCAGCGCGACCGTCGCCCAGGTGATGCGCCCCGCGGTGTTCGTGCCGGACTCCAAACCGCTGGATGCGTTGCTGCGCGAGATGCAGCGCGACCGCAACCACCTGGCGCTGCTGGTCGACGAGTACGGCGCGATCGCCGGCCTGGTCAGCATCGAGGATGTGCTGGAGGAGATCGTCGGCGAGATCGCCGACGAATACGACCAGGCCGAGACCGCGCCCATCGAAGACTTGGGGGACAAGCACTTTCGCGTCTCGGCGCGGCTGCCGATCGAAGACCTGGGCGAACTCTACGACGTGCACTTCGACGACGACCTCGACGTCGACACCGTGGGCGGCCTGCTCGCGCTGGAACTCGGCCGCGTCCCGCTGCCGGGCGCCGAGGTGGTGTCGCACGGCCTGCGCCTGCACGCCGAGGGCGGCACCGACCACCGGGGCCGCGTGCGCGTCGGCACGGTGCTGCTCAGCCCCGCCGAATCCGGCGAGTCGGCCGACGGCGAACGGGTCGAGCGTGATGACTGAACAGTTCCACTCCGGCTTTGTGTGCCTGGTCGGCCGCCCCAACACCGGCAAGTCCACGCTGACCAACGCGCTGGTCGGCGCCAAGGTGGCCATCACGTCGAAGCGGCCGCAGACCACTCGGCACACCATCCGCGGCATCCTGCACCGACCGGACTTTCAGATCGTGTTGGTCGACACCCCGGGCCTGCACCGGCCGCGGACCCTGCTCGGCAAGCGGCTCAACGACCTGGTCCGGGACACCTACGGCGAAGTCGACGTCATCGGCCTGTGCATCCCGGCCGACGAGGCGATCGGGCCGGGCGACCGGTGGATCGTCGAGCAGATCCGTTCCACCGCGCCGAAGACCACCCTGGCTGGCATCGTCACCAAGATCGACAAGGTGCCCAAGGACCGGGTGGCCGCGCAGCTGGTCGCGGTGAGCGAGCTGCTGGGCGGCGCGTCGGAGATCGTGCCGGTCTCCGCGGCCACCGGGGCGCAGGTCGACGTCCTCATCGACGTGCTGGCCGCCGCGCTGCCCGTCGGCCCGGCGTACTACCCCGACGGCGAACTGACCGACGAACCCGAAGAAGTGTTGATGGCCGAGCTGATTCGCGAGGCGGCCCTGGAGGGGGTGCGCGACGAGCTGCCCCACTCACTGGCGGTGGTCATCGACGAGGTCAACCCGCGAAGGGACCGCGACGACCTGATCGACGTCCACGCGCTGCTCTACGTCGAGCGCGACAGCCAGAAAGGCATCATCATCGGCAAGGGCGGCGCCCGGCTGCGCGAGGTGGGCACCGCCGCGCGCGCCCAGATCGAAAAGCTGCTGGGCACCAAGGTGTACCTCGACCTGCGGGTCAAGGTCGCCAAGAACTGGCAGAGCGATCCCAAACAGCTTGGCCGGCTCGGCTTTTGATTGTCGAAGCTGGTGGACGTTTTCGTCGCACCGCGGCGGGTAGACGCCACGGCATGCCATACCAAGTGACTGAAGTTCAGAAGTACCTGTCGGGATTCGACTACCCCGGGTCGCCCCAAGACCTGGCCAAGCACGCCGAACAGCAGGGCGCCGACAAGGACCTCGTCGAGACGCTGCGCGGGTTGAACAAGGACAGTTTCGACGGTCCCAGCGCCGTCATGCACGAGCTGGGCGAACGAAACGCGCTCGGCGGCTCGAACTCCTAGGGTCGGCACGGCGATCCGGCGCCGAAGGTTTCGCGCCATCGGCGCCGGGTAGCCGCCGCGTATGACCCAACCACAACTGGCGCTGATCACCGGCGCATCCAGTGGCATCGGATTCGAGCTCGCCAAGCAATTCGCCCAGGCCGGTTACGACCTCGTCGTCGCCGCCGATGACGACGGCATCCACGAGGTGCCTGCGAAGCTGGCCGAATTCGGCGTCGCGGTCCAACCGGTCCAGGTGGACCTGCGGACCCCGGAAGGCGTCGAGCACCTGTTTCAGAGCACGATCGAGGGCGACCGGATACTGGCCGCGGCGGCGCTCAACGCGGGCACCGGCCGGGGCGAGATGTTCCTCAAGAGCGAACTCGACGAGGACTTCAACATCATCGACCTCAACGTTCGCTCGACGGTGCACCTGGCCAAATTGGTGTTGCGGGACATGGCGAATCGCGACCGGGGCAAGCTGCTGTTCACCTCGTCCATCGTGGCCGGGATGCCCGGCCCGTACCAGCCGCTCTACAACGCGTCGAAGTCGTTCATCCAGTCGTTCGCCGAGGCGATCCGCCACGAGCTGCAGGACACCGCGATCACCGTCACCGCGCTGATGCCGGGTCCGACCGACACCAACTTCTTCCACCGCGCCAAGATGGAGGACTCGCTGATCGGCAAGATGCCCAAGGACGACCCGGCCAAGGTGGCTCGGCAGGGGTTCGAGGCGCTGATGCGGGGCGATCAGAAGGTGGTGGCCAGCTCGCTGTCGTCGAAGCTCATGGGGGCGGCCAACAGTGTGCTGCCCGACTCGGTGAAAGCCGCTGCGAACAAGGTCATTTCGAGGCCACTGAGTGGCTGAGTTCGGATTCTCGCCAAGTAGGGTTCGGCGGTCAGGCCAGCACGCGAACGGTGTGCAGCGACCGATCCGCCGCATCCGGGATGTTCATGCCGGCGGCTACGCCCGAGCGCAGGTAGTCGAGCACGGCGTCGTTGAGGCGCTCGCCGGGTACGACGGCGGGAATGCCGGGTGGGTACGGGGTGATTTGTTCGGCGGCGACGCGCCCCGCCGCTTGGGTTGCCGGCACCACTTCGACGCGCCCGAAGAAGGCGTCGAACGGCAGGCACACGGAGTCCAGTTGTAGGTCGTCCGGTGAGGTCAGGTGGACCGGCGGCGGCGGGTCGAACCCGTCGCTGGCTTTGCGCCACGACCGCAACGCGTCCAGCAGGCGAGCCCCGGTCGCATCGTCGTCCGCGAACGACAGCGTCGCCAGAATTCGGCGGTGATCGGTCATTCCCATGTCTGTGCGCGTGTGCTCCCGCAGCCAGTCGCCGGCCTGGTATCCGGAGGTGCCGGTTGCCGATACGTCGATCAGCACCTGCATCCGGTCCAAGTCGTGCGAGGCCTGCACGCCGAGCAATTCGTCGTCCAGGACCTGCACGTCGGGGATGGTCTCGATCTCTGCGCGCAGTCGCCGCGCCAATTGCAGCGCCGAATCCAGCAGGTCGTGGCCGCGCTGCACCATCTGCCGGCGCCAGCCGTCCATGGCGGCGTACACCAGGACGTTGGGGCTGGTCGTCATCAGCAGGTCTGCGCACGCCGACAGGCGGTCGGTGTCGATGAGGTCGCCCTGCACGTGAAAAACCGAGCCTTGCTCGAACCCCGCGCCCATCTTGTGGACGCTGACAACGCAGACGTCGGCGCCCGCGTCCATGGCCCAGGTTGGGAGGTCTTCGTGGAAAGGCAGGTGCGCGCCCCATGCCTCGTCGACAATCAATGGTTTCCCGCGGCGATGGCACACCTCGGCGATGCCCGCGATGTCGGCGCAGGTGCCATACGGGCTCGGGCTGACCACGAGCGCACCGGCGGCGTCAGGGTGTAGGTCCCACGCCGCCTCGACCTCCTCCGGCGACGGTGGGTGGGACATGTGCCGCGCGGCGTCCCAGCGGGGGGTGATCCAGCGTGGCTGCACACCGGAGAAGATCAGGCCGGCGACAATCGACTTGTGGCTGTCCCGAGGTACCAGCAGGCCGCCGTCGCCGCCGGCTACGGCCATCATCGCCGCCTTGACGGAAAGTGAACTGCCACAAGTGGAGAACCAGGCGATGTCGGCGCCCACGGCTGCGGCCATCAGGTCTTCCGCGTGGCGCAGGTAGCCATTACGGGTGCGGCGATCGTCCAGCCCGCCGCTGGCCAGCACGTCGTCGAGGAACGGTTCCCGGCCGAGCACCGCCAGCACGCGCTCATCGGTGCCGCGGCCTTGCCGGTGGCCCGGCGGGGTGAATCCGTAGCGGTCCTTCAAGCGGTAGTCGGCGAGCGCATCGAGCAACGGAGCCTTCGATTGATCCATCAATCAGGACTACCCGGTCGATCAGCGGGATAAAGCGCCTACGTCAGCGCCGCACCTCGAGCAGGCCGTGGTCGCGCACCGTCGCCATGGACAGCGTGCGGTAGCCGAATTCCTCGAACAACACGGTGCAGCGGTCTCGGTCGCCGCCGATCACCACCCCGTCGCCCCACTCACGATGACGCACGGCGGTGTCCACGGGCAACGCCGGCTCGTCGGGGCCGACCTCCTCCAGCCGGGCCGCGTGCGCGCAACGGTCGCAGTTCCCACAGGGGCCGCCCAACCGTTCGCCGAAGTAGGACAACAGGAAAACCCTTCTGCAGCCGCTCGACTCGGCGTACCCGCGCATCATCTCGACCCGGCTCGCGTCGACGCGCTCCCGCAGGTCCACGGTCCGCAGGGCGCGCGCGACCGCGTCATCGGTCGCCGCGTCCGTGCGCACCAGGCCCTTGCGGGTCGACCGGACCGCCCCCGCCTCGTCGAGCAGGTTGACGGCGTTGGTCAGCTTGCGGCCGCGCACGCCGAGCCGCTCGCGCAGCTGGGCCAGCTTCGTCGGGCGGGTCGTATCCAGGGCGTCATAGGCGGCGCGCAACAGCTCCTCGTCGGGGCGGCCGGTGGTGAAAAATCGTGCCAGGCCCAGGTCTTCGGGCCGATAGAACAGCAGCGCGAGCGCGTCCTCGCCGTCGCGGCCCGCCCGACCGATCTGTTGGTAGTAGCTGTCCAACGAATCGGGGATCGAGGCGTGCGCGACGAACCGCACGTTGGGTTTGTCGATGCCCATACCGAACGCCGACGTGGCCACCACGACCTCGTACTGGTCGTCGCGGAAGCTTGCGTGCACCTCGTCACGGTCGGCGGGGGCCATGCCCGCGTGGTACGACGCCGCTCGAATCCCCTTGTCACGCAGAGCCTCAGCGTAACTCTCGGCCTCCTTGCGGGTCGCGACGTAGAGCAGCCCGGGGCTGGGCAGCCCCGGGATCGCGTCGAGGACCGCGCGCTGTTTGTCTTTCGGGCTCAAATGGCGTTCGACGGCTAGGTGCAGGTTGGGCCGATCGAAGCTGGTGACGACGACGACCGGGTCGCGCAGGCCGAGGCGGTCCACGATGTCGCGGCGGACCACCACCGACGCCGTCGCGGTGAGGGCGACGATCGGGATCGCCGCCCCGAGGCGCCGGAACACCTCGCCGAGTCGCCGGTAGTCGGGCCGAAAGTCGTGGCCCCAGGCCGAGACGCAGTGCGCCTCGTCCACGACGATCAGCGACACCTCGGCCCGGGTGAGCCGGCCGACCACGTCGTCGTTGGCGAGCTGTTCGGGGGAGACGAAGACGAAGTTCGCGTCGTGCCGGTCCACCACCGCCCAGCCGCGGCGCCGCTCGGCGGCGCGCAGCCCGGAGTTGATCGCGACCGCGGTGCCCGCGCCATGCTCCTCGATGGCGGCGAGCTGGTCGTCCTGCAGGGCGATCAGCGGCGAAACCACCAGCGTCACACCGCCGGTCAGCAGGGTGGGCACCTGGTAGATCGCCGACTTGCCCGAACCCGTCGGCATCACGGCCAGCAGGTCGCGCCCGGCCAATACCGCCCGCATCGCGCTGCGTTGGTCGTCGGTCAGGCGTTCCCAGCCGAACCGCTCCCGTGCCACGGCATCGAGTTCGGCGGCGTCATGATCCGGTTTCCCCACTGCGCACACCTACCCGGTGCCGGGGTCGGCAAACGCTGTGCACCCGAAGCGGTTCGGGTGTCAAAGCTGGTGTGGCGGCGCGCCGGCGGGCGGCGCGGCGTCGGTCCACCACATCATCGGTTGCCGGGTCGACCATCCGCACACCGCCTCCAGCTCGGCGGCCAGGGAGATCAGCAGGCCCTCGCTGTTCGCCGGTCCCATCAGCTGCACCCCGATGGGCAGACCCTCCGACGTGAACCCGGCCGGCACGTTGACCGACGGCCAGCCCAGCACGTTCCACGGGAACGTCAGCGGGCACGCGGCGATCATGGCGCGGTCGGTGCCGAAGCTGCCCAGCCGGTCGAAGGCGCGGGCCAGCGGCGGCGGTTGCGCGGTCGTCGGCGCCAACACCACGTCCACGATGTCGAAGATCGAACCGACCCGGCGCTGGTCGGCGGCTTCGTGGCGGCGCGCGCTGCGCAGGATGGCCTGTCCCAGCACGTGTCCCATGCGCAGGTTGGACAGGGTGCGCGGATCGAACACCACGCCGTCACCCAGTCGTTCCTCCCAGTCCCGCAGGCCCGCCGTCGACCGGGCCAGGAAGTCCCACGACAGCCGCATGCCGTAATCCGGATTGCCCGGGACCACGGTGTGACCGAGCAGTTCGAGTTGGTGCCCGACGGCCTTCGTGGCGGCCAGGATCTCGGGGTGCAGCTTGGGCCGCAGGCCGGTGTACGGGAACCGGGTGGACAGCGCGATGTTCAGCGGGCCGGGCGCCTTGCCGACGTAATCCGAGGCGGTGATGGGCGGGGGCTTGTGCCGGTCGCCCTCGACGTTTCCGGACGCGGCGTCGAGCACGAGCGCCGCGTCGGCGACGGTGCGGGCCAGCACGCCGTTGACGGTGATCCCGTTGAACGCCTCGGGCAACGGCCAGGTGGAGATGCGACCCCGCTGCGGCTTGATGCCGACCAGGTGCGTCCACGCCGCGGGGATCCGGATGCTGCCGGCGCCGTCGGAGCCGATCGCCGCGGTGACCAGCCCGGCGGCCACCGCGGCGGCGCTGCCGCCCGACGATCCGCCCGGGGTGTGCCTGCGTGACCAGGGGTTGCGGGTGTGGCCGAAGCCCGGCCCGCTGGTGAACGGCCATTGGCCCAGTTCGCAGGTGTTGGTCTTGCCGACGATCACCGCCCCGGCGGCCTTGAGGCGGCGCACCACCTCCGAGTCGTGGGTGGCCGGGGCGACGTCTCCCTCGGTGCCGAAGGCGGTCGGCACGCCGGCGATGTCGACGTCGTCCTTGACCGCGATCGGGATGCCCAGCAACGGCGCGGTGTCGCCGGCCGCGCGCCGCCGGTCGGCCTCCGCGGCGTCGGCCAGGGCCGACTCGGTGAGCACCACCCGGAACGCGTTGAGCGTCGGCTGGCTGGCATGGATGGCGTGCAGCGAGCGCCCGACCAGTGTGGTGGACGTCACCGAGCGGCTGGCCAGCTGGTACAGCAGGTCGGTCAGGGTGGGCAGACGGCGCTGGCCGGGGCCGGAACCCGAGCCGGAAAGGGCCCCGAAACCGGACCCGGAAGCGCCAATCACGGGGTACGAGACTAACGGCGCGGATCCCCGTAATGTCGCGGCGGGGTGCAAAACTATTGTGATGCGGCTGTACCGAGACCGAGCTGTTGTGCTGCGCCAGCACAAGCTCGGCGAAGCCGACCGGATCGTCACCCTGTTGACCCGTGACCACGGGCTGGTCCGGGCAGTGGCCAAGGGCGTGCGGCGCACCCGCAGCAAATTCGGTGCCCGGCTGGAGCCGTTTGCCCATATCGACGCGCAACTGCACCCCGGCCGCAACCTCGACATCGTCACCCAGGTCGTGTCGATCGACGCCTTCGCCACCGACATCGTCAGCGACTACGGCCGGTACACCTGCGGGTGCGCGATGCTGGAAACCGCCGAGCGGCTCGCCGGCGAGGAGCGGGCGCCCGTCCCGGCGCTGCACCGCCTCACGGTGAGCGCCTTGCGGGCGGTGGCCGACGGCCGCCGGTCGCGGGAGCTGCTGCTGGACGCCTACCTGCTGCGCGCGATGGGCATCGCCGGGTGGGCCCCGGCGCTCACCGAGTGCGCCCGCTGTGCCACCCCGGGCCCGCACCGGGCGTTTCACGTCGGCGCGGGCGGCAGCGTCTGCGGTCACTGCCGCCCGGCCGGTGCGACCACGCCGCCCCCGGGGGTGCTGGACCTGATGTCCGCGCTGCACGACGGCGACTGGGACTTCGCCGAACAGACACCGCAGGCGCACCGCAGCTATGTCAGCGGGTTGGTCGCCGCGCATCTGCAATGGCATCTGGAGCGCCAGCTCAAGACGTTGCCCCTGGTCGAGCGGACGTATCGCATCGACCGCACCATCGCCGAACGGCGCGCGGCGCTGATCGGGCAGGATAGCGACTGTGGTTGACGGGACGACTCTGCGCGCCGTGATCACACCCGTCGCACCGGCACCTGTGTCGGGCCGGCATGCGTTGTGCCCGCCTCACAGCGACAACCGCGGGACGTCGAGACTTGTCGCTGCGAGGCGGGCACAACGCCACCGTGTTCCCCACCCGAGGCCAGCGGGGCGTGAGTGACCACTAGCCGCTTCCCGCAGCTGCCCCCGGCGCCCGACGACTACCCGGTGTTCCCCGACAAGTCGACCTGGCCCGTCGTCTTCCCGGACCTGCCGCCGTCTCCGGGTGGGGGGCCCAGCCGGCCGCCGCAGCACGTCTCCAAGGCCGCCGCGCCGCGCATCCCGGCGGAGCGCCTGCCCCGGCACGTGGCCATCGTGATGGACGGCAACGGCCGGTGGGCCACCGAGCAGGGACTGACCCGCACCGACGGCCACAAGGCCGGCGAGGCGGTGGTCATCGACATCGTCTGCGGCGCAATCGAAATCGGCGTCAAGTGGTTGAGCCTGTACGCCTTTTCCACCGAGAACTGGAAGCGCTCGCCCGAGGAGGTTCGCTTCCTGATGGGCTTCAACCGGGACGTGGTGCGCATGCGTCGGGTCAACCTGCGGGCGATCGGGGTGAAGATCCGCTGGGTGGGCTCGCGGCCCCGCCTGTGGCGCAGCGTCATCAACGAACTGGCGATCGCCGAGGAGATGACCAAGGACAACGACGTCATCACCGTCAACTATTGCGTCAACTACGGCGGCCGCGCCGAAATCGCCGAGGCCACAAAGCAAATCGCCCAACTGGCAGCGGCCGGCCGGCTGAACCCGCAGCGCATCACCGAGTCGACGGTGGCCCAGCACCTGCAACGCCCCGACATCCCCGACGTCGACCTGTTCTTGCGGACCTCGGGGGAGCAGCGGTCCAGCAACTTCATGCTGTGGCAGGCGGCCTACGCCGAGTACATCTTCCAGGACAAGCTGTGGCCCGACTACGACCGCCGCGACCTGTGGGCGGCCTGCGAGGAATACGCCGCGCGCAACCGTCGATTCGGGAGCGCGTGATGCCCTCGCTACAACAACGCCTGCCCTCGGTGCTCGCCGACGTCGTCGCGTTCGTGCGGGAGGACGACGGCGCGCTGACCGTGCGGCACGACGGAACCATCGCCTCGCTGCGGGTGGTCAACATCGCCGAGGACCTCGACCTGATCTCGCTCACCCAGATCCTGGCGTGGGACCTGCCGCTGACCAAGAAGGTGGCCGACCAGGTGTCGGCGGCCGCGCGCGACACCAACTTCGGCAGCGTCACGCTGATCGAGAAGGCGAAAAAGGCCGCGGTGCAACGCAACTCGAGCAGGGGGGCGTCGAAGACCGCCGACGTGATGCTGCGTTACAACTTCCCCGGCGCCGGCCTCACCGACGAGGCGCTGCGCACCCTGATCCTGCTGGTGCTCGACACCGGCGCCGGAATCGGGCGCACTCTCACCGCCTGACACGCCACGAATCACCGGCAGTCGGCGCAGGTCCCGAAGATCTCGATGGTGTGGCTGACGTCGGAGAAGCCGTGCTTGGCCGCCACCTCGGCCGCCCACTGCTCGACCTCGTGGTCGCCCACCTCGATGGTGGCGCCGCAGTCGCGGCACACCAGGTGATGGTGGTGGTGCTCGGAGCAGCGCCGGTAGACCGACTCCCCGGTGTCGGTGCGCAGCGTGTCGATCAGGCCGGCCGCGGCCATCGACTGCAACGTCCGGTAGACGGTGGTCAGCCCGATGTTCTCGCCCCGCTGCCGCAGCTCGTCGTGCAGTTCCTGGGCCGAGCGGAATTCGTCGAGGGTCTCCAGCAGCGTGGCGATCGCCGCCCGCTGGCGGGTGGAGCGGACGCTCGCTTCAGCCATCGGCGCCGCTCTCCTCCGCAAGCGGGGGGTGCCCCCACCTCATCGGTTCGCTCTGCATCGTCGCCGGCGTGCTCACGGCGCGTCCTCGCCGGCGTGCGCGACGGCGTCGACCACGATGTGCGCCAGGTGATGGTCGGCCAGCCGGTAGAGCACCTCGCGGCCCGACCGTTCGCCGGTGACCACGCCGGCCGCCTTGAGGATCTTGAGGTGCTGGCTCACCAGCGGTTGCGGCACGCCCAGCGCGTCGACCAGCTCGTGCACGCAGCGGTGCGACTCGCGCAGCTGCAGCACGATCGCGATCCGCACGGGCGCGGCCAGCGCGCGCAGCAGTTCGCCGGCCGCGTCGAGGATCTCCCGCGGCGGCGGGACCGGGTAGTCGGTCAGGCCGGATAGGCCCGCCTCGAGCGCGCCGTGATCGTGCGCGTCGACCTCCAGCGCCATGCCGCCGGCACCGGGCGGGGTGGCGGCCGCCGGCGAGGGCGAAGCGGGGGAGGGCGCGGGGGAGGGCATCGTCATGGAACTCGTCATCACCTCGAAGGAGTGCCAGGTGGGCGCGGTAGTCGCGGTCGACTCGAGCGCCGGGCTACCTTCCACTGTCACATGCACGATGACGCATGTCAAAGACGGCGGCGCCGGTCGATACCATGGCTGAGGTTTCGCGGGCCGCGGCCACCCGTCGCGCCCGCTTGTCCGAGCTGAGAAAGGGAGTGGAGCGCCCCGTGGCGTCCGTCATCGACACCGTAGTGAACCTGGCCAAACGGCGTGGCTTCGTCTATCCCTCCGGGGAGATCTACGGTGGCACGAGGTCGGCGTGGGACTACGGCCCGCTCGGCGTCGAGCTCAAGGAGAACATCAAGCGGCAGTGGTGGCGCGCGGTGGTGACCGGCCGCGACGACGTCGTCGGCCTCGACTCCTCGATCATCCTGCCGCGCCAGGTGTGGGTCGCCTCCGGGCACGTCGAGGTGTTCAACGATCCGCTGGTCGAGTCGCTGATCACGCACAAGCGCTACCGGGCCGACCACCTCATCGAGGCCTACGAGGCCAAGCATGGGCACCCACCGCCCAACGGCCTCGCCGACATCCGCGACCCGGACACCGGCGACCCCGGCCAGTGGACCGAACCGCGCGAATTCAACATGATGCTCAAGACCTACCTCGGGCCCATCGAGACCGAGGAGGGGCTGCACTATCTGCGCCCGGAAACCGCCCAGGGCATCTTCGTCAACTTCGCCAACGTGGTGACCACCTCGCGCCGCAAACCGCCGTTCGGGATTGGTCAGATCGGCAAGAGCTTCCGCAACGAGATCACGCCCGGCAACTTCATTTTCCGGACCCGCGAGTTCGAGCAAATGGAAATGGAGTTTTTCGTCGAGCCGTCGACCGCCAAGGAATGGCACCAGTATTGGATCGACACCCGCCACCAATGGTATGTCGACCTGGGTATCGATCCGCAGAACATGCGGTTGTTCGAGCACCCCGCCGACAAGCTCTCGCACTACTCCGACCGGACCGTGGACATCGAGTACAAATTCGGCTTCGCCGGCAACCCGTGGGGCGAACTGGAAGGCATCGCGAACCGCACCGATTTCGACTTGTCAACGCACGCAAAGCATTCCGGTGTCGACCTGTCCTACTACGACCAGGTCAGTGACACCCGCTACGTCCCGTACGTGATCGAGCCGGCGGCCGGGCTGACGCGGTCGTTCATGGCGTTCCTCATCGACGCCTACGTCGAGGACGAGGCCCCCAATGCCAAAGGGGTGCTGGAGAAACGCACGGTGCTGCGCCTGGACCCGCGGTTGGCGCCCACCAAGGCGGCGGTGCTGCCGCTGTCGCGGCACGCCGACCTGAGCCCCAAGGCGCGCGACCTCGCCGCGGAGTTGCGCCAGTACTGGAACATCGATTTCGACGACGCCGGCGCGATCGGGCGCCGGTACCGCCGCCAGGACGAGGTCGGGACGCCGTACTGCGTGACCGTCGATTTCGACTCCCTCGACGACCACGCGGTGACGGTGCGCCGCCGCGACGACATGACGCAGGAACGGGTCGGCATCGACGCCGTGACCGATTACTTGGCGACCCGCCTCAAGGGCTGCTAATCCCCGGCCCCACCGAGCGCCGAAGCCCCCAATTAAGGGTTGAATAAAGAACCGGCCGTAACCGCCGAGCATGCCTTAAGATCCGGTTTTGGGTACTTACTCGCCGCGGGTGGGTGTCGGGCTGTGCAGAACGTGCCGTTTCGGTCGGTTGGGTTGTGATGATTCCTGCTTTTGCGTTCTTTCCCCCGGAGATCAACTCGGCGTTGATGTACGGCGGCGCGGGATCGGGCCCGTTATTCACCGCCGCCTCGGCGTGGGACATGCTGGCCGCCGAACTGGCGGACGCGGCCGCGTCGTTTCAGGCCGTGATCACGCAGTTGGTCGCCGGCGCCTGGTCGGGCCCGTCGTCGGCGGCCATGGTGGCGGCGGCGGAACGCTACGTGGAATGGCTCAACGTGGCCGCGGCCCAGGCGGCGGCCGCGTCCACGCAGGCCAACTGGGCGGCCAGCGAATTCGAGGCGGCATTCGCGGCGACGGTGCCCACCCCGCAGGTCATCGAGAACCGGATCCGGCTCATGGTCTTGATCGCGACCAACTTCCTGGGTCAGAACTCCACGGCGATCGCGATGACCGAGCTCGAGTACGGCGAGATGTGGGCCCAGGACGTGGCGGCGATGCTCGGCTACCAGGCGGGGGCCACGTCCGTGGCCGCCACGCTGCCGGCCTTCACCGCGGCGCCGGTCGGCCTGGCCGGCCTCGCCGGCTTGGTCACCACGCCGCTGGCCGAACTGGTGTCGCAGTTCGCCGGGGCGCTGTCGTCGGCGGGTGTCTCGCTCTTCCCGCAGCTGCAGTCGGTGTTCATGGCGCTCTCGCCCGCGATCTCGACGGTCACGTCGCTGATGTCGACGGCCTCGGCGCCGGTGTCGACGCTGACGTCGGTGGCGCAGGTCGGGCTGCTGCCGGCGACCGCGCTGATGTCGCCGATGGTGGCGGCGGCGCAGGGATCGGCCCAAGGGGCGCCGACGCTGGCCGGTGCGACCGCCGCGACCAGCGCGGCCTCCGCCGTCGAGGCCCCGCTGGCTGCGGGTAGCGCCGTCTACGCGCTGCAGCCGATCGCCGCCGGCGGCGGCGGGGGACTGAGCGCCCTGGGCGCGGCGTCGGCGGGCATCGGCACCGCCCGATTCGTCGGACCGATCGCGGTGCCCCCCGCGTGGCCCGGGGCGATGCCGGCCTACCTTCCCACCCCGGCGATCGCGGGGGTGGCTGTCTCGCCGACCGCGGCCGGGGCGGCCGGCGCGGTGGGTGCGGCCGGCGGGACCCCCGTGACGGCGATGCCGATGAGCCGGCGGGGCGCGCCGGAGGGCGAGAACCGCGAGGTGGTCGGCCGCGGTCCCGGAGGTCGGCACGTGGTCCAGCAGCGCCCACGCGTGGTGCCGCGATCGAAACGCGGCTAGCACGCATTTAGCGGTTCGTGATTCGTCGGGCGGCCAATGTTTCGGTTCCCAGGCGGGAATTGTTCTGTCGCACGTTGTGCAAACGCGCGCCGCCTCCCGAGGTGCGGCGGCGGGGCTGCGGTCCTACCGCCGCGCCGCTGCCCGACGTATCGGAAACGACTGTCGGACAACGATTTCGGGGCAACACGTCGGGCTCGGGCCGCCCGCTCGCCCCCGGCTGCCGTCGTTGCGTCGGGCTCGGGCCCCGCTGCCCGAGCGCCCGTTGTGCCTGAGAACGTAAAACAAATTCGAGGTTTTGCGGCCATTGCTCTCCGATTGATTTACTATGTGACCCGTTAGGTGTTGTTAAGTTCGCCACAGCGTCCGAACGCACCGGAAGTCTGCTGTTGAAGGGGGCAGGGGTGCTATTGCCTCTAGGTTCACCATTGCCGGACGACTCCGTCGAGGCGGTTCGAGGCGACTCCGGCATGCTCGGCGGCCTGTCCGTCCCGCTGGTCTGGGGCGTGGCCGTGCCGCCCGACGACTACGACCACTGGGCGCCGAAGTCAGACGTGACCGCCGACGCCGACACGACCGACCGTCCCCGCCCCGCCATGGTGACCGAGGACTGGAAGGGCTGGGCAGCCGGAGACGCCGAACCACGCTTCGAGATGCCGCGCACCGGCCGCGTGGTGCCGCACTCGCCCGCCGCCGGCTAGGAGCCGGGCCGGTCAGAACCGGCCGCCGCCGCCCATGAATCCCCCGCCGGAAGACGTGGGCGCACCGCCGAACGACGTCGGGCTCCACCCGCCGAAGCCGCCCCGCATCCCGGCGCTCAGCGTGTCGCCGATGATGATCCCGCCGAGCATGGCGCTCAGGTCGCTCCCGCCGCGGCGGGTGTAGACGCGCTGCGCGGTTTGCACGTTCTCGTTGGCCAGCGCCTGGGCCCGCGCGGCCAGCGTCGACGCGGCGTTGGCGTGGGCGATCGCCTCGGTGGGGTCGGTTGCGCGTTTGCCCTGCGCGGCGTCGAGATGGCGTTGGGCCTCCGCGAGCCGGGTGCGGGCCTCCGGGCCGACGCTGCCGCGGCGGGTGTCGATGTAGTCGGAGACCGCGCGCACCCGGGTCTGCGCGGTGAACAGCGCCTGCTCCAGCGACCGGGTGAGCTGTTCGGCGGTGGCCTGCTCCTGGGCCAGCGTGGCCAGCATCCCGTTCAGGTCGGAGTCGGCCTTGGTCAGCCGGGCGAAGGCCGCCAGCGGATCGTCGGCGGCGCCCGCCCGCGCGCCCTCGACGGCGCTGGCGGCCGCTTCGCGGGCCGCGGTGAGGTCGTCGCGGTGCGCGGCGTCGGCGCCCGTGCGGCGCAACAGCTCGTCGGCGCGCTGGATGTCGTTGCCGATGTCGGCCATGGCCGACGGCAACCGGTCGACGGCGTGCTGGATGTCCCCGGCCGCGTGGTCGATCGCGTCGAGCAGGGCGCCCGCCTGACCCAACGCCGCCTCGGCGGCGCGGACCGCATCCACCAGGCCGGCCTGCTGCCCGCTGACGGCGTGCGCGGCGAGTTCGCGCGCGGTGCCGATGTTGCGGTCGGCGAAGGTCAGCCGCTCGTTGGCGGCCGTGACGTTACCCGCGACGGACGTCAGCGCGCTGGCGTGGAATTCGTTGTGCAGCTCGGCGAGCCGCCGCTCCGCCGGCGCGATGCGGGTGGTGAGCTCGACATACCGTTGGGTCAGCGCGTCCAGCCGGGACGGGGCGTTGATCACCAGGTCGCGCAGCTGCTCGAACGCCTCGGTCTGCGACTCCAGCTCGCGGTCAGCGCGCGCGGCGGCGACGACGACCTGGGTCAGCAGGTCGCGGCGCCGCTCCGGGGTCTCGGGGACGCCGTCATCGAGCTCTTGGCGCACGCTGAACGCCTGCGACAGCGCGGCTTTGGCGTTGCTCACCGCCTGGGTGAACGGCCGGGTCCGCTCGTCGCCGAATTCCTCGACGGCCAAGTCCAGCTCGTTGGCGCTGGTGCGCACGGCGTTGTCGACGTCGACGACCAGCGACCGGGACAGGTCGTCGAGCGCCTCCAGCGGCACCGCGGCCAGGGCGGCGGCGTCGGTGGGGTCGACGCGCCGCGCGGCGGCCAGCGCGGCGGCCCGCCGGCGCCGGCGGCGATACCGCATGACCAGCAGCAGGACCGCCACCGCGGCGAGCAGCGCCGCCAGGATGGCCAGCAACGCCAGCCGGCCCGACGCCGGGGGCGACGTGTCGAGCCCGGTGGCCGCCGCGACGGCGGCGGCGCTCCAGTCACCCCTATGCAGGGCCGGCTCGATCTTGTTGCGCCGCAACGCGTCGACCTGACCGGGGCGGATGCTCTTGATGGTGGACGGCACCAGGAAGGCGTAGGCGCGGCTGCGGGTGGCGACGGCCAGCAGCGCGTCGAACTCGCCCAGCTCGCTGGAGCGCACCGTGCGCTGCGCCCAGTCGACGGCGTTGTACCCGGAGAAGTCGTCGACGTAGACGACCCACAACCGGATGTGGCGATCGTCGTAAAGCTTGCCGATCGCGGAGGTCACCGCCGCACGCCCCGAATCCGACAGCGCCGCGGACTGATCGGTGACGTAATCGGCCAGCCGCAACGGCGGTTGGGCGCCGGCCGGCGGCGCCACCAGCACACCGCCGCCGAGGGCGACCGCGACGGCCGTCGCGACGACGGCCAGCAGGCGGGCGATGCGCATAGCCGCCAATTTAGTCCCGTGCCACTGCGTGCGGCGGCGACGGGCGAGCCGGGCGTTGCCTGGCAGACTGTGCCTCGGTGATGACGAACGAGCACGAGCCCTACGACGACTTCGACCGTGACCGACGGGTCCTCGAAGCGCCGAAGACCGCCGGCCTGCCGGGCACCGAGGGGCAGCACCGCACCGACTTCGCGCGGGACCGCGCGCGGGTCCTGCACAGCGCCGCGCTGCGGCGCCTGGCCGACAAGACCCAGGTGGTCGGGCCGCGCGAGGGCGACACGCCGCGCACCCGCCTGACGCACTCGCTGGAGGTTGCCCAGATCGGGCGGGGGATGGCCATCGGGCTGGGTTGCGACCTCGACCTGGTCGAGCTGGCGGGGTTGGCGCACGACATCGGGCACCCGCCGTACGGGCACAACGGCGAACGCGCGCTCGACGAGGTCGCCGCCGGCTACGGCGGCTTCGAGGGCAACGCTCAAAACTTCCGGATCCTCACCAGCCTCGAGCCGAAAGTGCTTGACGCTCAAGGCAACAGCGCCGGGCTCAACCTCACGCGGGCGTCACTGGACGCCGTCACCAAGTACCCGTGGACCCGCGCCGAGGGGCTCGCCGCCGGGTGCAGCAAGTTCGGTTTCTACGACGCCGACCGCGAGCCGGCGGCCTGGGTGCGCGCCGGCGCGCCCGAAGGTCGTACGTGCCTGGAGGCTCAGGTGATGGACTGGGCCGACGACGTCGCGTACTCCGTGCACGACGTTGAGGACGGCGTGGTGTCCCAGCGCATCGACCTGCGGGTGCTCGGCGACGACGACGAGGCGGCGGCCTTGGCCGCGCTGGGGGCCAGCGAGCACGCGTGGTTGAGCGCCGACGATTTCCTCGCGGCCGCGCGGCGGCTGTCGGGCCTGCCGGTGGTGGCCGCGGTCGGCAAATACGACGCCACGCTGGCGGCGTCGGTCGCGCTCAAGCAGCTGACCAGCGAATTGGTCGGCCGGTTCGCCTCGGCCGCCATCGCCACCACCCGCGCGGCCGCCGGACCGGGCCCGCTGGCGCGGTACCGGGCGAACCTGGAGGTGCCCGACCTGGTGCGCGCCGAGGTGGCGCTGCTGAAAATCCTGGCGCTGCAGTTCATCATGTCCGATCCGCGCCATCAACAGACCCAGGCCGGGCAGCGCGACCGCATCCACCGGGTGGCGGAGTGGCTGCATGCCGGCGCACCCCGGACGCTGGACCCCATCTTCGCCGCCGCATTCACCGCCGCCGCCGACGACGACGGGCGGCTGCGGGTGGTCGTCGACCAGATCGCCTCCTACACCGAGGGCCGGCTGGAGCAGATCGACGCCCGCCAGGCCGCGCCGTAGCCGGTCGACGGCGACCAAGTCGTCCCATCGTGGCGGCGTCGCGGCGCTGGCGAGTTAGGCTGCCCGGCATGACGAAGTTCAGCGGCCCCACCGCCATCGCCGCTCTCCTGGTCGGGCTTCCCGTCGCCGCCGTGACCGCCTGCAGCTCACCGCAGCACGCGAGCAATCAGCCGGGCACCACCCCGCCCGTGAAGAGCGACGCGCCCTCGTCGTCCGCCGAAGCGACCCCGGCCGCCGGCGCCGGCCCGCTCACCGCGCAGCTCAAGGCGCCGGACGGCCGGTCGGTGGCCAGCGCGACCTTCGAGTTCTCCGGCGGGTACGTGACCGTCACCGTGAAGACCACGACGCCCGGCATCCTGGCGCCCGGCTTCCACGGCCTGCACATCCACGAGATCGGCAAGTGCGAGCCGAACTCCGTCGCCCCCACCGGCGGCCCGGCCGGCAACTTCCTGTCCGCCGGCGGTCACTACCAGGCGCCCGGTCACACCGGTAAGCCGGAGAGCGGCGACCTGACGGCGTTGGAGGTCCGCCAGGACGGGTCGGCCTACCTGGTCACCACCACCGACGCGGTCAACCGCGACGAATTGCTCGCCGGCACCAAGACCGCCCTGATGCTGCACGGCGTTTCCGACACCGACACCGCGATGGACCGGGTCGCCTGCGGTGTGATCGGTACGGGCTAGCCGAACCGCCCGGCGCCCTACACTGAACCGATGACCAGCCCGGCCGGCTCGCGCTATCCCACCCCCCGGGAGGGGGACGGGGCGCGGGGCGCCGACGGCCGGACCCGCGGCCGCGGCCGCATCCCCGACCGCGACATCGCCGCCATCCGCGAGCGGGTGCGCATCGACGAGGTCGTCGGTGACTACGTCCAATTGCGCCGCGCCGGTGCGGATTCGCTGAAGGGCCTGTGCCCCTTCCACGACGAGAAGTCGCCGTCGTTTCACGTGCGCCCCAACCACGGGCACTTCCACTGCTTCGGTTGCGGGGAGGGCGGTGACGTGTATGCGTTCATACAGAAGATCGAGCACGTCAGCTTCGTCGAGGCCGTCGAACTGCTCGCCGACCGGATCGGCCACACCATCAACTACACCGGGCCGGCGACCAGCGTCCAGCGCGACCGCGGCAGCCGCACCCGGCTCATCACGGCCAACGCGGCGGCCGCGGAGTTCTACGCGGCGGCGCTGGAGACCCCCGAGGCGGCGCCGGCCCGGCAATATCTGACGGAACGCAATTTCGACGCCGACGCGGCCCGCCAGTTCGGTTGCGGCTACGCGCCCTCGGGCTGGGATTCGCTGACAAAACATCTGATACGCAAGGGCTTTGAGTTCAAGGAGCTCGAGGCGGCGGGCCTGTCCCGGCAGGGTCGCCGCGGGCCGATGGACCGCTTCCACCGCAGGCTGCTGTGGCCGATCCGCACCTCCGCGGGGGAGGTGATCGGCTTCGGCGCCCGGCGGCTCTACGACGACGACCCGATGGAAGCCAAGTACATCAACACCCCCGAGACGCTGCTCTACAAGAAGTCGTCGGTGATGTTCGGCATCGACTTGGCCAAACGCGACATCGCCAGGGGTCACCAGGCGGTGGTCGTCGAGGGCTACACCGACGTGATGGCGATGCACCTGTCCGGGGTGACCACGGCGGTCGCCTCCTGCGGCACCGCGTTCGGCGACGACCACCTGGCGATGCTGCGCCGACTCATGATGGACGACAGCTTCTTTCGCGGCGAACTCATCTACGTGTTCGACGGCGACGCGGCCGGGCGGGCCGCCGCGCTCAAGGCCTTCGACGGCGAGCAGAACTTGGCGGGGCAGTCTTTCGTCGCGGTGGCCCCCGACGGCATGGATCCCTGCGACCTGCGGTTGAGGTCCGGTGACGGCGCGCTGCGCGACCTGGTGGCCCGGCGCACGCCGTTGTTCGAGTTCGCCATTCGCACCGCCCTCGCCGAGCTGGACCTGGACAGCGCCGAGGGGCGGGTGGCCGCGCTGCGCCGCTGCGTGCCGATGGTCAGCCAGATCAAGGACCCGACGCTGCGCGACGAGTACGCCCGCCAGCTGGCCGGGTGGGTCGGCTGGGACGACGTCGCCCAGGTCATTGACCGGGTCCGCAGCCAGGCCAAGGGCGCCAAGGCCGGGGCCGTGGCCGGGCAGGGGGCCCCGCGGCGCGCCACCCAGCAGCAGCCCCGCGCGGCCGCCCGGCCCGCCGCCACCCGCCCGGACCCCCGCGACCCCACGCTGTGGCCGCAGCGTGAGGCGCTCAAGTCGGCGCTGCAGTACCCGGCGCTGGCGGGCCCCGTGTTCGACACGCTGACCGTCGAGAGCTTCACGCACCCCGGCTACGCCGCCGTCCGCGCGGCCATCGAGGCCGCGGGCGGCACCTCCAGCGGCATCACCGGGGGGCAGTGGATCGAGGCGGTGCGCGAGGGGGCGACGGCGGAGCTCACCGCGGGCCTGATCAGCGAGCTCGGCGTCGAGACGATCGCCGTCGACGAGGAAAAGCTCCCGCGCTACATCGGCGGGGTGCTGGCCCGGCTGCAGGAGGTGTGGATGGGCCGGCAGATCGCCGAGGTGAAATCGAAGCTGCAGCGCATGTCGCCCATCGAGCAGGGCGACGAGTATCACGCGCTGTTCGGCGACCTGGTGGCGATGGAGGCCTACCGCCGCAGCCTGCTGGAGCAGGCTAGCGGCGGCGATGTGACGGTGTGAGCGCCTCGTCACCTGCCCGCTCGGGGTCCCGCTCCATGATCGCGGTCTGGTCGTCGATCTCGGTCAGGGTGACGAAGCCGGCGTCCGGGGAGATCCGGTTGGCGATCTTGCGGCGCCCGCCCTCGATCATCGACTTGGCGACCGGGCTGCTGGTCAGGGCGCGATAGGTCCCGACGAGCTGCTCGTACCGGCGCCGCCCGGCCTTCGAACCAAGCACATAACCCAACCCCAGCACCACGGCATACCGGATCAAAGCGTTCCTCCCGACGATCGTTGGTTCCATCCTGCCTCACCGGGCGGGGTGCCCGCGCAGCCGGCGGCGGCCGCCCCCGGACCGCGCGGTTAGTTGGGCCCGGTTGGGCCAGTACGCTAGAGTCGTCCCGCGATTGTGTTGATCCCCTGTAGCTCAATTGGCAGAGCGTTCGGCTGTTAACCGATAGGTTCCTGGTTCGAGTCCAGGCGGGGGAGCATCTTCTGGGCGTCAGTGGCCGGCGCTTTGACCGCCGTCGACGTGCAGGATCCCCCTGCAGTTGGCGCGCTCGACCAGCGCGGTCGTCACATGGACCGCGTCACCCCCGGGCGGGCGCCGGTCGCCCGGTGCAGCACGTCGGCCGCCAGCCGGCGACCCAGAACGATCGGCGCCACGCAGCGTTGCATCTTCGCGCCGGCCAGCGCGCCGTCGTAGAGCAGCTGGATCTCGTGCGCGACGTCGTTCGCGCCGCCAACTCCCGCGGTGGTCAGCAGGTCCGCCATGGTCGCGTGCATCCAGCGCCGATGTGCGCGCACCGGTTCGAGGTCGACGCCGGGAAACTCGGCGGCGGCGTTGGCGTAGAGGCAACCGCGATACCCGCGCCGCGGCGCGGCCGCGCGCGCGAGGTCGAAGAATGCCAGCACCTTGTCGCCCGGCGCGGCGAGGCGCGAGGCGGCGCGCCGCCACCGCTTGCGGTCAGCCTGATCCAAATCGGTCAGATAGGCCAGCACCAGCGCGTCCTTCGAGCCGTACCAGCTGTACAGGCTGGCGCGGGCCACCCCGGCGTCGCGCAGGATCTGGTCGATGCCCACCGCCCGAATGCCTTGTGCCGCAAAAAGTTCGGAGGCGACCCGCAAGAGCCGGTCCGAGGGTCGGGCGGTCCCGGTCCGCGCGGCCTTCCCCACCCGCGCGCGGGTCGACGATGTGCTCATGGCTGCAGCTTAACCACACAACCCACGTAGACAGATCGTTCTGTCTGTGCCAATGTCGTCCCGCATACCGGGCACGTCCGTATCGGGTTGTCGGCGGGAGTCGCTGTGCGCCTGCGGATTTGCCGGGCCGCTGCCCGCTCGCCGAGCGGTGTGGGCCGCCGGTGTGCGACAGTGAACCCTCGGGTTCCCTCACTTTCGGAAGGACGCCTCCGGTGGCCACAGAAGCGGTACGCATCACGGCCGGGGCCAAGCGCTTTGGCGCGTCACAGGTGCTGGCCGACATCAACCTCAGCGTGACCGTCGGCGAGGTGCTGGCGATCGTCGGCCGCAGCGGCTCGGGCAAGTCGACGCTGCTGCGGGTGCTGGCCAGCCTGGAGACGTTGAGCGCGGGAACCATCACCTGGCCCGCCGACGGCACCCGCCCGCAGACCGGGGTGGTGTTTCAGCAGCCGCTGCTGATGCCCTGGTTGACCGTCGCCGACAACGTGGTGTTCGCGAAGCGATTCGCCGCGCATCGCAAGACCTTTGACGCCCGCTACGCGGCGGAACTGATCACCCGATTCGGCCTGGACGCGTTGGCCGGCCGGTATCCCGAACAGCTGTCCGGGGGACAGGCGCAACGCGTCGCGATCCTGCGCGCGGTGGCCACCCGGCCGCGCCTGCTGCTGCTCGACGAGCCGTTCAGCGCCCTGGACCCCGCCACCCGCGGCGAACTGCAGCGGTGGCTGGCGGACCTGGCCACCGAGCTGGGGGTGACGGTCGTGCTGGTCACCCACGACGTCGACGAGGCGCTGGCGCTGGCGCGACGCGTGGTGTTGCTCGGCGAGGACGGGCGCATCCGCCGCGAGTGGGCCCTCGACGAGGCGGCCGACCGGGCCCAGCTGCGCGGTGAGGTCCTGGACACTTACCGGGTCGCGGCACCGGTGTCGCCGTGACCGCGCCGACGTTCTCCCGGCGGCGCGTGCTGACCGGTGCTGTGGCCGGATTGGCAACCGCCGGAGGCGTTTTCGGCATCGCCGACCTCGCGCGCGCGGCGGCTACCGACCCCGGCAACCTCACCGGCCAGTTGCGGGTCGGCTACCTGCCGATCACCGACGCGGCCCCGCTGCTGATCGCCCATGCGGCGGGGCTGTACCCGCGCCGCGGCGTCAGCTCCGCCCGGCCCGTGCTGTTCCGCAGCTGGGCGTCGCTGGCCGAGGCGTTCATCAGCCGACAGGTCGACGTCGCCCACCTGCTGATGCCGATGGCCGTGCAGCTGCGCTACGGCCTGGGCAGCGGCGTGCGCGTGCTGGGCTGGAACCACACCAACGGCTCCGCGCTCACGGTGGCGCCGCACATCACCGACCTGTCCGACCTGGCCGGCACGCAGGTCGCCATCCCGTTCTGGTGGTCGATTCACAACATCGTGCTGCAGGAACTCCTTCGCGCGCACGGGTTGCGGCCGGTGCTGCGCCGCAGCGCGTCCCGGGCGGACCGCACCGTCGAGCTCATCGTGATGAGCCCGTCGGACATGGTGCCCGCGCTGGCCAACCGGTCGATCGGCGGTTACGTGGTCGCCGACCCCTTCAACGCGGTGGCCCAGGTGAAGAAGATCGGCCGCATCCACACGTTCCTCGGTGACGTGTGGCGCGACCACGCCTGCTGCGTCCTGATCACCCGGCAGGACGTCATCGACGGACGCCCCGAGGCGCTGCAGGGACTGCTCAATGCGGTCGTCGCCGCGCAACTGCGCATCGACGCCAACCGGAATGCCGCGGCGGCCGCGCTCGCGGGCGGCAAGTACCTGCCCCAGCCCGAGCCGGCGATTCGGCTCGCGTTGACCTACCCGAAGCCGCCGTATGCCTATGCCCACCCGGATTGGGCGCCGCAGCGCGTGGGTTATCAGCCGTTCCCCTTCCCGACGTTCACCCAGCGGCTCATCGAGGCCATGGACCAGACGGTGGTCGACGGTGACCGGCGCTTCTTGAGCCGCCTCGACCCGTCCCGGGTGCACGAAGATCTCGTCGACGACGCGTTCGTGCGCAAATCGCTTGCGGCCGTCGGCGGCCCGTCATCGTTCGGCCTCGCCGCCGACCTGACCCGAATCGAACAGGTGCAACCGCTATGACGATGATCGACGACGACGCTGCGCCGCCGCTCACCGCGGGCCCGGGACCGCGCCGGCGCACCGCCGTCGCCCGCCTGCTCCTGCCGATCGTCGGGGCCGCTGTCGCGATCGGGCTGTGGTGGCTCACCACCACGGTGCTGGCCGCGCCCCACTCGCTGCTGCGCCAGACAGCCCCGCAGAAGGTGGCGCCTGCGCTGGCCGACCTGTTCGGCCGCGGCGTACTGACCGGTGACATCGGAATCAGCTTGTGGCGGTTGGTGATCGGGTTGCTGACCGCCACCGTGCTCGGGATCCCCGCCGGCCTGGCGCTGGGGCTGAGCAGGGCGATCGACCGCGCGATGCTGCCGTTGGTGCAGTTCGTCCGGATGATTTCGCCGCTGTCCTGGGCGCCGATCGCGGTGGCCGTCTTCGGCATCGGTAACGAGCCGGTGATCTTCCTGATCACCGTCGCCGCCGTGTTCCCGATCCTGCTCAACACCGCCGCGGGTGTGCACGCGATCGAACCGGGGTACTTGTACGTCGCCCGAACGTTTCACGCGACCCGCCTCGAGCTGCTCACCGCCGTCGTGCTGCCGGCCGTGCGCCAACACGTGCTGACGGGCTTGCGGATCGCGTTGGGCATCGCCTGGGTGGTGCTGGTCCCGGCCGAAATGTTGGGCGTCCGTTCGGGTTTGGGCTACCAAATCCTCAACGCCCGCGACCAGCTCGCCTATGACCAGGTGGTGGCGGTGATCGTGGTCATCGGGGTGCTGGGTTTCGGCATGGACCTCGCCGCGCGGCGGCTGCTCGCGCCGCGCCGCTCCGGTCGCGCCGCCCCCGTCAACGCCTGACCCCTCACAGCAGGTAGTTCAGGCCCCACTCGCGTTCGGCGGCCACCTGGGCCGCGTTGCCGGCGGCGCCTGGGGCCTCGGCGTGCCGGGTGGCCAGGGCGACCAGGCCCGAAGCCATGGCGAAGACGCCGACCCCGTGCCGCTCGCTGGCGTTGATCAACTCGCCGAACGCGGCGTCGACGCTGCACCGGCGCCACCCGATGAGGATGCCCACCGCCATGTCGAGCACGCGTGTGGTGTCGCGGCGGTGTTGGTTGACCGGTGCCCTGCTGGTAAGCCCGTCGATCATGGTCGAATCTCCTCGGTCGTGGATGCCTGACATGCGGCATCGCCGCCGCAAAGGTGAGTCGTGACGAAACAGTGAAAGGCCACTAGCAACAGCGCGCGGCGACGCGACACGAAAAGGCCGCGGCCGTCGTTGCATGCTGGTGCATCACCTGACTATACGTCAGGGCACCGCCTATGACGAAGTGAAAGTATTTGACTCTCAGGCGATTTAAAGGTGGCGGGCAGGTAACCCGCCGGCCCGCTGCACGCACCTCAGGCGAGCAGGGGCTCCAGCGCCGAACGCAGGTCCGCCGCTTTCGGCACGCCGGCGGTGCGGTACCGCTGCCGGCCGTCGGCGTCGAAGATGAACGTGGTCGGCAGCGACAGCACCGAAAACCGCTTGGCCGCACCCGGATTGGCGTCGATGTCGATCTCGACGTGCGCGACGTCGGGCAGGTCCGCGCAGACCTGGTCCACCACGCGGCGCACCGACGCGCAGGGCCCGCACCAGTCGGCGCTGAAATGCACGACCGTCGGACCGCTGTGCGACAAGCCCAAATCCGAGGTGTCCTGCTCCGCGGCGGGCGCGGTCTGCCGCAACACGCCCGATCGCCGGTTCATCACGACGCCCACCGCCCCGGCGGCGAGCAGCGTGACGATGATCGCCACCGCGGCGATCGTCATCGCGCTCACGCCGGACCGCCTGGTGCGGTGCACGCGCTGGAAGTCATCGCCTCAGCCCGTCAGATCGAGAAGTCCTCGCCATACCAGACCCCGCCCTTCGGGGGCCGGATGACGCGGTCGGTGTGCGAGCCGTCGACGCGGGCCTCCAGCTCGGCCACCCGGGTGAGCAGCGACTGCAGGCTCACCCCGACCAGGTCGGGCATCCCCGAGTCGTCGGTGGCGGGGCGGCTGCGGCCGATGACCTGACCCGGCACCCCGACGACCACCGCATCGGAGGGAACCTCCTTGACGACGACGGCGTTGGCGCCGATCCGGCTGTCGCTGCCCACCTTGATCGCGCCGAGCACCTTGGCCCCCGCGCCGATGACCACGCGGTCACCGATGGTCGGGTGGCGCTTGCCGGTCTCCTTGCCGCTGCCGCCGAGCGTCACGCCGTGGTAGATCGTGACGTCCTCGCCGACCTCGGCCGTCTCGCCGATCACCACGCCGGTCGCGTGGTCGATGAACAGCCCGGGGCCCAGGACGGCGCCGGGGTGAATCTCGACCCCGGTCCCGATCCGGGTGAGCTCGGCAAAGACCCGTGCGGCCACCCGCGCGCCGCGGCCCCACAGCCAATGGCTGATCCGGTGCCCCCACACGGCGTGCACGCCCGGGTACGCAAGGATCACCTGCAACGTGGTCGGCCGGGCCGGGTCGCGGTCCCTGGCGGCCCGGATGTCGCGGCGAATGTCGGCAAGCATGTCAATCCGCCAGATCGGCGAAGAGCGGGGTGCTCAGATAGCGCTCACCGAAGCTCGGCAGCACCACCACGACGAGCTTTCCGGCGTTCTCGGGGCGGCGGGCCACCTGCAGGGCGGCGACGACGGCCGCGCCGGAGGAGATGCCGACCAGCAGCCCCTCTTCCCGGGCCAGCCGTCGGGCCATGGATAGCGAGTCCTCGTTGCCGACCGGGATGATCTCGTCGACCAGGTCGGTCGCGAGCACGGGCGGCACGAACCCGGCGCCGATGCCCTGGATGGGGTGCGGCCCCTTCTGGCCGCCGGAGAGCACCGCCGAGGCGGCGGGCTCGACCGCGACGAACTTCGTCGACGGCTTGCGTTCCTTGATCACCTGGGCGACGCCGGTCAGGGTGCCGCCGGTGCCCACGCCCGCGACGAAGAAGTCGACCTTGCCCTCGGTGTCGCGCCACACCTCCTCGGCGGTGGTCCTGCGGTGGATCGCCGGGTTGGCGGGGTTCTCGAACTGCTGGGGGATGAAGTAGCGCTGGTCGTTCTTGGCCAGCTCCTCGGCTTTGGCGATGGCGCCGGCCATGCCCTCGGCGCCGGGGGTCAGCACGATCTCGGCGCCGAAGGCGCGCAACAGCATTCGTCGCTCAGTGCTCATCGTCTCGGGCATGGTCAGCACGCACCGGTAGCCGCGCGCGGCGCAGACCATCGCCAGCGCGATGCCGGTGTTGCCGCTCGTCGGCTCCAAGACGATGGTGTCCGGCTTGAGCAGGCCGGCCTCCTCGGCCGCGTCGAGCATCGCCACGCCGATGCGGTCCTTGACGCTGTTCGCCGGGTTGAAGAACTCGAGCTTGGCGACGACGTCGGCCACCGCCCCCTCGGTGACCCGGTTCAGCCGGACCAGCGGCGTATTGCCGATGAGCTGTGTGACGTCCTGCGCGATGCTCATGAAGCTCCCTTAAGCGGTGTCGGAACAGGGCTCGTTCGCCTGCCAGATGATGTCGAATTCGATGGCTACATCTGTGGGTACGGTCAGGGCGATGGGGGTCAGTCGGTACGGCGCGCCGTCCAGGGCCACCCCGGTCAGTACGCGACCGGTGAGGTTGTGCGCTGTCTTTGCTGTCATTGTCGTTGCCGATGTGCCTGGTGCCGGACGGAGGTAGAAATCGCTGCCGGGCTCAACAATATCGCGAATCACCGCGCCGTCGGCGTCGACCAGCGTGTGTCCCTCAGTGACGCTGAGGGCCAACGGGATTGGCACCTGAAACGGGCCCACCAGGTGCGAGTCGGCGGTCGCCTGGTGTTCGACCAGCCGGAGTTCGTCCGCGCCGCGCGCCGCGTTGCGCGCCCCGTCGATCAGGTAGTTGTACAGGTGCACGACCATGTCGGCGTTGCGGTAGTGGCGGGTATCGGTCAGCCAGAATCGCACCTCGTCGATCGTCGGATCGCCGCCCTGTGCCGTGGCGAGCAACCGGTAGTGGCGGTAGCCGCTGCCGGCGCGGCCGTGCCGGCTGGCCGACAGCGTGCTGCCGACGCCCAGCGTCCGCTGGTGGCGGCCGGCGCCCGCGTCCACCGTCAGGTGAGAACCCGAAACGTCCTGCCAGACAGTCCCATTGGTGGATTTTTGCAAGCGCAGGTGCACGGGCCCGGCGGCCTCCGTCCACACCGAGTAGCCGCCCAGCTGCGGTTCGCCGTCGAATTCGAAGGTCAGCGACGGCCCGGGACCGCGCTGCACCCGCACCGGGACATTGCGGGGCCGGGTGTCGAGCGCGAGGCCGTTGGTGAACTGCCAGATCGCGGCCTGCGTGGCGGCGATGGCGTGGTGCTCGCTGATGTTGGCCGGGCCCTGCAGGTACCCGGCGGCGCGCAACTGCCCACTCAACTGCGCTGTCGTGCGCATCGGGAAGGAGTTGCGCAGGATCCAGTCGACCTCGGCCTCATGCCCGCGGGTGTGCAGATGGGGCAGGGTGGACCAGGTGCCCAGGCGGTAGCGCGTCGGTCGGTCGGGTGCGATGCCGCAGAAATCCAGCGAGTAGGCACGCAGGTTCGGGTTGAGCCGGATCAGGTCGGTGCGCGCCCGGCTGCCGTCGACGAACTCGATGGTGTCGACGGTGTGCGAGTAGGTGCCGCCGCGATAACGCGTCATGCGGGTGACCTCGGTGGTGGGCCGGACCAGGACGCGGCGACGGGTCGTCACGGGCGCCGAGGCGCGTGGCGGTATGGACAACACTGTCATGGGTTGCTGTTCTTCCTGAAGTTCGAGAGTTGCGCGCTATGCGCGAGGGCGAATATCACCCGTCAGCGAAAAAAGCGCGACGATTAGAACGCGAGAATGGCCGAATCAGGCAATCAACAACAGCGACAACAGCACACAGCAAGACAGCGCGAGGGCATACGGCGCAGCTGTGGGGCTTGGTGCATGCGGCCCATCATAGGGCATGATGTGCGCGGGCTCGTCCGGCCTGCGGATAAGCCGGACAGCGCGAAAAAATTCTCACTGAGTTTTACACTTGCCGCGGCTCGGCGAGATTGTATTTCGCGGGTGAATTCGACCACTACCGCCCTGGTGTTTTCCACGGAAACGAAAGGACCATCATGACGTCGGCTCAGAGCGAGTCTCAGACCCTCGGCGATCTTGCCGCCAGGCAACTCGCGAACGCGACCAAGACCGTCCCGCAGCTTTCGACGATCACGCCCCGATTCCTGCTGCACCTGTTGAGCTGGGTGCCGGTGGAGGCGGGCATCTACCGGGTGAACCGCGTGGTCAACCCGGAGCAGGTCGCCATCAAGGCCGAGGCCGGCGCCGGCACCGACGAGCCCCTGCCCGAGACCTACGTCGATTACGAGACCAGCCCCCGCGAATACACGCTGCGCAGCATCTCCACCCTGGTCGACATCCACACCCGGGTCTCCGACTTGTACTCCAGCCCCCACGACCAGATCACCCAGCAGTTGCGGCTGACGATCGAGACCATCAAGGAGCGCCAGGAGTTCGAGCTGATCAACAGCCCCGAATATGGGCTGCTCGCCCAGGCGACGCCCGAACAGACCATCCAGACCCGGGTCGGCGCTCCCACCCCCGACGATCTGGACGCGCTGATCACCAAAGTCTGGAAGACGCCCAGCTTCTTCCTCACCCACCCGCTGGGCATCGCGGCGTTCGGCCGCGAGGCCACCTACCGCGGCGTACCGCCCGTCGTCGTGAATCTTTTTGGGGCGCAATTCATCACGTGGCGCGGCATCCCGCTGATCCCGTCGGACAAGGTGCCGGTGGAGGACGGCAAGACCAAGATCATCCTGGCGCGCACCGGTGAGGAGCGCCAGGGCGTGGTCGGCCTGTTCCAGCCCGGTCTGGTGGGCGAGCAGGCGCCGGGGCTCTCCGTCCGATTCACCGGCATCAACCAGTCGGCGATCGCGACCTACCTGGTCACCCTGTACACATCCCTGGCTGTCCTGACCGACGACGCGCTCGCCGTGCTCGACGGCGTCGCCGTGGACCAGTTCCATGAGTACAAGTGAGTACCGCGCGGTAGACGCCGAAAGCGACCTGCCGATCAGCGCCGCGGAACTGGCCGCGCTGGCCAGCCAGCTGTATGCGGCCAGCATCCGGCCCGGTCCCGACAGCCCCCCGCAGTCGGCACCGGTCGCGCCGCGGGGCAGCGTGCCGGACGTGACCGCCGCGACGTCCGCCGCGCGGACCGCGGCGGGCACCGCCGACGCCTACCCGTCGCCGGCGCCGCTGGCCGGTGGCTCCGACGTCTACCTGCCCGCCGCGACGTCGCCGTCGCTCGAGACCCCGCCACAGACGGTGCCGGTCGCACCGCGCGGCAGCGTTCCCGACGCCACCACCCCCACGTCGACCGGGCGCACGGCGGCGGGCGCGGCCGACGTGTATTCGAATCCCGTTCCCCTGGTGGGCTTTCGGGACGTCTACGTCCCGGCGCCGACCTCCCCGCAGCCGGACGCACCGCCGCAGACGCTGCCGGTCGCGCCCTGGGGCGGCGGCCTCGACCCGACGGCCGCGGCAGCGGCGGGTACCGCGCATCCCTTCGCGGTGCCCACCGACTTCGGTGCGTACGCCGTGCCCAGCCAGGGCATCGTTCCGACGGTGCCCGGAGTGCTGGCCGGCGCCGCCCCGGCCGCCGCGCCGGTGGCCCCCCGGGGCGAATCGCCGTCCTGGCTGCCGGGAGCGCCGGGAGTCGGCGACCTGGGCTGGTCCGATGCCGCGTCCGCGGCCGCGCCGGGCGCGGGGGACGAGGGCAACTATCACTTCCTGACGGGCGCGGGGCCGATACCGCGACTGCCCGACGAACACGAGGTGTTCGAGGTCAACGCGATCCGGGCGGACTTTCCGATTCTCGCCGAAGTGATCAACGGCAAGCCGCTGATCTGGTTCGACAACGCCGCGACCACCCAGAAGCCCCAGGTGGTGATCGATCGCCTGGTGCGCTTCTACAGCCACGAGAACTCCAACATCCACCGCGCCGCGCACGAACTGGCGGCGCGGGCCACGGACGCCTACGAGGAGGCCCGCGACACCGTGGCCGACTTCATCGGCGCGCCGAGCTCGGAGAACATCGTGTTCACCCGCGGCACCACCGAGGCGATCAACCTGGTGGCGCACGCATGGGGCGGCAAGCACCTGCAACCGGGTGACGAGATCGTCATCACCCACCTCGAACACCACGCGAACATCGTTCCCTGGCAATTGATTTCGCAGAAAACCGGTGCGGTCCTCAAGGTCGCGCCGATCGACGACGCGGGCAACCTGTTGCTCAACGAGTTCGAGCAGTTGCTCGGTCCGCGGACCAAGCTGGTGGCCGCGAGCCAGGTGTCCAACGCGTTGGGCACGGTGGTGCCGGTGGACAAGATCGTGGAGTTGGGGCATCGCTACGGCGCGCGGGTGCTCATCGACGGCGCCCAGTCCATCCAGCACATCCCGACCGATGTCGCCGCGCTGGGCGCCGATTTCTACGTGTTCTCGGGCCACAAGATCTACGGGCCGACCGGCATCGGCGCGCTCTACGGCACCACGGACGCGCTCACCGAGACCCCGCCCTGGCAGGGCGGGGGGCACATGATCGCCGACGTCACCCTGGAACGGTCGCTGTACCAGGGGCCACCTGTCAAGTTCGAGGCGGGCACCGGCAACATCGCCGACGCCGTCGGGCTCACCGAGGCGCTGCGCTACGTGCAGCGGCTCGGTGTCGAGCGCATCGCCGCCTACGAGCACGCGCTGCTCGAATACGCCACACCGCGGCTGGCCGACATCCCCGGTGTGCGCCTGGTCGGCACCGCGACGGAGAAGGCCAGCGTGTTGTCGTTCGTGTTGGCCGGGCACGAGCCGCTCGAGGTGGGCAAGGCCCTCAACGCCGAGGGCATCGCCGTGCGGGCCGGGCACCACTGCGCTCAGCCGGCGTTGCGGCGCCTGGGCCTGGAGGCCACCGTGCGGCCGTCGTTCGCCTTCTACAACACGTTCGACGAGATCGACGTGTTCCTCAGGGCGGTGCGCAGGATCGCCGAGGGCGGCGCGGCGATCGGCTGACGGACCTTCGAGCGAAAAGCCCGCCTGCGCCGGAAAGCGTAGGCGGGCTTTTCTGGGTGTCGGTTTAAGTGCCTGCGCTCCAACCGAATACGCGCGAGGTCAACAGCACGATACCCAGCGACACGGTGGCGACGACGGTGAGGCCGATGACCGCGACGGCCAGCGGGCGCCAACCGGTGCGGGCGATCTGGCGGATGTCGGTGGTGAGCCCGACGCCCGCGAAGGTCAGCAGGAACGCCCACTTGGACACGTTGGCCAGGTTGGCGGTCTGGCCCTTGCTCAACCAGCCGGCCGTCGCGATCGCCGACACCGCCAAAAATCCCAGCACGAACTTCGGGAATTTGGCCCACACGAACGCGGCCTTCGCCCGCGCTCCCGGCGCGATCTCGTCGGCCTCGCCGCGTCCGGCCCAATACAGCGCGAAGCCGAGCACGACGAACCCGATGAGCGCGTTGCGGGTCGACTTCACCAGCACGGCGATCTTGCCCGCGTGATCCGAATACAGGTAGCCGGTGGCCGTCGTCTCGGCGGTGTTGTCCACCGACAGGCCCGCCCACAACCCGAATTCGTGGTCGGTCAGCCCGATCGCGTGTCCCAGCGGTGGCAACACGAACAGCGACACCGCGCCCAGCGCGAGAATCGCCGCGATGGCGTAACCGACGTCGGAGTTGCGGGCCCGGATCGCGCCCTTGGCCGCCACGATGGCCGACACCCCGCAGATGGACGTCCCGATGGCCAGCAGCGAACCGAGCTTGCCGGACAGGCCGAACGCGCGGGCGGCGAAGATGATGATCGTTCCCGCGATCACCATGTCCACCAGGATCTGCACCAGGCTGGTGGCGCCGAGCTTGGCGATGTCGCCCAGCACGAAGCGCGAGCCGAGCGCGACGATGCCGACCTTGAGCCAGAACTGATAGGTCAGCACCCCGGGCCGGAATACCCGGTGCAGGCCGACGGTGTTGGTGATGATCAGGCCGATGACGATTGCCCACAGCACGTACTCGATGTCCGGAACGGTCCAATGATGGTGCTTGGCAGTCGAATTCCACCAGATCTGCGCGTACTTGCCCAGCACGCCCACCGCGACCAGCAGCAACAGGCCCGGAACGTAGTCCAGTGGCCTGGCGCTGGTGAAGGTGGCGTCGGTGGTCTCGTCCGGTTCGACGCTGACGGTGCTCACCCGGGTCACCACGGAATCTTCGGGAGCACGCCTGCCACCGCCAGCGCGGTGATCACGCCGGCCAGGATGGTCGCCCACCAATCTTCGCCGAGCCGCGTCAGCCAGCCGTTCCGTCGCGGCGTATCCGGGCCGCCGCCATCGCCTTCCGGTGCGCCTTGCACCACCACGAGCACTCCTCTTGGTTTCGGGGGGCCCCTCGTCGGCGCGCCCTTGTCGGAATGGTTGCCCGCGGGACCGGGGGAGCCAAGTTATTGGATCGGGGTGAATCTAGCGCCGCAGCTGCGGTCGAGCGGCGCAGAACGGCGGGCGGCGACCACGCGTCAGGTCGGCAGACCCTGTTCCTCGGCATCGGCGCGATAGCGGTCGACCCAGTCGTCGGAACGCTTGTCGGCCTGGCGTTCCAGCACCGGCTCGGGCGCCAGCTGCGGATCCAGGCCCAACGATTCGAGGATGGTCGCCACCACTTGAGTCAGGTTGCGCCACAACACGGGATAGGGGATCTCGAGGGGCTCCACGCCTTCCTCGGCGAACCACTTCCGCCAGCCCTCGTCTTGGGCCCGCAGCATGGTGACCACGTGCGCGATGGCACCGGCGTGATAGGTGGCGCGGGCATCGCGAACCGGGTCGGGGCGGCCCCGCCACACGCGGGTTTGTACGGCGCGCCAAAAGGACACGGCCTGCGACACCGCGTCGGGCCGGTAGACGTAGATGTAGAGCGGCTCCTCGCCCACGACGTCGCGGATCGCAGCGCGCAGCCCCTCGCCGCTACGGTCGGGCAAACCCTGGGCGCGACTGAGCAGCAACGGGGTCTGGTTCCACATCAGCTTGCCGCCCCACACGCCGTTCGGGGTCTTGCCGACGGTGCGGATGTAACTGCGCCAGACGTCGGCCGGCGCCAGGTCGGGTGTCCCGGCGTCGAGCGGGTCCAGCAGGCTCAGGATGGTCTCGTCTTCGACACCGGCGAACCACTCCCGGGGCTGTGGGGCCTGGCTGGTGGTCGGCAGGTACTGGAAGAACTCCTGCGGTTCACCAGCGACGCCGGTCGCGCGCAGCGATTCGACCAGCAGCGTGCTGCCGCTGCGCTGGGAGGCCAGCACCAGGTATGACGACGGGTGATCGGTCACGCGGGAAGTCTAACCAGACGGGGCGGGCCCCGGAGCGGGTCCGTTCGGCTCACCCTGAGGGAAACCCTTGCCGGACAGCGTCGTTGCCCGAACTGTGGCGATCGAAGTGCCGCCCCATTGCGGCACGCGCGCCGCGTGATCACTTCGTGACATTGCATCTCGATGAGCGCAAACCTGACGGTGCGGGCTGGGTTGCCCGTAGATTCCTGGAACCTAGTGCGCGACGTGCCACGGTGGCCGCGCGTAAGTAGCGCTGTTCTCGTCGCGAGCGGCTAGTTACGCACGGATAACCGTGTTACGAACAATGGGGGTCTTCAGTGAGTCGGAAAGGCCGCCGTCGGGTTGGGTCAGCTCGGTGAATGGCCAGAGCCTGGCCAAGCCGATGAACGCGCTGGGCCAATTCTTCCTGCTCTGCGCCGAGGCGCTCGGCGCCATGGTGCGCGGGCCGTGGGCGTGGCGCGAAGTGCTCGAACAGATTTGGTTCGTCGCCCGGGTATCCATCTTTCCGACGATCATGCTGTCGATTCCCTACACCGTCCTCATCGTGTTCGTGCTCAACATTCTGCTCGTCGAGATCGGTGCCGGGGATCTGTCCGGCGCCGGCGCCGGCCTGGCATCGGTCACGCAGGTCGGGCCGGTCGTCACCGCCATGGTGGTCTCGGGTGCCGGCTCGACGGCCATGTGCGCCGATTTGGGCGCGCGCACGATCAATGAGGAGATCGATGCCATGAAGGTGATCGGCATCAACCCCATTCAGGCGCTTGTTGTTCCGCGCATCATCGCCGCCACCTTCGTCGCCGTCCTGCTCTACTCGGTGGTCGCAGTGACCGGGTTGACCGGCAGCTACGTCTTCGTGGTCTTCGTCCAGCACGTCACCCCGGGTGCGTTCATCGCGGGCATGACGTTGGTGACCGGCCTTCCGCAGGTGGTGATCTCGTTGATCAAGGCGACCTTGTTCGGGCTGTCCGCGGGCCTGATCGCCTGCTACAAGGGCTTGTCGGTGGGCGGCGGCCCCACCGGGGTCGGCAACGCGGTGAACGAGACGGTCGTTTTCTCGTTCATGGCGCTGTTTTTCATCAACATCCTCACCACCGCGCTCGGCGTGAAGGTCACGGCGAAATGACCGGCGTCGCAGGCGAACCGCCGTGGTTCGTCACCGTCGGGCCCAGGCTGGTGGCCTCGACCCGCAAGTTGGGCGAGCAGACCGTTTTCTACGGGCAGTCCCTGGCCGCCACCGTCGACGCGGTGCGCCGCTACCCGGGTGAGCTGTTGCGGTTGATCGCCGAAATGGGGATGGGCACAGGCGCTTTGGCCGTCATCGGTGGAACCGTCGGCATCATCGGTTTCCTCACGCTGACCACCGGCGCCCTGGTCGCGGTGCAGGGCGCGATCATCCGGACGTTCAGAAACGCCGACAGGAAGCCGGTCATCGCCTCGACACCGATGTTGGACAGGGTGTCGTAGCCCTGCACCGCGACCAGGGCGCCGGTGGTCAGCGTGAGGAAACCGATGATGCCGACGGTTCCACCGATGACGGCCA